>NZ_JAYMVV010000005.1:0-1067381 GCF_048056635.1 Phaeobacter sp. JH20_08 | reverse complement strand
CCAGCAGACACAGGGAGCAACATATGACACTCAAACTGCATTGTTTCGGTGAAAGCGGCCATTCCTATAAGGCCGCCCTGGCTCTTGAACTGGCCGGGATCGACTGGGAGCCGGTGTTTGTGGATTTTTTCAGCGGCACCACCCGGGGTGATGCCTTCCGTCGAGATATCAACGACATGGGAGAATGCCCGGTGCTGGTGGATGGCGATCTGACACTCAGCCAATCCGGGGTGATCCAGCAGTATCTGTCGGACACTTATGGCCGGTTCGGCGGCGCCACTGCCGAGGAAAAGCGCGAGATCCTGCGCTGGCAGCTATGGGACAATCACAAATTGTCCTCAAACGCAGGCTTGTGCCGGTTCCTGATGAATTTCCTGCCGGAAGACAAACGCCCGCAGGAGGTCATCGCCTTCCTTCAGGGCCGTCTGCAAGGCGCCTACGCGATCCTGGACAAACATCTTGAGGGGCGAAGCTGGATTGTCGGCGATGGGCTGACCAATGCCGATCTGACCTGCTGCTCCTATCTCTATTACCCCGAACCCTTCGGCTTTGATCGAGCCGAATGGCCCCATATTGACGCTTGGCTCTCGCGGCTGAGCGCACAACCGGGCTGGAAAGCCCCCTACGACCTAATGCCCGGCAACCCGTCGGACCGAGCCTGAGGAGACTGATATGACCGAAGCCTATATTTACGACGCCGTGCGCACCCCGCGTGGCAAAGGCCGCAAGGATGGATCCTTGCATGAAGTAACGGCCGCGCGTCTCTCTGCGGTGGCGCTCAACGCTCTGAAGGAGCGAAACAATCTGGAAGGCCACGCAGTCGAGGACGTGATCTGGGGCAATGTGACCCAGGTTGGCGAACAGGGCGCCTGCTTGGCGCGGACCGCTGTTCTGGCCTCTGATCTGGATGAATCGATCCCCGGCGTGTCGATCAACCGCTTCTGCGCCTCGGGTCTGGAAGCCGTCAACATGGCCGCCAACCAGGTGCGGGGACGTGCTGGTCATGCCTACATCGCCGGCGGTGTTGAATCCATGAGCCGTGTCCCCATGGGCATGGACGGCGGTGCCATTGCTGTTGATCCGGCGATTGCCATCGAGAACTACTTTGTGCCCCAGGGGATCTCGGCAGATATCATCGCCACCGAATATGGTTTCTCGCGTGATGATGCCGATGCCATGGCGGTGGAATCCCAGCGCCGGGCGAAGGCGGCCTGGGACGACAAGCGTTTTGCGCGCAGCGTTGTCCCGGTGCGCGATATCAACGGGCTGACCATTCTCGATCACGATGAATACATGCGCCCCGGCACCGACATGCAGTCGCTCGGCGGTCTGACCCCCTCGTTCCAGATGATGGGTGAGCAAATGCCCGGCTTCGACAAGATCGCGATGCTGAAATACCCGCATCTGGAGCGGATCAATCACATCCACCACGCGGGCAACTCTTCCGGTATCGTGGATGGCGCCGCTGCCGTACTGATTGGCGACAAGGAGTTCGGCGAGGCGATGGGCCTGAAACCGCGCGCCCGTATCAAGGCCACAGCCAAGATCGGCACCGACCCCACCATCATGCTGACCGGCCCCGTGCCCGTCACCGAGAAGATCCTGCGCGACAATGGCATGGAGATTGGTGACATCGACCTCTTTGAGGTCAACGAGGCCTTTGCCAGCGTCGTCATGCGGTTCGAGCAGGCCTTTGGCGTCGACCATGACAAGGTGAACGTCAATGGCGGCTCGATTGCCATGGGCCACCCACTTGGTGCGACCGGCGCCATGATCCTCGGCGCACTGCTGGATGAGCTGGAGCGCAGCGACCGCGAAACCGGTCTTGCGACACTCTGCATCGGGTCCGGCATGGGCGCGGCCACCATCATCGAACGCGTGTAACCCAGGCGACAGGAGACTAAGATATGTCTGATTTCACAATGAAAAAAGACGCCGACGGCGTCGCCATCATCACCTGGGACTGCCCCGGCAAAAGCATGAACGTTCTGAACGGTCAGGCGATGCTAGACCTCGACGGGCTGGTTGACGACGCGCTGGCAGATGAGGCCGTCAAGGGCATCGTCATCACCTCGGGCAAGAAAGACTTTGCCGGCGGCATGGATCTCAATGTGCTGGCCAAGATGAAAGAAGATGCCGGTGACGAACCCGCCCGTGGTCTGTTCGAAGGCATCATGAAAATGCACCACGGTCTGCGCAAGATCGAACGGGCCGGCATGGATCCGAAAACCAACAAGGGTGGCAAACCCGTGGCAGCAGCCCTGCCCGGCACAGCTGTTGGCATTGGTCTGGAACTGCCGCTGTCGACGCATCGCATCTTTGCCGCTGACAACCCCAAGGCCAAAATCGGCCTGCCTGAGATCATGGTCGGCATCTTCCCCGGTGCAGGCGGCACCACCCGTCTGGTACGCAAGATGGGTGCCATGAACGCTGCGCCCTTCCTGCTGGAAGGCAAGCTGGTCGATCCCCAAAAAGCCAAGGCCGCAGGCATCATCGACGAAGTGGTCGAGGATCCGCTGGCCGCCGCACGCGCCTGGGTTCTGGAGGCAAAAGACGCCGATATCGTCAAACCCTGGGATGCCAAGGGTTACAAGATGCCCGGTGGCGCGCCCTATCATCCTGCGGGCTTCATGACCTTCCTTGGTGCAGCAGCCATGGTGCATGGCAAAACATTTGGCGCCTTCCCGGCAGCCAAAGCGCTGCTGAGTGCGGTCTATGAAGGCGCGTTGGTGCCCTTTGATACCGCGCTGAAGATTGAGGCGCGCTGGTTCACCCATGTGCTGATGAACCCTTCGTCCGAGGCGATGATCCGCTCGCTCTTCCTCAACAAGGAAGCGCTGGAAAAAGGCGCTGTGCGCCCGGCGGGCATCGAGGATCAGTCGGTCAAGAAAATCGGCGTTCTGGGCGCTGGCATGATGGGGGCCGGTATCGCGCTGGTCTCCGCTCAGGCCGGGATGGAGGTTGTTCTGATCGACCGTGATCAGGCCGCCGCCGACAAGGGCAAGACCTATACCGAAAGCTATCTCGACAAGGGCATCAAGCGCGGCAAAGTCACGGCCGACAAGAAAGAGGCGATGCTGTCACGCATCACCGCAACCCCTGATCTGGACCATCTCAAGGGCTGCGATCTGATCATCGAAGCGGTCTTTGAGGATCCCGGCGTCAAGGCGGAGATGACCAAGAAGGTCGAGGCGATCATCCCCGACGATTGCATCTTTGCCTCCAACACCTCGACTCTGCCGATCACCGGTCTGGCCGAGGCCTCGGTGCGCCCGGAGCAGTTCATCGGCATTCACTTCTTCTCGCCGGTGGAAAAAATGTTCCTGGTGGAGATCATCAAGGGTGAGAAAACCGGCGACCGCGCGGTGGCCAAGGCGCTGGACTACGTGCGCCAGATCCGCAAGACTCCGATCGTGGTCAATGATGCCCGGTTCTTCTACTGCAACCGTTGCATCATCCCCTACGTGAACGAAGGCGCGCGGATGATCACCGAGGGCGTTGCCCCTGCGTTGATCGACAATGCCGCACGCCAGTTGGGCTTCCCGGTCGGTCCGATCCAACTGACCGATGAGACCTCGATTGACCTCGGTGCCAAGATCGCTCGCGCCACCAAGGCGGCAATGGGCGATGCTTATCCCGAAAGCGCAGCGGATGATCTGATCTTCTGGATGGAAGAACAGGGCCGTCTGGGGCGCAAGTCCAACGCTGGTTTCTTCGACTATGACGACAAGGGCAAGCGTCAGGGTTACTGGAAGGGCATGCAGGAGAAATACCCGCTGGCCGAGGAACAGCCGGACCTGATCGAGGTCCAGGAACGCCTGATGTTTGCACAGGTTCTGGAAGCCGTACGGGCGCTGGAAGAAGGTGTTCTGATGGACATTCGCGAAGGGGATGTTGGCGCGATCCTGGCCTGGGGCTTTGCGCCCTGGTCCGGTGGCCCGCTGAGCTGGCTGGACATCATCGGCACGCCATATGCTGCCGAGCGCTGCGACCAGCTGACCGCGAAATATGGCGAACGTTTCACCTGTCCGCCGCTGCTGCGCGAGATGGCTGAGAAAGGCCAGACTTTCTATGGCCGGTTCAGCCCGGAGGCCGAAAAGGCCGCCTGATTGAGGTCAGATGACGTCTGAAAGCTCTGAAAGCGGCGCCTCCGGGTGCCGCTTTTTTCACATCAGGAAAGCCGCCTAAGTGGTTATGAAAAATAAAAACCGCCTCCGATATGGTGACGGTTCTGTCTCTGTTTTCACTTGTTGGATTACAGCGCGGTCTAGACCATCGCTGCGTATTCCGCAGCACCATGCCCACCAGGACCCATCGGCAATGTATTGGCCCAGACGCTTTCCTCGGTGATCATGTCGATCACCAGTTCGCGGGCAGCGTCGGGCTCCAGAACCCGATAAAGCTCGGCATAGGCGCTGGTGTCGAACGACAGAATGTCACGCGGTGACACGCTAAAGCTCAGCAGACCCGCCTCCAGATAGATGACCTCATCCTGTGCAAACCGCGGCACCACGATCTCGACCCGTGTGTCAGGCTCGACCCGGCCAATGCCGCGGTACCCTTCCAACGCGCAGGCGGGTACGACAACAAACGGATCGCCCTGCCCATCACAGGCAAGATCGCTCTCGATCAGGATCCCCTGGTTCGGCATCACCCAGAGCGGCGCGCGATTGTTCAGCGCATCCTGCGGAATATGAACCGGGCATGTCAGCGGATTGGGTCCACCGCTGGAAAGCAGGATAGTTTCGCGGTGGATATCGACTATGGGCTGCATCCCATGGTCGAAGGTCAGGACCATATCGCCCACGGCCAGAGCCTCAATCGGGCGCCAGCCAAGATGTGAGGCCACATGGGTGCCCGACAGGATCCCGCCCTGCCCGGCTGCGACCAACGGGTACTCTGTTGCCAGAGCCTCGGCCATCGGAGAGAGCTTGCGTTTCAGCAGCCAATCCAGCATCGGTTTTCCCTTTCACCAAGGCAGCCATACGTTCTGCATGACCCGTCACGTTACCCGTCCGATAGGCGGCCACTGGCGCGCCTACGGGAGAGATGATCATGGTCGCGGATCGAAGATGCGCCATTTTGGCGAAGACTTCGGACCCTGCGCCGTCCCATGTGATTCCATCTCTCGACTACTGGTCTATCGGTGAATCGTTAAAAGAGTATTCAAACTGGGCAAGATCCGCCTCGCAAGCCTGAGCCACCGCCGCGCGGGCCGCGTCGGTATAGGCGTCCTGCCAGCCTCTGGGACGCTCTGAGACATTGGCCCGTGGCAGCTGCAGCTCAAAACCCAGGTGATCAAAGAGCGGGGCCGCATCGCATGCGAAATGTTCCAGGCGGATATAGCAGTCGCATTGTTCGCCCCCATCCGCGCGCCGCATATATGACCGCGCCGGATGGGCACGAAACGCTGCAAGCATCCGGGGATCGCTGGCAAAATCGGGAAATGCCAACCCTTTGGCCAGAGCGACCGAAGGGTGATCAAAGCTCTGCTCGCGCAGCCAGTGATAGAGGCTCAGCACCCGATCGAACGGGTTCCGTACCAGCGTAAAGGCAAAGAGACCGCGCAGCTGCGCCTCGGGCACCAGACCGTCAATATCGGCAAGAGTTGAGTGTTTCCACAATCGGCCCAGGGTTTTAGCGTCTCTGAGGCGTCGCCGCCGCTTGCTGGCCTTGGGCGTGTCGCCGAGCATGAGATCATCTGCCATGGCCCGCGCTTCCAGCGCGAGGGACAGCGCGGTGCCCCCGGTCTTGGGGATATGTACAAAGACATAGGAACGGCCAGGCGACAAGATCATGACAGGCAGGCTAAGCGGTTTGAAGACCAATGGAAACCTCGGCCCTGTCAGACAAAAATGTCTTACGCCTTTCATTGGGGGCAACTTTGCGCAATATCTTGCAACCACGTCGCATGAATCATCTTGGAGGGGTCGAAATGGGTTGGATGTCGGACGAGTCGGGACTGGAGAAAACCGCCGCCAACTATGTGCCGCTGACGCCGCTGTCACATCTGCGCCGGGCCGCGCATGTGTTTGCCGATGTCCCTGCCGTCATCTACGGCAGCCATCGCAAGACCTATGCGGCCTATTATGATCGCTGCACGCGGCTGGCCTCGGCGCTTGCGGGGATGGGCGTCCGTCCCGGCGACGTGGTGGCGACCTTGATCCCCAACCTGCCGGCCCAGGCCGAAGCCCATTTTGGCGTGCCTGCCTGCGGTGCCGTTCTCAACACGATCAACACACGTCTCGACGTCAGCACGGTCGCCTATATTTTTGACCACGGAGAGGCCAAGGTCGTGCTGGTCGACAGCCAGTTCCTACCACTCGCCGAAGAGGCCAAAGCAGCCTGCGACGGCCCGGGACCGCTGATCATTGAGGTCCCGGATGATCAGGCAGCCTATCCGGCGTCCGGTCGGCACCCGGTCTACGAGCATGTTCTGGCCGCTGCCTCCCATGATTTCGACTGGATCATGCCGCAGGACGAATGGGAAAGCCTTGCGCTCAACTACACCTCCGGCACCACGGGCCGCCCGAAAGGCGTGGTCTACCATCACCGTGGCGCCTATCTGATGACCATGGGCACGGTGATTTCCTGGCGCATGGTGATGCAGCCGAAATACCTAGCTATTGTACCACTGTTTCACTGCAACGGCTGGAACCACACCTGGATGATGCCGGTTCTAGGTGGCACCCTGGTGTGCTGTCGCGATATCACCGCGCCCGCGATCTACGATGCGATTGCCGACGAAGGGGTGACCCATTTCGGCGGTGCGCCAATTGTGCTCAATATGCTGGTGAACGCACCCGAAGAGGACCGGCGCAGCTTTGATCACACGGTCGAGGTCTTCACCGCCGGCGCCCCGCCCGCCCCGGCCACCCTGCAAAAGATCGAGGCTATCGGCTTTCATGTCACGCAGGTCTACGGGCTGACGGAAACATATGGCCACGTCACCGAATGCCTGTGGAAAGGCGGCAGCTGGGACACGCTGGACCAGCAGGGCCGGGCCGCGATCAAGGCGCGTCAGGGCGTGGCCTTCCCGATGATGGATCACATTACGGTCATGTCCGACGATATGCAGCAGATTCCGATGAACGGTCAGGATCAGGGTGAGATCGTGATGCGCGGCAATTCGGTCATGAAGGGATATCTGAAGAACCCCGAAGCCACCGCCGAGGCCTTTCAGGGGGGGTATTTCCATTCCGGCGATATCGCCGTGCAGCATCCCGATGGCTATATCCAGATCGCCGACCGCGCCAAGGATATCATCATCTCCGGCGGCGAGAATATCTCCTCGGTGGAGGTTGAGGGCGTGCTGATGGGGCACCCCGATGTGAACCTAGCCGCGGTGGTTGCCAAACCTGACGAAAAATGGGGCGAAGTGCCTTGTGCTTTTGTCGAGTTGAAGCCCGGCGCGGAGGTTGATCCTGCCGAACTGATCCGCTTTGCGCGCGAAACGCTGGCCGGTTTCAAAGCGCCAAAACAGGTGATTTTCCAAGAACTTCCCAAGACATCGACCGGAAAGATCCAGAAATTCGAACTGCGCCAGCAGGCCAAGGCTCTCTGACCCGGTTTCCTGACCAAAGCAGGCGCGAACTGCCGCAAAGTCAATTGCTGACGCTGGGGGCTGCGTGCTATTTGATCTGTGAACAATCGACGGTGAGGACGCGCCCCATTCATGACGGCATTGCGGGAATATCAACGGCTGGAAGCTGCTGCGCTGTGGCGGGCTGCCCCTGACGCGCAGCGGCGCGATGTGATCGTCTCGGTTGGCGACGCGACCCTGACCATTGCGGATATGAATGACCGGCCACTGGCCCATTGGTCACTGGCAGCACTAGAGCGACAGAACCCCGGCAGTTTCCCCGCGTTGTTCCACCCTTACGGAGATCAGGGCGAAACGCTGGAGATCGCCGAAGATGAAACCGCGATGCTGGACGCAATCGACCGTTTGCAATCCGCCCTCACCCGCGCTCGTGCCCGCCCCGGTCGCCTTCGCTCGGTGACGCTGCTGTCGGCGCTGGCTGTCGTGACCGGTCTGGCGGTGTTCTGGCTGCCCGATGCGCTGCTCTCGCATACAGTGAATGTGGTGCCGGACATCAAACGCAAGGCGCTGGGACAGGCGCTGCTTGGCCGGATCGAACGGGTGTCAGGTCAGGCCTGCAGCACATTGGAGACCGCGCCCATTCTGGAACGTCTCGCAGAGCGGCTGGATGTGCGTCAGTTGGTGATCCTGCGCAGCGGCGTGGCCAGCAGCCTTTATCTACCAGGTGGCATCGTGCTTCTGAACCGCGAGCTGGTGGAGGATCACGAAGATCCGGCGGTAGCAGCTGGCGCGGTACTGGTGGAGCGCGCCCGTGCGGTGGAAAAAGACCCCCTGGCCGAGCTTCTGGCCGCGGGCGGCATTCGCGCCACCTTCAGGATGCTCACAACCGGTGAACTGACCCGTGCAACCCTCGACCGTTATGCGGAAACCGTCATCAGCGCGCCGCGCCCCACGCCGGACGAGGCCACGACACTCGCTGAATTTGCCCGTGCTGCCGTTCCCTCCAGCCCCTATGCCTACGCTCAGGACATTACCGGTGAAACAGTGCTCGGCCTGATCGAGGCCGATCCGATGGCGGGCCGTGACTTGCAGCCGGTACTGAATGACCGCGACTGGGTGCAGCTACAAAGCATCTGCGGCTGATCCACCAGCACCGGTGTGGAACACCTCGCATCTCTGACACGATGCGTTGAGATTTCTGCAACCTGTCACCGGGCTGCTTCACGCAATACTGACGCAAACGTCAAGCATTCGGAATCCCGATCGGAACTTCACTGCGAACGTTTCCAGGGTCGGCAGAATGCGACGGAGCTGACATACCCTTTTTCCTGCTGAATGGCTGCTACAGATACCTGAATACGAGTTCCAAATCAGCCATCAACGGTTGTGTTGTGCATGTTTCCCCACTATCTGCACGTCATCTGTAATGGAGATTTCATGTCCTGGTAAGGAAGGGAGGCAGCGCGCCTCCCGGAGCACATACAAAATCGCAAACATCGCCGTCACTTTGTAGCTGACGGGTCGGTTTGATGTGCTCACTCGTTTCCTTCCATCGGCGCCCAAAATTGACTTGGGCCAGAGACATGAAAGTGAAAACCCTATGACGAGGGATTACTCAGACTTCCTTCCGCGTCGCGCGCGCGACACCGGATCACAGGCCAAACTCAGCCCCCTTCAGGCACTAGGATGGCAACCGTTTTTCACCCAGCAAGTTAGCGTGGAAGACATGGCCGCGACACCTCCTGTTCGCGTTGTCGAAGTGCATCGCAGCGGGCAGCACGCCCTTGGTGACGGCATCGATACCATCCTTCCGCCCAGAGCCGATGTGACTGTCGGCGACTGGCTGTTGCTGGACCAGTCGCACCCGCGGTCCAGTAGGGCTCTTGAGCGTGCCAGCCTTATCAAGCGGCGCGCGCCCGGCACCGACCGGCAGAAACAACTGATCGCGGCGAACATTGATACGGCCTTTATCGTCACGTCCTGCAATCAGGACTTCAAATTGGCCCGGTTTGAACGCTATGCCTCCCTGGCGTTCGAGGCGCGGATCACGCCCGTCATCGTCCTCACGAAAACCGACCTCTTGGCGGATCCTCATGACTACATTGACGCGGCCCGCGCGGTGTCGGACATAATCGACGTCGTCGCACTTGACGCGCGCGGTTCTGCCCCGAAGACAGACCTTGCGACCTGGTGCAAGCCCGGCAAGACGGTAGCGTTCCTTGGCTCATCCGGTGTTGGGAAATCGACGCTGGCCAATGCGTTGCTCGACAGCCAATCCATCGAGACCCAGACCATTCGCGAGGACGACGCGAAGGGGCGGCATACGACGACGCGGCGTGAGCTTCATGCGATGCCCATTGGCTGTCTGATCCTGGACACGCCGGGCATGCGGGAATTGCAGCTCACCGATGCGGCGGACGGAATCAATGATCTCTTTGCCGATATTCAGGAGTTGGCCGCGCGGTGTCGATTCAACGACTGTCAGCACGAGACCGAGCCGGAATGCGCGGTTCTGACGGCTGTTGATGATGGCGTTCTCGATGCCCGTCGGCTTGGCACATGGCGTAAGCTGATGGCGGAGGACGCGTTCAACTCCGCGAGCCTTGCGGAACGCAGGTCGCGCGACAAGGCGTTCGGAAAAATGGTGCGCGGCGTCAAGAGAATCAAAGATGTCAGGAGGTAAGACGATGACGCAGTCGAAAGCAGGTCAAATCGTATGGCACGATCTTTTCACATCGGACAGGGCGTGTTCGATGGCATTTTACCAGCACGTGGCCAAATGGACGTATGAAGTCGAGCGGGCGACGGATTTTGCCTGGGGAGGCGGCGAGAAGGATTTCATCCTCGCCCTCTCCGGGGACGAAGCGGGTGCGGGGTTGGCCGAGACGCCTGCCGAGCAGGAAAATGGCTGGATCGCCTACATCGAGGTTCCCGACGTGGACGCGGCGGTCAGACGCGTCGCCACGCTCGGAGGCAAGATCGTTCGGGAGCCATTCGAGGTGCCGGGTGTCGGTCGCAATGCACTCGTCCGCGATCCGCTCGGTGCTCTGGTCGGGATTTCGCTGTCCCGGCACAGCTTCCCTGTTCCGCACCGGCAGTTCGGCCCTGACGTGTACGTCGGCAACGGGACTGACTTCCCGCTGGCGTTCTATGCAGAGCTTTTTGGATGGAAGGTCTCTCCCGAGCAGGACACGGATTGTCTTGCACTCCTCGGGCCTGAGGGCGATCTTGTTGCACTCCAACATGCCGCGACCTGGCCAATCGGTTCAAATGCAGCTTGGGTCCCGTGCATCAAGGTTGCTTCAGTCGCCGATGCCTGCCGTGCTGCTGAAGCCGAAGGGGCGCGTCCGGCTCCTGTGGATGTGAAGGGAACTTTTCAAGCCCGTAACCCCATCCTGTGTGATCCAGACGGCGCGCCATTTGCTCTTGGCATCGAATAGACGACCACTTTCTAGCAGTTCGCCAATTCTTCACAGGAACTGCAGATCGGACATTTGTACGCTCTGCAGTATCCGTAACTCAGGGCTCACTGCCCGCTTTCGCTGCGTCGCCCATGGATGGCCGCTCTAGTTCTCTTCGCAAAGATCAGGGGAAAGCTGCTCTGGCGTAGTGTGCGAAGCGTCGGCCAACGCCTGCTCAATCTTTGCGATCTACTCATTCTTTTGCCTACCAAAGTACCGCAGAGTCCGTCACTCCCAATTCGCAGGCAATCCTTGCAAGGGAGCTTCCCCGAACTCGAAGATCGGCGTTGCGGCGGTCACGTCTATCTAAATGCTGCTTTGTGGGCTGACGCATATTGGCACAATGGCGCCGCGCAATTGTTAGGACAATACAGAACGTCCGCGAGCCATTTGCCGATATTGCGACAATGTTGTGAAGGAGGAGTTCGGCCGGGGCCGTGTTGGGTTAATGATGAGACGAAAAAGTCAAATATCTCTGACGTTCTAAAAGTGGTTGGCGCAATCATAGCGCCGCGCCAAGCCGCCCCCGCTCCGTTGCGTGAACGCAGATTGGCCAAACAACGTGGCTGACCGGACCCACCGTCGTGATTACTTGCTCAGCCGCGCGCCAGAGAACCCGGCCGCGCGCACTGTCGACAGGGCCGCTTGCGCCGCCTCCCCGACAAAAGGCCCTGCCAGAACGACCTGCAGGCTCTGACCATTGCGGTTGACCCGACCCAGACGCACCGGCAACCCTTTTTGGCGCAACCGTTGAGCCACGGCGTCGGCCTGACTTACATCGGCGAGGGTCGCCGCGCGCACATACCGCGTAGCCGGAGATGACTGAGGTTTGGCCATCGAAGCCGAGGCCGCGCGCGCTGATGTCGCATCGCCGGAAGGCGCCGACCGGGTCGACAGACGGGTGACCAGGGTCTCCTCATCGGTGCCCACGGACGTGCTCGCATCTCCTGCAAGCTGTCTCTGCAAAAGCTTCACAACCGATCGATCGACCGGACCGCGAATGCCTTCGCGGGGGACGGTGCGCGTCCAGATCGCGCCGGTTTGCGGCCCGCGGTTCGGATTGTAGCGATCCTGATGGATCACCCGCACATATCCCGCAGGCACGCCATCGTTGGCCGCCGCGAGTACGCCGCCCAGCGACATCTCCGCCCGGCGCGGATTAAGACGGTCATCCTCCCAGGCGCGGCGATACCCCTGCGGCACTACCAGCCCTCGGCTCAGGCTGCGCTCCTGATAGACATGCTTGGGAACAACGCGGGTGTTGGGATCCAGAACCGAGGACAGGCGGCTGCTGCCCCCCTGCGGCCCGCATCGCACGTTGCCCGTCTGGTTGATATATTGCTGGCTCAGGGCAGACGCGCCGGGACAGCGGCCAAAGCCCGGCGCCGAACTGGCGGTGGTTACGGTGCTGACGGGCGGACGATAGGCATCATCCAGTGGCTGCCGGCGCGGCAGCTTCGCCGTTGATGTGCCAGCCCGAAGCGGCTTTGCCTGTCGCACGGCACTGCGCTGCGGCTTGGTGGTGGTGACGGTCTGCGGCGCGCGCGCTGCTGCAACCGGCTCTGTAGTTGCAGTTACGGCGCCTTCCAGATTATTCGCTCGCTGCCCCTCCGGCAGGGTGATCAGCTCCGGCACCGGAGCCGAAGTGGCTCTCGACGAACTGGGGGCCGCAGCAAGCTCAGTGGGCTGGAAGCCGCAGAGCTGTTTGCGGCTGCGGGTTACCCTCGGCACCCAGGTGACATTGCCGTCGATCCCCGCCCGAATGAAAACACAGCCGCGACTGTCGACATATTGCTTGCCTGCAAAGGAGGCGGGCGGAAATTCTGCCGGCGGTTCCGTGGGGCGGATCGACTGCGCCTCTGCTGTGCCGAAGCAGGCCGCCGCGATCAAAGCACTTGCAATAATTCTAGTAAGCGTCATCCGAGAGCCCCACAACATATGGCCGCAGGATGCCCGAAAAGCGAATCTGAGTAAAGCAGGGTTTCCCCGATTTCACGAAAGATCCCAGAGACATCGCTGCCGTTACCCTCCCCGCGCCCGGGTGTGTCAGCCGACGGACATGGAAAAGGCGCCTGTTGCCAGACGCCCTTGGCTTCGTGGCCGTGCCTGGTGTCCATGCCGCCCCAAGAACTGCACGCGGGCCGCAGGCTTATTTGGTGCCGAACATCCGATCACCCGCATCGCCGAGCCCGGGCAGGATATACCCCTTCTCGTTCAGCTGCCGGTCCAACGAGGCCGTCACGATCGGCACATCCGGATGCTTCTCCTTCATCAGCTCCACCCCCTCGGGCGAGGCCAGCAGGCAGAGGAAACGGATGTCATTTGCTCCGGCCTCTTTCAGCAGGTCGATGGCCGCGGCCGAACTGTTGCCGGTTGCCAGCATCGGATCTACCGCAATGACCAACCGGTCCTTCAGCCCCTCGGGTGCCTTGAAGTAATATTGCACTGGCTGCAGGGTTTCCTCATCCCGGTAGAGACCGACAAAGCCTACCCGTGCCGAGGGGATCAGTTCCAGCACGCCGTCCAGCATCCCGTTGCCCGCCCGCAGGATCGACACCAGCGCCAGTTTCTTACCCGCAAGGATGGGTGCCTCCATTTCCTCCATCGGAGTGTCGATGGTGGTGGTGGTCAGCGGCATCTCGCGGGTGATCTCATAGGCCAACAGCTGGGTAATCTCGCGCAGCAGGCGGCGGAAACCGGCGGTAGAGGTGCCCTTGTCGCGCATCAGGGTGAGCTTGTGCTGCACCAGCGGGTGGTCGACAACGGTCAGATGATCGGACATTGGGCGCTCCTTTCAGGAAAATTCAATCTCTCTTAGTGCCTGCACTGTGGGACAGGCAAGGCGGATTTGTCGGCTATTGTCTCCAACCGCTGCAAATTCGGGCGCCGTTCAGCGCGCCGAAGCTGCCGAGGACGCCATCTCATCCGCCCGCTTCAATCAGGTCAGCACCGACCGGCCCGGCCCCTGAGCAGGGATTTTCAGATGGTCCGCCACGGTCGCTGCCACGTCCGCGAATGCCAGATTGCCCAGCGGTCCGGCCCCCGCGCCGGCCATCAGCACCGGCACCTGTTCACGGGTGTGATCGGTGCCGGGCCAGCTCGGATCATTGCCATGATCGGCCGTCAGGATCAGCAGGTCGCCATCCCGCAGATGCGGCAGCAGCTTGCCGATCTCTTGGTCAAACCATTCCAGCGCCCGCGCATAGCCCGAGATATCGCGACGATGCCCGTAGAGGCTGTCAAACTCGACAAAATTGGCAAAGGTCAGGCTGCCATCCTCGGCCTCAGCCACTGCCGTCTGCAAATGGCGCATCAGCGTCGCATCATCGCCTTTCTTCAGCGTATCAATCCCCTGCATCGAGAAAATATCACCAATTTTGCCGATGGCGTGCACTGGTCGACCGGCATCCTGCACCCAATTGGTCAGGATCGGCTCAGGCGGCATGATGGCGTAGTCACGCCGGTTTGTGGTGCGCTGAAATCCGGTCTCGGGCGTCCCGACAAAGGGCCGCGCAATCACCCGCCCCACCTTCATCGCGTGCAGATAGGGGGCCACCACCTCGCAGAGCGCCAACAACCGGCCAAGACCAAAGCTCTCCTCATGGGCGGCAATCTGGAAGACACTATCGGCAGAGGTATAACAGATTGGCTGCCCCGACTGCATATGCGCGGCGCCATGTTCGGCAATGATCGCAGTACCCGAGGCATGGCAATTGCCAAGTAGAGCCTCGGTTCCGGCCGCCGCGCAGACATGGGCCACCAGATCATCCGGAAACGCGGGTGTCTGATCCGGGAAATAGCACCAATCCCAAGGCACCGGCAGGCCCGCCAGTTCCCAATGACCAGAGGGGGTATCCTTGCCCCGGCTGATCTCGCGGGCGACACCCCAGCGCCCGATAATCTCCGCCCCACCCAGATCAGGGCAAGGCACCGCCGAGGCCTGCGCCACGGCCGCCCCCAACCCGAGCCGGTCCAGATTTGGCACCTGCAGCGGACCGCTGCGCCCCTCCTCTGCGCGGCCCGCAGCGCAGGCCTGGGCGATATGGGCCAGCGTATTGGCGCCAATGTCCGGCAGATCACCATTGAAATAGTGACCAGCATCTGGCGCACCACCGATACCGACGGAATCCATCACCACCAGAAACGCACGCGCCATTAGGAAACCCTCTTGTAGATCAGCGGCAGCCGCTCAGGCGCGCTATCAGACAGCTGATAGGCTGCGCGCAGGCTGGCCTCGGCTGCATCAGCGGCGTCTTCATCAGCGGCATGGATCACACCAATCAGGTCGCCGACTGAAAGCGTGCGTCCAAGCGGCGCCAGCTCCGCCAGTCCGACGGAGGGGTCGACCACGTCGCTTTCGATCATCCGCCCGCCGCCCAGCCGCACGACCGCAAGGCCGAGCGCCTCGCCATTGATGGCGTGAACATGGCCCGCCCGATCTGCGGTGATGGGGCGTACCACCGGAGCCGTCGGCAGAATTGTCTGCCAGTGGTCCGCGAAATCGGTCGGGCCGCCCATCGCGGCGACCATTCGGGCAAAACGTTCGGCAACCGCCCCGCTGGCAATGGCCTTGCGGATCATATCCGCCCCGGCATCGCTCTGCGCCGCCAATCCGCCATGTGCCAACAAGACACCTCCCAGCTCCGCCGTCAGCTCCGCCAAGGCGCCCGTCTGACCGCAAATACCGGTCAGCACCCGCATGACCTCCGCCACCTCCAACGCGTTGCCCAGCGCGGGCGCCAAAGGCTGGTTCATATCAGTGATCAGCGCCGAGGTCCTGCAACCGGCCGCATTCGCCGTCTCAGTGAGACTACGGGCCAGCGCCTCGGCCTCCTCCAGCGTTTTCATAAAGGCACCGGAGCCGATTTTCACATCCAGAACCAGCGCATCGGTGCTGGCCGCCAGTTTCTTTGACAGGATTGAGGCGGTGATCAGGTCCAGACTATCCACCGTGGCGGTGACATCACGGATCGCATATAGCCGCTTGTCCGCCGGGGCGATCTCAGCGGTCGCCCCGACGATGGCGCAGCCTACGCTTTGCATCATGCTGCGCAGCCCCTGTTCGGACACTTGGGTGCTGACGCCCTGAATGGCTTCCATCTTGTCGAGCGTCCCGCCGGTATGGCCCAGACCCCGACCGGAGATCATCGGCACATAGGCACCGCATTCCGCCAGCGCAGGTGCCAGCAGCAGCGACACGCAATCGCCGACCCCACCGGTAGAGTGTTTGTCCAGCACCGGCCCATCCAGATCCCAGCGCAGCACGTCACCGCTATCACGCATTGCCAGCGTCAAGGCCCGCCGCGCATCGACGCCAAGCCCCTGCAGACAAACCGCCATGGCAAACGCACCCGCCTGCGCATCCGAGACGGCCCCATTGGCCAATCCTTCGGCAAACCAGCGCAGGTCTTCATCGCCGGGTGTCTCTCCCCGGCGCAGGCTGGCGATGATCGCGCGTGCGTCCATGGCTCAGCTCCGTTCCATATGGTCCGCGCCAAAGGCGCCGGGCAGCAGATCGCCAATCGTGGTTTCGCGCTCCAGCCCATCTGTGGTGGCAAGCGTCACCTTCACCTCGGGCGCGCCAAACTCCGCCAGCTTCTGACGGCAGCCGCCGCAGGGCGGGATTGGCGCCGGGCAATCGGCAATCACATATGCCGCCTCAAGCTTTGTCTCGCCTGCGGCAACCATTGCGGCGATGGCACCGGCTTCTGCGCAGGTGCCTTCTGGGTAGGCGACGTTTTCCACATTGCAGCCAACATAGACCGTCCCGGATGCTGCCCGGATCGCCGCACCGACCTTGAAGTTGGAATAAGGCGCGTGTGCGTTTTCACGAACGGCGGTGGCAGCATCTTTGAGGCTCATGGCGATTCCCTGATTTTTTGATCAACTGGTCAGAATTTGAGACGATAGCTGAATTTGCCGAAGGAGCGAAAGCCCCCTCGACCAAGCTGAACCACAATATCACATCCTCCGGCCAATACCGCTATTGCCTGATGATCCACCCAGGATCTGCGGTCAGACCGTTGGCTCTGCCAAGCTGGTGTTGAACACACCCGGAAGCGTCACCTCCAGCAGTTCCACATCATCCGACGGCGCGCTGAGGCGGGTTTTCATGCCCGGCGGAATGACGAAGGCATCACCCTGTTCCAATTGATAAGGCTCGCGGCCCTCGCCCTCCAGCGTGACTGTGCCGCTCATGACAAATGTGAAATGGATATCGGTGTCATGCGCAGCCCACTGCGGCGCGCCTTCTCCGCGGCGCACCACCTGCACGCCTGCTACGCCCTTGGTATTCTCGGCAATCGTCGTGTCGCGGCAGATGTAGCCCGGCAGGCGGAACGGCATCCATTCGGCGCCTTCTGCCTTGTTGTAAACAAACCGCTGACCCTGCCATTCCCGTTCGGGGCGGTAGTGCGGCGTCGGCAGGGTCATCTCGTGGTCGATCTCGGTCACATGCTCGGCCGGGACGCCGATCTCGATCACCTGCACATTGTCGCTGGCCTCCAGCACCCGGTGGCGGATCTCCGGCGGCTGGATGAAGCAATCACCGGCGGTCAGCCGCATCTTGTCTCCCTGATCCTCATAGACGACATCAACCCAGCCGTGGATACAGAAGATCAGCTGAAAGCCCACCTTGTGGAAATGCACCATATCCGGCACCGGGCCGCCGTCGGGAATGCGGATGTGGCTGGCGATGATCGAGCCGCCCAGCCGGTCCGGCACCAGGTCGCGGTAGTGCATGCCTGCGCGGCCGATGATCCAGGGCGCCTGATCCTTCAGCCGCCGAACCACAAAACTATGCACTGTTTCGGGCATCACCAGTGGTGGGTTGCGCTCTTCAATCTCAATCTGGGTGCCATTGGGAGCGGTCAGCCTGCGGGCACCACCGGCAAACCCATCGGGATCATCAGTCAGGATGCGAATGGTGCCGGGTGATTCAGCGGCGCCGCGCTCGATCCGCAGCCGCAGTCCATGGCCCGAAAACACCCCGATAGCCGGATCATCTGCCGGATAGATCGAGTCCAGCTTCATCCCGAGGGTTTTGGTGTAAAACGGGATGTCGTCCCGAAGCTCCTGCGTCGGCAGCCGCAGCTCCGCAATCGTATCCGCCATTCTTCGCTCCCTTTTGGTCTTTTGCCACACAGTGAGACCAAGCGCGCTCGGGCGCAAGCTCTTGCGACAGCCCCCAAACACCCAACGAGAATAGTCTGTTTCCCTGACGTCAAAAGTCGTTTAACACTAAACTATAGTCTCTGGAGCGCCTGATGACCAAAAATCCAAAGTCCGACACCCAAACCCTGCGCGACGCCGCGCTGCACTATCACGCCTATCCCAACCCCGGTAAGCTGGAGATCCGCGCAACCAAGCCGATGGCCAATGGCCGCGATCTGGCGCGGGCTTATTCGCCGGGCGTGGCAGAGGCCTGCATCGAAATCAAATCCGATCCTGCGGACGCGGCGAAATACACGTCGCGCGGCAATCTGGTCGCGGTTGTGACCAATGGGACAGCGGTCCTTGGCCTTGGAAACATCGGCGCGCTGGCGTCGAAACCGGTGATGGAAGGCAAGGCCGTCCTGTTCAAGAAATTCGCCAGCATCGACTGTTTCGATATCGAAGTAAACGAAAGCGATCCGGAAAAGCTGGCCGATATCGTCTGCGCGCTGGAGCCGACCTTTGGGGCGATCAATCTTGAGGATATCAAGGCCCCCGACTGCTTTATCGTGGAAAAGATCTGTCGCGAGCGGATGAATATCCCGGTCTTCCACGATGACCAGCACGGCACCGCAATCGTCGTGGGCGCAGCCGCCAAAAACGCACTACACGTCGCGGGTAAGACATTCGAAGACATCAAGATTGTCTCCACCGGTGGTGGCGCGGCGGGGATTGCCTGCCTCAACATGCTGGTGAAACTGGGCGTGAAGCGTGAGAATATCTGGCTCTGCGACCTGCACGGGCTGGTCTATGAAGGCCGCACCGAGGATATGAATCCGCATAAGTCCGCCTTTGCACAGAAAACCGACCTGCGCACGCTGGATCAGGTGATCGAGGGCGCGGACCTCTTCCTCGGCCTGTCCGGCCCGAATGTGCTGAAACCGGAGATGGTGGCAAAGATGACGGATCGTCCGATCATTTTTGCCCTGGCCAACCCCAACCCCGAGATCCTGCCGGATGTGGCGCGCAGCGTCTCCCCCAACGCCATCATCGCCACCGGCCGCAGCGACTTTCCCAATCAGGTCAATAACGTCCTCTGCTTCCCCTTCATCTTCCGCGGGGCGCTGGATGTGGGCGCGACAGAGATCAACGACGCCATGCAGATCGCCTGTGTCGAGGGTATCGCCGAAATGGCCCGGATGACCACCTCGGCCGAGGCGGCAGCCGCCTATCAGGGCGAACAGCTGACCTTTGGCGCCGACTACCTCATCCCTAAGCCGTTTGACCCGCGTCTGGTCGGTGTGGTGTCCTCCGCCGTGGCCAAGGCCGCCATGGACAGCGGTGTCGCCCAGCGTCCGATTGATGATCTTGTCGCCTACCGCGCGAAATTGAACCAGACCGTGTTCAAATCCGCCCTGCTGATGAAACCCGTCTTTGAGGCGGCAAAGGCTGCATCGCGCCGCATCGTTTTCACCGAGGGCGAAGATGAGCGGGTGTTGCGCACGGCTCAGGGCATCCTTGAAGAGACCACCGAAACGCCGATCCTGATCGGTCGGCCCGAGGTGATCGAAACCCGCTGTGAACGGCTGGGCCTGCGCATCCGCCCCGGCACCGACGTCCAGATCGTGAACCCGGAGAACGATCCGCGTTACTACGACTACTGGACCAGCTACCACCGCGTGATGCAGCGCGAAGGCGTGACCCCGGATCTGGCCAAGGCGATCATGCGCACCAACACCACGGCAATCGGCGCAATCATGGTCCACCGGGGCGAGGCCGACAGCATGATCTGCGGCACCTTTGGCGAATATCGCTGGCATATGAACTACGTGAACCAGGTGCTTGGCGGTGGCAGCTATGAGCCCCATGGGGCGCTGTCACTGATGATCCTTGAGGACGGGCCGCTGTTCATCGGTGATACCCATGTGCGGATCGAACCAACCCCGGAACAGATTGCGCAGACGGTTCTGGGCGCCGCGCGCCACGTACGCCGCTTTGGCCTGGAGCCAAAGATCGCCCTGTGTTCGCAATCGCAGTTTGGCAATACCAGCTGCGATTCCGGCGCACGGCTGCGCGCCGCCATCGACATCCTCGACCGGACGCCCCGCGATTTCATCTACGAAGGCGAGATGAATATCGATACTGCGCTGGATCCTGAGCTGCGGAGCCGGATCTTCCCGAATTCGCGACTGGAGGGCGAGGCCAATGTGCTGATCTTTGCCCATGCCGATGCCGCGAGCGGTGTGCGCAACATCCTCAAGATGCGGGCCGGCGGGCTGGAGGTCGGGCCGATCCTGATGGGCATGGGCAATCGCGCGCATATCGTCTCCCCCTCGATCACCGCCCGCGGGCTGCTGAACATGGCGGCAATCGCCGGAACGCCCGTCGCCCACTACAGCTGACGGCTGGCTGCGGGGCGCAGATCCCGCAGCGCCACAAACAGAGCAGGCACGTGGCCTCGAATCAGAGTGCCTGCTCCACCCTCCCTCAGACGACGGGCTTCTGAGGCTTGCGCAGAGACTTTGCAAACTGCGCTTCATCTTGCTGTAAATTCCGCGAACGCACCCTGTTTGCAAAACTTTGCAACGCCACACCGGCAAAAAATGCAAATTTCTTGCGCCAATCTGACGCGACGTCGCCCAGCACGCTTGCCCGGTGGCGATCCATGCGCCTAACTCACCTCCAAGGATGAGTGAGGAGGAACCGCATGTCGTATTCAGAGGTCTATGAGGGCTGGAGGTCCAATCCGGAACAATTCTGGATGGAAGCCGCAGCGTCGATCAGCTGGGATCGCGCGCCGAGCAAGGCCCTGACCGACAAGGGCGATGGGCTCTACGAATGGTTTGCCGATGCAAAGGTGAACACCTGCTACAACGCTGTCGACCGTCATGTCGAAGCAGGCCGGGGAGAGCAGACGGCGATCATCTACGACAGCCCCATCACCCAGACGAAGCGCGAAATCTCCTATGTAGAGCTGCGCAACCGTGTCGCCACCCTGGCTGGGGCGCTGCGGGCCAAGGGCGTGGAAAAAGGCGACCGCGTCATCATTTACATGCCGATGATCCCCGAGGCGCTGGAGGCGATGCTGGCCTGCGCCCGCATTGGCGCGGTGCATTCGGTGGTGTTCGGCGGTTTTGCTGCCAACGAACTGGCGGTGCGGATCGATGATGCCAAGCCCAAGGCGATCATCGCCGCCTCCTGCGGGTTGGAGCCGGGGCGGACGGTCCATTACAAACCACTTCTGGACGGCGCCATCGACCTGGCCAGCCATAAGCCGGATTTCTGCGTGATCTTCCAGCGCGAGCAGGAAGTGGCCGAGCTGATCCCGGGCCGAGACGTGAACTGGCACGGCTTCCAGTACGGTGTGGAGCCTGCAGAATGCGTGCCGGTTGAGGGCAACCACCCCTCCTATATCCTCTATACCTCCGGCACCACCGGCCAGCCCAAGGGGGTGATCCGCCACACCGCAGGCCAGCTGGTGGCGCTGAACTGGACCATGAAGAACATCTACAACGTCGATCCCGGCGATGTGTTCTGGGCTGCGTCCGATGTGGGCTGGGTCGTGGGCCACAGCTATATCTGCTACGGGCCGCTGATCCACGGCAACACCACCATCGTGTTCGAGGGCAAGCCCGTTGGCACGCCGGATGCGGGCACCTTCTGGCGGGTGATTTCCGAGCATAAAGTGAAGAGCTTCTTCACCGCCCCCACCGCCTTCCGCGCGGTGAAGCGGGAGGATCCGAAAGGCGAATACGTCAAGAAATACGACCTTGGCTGCCTCAAACAGGTCTACCTCGCCGGCGAGCGTGCGGACCCCGACACCATCACCTGGGCGCAGGAGCAGCTGAAGGTGCCGGTGATCGACCACTGGTGGCAGACAGAGACCGGCTGGTCGATTGCCGCGAACCCGCTGGGGATCGAGGAGCTGCCGGTCAAGCTCGGCTCCCCCGCCGTGCCTATGCCGGGCTATGAAGTCGATATTCTGGACGAAGGCGGCAACCCGGTGGCGCCGGGCGAGCTGGGCGCGATCGCGGTGAAGCTGCCGCTGCCGCCGGGCACGCTGCCGACGCTCTGGAATGCTGAGGACCGCTTCAAGAAAAGCTACCTCACCACCTTTCCCGGCTACTATGAGACCGGCGATGCCGGCATGAAGGACGAGGACGGCTATCTCTACATCATGGCGCGCACGGATGACGTGATCAACGTGGCGGGCCACCGCCTGTCCACCGGCGGCATGGAGGAAGTGCTGGCAGGCCACCCGGATGTCGCTGAATGCGCCGTAATTGGCGTCGCCGACAGCCTCAAGGGGCAGATGCCATTGGGTTTCCTCTGCCTCAATGCTGGCTGCAACACGCCCCATGAGGAGGTAGTCGCGCAGGTGGTGAAACTGGTGCGCGAGAAGATCGGCCCCGTCGCCGCCTTCAAACTGGCCTGCGTCGTGGACCGCCTGCCCAAGACCCGCTCCGGCAAGATCCTGCGCGGCACGATGGTGAACATCGCCGACGGCACGCCGTGGAAGATGCCCGCGACCATCGATGACCCGGTCATTCTGGACGAGATCACCACAGCGCTGCAAACTCTCGGATACGCGAAGTAAGACGCGCGCAGGCTTCTGACAAACGCAGGCTTCGCCACCCGGCGGAGCCTGTCTTTGTATGATGTGCCGCGCGGTTTTCCTTGCAACTCGGTCGTGCCCGCCTACCCTGCCGGGAAGGAGGCATGTATATGACACACATCGACATCTGGCGCCTGAGCGCAACGGAACTGGCACAGCACACCCGAGCGGGAGATCTGACCGCCGAAGCCGCCGTTGCCGCCTCCATCAACCGCATGGCAGCGGTCAATCCCGATCTGAATGCCGTTGTCGAGGATCTGGGCAGTGACGCCTTGGAGCGGGCCAGAGCGCTAGACAAGGCGCGCGATGCGGGTGCCACGCCCGGTCCGCTGCACGGTGTGCCAGTCACCATCAAGATCAACGTCGATCAGAAGGGCCACGCCACCTCCAACGGTGTGACCGCGCTGAAGGACCTGATCGCGCCGGATGATGCGCCGGTGGTGAAGAACCTCCAGGATGCAGGGGCCGTCGTGATTGGTCGCACCAACACCCCTGAGTTCTCCTTTCGCGCCGACACTGACAACCCGCTCTTTGGGCGCACGCATAATCCCTGGGGGCGCCATATCTCGCCTGGCGGCTCCTCCGGCGGGGCCGGTGCGGCGGTGATGGCCGGGATCGGCGCGCTGGCCCATGGCAATGACATCGGCGGCTCCTTACGTTTTCCCGCCGCTGCCAATGGCGCGGTAACCGTCAAACCCGGCCTTGGCCGCGTGCCTGCCTGGAACCCCAGCCAAAGCGCAGAGCGTGGAATACTGGCGCAGAATATGTCCGTACAGGGGCTGATCACCCGCACGGCACGGGATCTGCATCTGTCGATGCCCAGCCTTAGTGCGCCCGATCCTCGCGATCCCTTCCACGTGCCGATGCCCTGGCACGGTCAGGCCACCGAAGGCCCAATCCGCGTCGCCTTTTCCAAGGAGACCTACGGCTACGAACTCCACCCGCAGGTGGAGGCCGCCTTGGATGACGCGCGCGCAGCCCTGCTGGATGCAGGCTATATCGTCGAGGAAACCCTGCTCCCCGATGTCTTCGATGCCGGGCGCACAGGGTACCGCGCGTTAATGGGCGAGGTCTATGCCCTGATGAAAGACGATGTTGACGCAGCCGGGTCGCAAACGGTGCGGGATATCTTTGCAGTCTATTTTGAGGAATTCCCGCCCTTTGCCGGCGTCGAGCTGCTGCAGATGATGGCCAAACGCACGCAATACGCGCGTGACTGGTCGCTCTTCATGCAGCGTTACCCATTGGTATTGACCCCGTTCCTGCCGCAGCCATTTTTCAAACCCGACCGCGACACCGAAGGGGCGGCAGGCGTGCATGAGGTGCTGGGCTGTGCTGTCTATTCCTATGCGATGAACTTCCTCGGCCTGCCTGCGGCCTCGGTTCCCAGCCGCCTTGCCAAATTGCCCTCAGGATCGCAGCCGATCAATGTGCAGATCGCAGCATCGCGCTGGCGCGAGGACATGGCAGTGGACGCCTGTATCGCCATTGAGGATCGGATCGGGCGCATGTGTGACAGACTGTGGGAGCAGCTCTAACCCGGCTGGCAGATGGTCGGATACATACTATGGGTGCGCGAAAAGAACCGCGGGAAACCAACCGCTCGCGGATAAGGAAACCCGGCACGCTCGCGGATAAGGAAACCCGGGACTCGGCTCACACCGACCCCCGGATTTTCCGATACCACCGGATACTCGTTCACAAACATCTCACGAAGGTTGCGGGACCATCGCCCCGGCGTTTCCCGCCTTCGCGGATCCAAACGCGTACGGATCAATACCCGCACAGTCCGGCTGAAGCAAAATCTTAGCTGCTTAAAATATAGGGGCCGATGGCCATCCCGGTAGATCCTGCGCCTCTCTTCTTGAGAGCGCTATGCCCTTTGGCTGTCACCGCTGGCATCGGCCTTGTCTAGAGTTCGATTATCGCACAAAAACGCGATCCTTGCGATCACAAACACGTGATCCACCCCGGGCAATGGCCATCTACCTTAGGTGAATTGCTCCGAAATCAACCGTTCCTCCAGCCCATGGCCGGGGTCGAACAGGATCTTGTGGCGGATCCTGGTCTGGGTTGCGATCTCAACCTGAACAACATTGGCAAAAGAAACGGAATCCGCGGCCGCAATCACGGGCCGTTTCTCAGGTTCCAGCACATCAAACCGCACTGTTGCATTGCTGGGCAGCAAGGCACCGCGCCAGCGGCGCGGACGAAAGGCGGCGATTGCGGTCAATGCCAGCACATCCGAACCGATGGGCAAAATGGGACCATGCGCCGAATAATTATAGGCCGTCGACCCCGCTGGCGTTGATACAAGCGCCCCGTCACAGACCAGTTCCGCCATACGCTGACGATCATCAACAGAGATCTTCAGCTTGGCTGCCTGCGGACCGGCCCGCAGCAATGAAACCTCATTGATAGCCAGAGCCCGATGCGTCTGCCCTTCTGCATCCAGTGCGACCATGGACAGCGGGTTAATAATCTCTTCCTCGGCTGCCATCAGCCGCGCGATCAGGTCAACGACGCCATATTCATTCATCAAAAAGCCGATAGTACCTCGGTTCATGCCATAGACCGGCGCCGACAGATCAATCGTGTCGTGCAGCGTGTCGAGCATGAAGCCATCGCCGCCAAGCGCAACGATCACATCCGCCTCTTCCTTGGGCACGTTTCCGTAGCGTGCGACCATCTCGGCTTGAGCTGACTGCGCCACCGGAGCCCGGCTGGCCAGAAAGGCGATTCTCATTGTCATCAAATCTGTTTCCGGTGTTACGCAATTCGTTCCGAAACAATCACAGCTTTCCCAAGATTGCCAGTCTTGCCGCTCTCAGCGGGGATTTCGTCGCATTCCGGGCTTTCGGGGCCTAGGTGTTTCCGATAGGAAATCTCTCGAATACTACGCCAACTGATGGAGTGTCATCATGACCGAGACCACCTCCCGCGACCCCGGTTTTTTTACCCAATCCCTCGCAGAGCGCGACCCGGAGCTGTTCGGCTCGATCACGGATGAGCTCGGCCGTCAGCGCGACGAGATTGAGTTGATTGCATCGGAGAACATCGTTTCCGCCGCCGTGATGGAGGCTCAGGGCTCCGTTCTGACCAACAAATACGCCGAAGGCTACCCGGGGCGTCGCTACTATGGTGGCTGCCAATATGTTGATGTTGCAGAAAATCTTGCCATCGACCGCGCAAAACAGCTGTTCAACTGCGAATTTGCAAACGTTCAGCCCAACTCCGGTTCGCAGGCCAACCAGGGTGTGTTCCAGGCGTTGATCCAGCCCGGCGACACCATCCTGGGGATGGACCTCGCCTCTGGTGGCCACCTCACTCACGGTGCGCGTCCCAACCAGTCCGGCAAATGGTTCAACGCCATCCACTACGGTGTGCGTGAAGACAACAACCTGATCGACTATGATCAGGTCGAAGCGCTGGCGCTGGAGCATCAGCCCAAGCTGATCATCGCAGGTGGTTCCGCCATTCCGCGGGTCATCGACTTTGCCCGCTTCCGCGAGATCGCGGACAAGGTTGGCGCCTATCTGCACGTCGACATGGCGCATTTCGCCGGTCTGGTTGCGGCGGGTGAACACCCCTCGCCCTTCCCCCATGCCCATGTTGCAACCACCACCACGCATAAGACCCTGCGCGGTCCGCGCGGTGGCATGATTCTGACCAATGACGCCGATATCGCCAAGAAAGTGAACTCCGCGATCTTCCCCGGCATCCAGGGTGGCCCGCTGATGAATGTGATCGCCGCCAAGGCCGTCGCATTCGGTGAAGCACTGCGCCCCGAGTTCAAAGACTACCAGAAGCAGGTGCGGGCCAATGCCGTCGCGCTGGCCGATCAGCTGATCAAGGGCGGTCTGGACATCGTCACTGGCGGCACCGACACCCATGTGATGCTGGTCGACCTGCGCCCGAAAGGCGTGACCGGCAATATCGTGGACAAGGCTCTGGGCCGCGCCCATATCACCACCAACAAGAACGGCATTCCGTTTGACCCGGAGAAGCCGACCGTGACCTCCGGTATCCGTCTCGGTACCCCGGCAGGCACCACCCGTGGTTTTGGTGAAGCCGAATTCCGCGAGATTGCGGATCTGATCATCGAGGTGGTCGACGGCCTGGCAGCCAATGGTGAAGATGGCAACGCCGCTGTTGAGGCATCGGTACGCGAGAAAGTGGCCGCCCTCTGCGCCCGCTTCCCGCTCTACCCGAACCACTGATCCGTTCGCGGAAACAAACAACAACCGCCGCGGGCCCATGGCGCGCGGCGGTTTTCTATTCATGATCTCTGCCCACTGGGATCAGAGTGATTTGGTCTCTGCCAGAGCCTCCTCCAGCATCTTCTCATTGCGCGCCTCTTCGATACGGCGGATGCGATCCTCGCTGGACCGGATATCAAAACGGTATTTCACAACATTGATCAGGCTCAGCGTCAGAAGCATGATCCCCATGCCCCAGAACCCTTTGGTCGCAAGCGGCACATCGGTCGACAGCCATAGCGAAATGCCCAGCATCCCGTAAGCCACGGCCACACCGGCCACGTTGAGAGTGATGATCAGGTTGTTGTCATTGCGTGCGTTTGTCATTGGATTTCTCCCGGTTGGTCATAGGTGGTGTTAAGGTCAATCAGATATCGGGCGCATCGGCCCTATACGTGTTGTTTCAGGCTTTTGCGTGCAGCCGTGCCAGCACATCGGCAGCAGTACTGCGGGTCGGCTTCCCAAACCCTGCATCAGCCAGATCGTCGGCCACCGAGCCATGGCTCAGCCCGGTTTCGATGTCTTTGAGGATCGCACTCTGTTCAAAGGGGTCTTCGGCAGACATCACCCGATTGATCAGAGCTTCGGCCTCTCCCAGCGTGTCACCGGAACCGGCGCTGCGGGCCATGCCGCCATGCGCATGTTGCGCCTTGCGGGTGGCGCGGGCCGCGATGGCGCCCTGTTTCAGATCCATGAGGCGACGATGGCTGGCCTCGACCGACTGGCGCAATTGCAGGCTGCGCTGCTCCAGCATATCGACGGTACGGCGGCGCATGGACTGCTCATTCTCCAGTTCAGCAATCGCGGCGGCAGCTGTCTGGGCCAGATCCTCCCGCCCCTCTGTCAGCGCTGCCTGCGCCCGCTCCAACAGATCCGCAATCCGCAGCGTCACTGCATCCAGCTGCCGGGTTTCCATACGGGACTTCTGGATCAACCCGGCCAGAACCTGCTTCGCACGGGTCAGATCTGCTTCGCTGGTGCGGATCTTCTGGTCGATCAGGTCAATCGCATAGGTGTCGCTCAACCGTTCCTCGGCACGGGCATCAATGCCTCGGATCAGGGTCTTAATCGTTGCAAACATCACATCCTCCAAATCTGAACATCGTTCATAAATCTGGTATAGAAAAATCATGAACGTTGTTCAAGGTTTATTTTGAACAACGTTCAGGAAATCATGCAAGTCGCGATAATACCTCGGAAATCATCCGCTCGATCTTGGCGATCGGAACCCCGGAGATCCGGTTCTCCAGCCCCAGAAGCACGATTCCATGCACCGCCGAGAACAGCGCCCGCACCATGAGCGCCAGATCCTCAGGCGCCTTATCAGGAAAAATCTCGGCAACAGGCGCGGCAATATTGGCAAATAGTTTCTCCAGCGCCGCCCTGTACCAGTCGGGCACCTCGGCCTCCTCCGCCCGAACATCGAACAAGGCCCGCCAGAGCCGGGTGTTTTCAGCCGCAAACCCCAGATAGGCGTGGCTCATCAGGATCAGCCGGTCCGTTGGCGCCTGCGTCTGCGCGCCAACCAGCGATCGCTGCACCGCCTGCCCCAGCGCCTGAAAAGTCCGCCCGTTTACAGCCATCACGATGGCATTCATGTCGTCGAAAGCGTTGTAGATGGCCCCAACTGCACAGCCTGCATCGGTCGCCAGATCACGTGCCCGCAGCGCCCCTGCCCCATCGCGGCGAATGCGGATCTCAGCCGCCGCCACCAGCTTTTCGCGCAACTCTTGCTTGCGGATTTCGGCCTTGCTCGCCATCTGCTCTGCCCCTCAATCTTGAACCACGTTCAAGTTATCGCCTCAGACAGGCAAACAAAAGAGCAATCAGATAAAACCCCGCCAGCGCAGCACCACCACCAGCAGCACCGCAACAACGATCAGTGAAAATGCCATCGTCGCAACGATGTCCAGTATCCGCCCCCGTCGCCGATCGGCCAGATCAATGGATTTCAGATGTTTGCTCACCTCGCGCGCCGCGCGTTGCAGCGGTTCGTGATCCACCGTCAGCGCCAGTTTCGGATGCGCCAGAAGATGCTGTGCCTCTGCCAGTCGCAGCCCCTGCTGGTAAATCCGCCGGGGCAGCCGTCGCCGCGCCCGGTTCAACGCCGCAGAGAGATCCCCGCCCGCCTGTTCACGGTCCTTCAGCAGATCCTGAACCTGTTCGATCTCTTTCAGAAGTGTCTCTGCCATGGGCTGCCCGGAGTATGAGGAGTTTCGCGCACTTTAGCCGGGCCAGGCCCGACGCTCAATGGCTGGGCGGCCCGGGTCAGGATTGGGGCAATCCCCCGCGCAAAGGGACTGGCGACCGCCGTGATCGGGCGCTATCACGGGGACATGCTGAACACCATCCGCCATGGCGCCCCGACTGATAAACCCACCTTGATGATCGCGCATGGGCTCTATGGATCCGCCCGCAACTGGGGCGCGATTGCCAAGCGGCTTTGCGATGATCGCGAGGTCATCGCCGTCGATATGCGCAACCACGGCAACAGCCCCTGGACGGAGAGCCACAGCTATCTCGATCTGGCCAGCGACCTTGCCGAGGTCATCGAGCAGCACGGCGGTCCGGTCGATATGATCGGCCACTCGATGGGCGGCAAGGCAGCGATGACACTCGCGCTCAATCACCCTGACGCGTTGCGCCGTCTCCTGGTCGCCGACATCGCCCCGGTCGCCTATGGCCATAGCCAGATCCAGTTCATCCACGCCATGCGTCAGGTCGATCTGTCACGGGTTGAGCGGCGCTCCGATGCGGAGGCCCAGCTGGCAGAACTGGGGGTCGAAAAAGCTTTGCAGAGCTTCTTCACTCAGTCGCTTGACCTGCCCAACAAACGCTGGCGGCTGAACCTGGACACGCTGGAACGTGATATGCCCAAGATCATGGGCTTTCCCGAGACCGAGGCGCAATGGGACGGCACCACGCTGTTTCTCTCCGGCGCTGCATCCGACTATGTCCTCGCCGAGCACCGCCCTCTGATCAAAGCCCGCTTCAGCCAGTCGCATTTCGCCAAGCTTCCGGACTGCGGCCATTGGCTTCATGCAGAAAACCCGCGCGCATTTGTTGCCACAGCCCGCGGGTTCTTTGACGCCTGACCGGGGATACCGCGCCAGACCGACCAGGAATCATCCCTGATACAGACGACGCGCCACGAGATAGGACACCGGCAGGCCAGCAATAGCACCGATGGCCGCCGCCATAAGGATGGCAGCCACCGAAACGTGACCGGCGACCAGCACCGCGATCACACCAGCGCCGGCAAGGCTGCTGCCGATCAGGGAATAGAGAATGGACGCTAAGCGGATCATGTCGGTCACTCCGGTCATGGTTGGCAGATGTCATTTAGAACTGCCCTCTTAGACCATCGCGACCGCTCGATCGTCTTTGATCCTGATCAGGTTCTCCATGACGGTTTGGCCGATCGGGAAATCTGTGTTTCGATGCAGGCCCAAACGATCATCAGGCCGGACGCGCCTGATCAGGAACTTGCGTACATCCAAAACGGACAACCGCCGCACCTGCTCTCGCGGTACGACGGTGGCCTGCCGGGGGCCATTGGTACAGACGTGCCCCCAGATATCATCGCTTGTGACGCAGCAGTGGTCGGACCAGCTCAACCCCAGGTCTGCCGCATTTATGTCAGGCCCTAGCCGGTAGCCCGCGCACCATAGCCGCCAGCGCCACCATTTGCGAAGGACACGATGTTCTGCCCGCCCGAACCGGTCTTGAAGATGGAGATCTGGCGGGTCAGCTCATTGGCGTCGTTGGACAGGGTCTGGCTGGCAGCCGTCGCCTCCTCAACCATCGCCGCATTGTGCTGGGTCACCTGATCCAGCTGGCTGACGCCCGTGTTGATTTCCACCAGCGTGACCGATTGCTCGGCGGCGCCGGTTGCGATCTGGCTGACATGGCCGGAAATCGTGCTGACGCTGCCGATGATCTTTTGCAGCTCTTCCCCCGCCCGGCTCACCAGTTTCACGCCATTGCCAACATATTGCGAGCTTTCGGTGATCAATTGCTTGATCTCGCCCGCCGCATCAGAGGACCGCTGCGCCAGCGCCCGCACTTCGGAGGCCACAACGGCAAACCCGCGCCCTGCCTCGCCTGCTCTCGCGGCTTCAACGCCGGCGTTCAGTGCAAGCAGGTTGGTCTGGAACGCAATGTCGTCAATGACCGAGATGATCTGGGAGATCTTGCCGGATGATTCCTCGATCTGCGACATGGCCGTGACCGCACTATTCACCACCTCACCGCTTTCTTCGGCGGTAACGCGGGCGTTGCTTACAATTTCCTCGACCTCGCGGGCACCATCAGCGGCCGAGCGCACGGTCGAGGTCAGCTCCTCAATCGCCGCTGCCGTTTCTTCCAGGGTTGCCGCCTGGGTTTCGGTGCGATGCGACAATTCGCTGGAGGATTGGCTGATCTCAGAGGCGGTGCTGCCGACGGCCTCGGCTACAGCTTTCACCGTTTCAACCGCGCCCATCAAGGTGTCCTGCGCCTTGTTGAATGCATCACAAAGCACTCGCATATCCGGCAGATCACTTGTTGGTACACGGTAGCTGAGGTCGCCGTCGCTCAGCGCTTCCAGCGCTCTGGAGATTTCCTCAACACAGTTCTGACGAGCAGTGATATCGGAGGCCAGCTTGATCACGCGGATCGTCTTGCCTTCGCTGTCCAGTACAGGGGCGTAGGTGGCCTGGATCCAGATCGTCTTGCCCGATTTGGCAACGCGCGGAAACTGATCCGTAAACGCCTTGCCAGCCGCAAGATCCCGCCAGAACTCCGCATAGGACTCGCTGCGGGCATAGTCCGGGTCCACGAACATCGAATGATGCTTGCCTTGGATTTCCTCAAGAGGGTAGCCGATCGCGCCAAGGAAGTTGGCATTGGCTTCGATGATGGTCCCATCAGGTTCAAACTGGATCATCGCCTGCGTCCGGTCGATCATGTCCATGACCGACTGCTGCATCGTCGACTCTGCCGACTTCTTCTTTGCGTCTCTCTTGAAAAACATCGTTACCCTCGGCCTAACATTGAAAGTTCACTAGAAATTCAATACCCAAGAGACATTGCTCAAACATTAACCCGAGGGAGCGATACCAGCATGATCGAAAGCCGATGACCAGCAAACCCGAAGCATGATTTTGCGCAACAATCCCAATTACTTAATATACGCCCCGCAAGTGAAGCATACGACCAGTTTTAACGCCATAAGGAACACTCTTGCCGCACCCTCAACCCAAGGTGGTGAGACTTCTGACGAACCGCCAGCCGGAAATGAACACAATTTGATATTAATCAAGGATACGCTCCCAGAACGCCCCTATACAGAGCATCTTGCGCGCGACCTGAATTCACAAAAATCGCCTAAAGCGGAAAAGACCGAGTATTGTTAATACTGGCTGAACAGTTTTGCGACAGAAATGACCCTAGATTGCAGTAAACGATAACCACCGGTGTAGCCTTCATGAGTTTTCGGCCCAAAGCATGGATCCAGGCGCTGAACAATCGGACCTATCTTCCGACCCTGGTCGCCTTTGTGGTGATCGTGGCGGCCGGGCTGTCTGCCGAGTCCCAGAATGACACAATCTATGAACAGAAGCTGCGCGCGGATGTTCAATATGAAGCGGGGCTGATCCGCGCCCGGATCGAGGGAAACCTGTCAGCCGATATCCAGCTGGTGCGCGGGCTGCAGGCGGTCCTCTCGACCGAACCCGACATGACGCAGCGGCGCTTTGCCGAGCTGGCGTCACAACTGATTGCAGATGAAGCAAGTCTGCGCAACATCGCCGCGGCGCCGGATCTGGTGATCCGCCTGATGTATCCGATTGCGGGTAACGAGGCTGCAATTGGCTTGGACTACCGCAAGAACGAAGCCCAGCGTGCTGCGGCGCTCCGCGCACGCGACAGCGGCGACCTTGTCCTTGCCGGACCGGTCAACCTGCTGCAGGGCGGTCGCGGTATGATCGCCCGCTTTCCGATCTTCGCGGGCCCGCAAGCGACCAGATCATTCTGGGGCATTCTCTCGGCGGTGATTGATGTCGATGCCATCTATACCCAAGGGGGGCTCAACAACCCGGATCTTATGATCGACGTGGCGCTGGTCGGCAAAGACGGCAGGGGTGCCGAGGGCGAGCAGTTCTACGGTGACCCGAGCATACTGAAGGACAACCCGGTCCTGATGGACATTGTCCTGCCCGTAGGCACCTGGCAGCTGGCTGCCCGGCCCAAAGGTGGCTGGCCCGCCCATGCAGACAACCAGTGGCAACTGCGGTTCACCGTTCTGCTGGCCGGCGCCTTCATTCTGTTTCCAACCGCGCTCGCCGGTCGCCTGTCCGCAGCGCGGCGTTCGGTGATCCAGACACTCAAACGGCGCGAACGTGATCTGGAGGCGCTCTCGCGCCGTCTCGAAATGGCTGTTGAAACCTCGAAAATCGGCATCTGGGAAATAGACGAGACTTCTGACAACGCCCTCTGGGACCGCCGGATGCGTGAACTCTACGGGGACCCTGCCGAAGCCGGTGAAGTGCCTTTGTCGCTCTGGCGATCGTTTCTGCACGCCAAGGATCGCGATCGCGTTATTAGCGGCTTCCAGGAGGCGCTACGCAATGGCAACAACCACTCGGTCGATTTCTGCATCGAGCTGAAAGATGGCACTCATAAGAATATCCGGGCCATGGGCTGTTCGTTCCGTGATCGACGGGGGCGCAACCGGATGATCGGTGTCGAATGGGATGTCACCCGCGATGTTGAGTTGAACAACGAGTTGAAGCGCGCGAACCAGCAGCTGACCCATCGCAACGCCCAGCTCACCCAGGCCAAACAATCCGCCGAAAAGGCCGATCAGGCAAAAACCGAATTCCTCGCCAATATGAGCCACGAGATCCGCACGCCGATGAATGGGATCATCGGCATGTCCGACATCCTCGCTGAGAGCCCGCTGTCGGAGGAACAGGAGCAATGTGTCGAAACCATCCGTGATTCCTCAGTCGCGCTGTTGAAAATCATCAACGACATCCTGGATCTGTCCCGGCTCGAGGCCGGAAAGATGGAAATCAGCACGGTCGATTTCAACCTGCGCAAATGCGTCGACGGCGCCGTCGACGTGCTCAGGCCGAAGCTGCGCGAAAAGGGGCTATCCTTTACCCTGAGCTTTGCCCATGACCTGCCCGAACAGGTCCATGGCGATGACGGTCGGCTGCGCCAGATCCTGGTCAACCTGCTGAGCAATGCGGTGAAATTCACCCACGATGGCAGTGTCGCCCTGCACGTCAGTCGCGGAGCAAAGGATCCCTATCATCTTTTTATCGACGTGGTGGACACCGGCATTGGCATCTCCGAAGATCAGGCCAAACACGTATTTGAGCGGTTTTCGCAGGCCGATGCCGCAACCACACGCCACTATGGCGGAACCGGTCTGGGGCTGACCATCTCCAATATCCTCGCACAGCGCATGGGCGGCGGTATCAGCCTGCAATCCAGCGCCGGCAACGGCGCCTGCTTCCGCTTGGAAATCCGCCTTTCAGCTGCCCGCACGGCCCCCATCGCCCCGACCCAGATCAGCCGGGAAACCTCCCAGCCGCAGCTTGGTCCGGGGGTATTGCTGCTGGCTGATGACAACCGCACCAACCGCCTGCTGATCCTGAAATTCCTGGCCGACACGCCGCTGAAGGTGATCGAAGCCGAAAATGGACGCGAAGCGGTAGATATGTGCCGCGACCATCAACCCGCCATCATCCTGATGGATATGTCGATGCCCGAGGTCGATGGCCTGACTGCAACCCGCCAGATCCGCGCCAGCGACATGGCCCAGCCCGCGATCATCGCATTGACGGCCAATGCGTTTGACAGCGATCGCCGCGCCTGCCTGGATGCCGGGATGGACCGTTTTCTGCAAAAACCGATCCGCAAGCCGCTGCTGCTGGAAACCATCGCCGCCGTGCAAGCCGAACGCGCGGCACCGCAGGATCAGACCAAGGACGGCACCAACTCCTGACGCCAGCCTCGGCTTACGCCCTCATCCAACCACTCCGCAACACCACGGCCGACGCCCTCCTGCGGCCTTGGGGTTGATAATCCGTCCGACGAATGGGCAGCAGAACGATCGGATCTAGGGGAGACCTCAACGGTCAGCCGCCTGTCGGCAGCATCTGATTTTCCAGACAGAACTCATAGAGTTCGCGATAGGCGGCCTCTTTCATCAACGCCTCAAACCGGGCGCGATGCAGCGCGATGGCCTTGCTGCGCAGGTCAAACAACCGCCCGCCCGACGCCACATCCAATGCGGCCATACCCGCCCTGATTCTATCAGCCTTGGCCGCAAGCCGTGTGTCGGCCTGAACATTGTGATTGCGGCGCAGCCAGTATTTGCGATCAACCAGCCGGTTCGCCTGATGGGCACTGCCGCGGTGCGACTTCAGAACAAAACTCGCCGCATCCTTGGTGATGTAGTGGTTGATCTGGGCCAGCGCACGCAGGCTGGGGTCCTTGGCCCTGAAATTGCGATGTTCGTAGGCGCTGCTTGGCAGGCCGGATCCATTGCAAATTCTGATCTGATCATCGGGAAGCTTCGCGCCATTTGGCCTGTGGATGCCGCACCGCTCATGAGCAGCAGGATCAAACATCGTCTTGAACGGTGTCAGATGCGTAGCAACCCGTTCGTCATCCTCGGCCAGCAAAAAGGTCTCCACCACCAGCTGCTCCGACAGGGTTGCACTGCCTGCGCTGCCAAACTTCTTCCAGTTCACCATGATCTGGTCGCAGTCCGGCACGGCATCAATGAGATCGCCGACGGTTCCCGCGCCAGTGTGAACGACGAGAAACTCGTCAAGATCAAGCGCAAGGACCCATCGCGCATCCCGGAACTCCGGCTGGCGCGCGGCACGTTTGTAGGCTTTGACCTGATGTCGCCCGCGTTCAGCCCGATTGTAGAAATAGGAAATTTCACCGAGATCACGCAGAGTTTTCAGAATTTCATCAGTAAAATCGTCGGAGTCGTTCTGGTAGATGATGATGTTCTGAAACCCGATCATCTTGTGGTAGGCGACCCATTCCAGGATCGAGGGCCCTTCATTCTTGGCAGTCGCAACCAGCGTAAAAGACAACTGAGGCTCCTGATCTCAAACTGAGGAAACTGGTGCGGACGGCGGGACTCGAACCCGCACGGCCATACGGCCAGGAGATTTTAAGTCTCCGGTGTCTACCATTCCACCACGTCCGCACAGCGGGCTTGGCCCGTTGCAATCACAGACCTAGCGAGGACGCCGCAGCGGCACAATGGGATATCTCACGGATCATGGAATTTTTCCCGAATCGGTGTTTCGGACGCCGCGTCATGCGAAACAGGGGTCTCAATGCCCACAGATCACAGGTCCACTTCAGGCGCCATCGGGCCTGCCCCTTCCGGTGCCAATGGACCACCCGGCGCCACCAGATGCCGCTCCGGCAGCCAAGGATTGAGCGCCAGCGCCTGCTCCAGCGCCTGGCGCGCCTCCGTCAGGCGCGACAACCCGTAAAGCGACAGCGCCCGACCACTCAGCGCCGCAACATGACGCGGCGACAGGGCGATTGCGCGATCCAGATCCGTTAGCGCCGCGCCAAAATCCCGCCGCAGATAATGGACAAAAGCGCGCTGATTGTAGCCCTCGGCGTAATCCGGGCAGTAGGCGACCAACCTGTCAAATGCCTCCAGTGCACCGAGAAAGTCAAAGGCCGAGCGCCGGGTCATCCCCCGATCCAGCAGCGCCTGCGCCTGAGCATTGGGTGCATCTGCCCAATATTGCCAGAACTGGTTGGAAATGGCCTGCGCCGTCATCTCATCGCTTGCCGCCTGCACGCGGCGGATCAGCCCTTCGACCGCATTACGGTGATCCGGTGCGGCAGGACAGGCCCCGGCCGCCTCGGCTTCTCTCGCCTGGCCCGCCCCCTCGGCCAGAGCAAAGGGTGCAGCGGCCGCGAGGCCAAGAGCTAGAAACGGGGCAATCCAAGACTGTCGCATCCCCCTATTCTGCCGCAAAGCGATCGCCGGACAAGTCACGATTTCGCGTGGACGTCACGACTGGGGGGTCACGGCAGCAGCGCGCTATCCTCGATTACTGCCTGCATGGCTACATAGGTGGAGGTCGACGCGACATGCGGCAGCGCCGAAATCTTCTCGCCCAGCACCGCACGATAAGCCGACATCGACCGCGTCCGCACCTTTAGCAGATAGTCGAAATGCGAGGCCATCAGATGGGCCTGTTCGATCTCGGGCACCCGCGCCAGCGCCGCATTGAATTTCGCCAGCGCCTCCTCTCGGGTATCGGTCAGCTTCACCTCGACAAAGGCGACGTGATCCAGGCCCAGCCGGATCGGATCGATCAGCGCCCGATAGCCTGTAATGAAGCCCTCGGTCTCCAACCGCCGCAGCCGCGCCTGTGTCGGCGTTTTGGACAGGCCGATCCGCCGCGCCAGATCCGCGATGGACATGCGGCCATCCTCTCCAAGCGCCTCCAGAATCGCCTGATCGAACCGATCCATGCCCGGAAAGTCTATTTGCATTGTCCTGAGATCCTTTTTTGGGCGTTATGCCTATTAATTGCACAACATAGGGCGATTGTCCCGGCAATTTCGCGATATCATATGCGGATAGACCAACCACGGCACGATCTGTGGTTCCTTCGGAGAGTTCCCTAAAATGACAGCGACCCAATCCCGGCCCACGCCCCCCCTGTCCTCCGCACAGACTGCGGACCACGCGGAGGCGCTGCGCTACCGCATCGACGCGGGCACCTATGTTGATCAGGCTCAGATGCGCGACCGGCTGTTTGCGCTGGCCGATCTCAGCGCTGCGGACCGTCGCACCATCTGCGCCAATGCCGCCGCCCTGGTGCGCGACATCCGGGGCCATTCCTCGCCCGGCCTGATGGAAGTATTTCTCGCCGAATACGGTCTTTCCACCGACGAGGGCGTTGCCCTGATGTGCCTGGCCGAGGCGCTCTTGCGGGTGCCCGACGCCGACACCATCGACGCGCTGATCGAGGATAAGATCGCGCCGTCGGAATGGGGCAAGCATCTGGGCAAATCCACCTCCTCTTTGGTCAATGCGTCGACCTGGGCCCTCATGCTGACCGGCAAGGTGCTTGACGAAAAACGCAGCCCGGTCTCGGCGCTGCGCGGCGCCATCAAACGTCTGGGCGAACCGGTGATCCGCACCGCCGTCAGCCGCGCGATGAAGGAAATGGGTCGCCAGTTCGTGCTGGGCGAGACCATTGAAGGAGCCATGAAACGCGCCGCCGGGATGGAAGCCAAAGGCTACACCTATTCCTACGACATGCTGGGAGAGGCCGCCCGCACCGAAGCGGATGCCGCCCGCTATCACCTGGCCTATTCCCGCGCGATTTCGGCCATCGCCGCCGCCTGCGACAGCGAGGATATCCGCCAGAACCCCGGTATCTCGGTCAAACTCTCGGCGCTGCATCCGCGCTACGAACTGGCGCAGGAAACCCGCGTCAAGGAGGAACTGGTGCCGCGCCTGCAGGCGCTGGCGCTGCTGGCCAAGGCCGCCGGCATGGGGCTCAACGTTGATGCCGAAGAGGCCGACCGCCTTTCCCTGTCGCTTGAGGTGATCGAAGACGTGATCTCCGATCCCGCGCTTGCTGGCTGGGATGGGTTTGGTGTGGTGGTCCAGGCCTATGGACCGCGCACCGGAGTGGCGCTGGATGCCCTCTATGATATGGCCAACCGCTATGACCGCCGCCTGATGGTCCGCCTTGTCAAAGGCGCCTATTGGGACACCGAGGTAAAGCGCGCCCAGGTCGAGGGCGTCGATGGGTTCCCCGTCTACACCCATAAATCGCTGACCGATGTGTCCTACATCGCCAACGCCCGCAAACTGTTGTCGATGACCGACCGGATCTACCCGCAGTTTGCCACCCATAACGCCCATACCGTCGCAGCCATTCTGCATATGGCCAAGGACACCGACAAAGGCGCCTATGAGTTTCAGCGCCTGCATGGCATGGGCGAGACCCTGCATCAGATGGTGCTGGAACAGAACCGCACCCACTGCCGGATCTATGCGCCGGTTGGCGCCCATCGCGACCTGCTGGCCTATCTGGTCCGCCGTCTGCTGGAGAATGGCGCCAACAGCTCCTTTGTGAACCAGATCGTTGATGAAAACGTGCCTCCCGAAGTGGTCGCCGCCGATCCCTTCGATCAGGTCGAGGATCTGACTGCGAACCTGCGCAGCGGACCGGAGCTGTTCCAGCCGGAGCGGCCGAACTCCACCGGGTTCGATCTGGGCCACGCCCCCACCCTTGCGGCGATCGACGCCGCCCGCGCGCCTTGGAAGAGCCACAGCTGGACCGCAGGGCCCCTGCTGGCCAAGGCGCCCGCGAGCCCCAGCACCACCGAAGACGCAGTACGCAACCCGGCTGATCTCACCACGGTAGGCCAGGTGCACAGCGCCGGTCAGGCCGAAATCGAGGCGGCCCTCGGCGCCGCAGCCCCGTGGCAAGCCAGCGCCGACATCCGCGCCGAAGTGCTGAACCGGGCCGCCGACCTCTACGAGGCCAATTATGGCGAACTGTTTGCGCTGCTGACGCGCGAAGCGGGCAAGACGCTGCCCGACTGTGTGGCCGAGCTGCGCGAAGCGGTGGATTTCCTGCGCTACTACGCCGCCCGCATTCCAGCAGAGCCGCCGGTCGGCGTGTTCACCTGCATCTCGCCCTGGAACTTCCCGCTGGCGATTTTCTCCGGCCAGATTGCAGCCGCCCTGGCAACCGGCAATGCAGTGCTCGCGAAACCGGCCGAGCAGACCCCGCTGATCGCCCATCGCGCCATCGCGCTGCTGCATGAGGCAGGCGTCCCGAAAGAAGCGTTGCAGCTGCTGCCCGGCGGCGGCGCTGTTGGCGGCGCGCTGACCTCAGATCCGCGCGTCGGCGGCGTCGCTTTCACCGGCTCCACTGCAACCGCACTGAAAATCCGCGCTGCCATGGCCGAGCACCTGCGTCCCGGCGCGCCGCTGATTGCCGAGACCGGTGGTCTCAACGCGATGATCGTGGACAGCACCGCGCTGCCGGAACAGGCCGTTCAGGCCGTCATCGAAAGCGCCTTTCAGTCGGCAGGTCAGCGCTGCTCGGCCCTGCGTTGCCTCTACCTCCAGGAAGATATCGCCGATAACGTGTTGAAAATGCTCAAAGGCGCGATGGATGCCCTGCGGCTTGGCGATCCCTGGCACCTGGCAACCGACAGCGGACCGGTGATCGACGAGGCCGCCCGCGCCGGTATTCTCGCCCATATCGACACCGCCCGCGCCGAGGGCCGGGTGCTGAAGGAACTGACCGCACCGCAGGGCGGCACCTTCGTGGCACCAACCCTGATCGAAGTCTCCGGCATCAGCGCGCTGGAACAGGAGATCTTTGGCCCGGTCCTGCATGTCGCCCGATTCAGATCGCAGGATCTCGACCGGATCATCAACGATATCAACGCCACCGGCTATGGGCTGACCTTTGGCCTGCACACGCGGATCGACGACCGGGTGCAATATGTCTGCGACCGTATTCACGCAGGCAACCTCTATGTGAACCGCAACCAGATCGGTGCCATCGTCGGCAGCCAGCCCTTTGGAGGCGAAGGCCTGTCCGGCACCGGTCCCAAGGCCGGCGGCCCCTTCTACATGACGCGTTTCTGTGCGCCTGACCGTCAGCAGAGCACCGACAGCTGGCCCGCCGATACCGCAGCGATGGTGTCCCTGCCCGCGCCAACAGGTCAGCCAATGCAGCAGACCACCACCAGCCTGCCCGGCCCGACCGGCGAATCGAACCGCCTGTCTCAGCAGGCCCGCCCACCGCTGCTCTGCCTGGGACCGGGACCACAGGCCGTGGCGGCCCAGGCCCGCGCCGTTCACGCGCTCGGCGGCACCGCGATCGAAGCGACCGGCCCCTGCGATATGCCCCTGCTTCTGACCGCAGAGGGAATCTCCGGGGTGATCTGGTGGGGTGATGAGGCAACCGCGCGCGAGATTGAGACTGGGCTGGCGCGACGCAACGGGCCAATCCTGCCGCTGATCCCCGGCCTGCCGGATGTGGCACGGGTACAGGCCGAACGGCATGTCTGCGTCGACACCACCGCCGCAGGCGGCAACGCAGCCCTGCTTGGCGGCATGTCCTGACCGCGAGCGTCAGGCCAATGCGCACAATATCCGGCTAAACTCTTGACGCTGGGCCATATCCGGCCCAGCGTTCCCCCATGTTTCCAATCCGTGACCACAACCCCTCCGGGCGCACGCCCTATGTGACCTATGCGCTCATGGTTGCGAATATCGCGATCTTTGCGCTGACCTACTTTGGCTATGACAGCCCGCGCCGCCTGACCGCGCTCTACAACGCCTATGCGTTGCTGCCGGCGGAGATCATGGCAGGCTATGACTGGAAAACCCTGCTCACCTCGACCTTTCTGCATGGCAGCTGGATGCACCTAGGCGGCAACATGCTGTTTTTATGGATCTTTGGCGACAATATGGAGGACGAGATGGGGCATTTCACCTTTCTCGCCTTCTACCTTGTTTCCGGTATCGGCGCCGGGCTGGTCCATGTCGCAAGTGCCCCGGACTCGCTGGTGCCGCTGGTCGGAGCCTCCGGCGCCATTGCCGGTGTCATGGGCGGCTACCTGCTGCTGTTCCCACGGGCGCGCGTCGATATCCTGTTGATCCTGATCATCTATTTCCGCGTCTTCTCGATCCCTGCCTTCGTCATGCTGGGCGTCTGGCTGGGCATGCAGTTCCTCGGCGGGATTGGCTCTGACCCTCAGGCAGGCGGCGTCGCCCATTGGGCGCATGCCGGCGGTTTCGGCGTCGGGCTGGTATTGACACTACCGCTCTGGCTCAGGCGCGGCGGGCCGGTGTACTGGGGCAAGACCCACGGCCATCCACCTCATCCCGAGGTCAGCTATACCGACAGCCGCATCCCACGCGTGCAGCGCAGGCCATCCGCCCCCAACCGGCGCAACACCCCCTGGGGCAAGTAGCCGTCCAGATATCGCAATCTCAAACAAAGGGCCGCAGCAGATGTCCGCATCCACCTCCGCCACGCCGCAGGACGGCGCCCAGCCCTGGCAGGCAAGCTGTCATTGCGGCGCAGTTGTAATCAGAGCCGAGCTGCCTGACGGGCTCGCCTCAGCCAGCCGTTGCAATTGCTCCTTCTGCATCCGTCGCGGGGCCGCGGCAGTGACCGCGCGCACCGCCAGCCTGACCATTCTCAAAGGCGCCGAAAATCTCAGCCTCTACACTTGGGGCAGCCATACGGCGAAACACTATTTCTGCAAGACATGCGGCATCTACGTCTATCACCAGCGCCGTTCCGATCCGGCAGAATGCGGGATCAATCTGGGCTGTATCGACGGTGGCAACCCGCGCACCCACGCCGAAACCTGTGGTGACATTCCTTGGCACGACGGGGTGAATCACCCCTCTGACCGCTAGGCAGACGCCGCGGATCAGCCGCAAAACAAAAACGCGACCCGAGGGGCCGCGTTTCAATACGTCAAATCCAGCGAAAAAACCGGGGCGGCATCAGCCCCGGATCACTTTGGCAAAGCTGTCGTAAATCGACTCATTGGCGCAGAGCACATCGCCGGAGGTAAGGATATCATCCTCGGGGTTCACCGCTTCGATAAGGCCGCCTGCCTCCTGCACGATGATCACACCCGCAGCCAGATCCCAGGCATTCAGGCGGCGCTCCCAGTAGCCCTCGTAGCGGCCCGCCGCCACATAGGCCAGATCCAGCGCAGCCGCGCCCCAGCGACGCACACCGGCGCAGGCAGGCATCAGACGCGCCAGATCCTGCAGGGTCGCAGGCAGGTCGGAACGACCGGCAAACGGCAGCCCCGTCGCAAAGATCGACTCGATCATGCGATGACGGCCCGAGACCCGGATCCGGGTGTCATTCATCCAGGCGCCAGCACCTTTTTCGGCAAAGAACATCTCGTCCTTGGCGGCATCATACACAACACCGGCGACAACCTTGCCCTTATGCTCCAGCGCGATGGAAATCGCCCAATGCGGCAGACCGTGCAGGAAGTTGGTGGTGCCATCCAGCGGGTCAACGATCCAGCGGCGGGTCGGATCTGCGCCTTCTTCTTCGCCACCCTCTTCGGCCAGCCAGCCGTAAGTGGGGCGGGCGCCCATCAGCTCTTCTTTCAGGATCTTCTCGGCAGCGATATCGGCCTTGGAGACAAAATCGCCTGCCCCCTTTCTCGACACCTGAAGGTTTTCAACTTCGCGAAAATCCTTGACCAGCGACCGCCCCGCCTTGCGGGCAGCTTTGATCATGATGTTGAGGTTTGCGCTGCCAATCATGCGAAAGACTCCTGAGCGAAAAGGGGGAGATGTCGGTCAAACCGTGCCTATACGCGCCTGATTGCCGCTTGCCAAGGCCCAATAGGGGCCTGAACGCACCAGTACGACACATGAGAGCTATGCCTCTGGCGCATGGGTATGCCCTGCTCTGCCCCCTGCGCCACCGCCAGTGTTCGCGCACTACTGCTGTTGCAGCCTGCGCGCCTCCACCTTGGCCAGTCGGATCAGCTCCTGCATATAGGGTTTTTCACGATCTTCACTGCGGATCGCCGCATAAAGCCTGCGGGTGATCCCTTTGGAAGTCAGCGGCCGGGTCACATAGTCGGAGGAATATTTGACCTCCCGCACCACCCAGTCCGGCAGCACCGAAACACCCCGGTTCGACGCCACCAAGAGCAGGATCACCGCCGTCAGCTCCACCTGCCGGATGCCGGCAGGTTCCACGCCCGCAGGCGTCAGCAGCTGGCTGAAGATATCCAGCCGTGCCTTGTCCACCGGATAGGTGATCAGGGTCTCGCCGCGAAAATCCTCGGCCTCGACATAGGGTTTCTCAGCCAGCGGATGCAGCGCCGAGGCAACAAAAACCGGTTTATAGTCAAACAACTCGATAAATTCGATTCCCGGCAGCACCTCTGGATCGGAGGACACCACCAGATCGACCTCCTCCTTTTGCAATGCAGGCAGCGCGTCAAAGGCAAGGCCGGGGCGAATATCGACATCGACATCGGCCCAGTTCTTGCGCAGTCCCTCCAGCACGGGGAACAGCCATTCAAAACAGGCGTGGCATTCGATGGCGATATACATCCGCCCGGTGTTTCCGTCACGCAGGGCCGAGAATTCCGCCTGCATCGCCTCCACCTGTGGCAGCACCTGATCCGCCAGCCGCAGCAGCCGCAGCCCCGCCGCCGACAGTTTCATCGGCTTGGAGCGGCGCAGGAACAGTTCGACCCCCGCCTGATCCTCCAGCCCCTTGATCTGATGGCTCAGCGCGCTCTGAGTGATATTCAGCTGATCGGCCGCCCGCGCCAACCCGCCTTCCTGATGTATGGCCTTGATGGTGCGCAGGTGACGAAATTCGATGTGCATCTATCGTGTCGCTCATGTTGTTCTTGAGTATTATGAAATTGTTTCACAATAGACGCTATGCAACAAGAGATGAAATCATGCGGAGCGCTTTTGAAAATGACGACCCCTGACATCTCTTTTGAATTCTTCCCGCCGCAGTCGCTGGAGGCCTCTTTCCGGCTCTGGGATACGGTTCAGACACTGGCGCCGCTGGCGCCCCGCTTTGTCTCCGTCACCTATGGGGCCGGCGGCACCACCCGCGACCTGACCCGCGATGCGGTGGCAACGCTGCATAAATCCTCCGGTCTCAATGTGGCGGCGCATCTGACCTGCGTGAACGCCAGCAAATCCGAGACCATGGAGATTGCCGACCAGTTTGCCGAGGCCGGCGTGCGCGAAATCGTTGCCCTGCGTGGCGATCCGCCAAAAGGCTCCGCCGGGTTTGAACCCCACCCCGAGGGTTTTGCCAATTCGGTCGAGCTGATCTCGGCGCTGGCAGAGCGCGATCAGTTCTCGATCCGCGTCGGCGCCTATCCCGACCGCCACCCGGAGGCCACTAGCGCGCGTGCGGATGTCGACTGGCTGAAGCGCAAACTGGACGCTGGCGCCGATGAGGCGCTGACCCAGTTCTTCTTTGAAGCCGATACATTCCTGCGCTTTCGCGATGACTGCGCCAAGGCCGGGATCGACACCAGCCGCATCACGCCCGGTATCCTACCCATCGAAAACTGGAAGGGCGCGCGCAATTTTGCCAAACGCTGTGGCACCAATATTCCGGCCTGGATCGACGATGCGTTTGACAAGGCGATCCGCGATGGGCGCGAGGACCTGCTTGCCACGGCGCTGTGCACCGAGCTCTGCTCCGATCTGATGGACAACGGCGTTGACAAGCTGCATTTCTACACGCTGAACCGGCCCGAGCTGACCCGCGATGTCTGCTTTGCGCTCGGCATCACACCAACGGTCTCGCTGGAGAACGTGGCGTAGCGCTTGTCCTGCCACCGCTGTCCTCCTAGCCTTTGATCTGGTCGCCCCTGCCGCTGTCGGCGGGGGCATCGTCTTTGCCGACCGGATCAGGATTTCTGCATGACCTCACCCATAAGTTCGCCCGAAACGTCGGCCAAGACGTCCTCCACCACCGCCGCAGCCGCTTCCCCTCTGCGCCGCGCGACCGGCCCGGACGACCTGCTGCGCCCCGAGGACATCACCGGCATGTCCGGGCTGGACTTCATGCAGGGCATTCTCGCAGGTCGCCTGCCCGGTCCGCCCATTGGCGAGACACTGGGCTACCACCTGCACAGCGTCGAGGCAGGCAAAGTCGTGTTTCGCGGCACCCCGGAATTTGCTGTGACCAATCCAATGGGCACGGTCCACGGCGGCTGGTACGGCACCCTGCTGGATAGCGCCATGGCCTGCGCAGTGATGACCCGCGTGCCGAAGGGAGCAGCCTATACCACGCTGGAATTCAAGGTAAATATCCTGCGTTCCATCCCACTCGGCACTGAAATCGAATGTATCGGGATGACCGACCATGTCGGGCGCTCGACCGGTGTCGCCCATGGTGAGTTGCGCGGGCTTGCGGATGGCCGCCTCTATGCCACCGGCTCCACCACCTGCATCGTGATGCAGATCACCGCCGGCTAAGCGCCGAAGCGCTTCCCCTCCGGTTCAGGCGCTGCTTGGAGTTCGGAAACTCCCCCAAAGATCGCTCCCAGAGGGAGCGCGCCGGGCTCTTATTGCCAACGCATAGAAAATCAAGCAATGTCTGTAAAGCGTGTTGGGCGTTTGATCTTTGCCGCCGCGAAGATGTTTTGTGCCGCAAGAATCATTTATTTTTCAGTTCGATAGTTTTGGAGGTTAAGAGCGCTTGCAGTCCTGATTGATTGCCACAACTTTGCAACCTTAGTTGCATCGACCATTTGGCTGAAAAGCAATCATCAGGTTTCTCGTGCGGCTTTCGATCTTGTGAGCCGCATAATGCGATCTGAAACCTCATCCTCTTTAGATTGCGCCATCCTGGTGCGCCCCCACATCAAGCCTGCACAGATAAAATACCAACGAAAGAACCATGGGGCGAAGAGCACCAACACTCCGATGCCCAGAACCATGTTGACGATTGCTCCGAAAATACCCGTTTTCTCAAGCAGGAGGACGGACAGAATGCCAACAGGGATCATGGGTAAAAAGAACCAAATCCACAGCGTTCCGAAGGCGAATATAGCCAGGAGAGGCACTCTCCTTGCGACCTTGAGCACCCAAGCCTCGTGGCGCACAAAACGTAACTTCACCCAAAGAGGCAATTTCCGAACAAGAAATGCGTCATGTTCTTCTATTGTGTTCAGCTCAGTCATGTAGTCACAATTTTCCCCCTAATAACAAGTCACATAGCAGGCTTTCGCCCTGCGCGCAGCATCCTTTTACATGCGCGTATCCCTTAGTCTTTCAACACATCTCTGAATCAATCAGCGTCATATCCGCGGTCCCCAAGCAGCCGGTCGGCATCAGGCAGGCTGCTCAGCGATGCCCGTGCGCCAATGTAGTCGCTGACCTGACCGGCCGTGACGAACAGGTTGAGCGGTCGGCCCTGGCTATCGCGGATGGCATGCAGCTTGGTGTTCATGCCACCCGTGGTCCGGCCAATCAGACGTCGACGCCCCCCTTTTTGACGCCCATGCTGGTCGCTGTCCGGTGGGCCTTCAGATACGTCGCGTCCACTGCCCGGCAGTTGATTACGCAGCAATCAATGAGAGGGGATCATCACGGTCTTCTGTTCGCCATCCTCGGCGGCCAAGCCGACCATCATCCGAGCGAAAATGCCCTTGTCGCTCCACCGCTTCCAACAGTTGTAGAGGGTGTTCTGCGGGCCATATGCTGTAGGCGCATCGCGCCATCGTAAGCCACTGCGATTAATGAAGATAATCCCACTCAGCACCGGCCCGTCATCAACGCGTGGTTCGCCGTGGGACTTCGGAGAATAAGGCTCACGGCGCGCCACCTGCGCGTCCCTCAGCCAGAAAAGATCAGACATGTTCACCGCTCATTCTCGAACCGAGAGCCATCCAGCCAAGCGGAAATCAATGGGGCCTGACCCTAGTTAGCGGATACCATTTGCTTCCTGCAGTTCCCGCACATAGCGGATGATGCCACTGACGTCGCCATCAGTAAGCCCCTGCTGCGGCGGCATGCTGCCAATATCCCAGTGGTGTGCCCGCACTCCGTTGCGGACGGCGAGCAGGAAGGCAGCGTCACCATGGTGAGATGGTTCATAGATGTTATGAACCAGCGGCGGCCCAATCCCGTTTCGTCCGGCGGCATTCGTACCATGGCACTCGGCGCAGACCGCATCAAAGGCGCGTTTGCCGATTGCTGCAGTCTGGCTCAAGTCGTGCGGCAGCTGAACCTCCGTAAGGGGGGCACCGTATTCCAAAACGGAACCCTGCAGGGCCGCTTCGTTTCCGCCAGCGCTGCGAAGTACGAAATAGGTCGCTCCCGCTGAAAAGGTCGCAGCAGCAATGATCGTGGTGATTTTGTTCATGAGAAGTTCTTTCATCTTTGGAAGTCAGGCGCTGGTCTCAGTATCCCGCCGGAAAGCGCCGCGAAGGCGCGAATTTCCTGGTAGCGGATCCGCACATCCTCGCTTTGCTGGTAGAAACGGAACAGATCCTTCAGCGGTGAGGAAAACTCCTTGTGTGCCGATAGCATCGCCACAAGCGCACCCAGCGAGACGCGCTCCTGCAAAACAAAATAGCCGCCCAGGGAATAGAACAGGAACGGGGTCAAGGCTGTCAGGAAGTTGTTGATGGCCTTGGCAAGGAATTTCAGCCGGTGGATCTGCAGTCGCAGATCCTGCAGTTGGCGGAAGCTCTGCGCAACCGGCAGAACGCCGGAGCTCAACTCCCGCAGTTGCAAGTCCAGATGGCCACCAAGCAGGCGCATCTCGCGGATACGTTTGCGGGATACCGCATTTACCCGCCGCTGCAGTCGCGGCACGATGATCAGTTGCAAAGGGAGCACTGTGAGCGCAGCAGCCGCGAGGATCGGATCCTGCACGAACATGAACAGAAGGATTGTCGCGAGGGTTCCGCCTTGAAGCAGCGGGACTGCCAGCAGTTCGGAGGCAAAGCCGCCGACAGGCTCAACCTCGGGACCAAGTACTGGCATGATGGCAGCGTGGCGCTGCGCGGGGTGCTTTCGTCGCCACTGGCGGTAGACTGCAAGGCGGAGCCGGCGCACGAAGCTCTCGGCGACCCGACCCTTGCAGATGTTCAGCCAGTATTTATTGAGGCCGTTGAGCGATATAACCGCCAGATAGGCGCCGCAAAGCACAAACAGCAGCGAGATTTGCGGGAGGTCATATCCCAGGACCGCAACCGTCCCGTCTTGGCTTTCAAAAACACGGTTCACGATCTGCTTGGGCAGTTCAAGTGTCAGGTAGAGGGTGGGCATGGCGGTCAGGCTCAGCACAACCAGGACTGCCTGCTGCCGTCCGGTGGCGATCAGGATATGGCGCGGAAGACTGGCCCGAATTCCGGCTGCTTGCCCCGGTATCGCTTCATCAGGTGACACGACGGTCCGAAGATGCCTGCGCAGCAGCAAGGCCGCCTGAACCGCCAAGGTTGCTGCCAGCAGTGCCGGGGCGAGAACCAGCACCAGATGCATCACCGGATGCAGCCAGGCCGGCGCGCTGCTGTCATAGCTGAAGCCAAGTGCCGCCGCTGCATCATGCGCTAGACTGTGAAATTTGGGCATCGAATTCTCTGCTGGAAAACGCGGGAAGCGGGATGGCCCGCCTCCCGCCTAACTTAGTTCAGGGCCGTCACGGTAAGCTTGCCCTGGATCCGCTCGGCAACGAACTCGATGGCATCGCCAACCTCGAGCTGGTCCAGCATCGCCTGATCCGCTACCCGAAACACCATGGTCATCGCGGGCATCTCCAGGTTCACCAGTTCCTCATGGATGATGGTAACCTTGCCAGATTTGGTATCGAGCTTTTTTACCGTGCCCTTGGTGAAGCTACCTGCGCTATCAGCCAGCACGGCAACCGGCCCGTGCATGCCCGATTCATAATGACCAGGGATCAGGCATGCGAACTCAAATGTGCCTGCATTGGAGAAGGTCCAGATGACCTCTCCGCTTGCACCCGGATCTAGGCGCACCGAGTTCGGATCATCATGTTCCATCTCCATTTCGGCCATCATCGCCTTGTGCCGAACATTACGCTCTGCCGTATCCAGCACAAACTCATGCTCCAGCTCACCGGCGTTGGTAATCACAAATTTCACCGTCTCATTCTTAACAAAAGAAAAGCTGGAAGGCTCAAACAGCATCTCCCCGTCATCGGTTTCCATCATGGTGACGGCGACCTCGCGGTCCGTGCGGGACAGGTCGCCGGGCTTGCCAACTTCCATGCCGCCATCATGGCCGCCGCCGTGTGTTCCATCGGCAAAGACCGGAGCTGCGGGAAGTAGGCAAAGAAGGGCGGTGTAAAGAGCTTTGTTCATGTTTGTTTCCTTATTAGGTTTGGTTAAGGTCAAGGGCTGGTCAGCCCTTGACGGGTGGTTTGGGGGTAATGCGCGTCTGCGCGTCTTCGACGCGGGCAGTCTCCGGGAGCTGTCCGGTCCACTCATAGGCCTGGGTGCCGGGCGGGTTCTCGTACCAGCCGGGATCGCTGTAGTCGTCTGCGCCGATGCCCTCGCGCACCTTCACGACCGAGAACATGCCGCCCATTTCCAGCGGCCCGTAAGGCCCCCAACCGGCCATCATCGGCACGGTGTTGTCGGGCAGCGGCATCGACATCTCACCCATATCCGCCATGCCTGAGGTGCCCATCGGCATGTATTCTGGCTGCAGCTTGCGGATCTGACCGGTCAGCTTGCGCTTGTCGGCCCCGATGAAGGTCGGAATGTCGTGGCCCATGGCGTTCATCGTGTGGTGGGACTTGTGGCAGTGGATCGCCCAGTCACCCGGATGCACCGCGTCGAACTCATAGGCACGCATGGCGCCGACGGGAATGTCGATCGACACCTCCGGCCAGCGGGCGCTTTCCGGAACCCAGCCGCCGTCGGTACAAGTGACCTCAAAGTCGTAGCCGTGCATGTGGATCGGATGGTTGGTCATGGTCAGGTTGCCGGTCCTGACCCGCACCCGGTCGCCCTGATTGACCACCAGCGGGTCGATGTCCGGGAAGATCCGGCTGTTCCAGCACCACAGGTTGAAGTCTGTCATCTCCATCACCCGCGGCACATAAGAGCCGGGGTCGATGTCGAAGGCGTTCAGCATGATCAGGAAATCACGGTCGACGGGCATGAAGGAGGGGTCCTTGGGATGCACGATGAACATCCCCATCATGCCCATCGCCATCTGCACCATCTCATCGCCATGCGGGTGGTACATGAAGGTGCCGGATTTGATCAGGTCGAACTCATACACAAAGGTCTTGCCGGGCGGGATGCCGGGATGGCTGAGGCCGGCAACCCCGTCCATACCGGAAGGCAGGATCAGCCCGTGCCAATGTACCGTGGTATGCTCCGGCAGCTTGTTGGTGACGAAGATCCGCACCCGGTCGCCCTCCACCGCCTCGATGGTGGGGCCGGTGGACTGGCCGTTGTAACCCCACAGGTGGGCGATCATGCCGTCGGCCAGCTCGCGCTCGACCGGCTCGGCCACCAGGTGGAATTCCTTCACCCCGTTGTTCATCCGGAACGGCAGCGTCCAGCCGTTCAGGGTGACCACCGGGTTGTAGTCCGGCCCGGTGGTTGGGGCCAGCGGCGGCTGGGTTGCCGCGCTGTCTATCCTGGCGGCCTCGGGCAGGCCCATGTTCGCGGTCTTGCCCCAAGCCTGGCTGGACACCAGCGCAGCCCCCGCCGCGCCGGCTCCAAGCATTTGACGTCTGTTCATCATGTCATTTGATCCTTTCAATGGCCTGCGCCGCCGCCGGCAGCGATCTCGGCGCTGCCGCCCTGCGGAGCTGATTCCGCACCGCCGCCATAGATCGCGGCGCTGACATTTGCCTGAGCCAGCCAGAAATCGCGCTTGGCGTTGGCCGCTTCCAGCGAGCCCGCCAGCTTTTCGCGCACGTCTGTCAGCAGTTCGAAGGTGCTGGTGATCATGCCGTTGTAGCTGAGCAGCCCTTCCTCCTCGATTGTCCGGCGCAGCGGCACCAGCACGTCGCGGTAGTGGCGCGCAATCTCGTAAGAGGAGTGATAGGCCAGCTCTGCGCTGCGGGCTTCTGAGCGGACAGTGACCGCCCGTTCCGCCAGCGCATTGGCCGCCTGCATGTAGGACAGCTCCGCCTTACGCATCCGCGCTTTGCCGGTGTCGAAAACCGGGATGGCGAACTCCAGTTCCAGCTGCGGCAGGGTTTCGGTGTCTGTCACCCCGTCCTCCCACTCGCGCTCGGACTCCACCCCGGCAATCAGTTCCAGGTCAGTGACCAGCCGGGTCCGGTCTGTCAGGCCAAAAGCCCGGGCCTGCGCTTCCAGCCCCAGCTTGGCCACCTGCAGGTCTACCCGGTTCTGCAGCGCTGCCTTTTCGATTGCCGACACTTTGCTCAGCGATTTGGGCAGCGGCGGCAGCGCATCGGGCACATAGTAATTGGCATCGCTGCCCCACAACCCCATCAGCCGGGTCAGCTCCTCCTTGGCAAGCTTTGCCTCCAGCCGGGCGCGGGCCACCTGCCCTGCAAGCTCCGCGTTAAAGGCGAACTCCCGCGCTTGGCTCGCCTTGTTCAGCGCGCCGGTCCTGCCCAGCTGGCTGGCCAGCTCTGCCCCCGCCGCTGCTGTCTCGCCAGCCTGGCGCAGATAGCTCAGCCGCTCAAAGGCTGCCACGGCATTGATCCAGGCCAGCCGGGTCTGCCCCGCCAATGCCAGCGTGTCGTTCACCGCGTTCAGCTGCGCCTGCTGGAACTGCGTCTCAGCCACGGCGATGCGCTGCTTGCGGGTCTTCACGTCCAGCAGGTTCACGGCGATGGTGGATTCCAGAGCCCGGTACAGGCCCAGTTCCGGCGCGCCGATCCCCATCAGGCCGATCGAGACCACCGGGTTCTCCGGCGTCATCTGCTGCCAGGCCTCCGCCGCCGACAGCCCGACTGCGGCATAAGACGCCTGCAGGCCTTTATTGTTCAAAAGCGCCGCCTGCACCGCGGTATCGGCAGAGATTGTCTTGCCCTGCACCAACTGCCGGACTTCTTTCGCCAGCGCCTCGTTCTGGGCCTGTGTCCGCGCAAAGGCCGTGCGCTTGCCGATTGCGGCCGCGGTTTGGCTGGCGACCTCCTGAAACCCGGCCTGCGGGCTGGTGTATTTCTCCGGCACCGCCGCCGAACAGGCGGCCAGCACCAGGGGCGACGCCAAAAGAACGCGCCAAGTTTTCACTGTCATCAGTGGTTCTCCTGCTGCTGCCCGTTGACACCGCGCCAGGACGCAGGGCCGCGGGGCGTGTGGTTTTCAAATCCCCTGAAAGGGGACTGGTAATTCAGGGACCGGTAGGGGCCGGAGGGCGCGGCGGCACGTTGCAAGTCTGCGGTATCGGGCAGCGCCGCCGGTGACTTGGCGCACGCCCCCAGCAGCAGGGCGCCCGCCCCGGCCAGTAAGAGAGATTTCATGTGTTTTTCCTGAGAAATATCTTCGCGGCTCCTGCATGGATGTGCAGGAGTGATTAGCGGCCGTTAAAAACGGTTCAGATGTTTCAGGCTTTCGGAGGACGCAGCAGGGAGTTCAGTTGCTGGGACGGCAGCTGCGAAGCTGCTTGCCGCCAGCGCACTGGGCGCTTGAGGGCGATTTCCGCCGACTCCAGGGAGATCACGCCAACCGCCATACAGGCGCCTAGGCAACAGTTTCCAGTGTCGGCAGCATTTTGCGACGCCTCCTGGGGATCATGCGCCCCGGCCGTGGAAACGTCTTGCGCCGCGGCGATCACGGCAACGTCGCCGTGGTTGCTAGCACTTTGCGCAGTCAGCGTATTGCCGTGGTGCCCCGCGACAGTATGCGCGGCGGATGGCAGCGAAAAACCCAGCACAATGATCACTGCACATGTAGCAGTCACCCTGATCAGCCGAAGAATATGTGCCATAAACGCCATGCGGTTATTTCTTCCGAAAGGACCCGACCGCGTCAAGGCGGCAATCATGCGTCGAGAGCACAAATCAGCGCTTTTAAGAGGTCTTTTCCGTCAATCAAGGGGATGGATCCCCGAGCTTCGGAAAAAGCCACAAACCTTCCAGCGCAGGAAGGGCGCTGCAGTTCACGGTAATGATTCGGTCCCTGAATTAGTCGATAAAGTCACAATCCAGTACCCCAATGGATACTCAGCTAAGGGAAGGACGCAGCCCAAAGCTGTCGTAGATATGTGGTGCCGCGCCAAGGATGCTGCTGGTGCGAAACTCCATGGTCATTTCCCCGGACGCGGACGCTCGGCAGAGCCAAGTTGCTTCATGGGATGCTGCGGGTTGCACCGGAGGCAGCGGAGCGCAAAACCAGCCGTTCGCGAAAGATGCTCCAGACGAACAGTTTGAGCCCAACGTGTAGGGATGCTGCGGGGCGACGAATGACAGGTTGGCCGTCGGCAGCCCAAAACATGCTAAAACCAAACGAGGTTTTGCCACAGGGTTGTGGCGCCAGATTTTCCGGAGACTTCGGGCTTCAGGCTGTGCGTGGCAAAAGGGCCGTTTCTTGCGCCTGGCGGCTTGCAGGGGGATAATGTTCAAACGCTTACCGGTTCAAGCACCTTTGCCCGCGTCGAAAATCCGCGCCACATTTGCAGATGGTTGCACTCCGCGTTTCCATTGGCTCGGCGGAACGCCGGTCTCTCGTACAAATTCTCGATTGAAGTTCGATTTGGTGTTGAAACCGCTATCCAGCATCGCATCGGTGACGGTTGCACCATCCTCGATAAGCTTGCAGGCATGACGAATGCGCCAGCTATTGATGTAGCGAGAGACATTGGCACCGGTCGCGCGGTTGACGGCCATCGAAAGGCGCTTCTGCGGCAGATGCAAGCGGCGCGAAAGCCGCGACAAGCTCAGGTTGGGATCAAGATGCATGGGCTCGCGCCTCAAAAACGTTTCAAGCACTTCCAGGATTTCGATGTCCTCTTTACTCGTTTCTCTGGGGCGTGAAGCTGGCTCATCTGGGTCTTCGCCAACCACACCCGCTGCAGAGGGGCTGCCACTGAGCAACCCCAAAAGCACAAGCACCAGAGACGAAGAGAAGGTGATCAGCCATCCAGCCCATTTTTCGTTGCCCGTCATGAAGGCGACCGCGATGAGAACGTCGCTGAGGGCGGAAGCAATCAACGCACAGCCCAGGACCTGCCAAAGAACCTTAGGGACTCGCCCGGCGTCCAGCCGGGCAAGGGGCATGTCTGTGGCGCTGTGCAACAGATATAGGATCGCGCAGCCATAGCCAGTAAAGACTAGCGGCACGACGATATCCGTCGTCTCGGGCGCGAAGACACGACAGAACAGTGTAAATGACGGGGCCGCGCCGTGCAGCACGGTTTGACGCAGCGATATCCGGCTGATCAGGGCATCCTGCAATGTGATCCAGGCGAGCGGCGGGATGACCGTGGCACTGACTGGCAAAATGGGTCTGAGCCACGCAATATCGTAGCCCAGAACCAGAGCGACCAGAAGAGATTGAACCGCGCAGGCGGTAAGGAAGGCGACAAGCAGCGGCCTGCCCTCTGACATAAAGGTGCGAGCGGCAAGATAGGCGAGGACAATGGCTGCAAAAGCAGGGATCGGGAGCATGGGCATGCCACGACTATTGTCCAAAATCCGGATTGTGACGACCTGAATCCCGAAAATAGGACGCGATAAACTGCCGTTGTCCGCACATCAATTGGCATGCGTTCAAAAACGGAGGTTCCCATGAAACGCCTTGCCCTTCTCACCATGCTTGGATTGCCAATCGCGGTTCCGGTTGCGGCGGATATGCTGCCCGGTTACGACCGGTTCGATCTGACAGCCGACCACCGCGCCAGCCCCATCGCCGCCTCGATTTGGTATCCGGCAGCGAACCCCACATATCGCGCGCCTGTCGGCGATGGTCCGATCTTCGACCCGACCTTCGCGTTCATTGGCCCCTCCATTGCACAGGGAGAGCATCCGCTTGTACTTTTGTCCCATGGATCAGGCGGTAATTCCGATAGCCTGGGATGGCTGACAAGCGGCCTTGTCGCGAACGGGGCGATTGTTTTGGCGGTGAACCATCCGGGATCCACAAGCGGCGATAGTTCCCCTCGCCGATCGGTTGATCTGGGCGCGCGCGCAAATGACCTGACGGCCGCGCTCGACATGATCCTCGCTGACCCTGCTTTTGCGCCATTCATCGATCCAGATCGGATTGGCGTCGTCGGATTCTCCTTGGGCGGGACCACCGCTCTCGGGATGGCCGGCGTCCGCTTCGATGGTGCTGCGCAAGATACGAATTGCAGCACTGGTCCCGATGCTGCTGATTGCGTTTTCTTCCGCCGTGGCGGAGTACGGTTTGCCGACTACCCCGGTTTCGAAGCGGATGCACGCGACCCGCGCATCTCACGGGCCGTGATTGTCGACCCCGGCTTTGGCGGTGCCGCTGATCCAGGGACGCTCCAGGGCGCTTTGGCGGGGATTACTCTCATCAACCTGGGTGATGCAGACAGACTCGGAGCTGTTGACGTGGGACCGGATGGAAATGACCTCGCGAACAGGTTGCCCGATGCAACATACGTTGAGATTGCAGCGGCAAACCACTTCACGTTCCTCGGCACCTGCAAATCTGGTGCCGCCGCGTTGCTTGAAGAGGAGCAGGACGACCCGATCTGCACGGACCCGAAAGGCGCGGATCGCACCACTGCGCACTTGCAGCTGATTGACGCAATTACGTTTGGTCTTGAGCTCTAAGAGAGGCTCTCGCTCGATCCATCAATAAAAAAGAGTGCGGCTTCCAGTTAACAGCGCCGAAGGCAGCACTCTTTGCCAAGACTCAACAGTTTCTAACACCGGCGGAAAGGACCGGTTTTGACGCCGCTAAATCATCAAAACTGATCCTGGCGCAGCCGCAGCGAAAGCCCGTTCTATCTAATATTTTTCCATTTGGATCAGCTGGTTAGGCTCGTTTCATGCGGTGTGGACCGCGTTAACCAATCTGACACGGTGGAAGCCACGGGATGGAAGCGCCGTGCTATCGGGAAAGCGCAGACATCGGTCCATAATATCGGTTAGAGTTTCGCGGGTTTTTCTGAGTTTGGAGGCTCCGCGCCGGTGCCTTTGGCATGGGGTTGGTCTCGTTTATCGGCCTTACTGCGTCGGTTTGGCCCCCGTTGCGACGCATAGATTGCATTGGGGCAAAGCCTCTTTGCGACCGGCACCTGCGAGGAAGCTGTAATGGCGCATGCGATGGAACCGGTTTGGCAGGACGTGCATCAGGAAGCGGCGGATGAACTCATACGTATTGAGCGGCATTGTCTTCATGCGATCCCCACTTTTGATCCGGTAGTCTTTCCATTTGAAGGCCACGGTGTTTGCATCAGCGCTGACCAGTCGGTGGTTGGAGATGGCGATGCCGTGGGTTTAGCGGGACAGGTATGCCAGTACGGTGAGATCACCAGAGAACCTCAGTTGTCCTGCGCGGTGCAGGGCCATCAGGCCTTCGACAGACACCCGCCGGGACAGCCGCGACAGCATGCGCACATGCAGAACAAACCCAGGTTTGCAGGCAACCCACAGGGTGCCGTCCGGCGGCAGGCCGCCACCCGGGACGATCATGAGGATGTGGGGATGATGGGGCCACGCCGGAGGCGTGCTTTCAGCACGACGCCGAGCCCCAGGTGTGCAGCACGCTGGTCAAGCCGACACGGGCGCCGAGCGCTTCCGTGCGACAGATCTCGATGGCCGACATGAGGCGCAGTTGGCTGCGCTGAAGCCGCGATACAATTGCCGCGGTGAGAGCGGGTTGACCCGGGGCTTTCCGGGAAAGAGCCAGCCATCCGGTGGAGCCTCACGCCAGGAGTCACGCAGAAGGTCCAGCAATCCGGGCGACAGCATCACCTTGCGATCCTTACCGCCTTTGCCCTTCTCGACGTGGACCAACATCCGATCGCTGTCGATATCCGTGACCTTGAGATTGCAAACTTCCGACGCGCGCACCCCTGTACCGTAGGAAATACTGAGCGCCGCTCGATACTTAAGCCGAGGGCCGGGCGCGACCCTGAGTATCTCGAACACCTCTTCGGCGCTGAACACCACCGGAAGCTTGCGCGGTTCCGTGCGAAAGTGCAGGCAATCCTTCATCGCGGGCTGTTTACACGTCGTCTCGAAAAAGAACCGCAAACCCACAAGCCCCGCATTGTTGGTCGACGGGGTGACATTCGTGTTCACCATATGCAGCTGGTAAGCGCGCAGGTCTTCGGGCGTTGCAGTATCCGGCGATCGGCCAAGAAAATCGAACGGCCCGGATGTGCGCCTTCTGCGAACTCTCCCTTCGCCCTTTGATCCGCATATCTTCGATCATCCGCTCTCGAAGCGGTGTCAACTTCATGTCCGCCATGGGGAACTCCTGTCTGTTGATTGAGAGACCCCAATCGTCAGACAGACACGCCCATTCCCAAAATCTCAGTCGTCAGATCATCCCGCAACGGTATCACCGAGCGCCCCTGCCGCCGTCGCGGCTTCGTCCCCGTCCCGCGCTCCGGACCGTTGCACGCTCGTGGTGAAGGGCCGGACTGGGTCCGAAATCCTGGGTGTTTGGGCGATCGAGCCTGGCGCGCTTTTCTTGAGGACGCGGAGAACGCACCGCATCTGGTCAAAGAGGCGTAACTGTCGGCATCTCTATGACTTTCGCGGCCGCGCCATATGTCACAGAAAATTGCCGCAGGATATGATGAACCAGGAACATACATCTCCCTGCCCTCACAGCTCCTCCAGCGCGGCGAATACTTCAGCCGCAACCTGCCCTCAGGCCTGCCCCCTTTCGGACCAACGACTATGAGTGTTCTTCCCGCAGCCGCCAGGTTTTGCCCGCAGCTGTGTGCTCGTCATCAGCGCATCCACCATCCCGGCCCCCACAGCCGCTCACAGACAATGGCGCGCCCTACTGCGCGCCTAGCGGGCTGCCTTCGACATCTCTGATTGCCAATGCGCCAGACGTTTGTCGGTGGCATTGGCGCCAACGCTGCTGTGCAGCCTCTCGCTGCTGTCCAGCCCGACCCGCCGCTTGCCGCGCAGCAGGAAAATCTTGCCCCAGCCGCGCCAGGTCCCGACGGAGGGCGCCGTCGGATCAACCGGAAACCGCATCCGCCAGTCGCGCGGCAGCGGTAGGCCACAGTTTTCTGCCCGTTCCAGCATCCACACCAGCGAGACATTTGACAGCGGCCGCGCCGCTTCGAACCCGCCCAGCTGCCCGCCGACATCGCCATGGCTGCCGCGAAACCAGACCTGCTCAACCTTGCCGTCGTGACCATCCGGGCATTCCCAGAGAACCGGCTCAAACACCCGGCGGGTTTCGTCCAGCGCAAGCGCGTGAAAGCCGTTCTTCACATGTCGGCCCAGCTGATGGTTGTGAAATCCGTGTCGCCGCTCCGCCCAGCGCCATAGCAGCGGCAGGCGCAGACCCAGCGCCTTCACCGTATCCCAGACCCCCACCATTTCGATCTCCACATTTCGGTGGCAATACCGCTCGCTGAAGGTGGAGGCGACACAGGCTCCGGTCTGCGCCATCGCCTGCCCATGACCGGTCGCATCGGGTTCAGGGGCCGTCTCTTCGCCCGTCTCGGCCATGGGCGGCAGGCTGGTGGCGGTATGATCACGCATCCCGCTGGCCGAGGCCCCGCCGCATTGATAATGCCGGTAGGCGGTGCGGATATTGCGCACCGTGGCATGTTCGGCCTTCAGCAGCCCCACCTCGTCAATAACCCCCGCAAGGGAGCGCACCGCATAGGCCCCCCGCGAATAGCCCATCAGGTAGATCCGGTCGCCAGGACGATAGCGCGAGGCAAGATAGCCATAGGCTCGGCGGATCTGACGGTTGATGCCGCGCCCGATCATCACATCCGTCGTCTTGCGCCAGCTCTGCCATTGCACACCGGCCTCATAGAACACCGAAACCTGCGGGCCGACCTCGCGGCACAGCCGGTAGACCATGCCCGCATGGGTCTCATGTCCGGGTTCCAGCGTCGACATGGTGCCATCCAGGATGATCACATGCGCCTGCGGCCCACGCAGCTTGGTCTCGGCGGAATGCTCGGAGCGCAAAGGCCGCCCAAGCCATCCCAGGATCCTCTTACTCAGCTGCGTCAGCGACATTCCTCAATGCTTCCCATAGTCTAAGTGGTGTAAACGGCATCTCTATCTGCTGAACGCCGCGCTCCCGGACCGCGTCCTGCACCGCATTGGCAACCGCCGCCAGCGCCCCCACGGTTCCGGCCTCGCCGCAACCTTTCATACCCATCGGGTTCTGGGTCGATGGCACCGGCGCAAAGCCTACCTCAATCATCGGCACATCGGCGGCACGCGGCAAGGCATAGTCCATAAACGATGCTGTGAGCAGCTGCCCGTCGGCATCGTAGACGACACGCTCCAGAATCGCCTGCCCCAGCCCCTGCACCACCCCGCCATGAACCTGACCTTCAGCCAGCAACGGGTTAATGAGATTACCAAAGTCATCAACCACCGTGTAGCGATCGACATGGCTCAGCCCGGTTTCCGGGTCGATCACGATCTCGGCAACATGGGCTCCGTTTGGAAACGAACGCCCCGGCAGTTTGGCCCGTGCCGCGTGACGCAGCAACTCGTGGCGGCCTTGCGCACGGGCCATCTCTGCGGCCTCCACCAGGCTTGGCCGCTGGTTGCTGCCCGGGGCAGTGAACCGTTCCCCGTCAAAGGTGACGGAGCCATGGGCGACGCCCAGCTCCTCCTCAAGGAAGGGGGTAAAGGCGGCGATCATCACATCGACGGCTGCAAGCGTGGCATTGGCCTGGGTGGTCACCGAACGTGATCCGCCGGTGCCGCCGCCCTGGGCAATCCTGTCGCTGTCACCCTGCACCACGGTGATATCAGCGGCAGGGATTCCGGTCTGATCCGCAAGAAACTGCGCATAGACCGTTTCATGGCCCTGCCCGTTGCTCTGCGTTCCGACATAGATGCTCACCCGACCCTCCGCTTCAAAGGCGACCTCCGCGCTTTCAGAAGGATCGCCCAAAATACTTTCGATATAGTAACACAGCCCAACGCCCCGTAAATTTCCGCGTTCCGCATCAGCGGCCTTGCGCCCAGCGAATCCCGCCAGATCTGCCGCCTCTTCGGTGCGCGCCAGCAGCTGGTGGAAATCGCCGACGTCATAGGTCTCATCCGTTGCGGTCTGGTAGGGAAACTGGTCGGCGCGGATAAAATTGCGTCGCCGCAGCTCCCATGGGTCGACGCCGAGCGCGTGGGCGGCGTGATCCATCACCCGCTCCAGCACATAGATCGCCTCCGGCCGACCGGCGCCGCGATAGGCATCGACCTGAGCGGTATTGGTATAGATCCCCTCAACCCGCAGCCAGGTGGCGCGGATGTCATAGACCCCGGCCAGCACCCGGCTGAACAGCTGCGTCTGCACCGGCTGGCCGAAATGTGAATTATAGGCGCCAAGGTTGCAGTGACTGTGGACCCGGTAGCCGGTAATGCGCAGATCCGCATCAAAGGCCAGCTCCGCCAGAGAGGTCAGATCGCGCCCGGCATTATCGCTCAGCATCGCCTCGGTACGGTCCGAGATCCACAGAACCGGCCGACCCAGCAACCGCGCGGCATGGGCAACCGCGAAATACTCAGGATACGGCATCGCCTTCATGCCAAAGCCGCCACCGACATCCGGTGTGGTGACATGCACCGCCTCGGGCGCCAGTCCCAGCTTCTCGCTGAGCTGCTTTTTCATCGCCCAGACGCCCTGACCGCCATAGGTGAACTGCAACCGGCCATCGGCCCAGCGCGCAAAACAGCCGCGCGGCTCCATCGTGTTGACAATGATCCGGTTGTCTTCGACCTGTAGCGCCACCCGGTGGGCGGCAGCGGCGAATGCGGCGTCCGTCGCGGCCTCATCGCCCATGCCCCAGTCAAAGGCCCGGTTGTCAGGCGCCTCCGGGTGCAGCTGCTCGCCCCCTGCGACCAGATCCAGTTTCGCCGGCAGATCGTCGATATCAAGCTCGATCATCTCACCAGCGTCGCGCGCCTGATCCAGCGTCTCGGCAATCACCACCGCAATCGGCTCACCGACAAATCGAACCCGCTCGCGCGCCAGCATTGGCCGTTCGGGCGCAGCTGCCTTGCTGCCATCGCGGTTGGTCACCACGGCACCGTCCATGCCCACGATCAGTCCAGCTGCCTCAAGATCAGCCAACGCCAGCACCGCCGCGACGCCGTCGGCCTCGCGCGCCATGTCGAGATCCAGATGGGTGATGGTGCCATGGGCGACAGGGCTGCGCAGCACCCAGGCCCGCAGCGCCCCGGCTGGCGCGATATCTTCCAGATAGCGCCCCTGCCCGGTCAGAAACCGCACATCCTCGACCCGTCTCACGGGTTGGCTCTTGCCGAATTTATCCATCACCGCCCCTGACCTGCCTTGCGTGTCGGATCGCGTTTCAGCTGCAAAACGTCCACAGCGGCGCCGGGTCCGCCCCGCGCCGCAGTGTTGATCCTGTCAGAAGCGAGACTAGCCTCAGGGGCGCGCTTGTCCAGACAGCTCGATCACTGTCGCCACGTCCGACAGCCCATAACCGTTGAACTGCGTGCTCATGGCCGAGGAATAGGCACCAAGCCCCGGAAACAGCACATAGTCACCGATCCGGGTGTCGCTTGGCAGCGGCAGCCCATCGGGCAGCCGGTCCAGGCTGTCGCAGGTCGGCCCGAAGACCACCCGCGGCTGGCAGTCCGCCACCCGGCGGGTGCCATCGGCGGCCACCACCTCGACCCGGCCCGGCAGGCCCATGTCGCGGATATCGACCAGCCCGCCATAGATCCCGTCGTTCAGGAACACCACCGCGCCCTGCTTGCGCATCCCCTTGACGCGCGCCGCCAGGGTAAAGCTTTCAGAGACCATCGCGCGCCCCGGCTCGCAGATCAGCTGCGGCCTCTCTGCACCAAAAGCCTCATCGGCGGCAGCTGAAATCGCCGCAAAAACCTTTTCCAGGTCCGGCGCCACCCCGTCGCGGTTGGCAGCAAATCCCCCGCCGACATTGAGCCGGGCAATGCGGACACCGGCGGCATCCACGATCCGTTTGGCGGCATGAACATATTCGACCCAGGCGCTCTCATCCTCGCATTGGGTACCGGGGTGAAAACACAAGGCCGGGGTCCAGCCCTCAGCTGCCACCCGTTTCAGCAGCTCAATCGCCAGCTCGGGTTCGGCCCCGAATTTGCTGCCGAAATCATAGGCGGCACCGGCCACCGGCAGCGCAAAGCGCACGGCGATTTCGCAGGTCTTGGGCACCTCGGCCAGCTTGTCCAGCTCGCTGGCCTCATCCACAGACCAGCTGGCAACGCCATGGGCGATCCCTGCAGCGATCTCCACCTCCGACCGCACCGGGTTGTTGTAATGCATCACCGCATCGGGGCTTGCCGCGCGCACCGCATCCATTTCCGCAGGCGACGCCACATCAAAACCGGTGATCCCCGCCGCCACCAGATTGGACAGCACAGCAGGATGCGGGTTGGCCTTCACCGCATAGGTCACCAGCCCCGGAAAGCCTTTTTGAAAGCGGTTGGCCACATCATGCAGCACGCGCGGCGAGAAATAGAGGATCGGATGATCCGGGGTGCTGCGCGCCAGATGAGTTTCAGGGGAAAGCCAGAGGGGTGGGATCTGCTGCATGGGGAACGGCCCTAATTGGAATATTCGGTGGTGTTTTTATCAGTTTCCGCCGAAACCCCGTCGATTTCGCTCGTCACATTGACTATAGTGACGAAAATCACCGTCATATCGCAGGTCAAACATGCAAACCGACGAAACCGACCAACATCTGCTGACGCTCCTGCGCGAGAACGCCCGCCGCCCTGTGGCGGATCTGGCCCGGCGTCTGGGGCTGGCGCGCACGACGGTGCAGGCACGGATCGAGCGGCTGGAGACCTCAGGCGTGATCAGCGGCTACACGCTGCGCACCTCGTCGCAGGCGCGTCCGCCGCTTCAGGCGACGGTGCTGATCTCGATTGAACCCCGCTCCGGCCCCGAGGTGCTGGCCCGGCTGCGCGGCTTACCCGGCGTCGAGGTGGTCCATACCACCTCGGGGCGCTTTGACCTACTGGCACAGGTGGTGGCGCAGACCACGGCGGAGCTGGACGAAACCATTGACCGCATCGGCGAGGCACGCGGCGTGCGCTCTTCCGAAAGCCTGATCCATCTCGCAACCAAACTGGACCGCACCGGCCAATAGTGTTCCCACGCGCCGCAACGCGTGCCAAAGCCTCCCACCACATCCAAACCCTGGAAAACGTGAAAAGTCGTGCGCCCGGCCGCCCCTGCGGTATCCGCATCAAGGGCGCCCGGGCGGCTTGAAACCATAGACATCGGCAATCAGGATCCGAGGGAGATCCCTGTGGACAAAGGCGGCTTGGAACTCCACCTCGGTGACCCGGGCGCGACATCACTCACTGTCATCTGCATCCCGATATCCCCACCACCAACCGTGCCGGATTAAGCTTAAAACGCCGTTATCACCGCGATCGTTCCAAATTAATTTTGGTTTTTCAAAAATCATCCGCCAACACCGCCCCGCCAGCACCGCCGCCTCCTATCGAGCCTTTCCCTTTCCCCCGCCATTCGCTATGGGATGAGCCGATTAGATGGATACGCAGGCAGGACATTCCGATGGCGATGGACAAGACATTTAACGCAGCCGAAGCCGAAACCCGGCTTTCCGAGGCCTGGGAAAAGGCAGGCTGTTTCCGCGCAGGTGCAAACGCCAAGCGCAGCGAAACCTACAGCGTCATGATCCCGCCCCCGAATGTCACGGGCGTCCTGCACATGGGCCATGCCTTCAACAACACGCTTCAGGACATCCTGATCCGCTGGAAACGGATGCAGGGGTATGACACGCTCTGGCAGCCCGGCACCGACCACGCGGGCATCGCCACCCAGATGGTGGTGGAGCGCATGTTGGCCCAGACCCAGCAGCCCTCCCGCGGAGAACTGGGCCGCGAGAAGTTCCTGGAAAAGATCTGGGAATGGAAAGAACAATCCGGCGGCACCATCATCAACCAGCTGAAGCGCCTTGGCGCTTCCTGTGACTATGACCGCACCGCCTTCACAATGGCCGGCGCTGCGGGCGACACCCGTACGGGCCATGAGAATTCGCCCAATTTCCACGATGCGGTGATCAAAGTCTTTGTTGAAATGTACAACAAGGGGCTGATCTACCGTGGCAAGCGGCTGGTGAACTGGGACCCGCATTTTGAGACCGCGATCTCCGACCTTGAGGTGGAGAATATCGAGGTTGCGGGCCACATGTGGCACTTCAAATACCCGCTCGCCGGTGGGGCCACCTACACCTATGTGGAGAAGGACGAGGACGGCAATGTCATCCTCGAGGAAGAGCGCGACTATATCTCCATCGCCACCACCCGTCCCGAAACCATGCTGGGCGACGGCGCGGTGGCTGTGCATCCTTCGGATGAACGCTACGCGCCTATTGTGGGCAAGCTGTGCGAAATCCCGGTCGGCCCCAAGGAGCACCGCCGCCTGATCCCGATCATCACTGATGAATACCCGGACAAGGATTTCGGCTCTGGTGCCGTAAAGATCACCGGCGCGCATGATTTCAATGACTATCAGGTCGCCAAGCGCGGCGGCATTCCGATGTATAACCTGATGGATACCAAGGCGAATATGCGCAGCGACGGCGCGCCCTATGCCGAGGAAGCCGCCAAAGCACAGGCCATCGCCAATGGCGAGGCAGAGTTCACCGAAGCCAGCATCGCCGCGATGAACATGGTGCCGGAAGAATACCGTGGCCTGGACCGTTTCGAGGCACGCAAACGCGTGGTCGCCGACATCACAGCCGAAGGTCTCGCCGTGATGCAGACCACCAGCAGAACGGTAAAGGATGAGGACGGCAACGAGACCGAGGTGACCGAGACCACGCCTTATGTCGAGAACAAGCCGATCATGCAGCCCTTTGGCGACCGCTCCAAAGTGGTCATTGAACCGATGCTGACCGACCAGTGGTTCGTGGACGCGGCAAAGATCGTCGGCCCGGCGCTGGACGCGGTGAAAGACGGCACCGTCAAGATCCTGCCGGAAAGCGGCGAAAAGACCTATTACCACTGGCTGGAGAACATCGAACCCTGGTGCATCTCGCGCCAGCTGTGGTGGGGTCATCAGATCCCGGTTTGGTATGGGCCAGTCAAAGACCAAGCTACCGGCAAATTCGACTATTCGCGCATGGAGGTCATGATTTGTGCATCCTCAGCGAGTGAAGCTGAAGAAAAAGCCAAAGCACTCTACGAGGTTGAGTTCGCTTATAACAGCCCACAGGAAAACGCAAAATTCCTCTGGGATGACGAAGTTGAAACAGCCACGTTTATTTCGCAGTCGGGTAACAAAGCCGGGAAAGAAGACGGTTCTGCAAACTTTGTACTGCTGCTTCGCGACCCCGACGTGCTGGACACCTGGTTCTCCTCCGGTCTCTGGCCGATCGGCACACTCGGCTGGCCCGAGTGGACTGAGGAAACCTCGAAATACTTCCCGACCTCGACGCTGGTCACCGGTCAGGACATCCTGTTCTTCTGGGTTGCCCGGATGATGATGATGCAGCTGGCGGTTCTGGATCAGGATCTGCCGGTTGAACAGCGCATCCCGTTTGACACCGTCTACCTCCACGGCCTCGTCCGCGATGCCAAGGGCAAGAAGATGTCGAAATCCACCGGCAACGTGGTCGACCCGCTGGAGATCATCGACGAATACGGCGCCGACGCGCTGCGTTTTACCAATGCGGCGATGGCCAGCCTTGGTGGCGTGCTGAAGCTCGACATGCAGCGCATCGCAGGCTACCGCAACTTTGGCACCAAGCTGTGGAATGCGGTGAACTTCGCCCATTTCAACAACGTCTATGACGCCGACACCCCCGCCTATGACATCCCCGATGCCAAGGCCGCCGTGAACCAGTGGATCATCGGCGAAACCGCCAAGGTCCGGGTTGAAGTGGACGCCGCCCTTGAGGCCTTCCGCTTCAACGACGCCGCCCTCGGCCTCTACGCCTTTGTCTGGGGCAAGGTCTGCGATTGGTACATTGAACTCAGCAAACCGCTGTTCGGCTCCGAGGATGAGGCGGTGATCGCCGAAACCCGGCAGACGCTGGGCTGGGTGCTGGATCAGTGCATGATCCTCCTGCATCCGATCATGCCCTTCATCACCGAGGAGCTGTGGGGCAATACCGCCAAGCGGTCAAACATGCTGGTGCATGAAGACTGGCCGACCTATGGCACCGAGCTGGTGAACGCCGATGCGGACGCCGAAATGAACTGGGTAATCACCGCGATCGAGAACATCCGCTCCACCCGCGCGCAGATGCACGTCCCGGCGGGCGCCAAGATCCCGATGGTTGTGACCGAATTCTCCGATCAGGCGCGCAGCGCCTGGGAGAAGAACGAGGCGATGATCCAGAAACTTGCGCGGATCACCACGCTGGAACAGGTCGACACCTTCCCCAAGGGCTGCGCAAGCGTCGCCGCCCCCGGTGCCTCCTTCGGCCTGCCGCTGGCGGATGTCATCGACGTGGACGCCGAAAAGGCGCGTCTGGAAAAAACCCTGGGCAAGCTGGCCAAGGAGCTGGGCGGCCTGCGCGGACGTCTCAACAACCCCAAATTCGCGGCCTCCGCCCCCGAAGAGGTGGTCGCCGAGGCCCGCGAAAACCTGAACCTGCGCGAGGAAGAAGAAGCCAAGGTGAAGGAAGCGCTGGCGCGCCTTGCCGAGATCGGCTGATCACAACAAACTGCGGGGCAAGCCATTGGTAATCCTACCGGCTTGCCCCGGTACGATCTCCAAAGATGAGATCCAGCGCCGCGGCAGCAACCGCCCGCGATCAGGTCATGTGCCCTGCATAAACGGCGCGATCTGCCGCCCCGATTTGCACTCCTGGCTGAGCCATCCCGTCAAATCGTCCCCATAAGGGGAAAAACCACACAACGCGGTCATTGCCTTTGCTCCGGTTCTGTATCAGCCTGTGCCAACAGCTTGATATCCGCGCCAGAAAGGACCCCCCATGCCCAAAGGATACTGGGTCGCCCATGTCGACGTTGATGATATGGACCGCTACAAGGATTATGTCGCAGCCAATGCCACCGCCTTTGCCGAATATGGTGCGAAATTCCTGATCCGCGGTGGTGCCAAGGAAGTGCGCGAAGGCCAGACGCGTGCGCGCACCGTGGTCATCGAGTTCAAGGATTTCGCCACCGCCAAGGCCTGTTATGATTCTGTCGCCTACCAGCAGGCCAAGGCGCTGCGCGATCCGGTCGCAACCGGCGACATGGAAATCATCGAAGGCTACGGCGACTAGGACCCGCTTGGCCCTGGACGCACTCAACAGTAGAGTAATGCCATGCTGAAGAAACTGTTTCAGGTCTTTCGACCGCAAAAGACCCCCGCCCAGCCGGACCCGGATGCCGAGCTGGCCCTTGGTGCGCTTCTGGTGCGTGTGGCGCAATCGGATCGCGACTACCAGCTGGAAGAAATCAGCCTGATCGACCGCATTCTGGCCCGCCTTTACCAGCACGACGCGATCGAGGCGGCAAAGGTCCGTGCCGCCTGCGAAAAACTCCATGCCGCCGCGCCGGAAACCGACACATTCGGGCGTCTGATCCGCGAAACCACCGGGCTTGAGGAACGGCTCGCGGCGCTGGATGCGCTCTGGGAGGTGGTGCTGGCCGATGGTCACGAACACCCCGGCGAGATGAAAATCGTCGAGGACGCGCGCAAGGCGATGGGTCTGTCAAGGGCCGACAGCGACACTGCCCGCGCCCGCGCGCAGGGCAAATTGCTCGCCCCGGAGCCAGCCATTGCCGCAGCCCAGCGACCGCAGGCTGTAGGCACGGCCGAGGACACCCCGCCGCCGCCCATTCCAGACAGGGAACCGCAACCATGATCAAGGAACTGCTGGGACGGCTTCTGGCGCCCGCGCCCGAACCGCTGGATGACCGCGACGCCCGACTGGCGCTCTGCGCGCTGCTGGTGCGGATTGCGCGCTCCGATCACAATTACTCCGATGACGAACGGGACCGGATCGACCGGATCCTGCGCGCTCGTTACGACCTCGACATGGGCGGTGCGATCCTGCTGCGCGAACAGGCCGAGGCGCTGGAGGCCGAGGCCCCCGACACCGTCCGCTTCACCCGCGCGATCAAGGACGCGGTGCCCTATGAAAACCGCATGGCCGTGGTCGAGGCGCTGTGGCAGGTGGTGCTGGCCGATGGCAAACGCGACGACGCCGAGGATGCGCTCCTGCGGCTTTCCGCCAGCCTGCTCGGGGTCAGCGATATGGACAGCGCCCGCGCCCGCCAACGCGCCGAGGCCAGCTCATGATTGCCAGCCTGGCGATGTATGATCGCCCGGAAACCGCCGCAGCGCTTGATGCCCTGTGGCAGGCGATCCGCAGCGCTCTGGCCGATGCCTCAATCGAGGCCCCCGAAACCCTGAGCCGAGGCGGCGACCTCTGGTCGATCTGGTCCGATTCGACACTGCTGCTGGCGCAGACCTGTGGCCTGCCCTACCGCACGCGGCTCTATGAACAGGTCAATCTGGTCACCACGCTGGACCACGGCGTCGCGGATTGTCCGCCGGGCTATTACACCAGCGTCTTTGTCGCCCATCGCGACCGATCCGGCGCGGATCTTCGGACCATCGCGGGCGGCAGCTTTGCCTATAACGAAGCGCTCTCGCAATCGGGCTGGGCCGCACCGATGATGCACCTGCGCGACCTCTCGCTGCTGCCCGGCAGCCTGTTCCAATCCGGCAGCCATCGCGCATCCGCCCGCGCCGTCGCCGACGGGACCGCAGATTTCGCGGCACTTGATGCCGTCAGCTGGGCGCTGATGCAGGAGCATGACGACTGGGCGACGGAGCTTGTGGAAATCGCCCGCACCAAACCGACGCCGGGCCTGCCGCTGATCACCGCCCGGACCCGCGATCCGGTTCCGCTGCGCGCCGCCGTGGCCCAGGCTGTCGCCGAGCTGGACGAGACCCAGCGTCAGATATTGCACCTGAAGGGCGTCAGCGATATTGCCCCCGGCGCCTATCTGGCGGTCCCGACACCGCTCGGGCCGGTGCTGACGGAACAATCCATCCGCCAGCAGGCCGCAGTCTGACACCTTGGTTCCCGCCCTCAGGGCCCGCGCTGAGCCGGCCCGGAGGGGGCGCGAGGGCCTGACAACCACGCCGCGAGCAGTCGAAGGGCCGCAAACTCGCCCATTGATTACAGGCAGATCTCGCATCTGCCACAGCCTCCACATGTATGAGTACAATTTGATCAGATTACCCGCCAAAATGATAAATTCCGCACCGGCCTTATCGGTTTGCACGTTGCATCCGCTCTTTTTTTCGGTCCAATAAGGACGAATTCAACGACAATTGAACGAGAGACACCTTGACCGACACAACACCAGTTCTGGAAATCCGCGGCCTGCACAAGTCATATGGCGAGCTGGAAGTGATCAAAGGTGTTGATATCACCGCCCACCGGGGCGATGTGGTCTCTCTCATTGGATCGTCCGGTTCGGGCAAATCCACCCTGCTGCGCTGCTGCAACCTCCTAGAGGACAGCCAGGAGGGTGACATCCTGTTCAAAGGCGAACCGATCCGCTGGTCAGGACGCGGTCTTGCGCGGCGTCCCGCGGACCCGAAACAGGTGCTGCGCATCCGCACCAACCTGTCGATGGTATTCCAGCAGTTCAATCTCTGGGCCCATATGACCATTCTGCAAAACGTCATGGAGGCGCCGCTGACCGTGCTCGGTCGCGACCGTGCCGAGGTCGAAGAGGCCGCGCGCAAATACCTCACCAAGGTGGGAATCGGCGACAAATGCGATGCCTATCCCGCGCAGCTCTCCGGGGGACAGCAGCAGCGCGCCGCCATTGCGCGCGCACTCTGCATGGAACCCGAGGCGCTGCTGTTTGACGAACCGACCTCTGCTCTTGATCCCGAACTGGAACAGGAAGTGGTCAGGGTGATCAAGGATCTCGCAGCCGAAGGCCGCACCATGATCATCGTGACCCATGACATGAACATGGCCGCAGATGTGTCCAGCCATATCGTCTTTCTGCACAAGGGCCTCATCGAAGAAGAAGGCTGCCCGGACGAACTCTTTGGCAACACCCGCTCCGAACGCCTGCGGGGCTTTCTTGCCTCCACGCGACACGGTAAATAATCATCATAACAACCAAACCAAACGGGAGTAACCTCATGAAATCTCTTATCCTCAGCACCGCTGCGCTGGCTCTTACGGCCGGTATCGCGATGGCCGACACCGTGCGTCTGGGCACCGAGGGCGCCTACCCTCCGTACAACTTCCTGAACGACGACGGTCAGGTTGACGGTTTTGAGCGTGAGCTGGGCGACGAGCTGTGCAAGCGCGCCGAACTGGACTGCGAATGGGTCACCAATGACTGGGATTCGATCATCCCGAACCTGCTGTCGGGCAACTACGACACCATCATCGCCGGCATGTCGATCACCGAAGAGCGCAAGGAAGTTGTGAACTTCACCACCGGCTACACCCGCCCGTCGCCCTCCGCCTATGCGGCGATGTCGGCTGATGTCGATGTGAACAGCGCCGTTGTGGCAGCACAGGCCTCCACCATTCAGGCCGCCCATGTCGCCTCCACCGGCGCCACCCTGGTCGAATTCCCCACCCCGGATGAAACCGTCGCTGCGGTGAAAGCTGGCGAAGTCGACGCGGTCATGGCCGACAAGGACTTCCTGATCCCGATCGTCGACGAAACCGAGCTGTCCTTCGTTGCAGAGGACGTGCTGCTGGGCGGTGGCATCGGCATGGCGTTCCGCAAATCCGATGATGAGCTGCGCGGCAAGTTCGACGCTGCCATCGAATCGATGAAGGCAGACGGCTCGCTGAACGCCCTGCTGGAAAAATGGGAAATCGAAGGCCGGTTCTGAGCCCTCGCATCATCCTGATATCAAGGAAGGGGGGCGGCATGGCCCCCCTTCGCCCTTGACCGGTCCCGCTCCGCTGTGGCGCCCTGACCGGTCCCTGTCCGAACGAGGCCCGCCATCTTCTCCTTTTGCACCGATCCGGCCAGCCTGGAGGGTTTCCAGTGGCTGAGCTGTTATCTCACCACCGGCAAGCATTTTGCCTTCTACGCCTCCTTCGGGACGGTTCTGCTGCTGCTGGCTGTCACCGCGCCCGCGGCGCTGGCCTTCGGCTTTGGCGGCGCCATGGCTGCCCGCGCGCAATTCGCGCCGCTCTCCTGGCTGGGCAAGGCCTATATCGCCATTGTGCGCGGCGTGCCGGATATTGCCTTTTTCCTGTTCTTCGTCATCGCTCTGGATCAGGGCATCGAATATCTGCGCCATCAGGTGAAATGCCCCGACTGGGACGCGCCGGTGCGCCAGGGCAATGACTTTGTTGTCTGCGACATCGCCAAGATGCCGCTTAGCACCTCCGAACAGTGGATCCATGAGGTCTATGGCTTCACCCTTGCGGTGGTCACCTTCGCTATCGTCTTCGGCGCCTTTGCCGCCAACGTGCTCTATGGCGCCATGCGCGCTGTGCCCCGCGCCCAGATCGAAACCGCCGAAGCCTATGGCATGAGCCACCGACAGGCCTTCTGGCGCATTCTGGTGCCGCAGATGTGGACCTATGCGCTGCCCGGTCTGTCGAACCTGTGGATGGTCCTGATCAAGGCGACGCCGCTGCTGTTCCTGCTGGGGGTTGAGGATATCGTCTATTGGGCACGTGAACTCGGCGGCTCCAAGACGGCCCGCTTCACCGAATACCCCCATGGCGACTGGCGCATGTGGTATTTCCTCGGCCTTCTGGTCTTCTACCTCGCGTTCACCAAACTCTCCGAACTGGTGCTGGACCGGATCCGCGACCGGCTCTCCCACGGTCAGGCCACGCTGGCCGGCGAAGCGCAAAGGAAAGCGTCATGAGCTGTATCCAGACACTGCAAGATTACGGCCTGCGCGCCCTCGGCATCGGCGAACGCATGTTGCCGCGCAGCGATTTCACCCTCTGCGACCAGTTTGTGCTGATCGGTTCGGGGATGCTGTGGAACATCTATTTCGGCGCGATCGCCGTCATCATCGGGTTTGTCATCGCCAATGGCGTGGCGCTGGCCAAGAATTCCACCTCCACGCCGCTGCGCAAAGCTGCGGAATGGTTCATCTTCATCTTCCGTGGCTCGCCGCTGTTCATCCAGTTCTTCTTTGCCTACTTCCTGTTCCTGCAACTGAAATCGGTGTCCTCCATCTTTGACCCGCTGTCGGCGGCCTGGCTCGGGGCGCTGATCGTGCTGATCCTCAACACCGCCGCCTATTCCGCCGAAATCTTCTACGGCGCGCTGCGGTCGATCCCAAAGGGCGATATCGAGGCGGCAGATGCCTATGGCCTCTCCGGCTGGACCCGGTTTCGTCGAATCATGTGGCCAACGATGATGCGGCTGGCCTGGCCCTCCTACACCAACGAAGCGATCTTTCTCTTCCACGCCACCACGCTGGTGTTCTTCTCCGGCTTTCCGGCATGGCAACAGCGCGGCGATGCGCTCTACTACGCCAGCTATTTCGCCGACAAGACCTTCAACCCCTTCGTGCCCTACCCGATCCTGGCCTTCTATTTCATCCTGCTGACGCTGGCGGTGATCACCCTCTTTGGCGCGATCAATACCCGTCTGAACGCACATCTGCCGCAGGACCGGCGGAAAAAAATTCGCTTGCGTCCTAATCTGATCCGGTAGTATCCATTATTTGATCAAATTTAGAACCTGAGTTTATGGCCGCAGAATCCTGCGAGTTCATGGACAAATTCTAGGTTATACTGAGTTATGATCAAAAATTGGACCAGGGGTGATAAACTGCCCCGGCCCTGCTGCGCCCCATCCGGGGGCGCTGGCGGCCGGTGGTGCCCTCGAAACCGTCAGGTGATTAAATGAAGAACTGGCTCAGGAAAAACCCGCATGTGCGCACCATCCGCGTTGCGGCGGCGGACATCAACGGTCAGGCCCGGGGCAAGCGCGTCCCTGCCCGCTTTGCCGACAAGGCGGTAGAGGAAGGCACCCGGTTCCCGCTATCGGTCCTGAACCTCGACATCTGGGGCGAGGATATCGACGACAGCCCGCTGGTGTTTGAAAGCGGCGATGCCGACGGCGTGCTGAAGCCAACCGAACGTGGCTTTGTGCCGATGCCCTGGCTCGACGCGCCTTCGGCGCTGCTGCCCATCTGGATGTACCGCGAAGACGGGCGCGCCTATGAGGGCGATCCGCGCCATGCGCTGCGCGCCGTGGTGGACCGCTACAAGGCACTGGGGCTGACCCCGGTGGTCGCGGTGGAGCTGGAGTTCTTCCTGATCGACGACAGCGGCAAAAAACTGCAGGTGCCGACCTCTCCCCGCTCCGGCAAGCGCCGCAAGGCAGCAGAGACCATGTCGATCCGGGCACTGGACCAGTTCGACACCTTCTTCACCGATCTCTACGACGCCTGCGAGGACATGGACATCCCCGCCGATACTGCGATTTCCGAGGCGGGTCTGGGCCAGTTCGAAATCAACCTGATGCACGGTCCCGACGCCCTGCGCGCCGCCGATGACGCCTGGCTGTTCAAGATGCTGGTCAAGGGTCTTGCCCGCCGCCACGGTTTTGCCGCCAGCTTCATGGCCAAACCCTATGACGATTACGCCGGCAACGGGTTGCATACCCATTTCTCTGTGCTGGATCAGGACGGCAACAACATCTTTGACGATGGCGGCCCCAAGGGCACCGATGCCATGCGCCACGCTGTCGGCGGCTGTCTGAAGGCCATGGGCGATTCCACACTGGTGTTTGCGCCGCATGGCAACAGCTATGACCGGATGGTGCCGGGCGCCCATGCCCCCACCGGCATCTGCTGGGCCTATGAGAACCGCACCGCCGCCATCCGCGTGCCCTCGGGCAGCCCCAAGGCGCGCCGCATCGAGCACCGCTTTGCCGGCGGCGACGTGAACCCCTATCTGATGCTGACCGCCATCCTCGGCGCCGCGCTGTATGGGATCGAGAACAAGATCGACCCCAATGAGCCGATCACCGGCAACGCCTATGCGCTGGACCTGCCGCAGGTGCCCAATACCTGGCAAAGCGCCATCGACGCATTCGAGAGCTCCGAGATCATCCCGCAGTTCTTCTCCGCCGAGATGATCCGCAACATGGTGCTGACCAAACGCCAGGAGCTGCATTACATGGAAGAACTCACCCCGGAGGAACGGGTGGAGATCTACCTGGATACCGTCTGACGGCCTCTTGCCCGCCGTCCTGACGGCGGGCTATCGTCCCGTGCAGCGAACTCCTTTCTAACTGGTGACTTATGAAAATCGGCATTCTGCAAACCGGCCATGCGCCCGAAAACCTGATCGACAGCGCCGGCAACTATGACCAGATGTTCCGCACCCTGCTCGCCGACGGCGGGTTTGAATTCGACACCTATGCGGTGGTCGACAATGTCTTCCCCTCCGGCGCCGATGCGGCGGATGGCTGGCTGATCACGGGCTCCAGACATGGCGCCTATGAGGATCACGACTGGATCCCCCCGCTGGAGGATCTGATCCGCGAAATCCACGCCCGCAAGAAGCCTTTAGTCGGCATCTGCTTTGGCCATCAGATCATCGCTCAGGCGCTCGGCGGCAAGGTGGAGAAATTCGCAGGCGGCTGGGCCGTTGGCCCGGTGACGTATCAGATGGACGGCAAGCCCCTGCGGCTCAATGCCTGGCATCAGGATCAGGTCACCGCCCTGCCCGAAGGCGCCCGCGTGCTGGCGGGCAACGACCACTGCAAGAACGGCATTCTGGCCTATGGCGATCATATCTGGACCCTGCAACCGCACCCGGAATTCGCCAGCAGCTTTGTCGGCGGTCTGATCGACAGCCGCGGTCGCGGCGTGGTCCCCGATGAGATACTGGACGCTGCCAGCGCCGACCTGCATCACCCCGTCCAATCGGACGAAATCGCAACCTTCCTCAATGCCTTTTTCAAGAAAGAGAGGACCTGATGTCAGCCTGGCTCGACACTCTTCCCGAAGCAGCACAAGCCTATCTGGAGGGGCGTCGTCTCGACGAAGTCGAATGCGTTATCTCGGACCTGCCGGGCATCGCCCGAGGCAAGGCGGTGCCGGCATCCAAATTTGCCAAGCAGGATTATTTCCACCTGCCCGACAGCATTTTCTACCAGACCATCACCGGCGACTGGGCTGATGCTGCGGATGACGACGGCTGGATCGAAAAGGACATGACGCTGAAGCCGGACATATCCACCGCCACCGCCGCCCCCTGGACGGCGGACTGGACGCTGCAGGTGATCCACGACGCCTATGACCGGGACGGCGACCCGATCCCCTACAGCCCGCGCAACGTGCTGAAGCGGGTGGTCCAGCTGTATCATGATCAAGGCTGGGAGCCGATTGTGGCGCCGGAAATGGAATTCTTCCTGGTCGCGCGCAATCTGGACCCGGCGCATGAAATCAAGCCGATGATGGGCCGCTCCGGCCGTCCCGCCGCGGCACGGCAGGCCTATTCGATGACCGCGGTCGATGAATTCGGTCCCGTCATCGACGACATCTACGACTTTGCCGAAGCGCAGGGGTTCGAGATCGACGGCATCACCCAGGAAGGCGGCGCGGGCCAGCTGGAAATCAACCTGCGCCACGGCAACCCGGTGAAGCTCGCGGATGAGGTCTTCTACTTCAAGCGGCTGATCCGTGAGGCCGCCCTGCGCCACGACTGCTTTGCCACCTTCATGGCCAAGCCGATCGAGGATGAGCCGGGCTCTGCCATGCACATCCACCATTCGGTGATCGACATGGAGACCGGCGAGAACATCTTCTCAGGCCCGCAGGGCGGCGAGACGGATGCCTTCTTCCACTTTATCGCCGGTTTGCAGAACCACCTGCCCGCAGGCCTTGCGGTGATGGCACCCTATGTGAACTCCTACCGCCGCTACGTGAAGGACCACGCCGCGCCGATCAATCTGGAATGGGCGCGCGACAACCGCACCACCGGCATCCGCGTGCCGCTGTCCGGCCCCGAAGCGCGGCGGGTGGAGAACCGCATCGCCGGCATGGACTGCAACCCCTATCTGGGCATCGCTCTGTCGCTCGCCTGCGGGTATCTGGGCCTGATGGAGGAAAAGCGCCCGCGCAAGCAGTTCAAGGGCAACGCCTATGACGGGGATGGCGACATTCCGCAGGTCATGGGCGAGGCGCTCGACCTGTTCGAAGAGGCCACCGCCCTGCATGAGGTGCTGGGACCCGAGTTCGCCCGCGTCTACTCGATCGTGAAACGCGCCGAATATGACGAATTCCTGCAGGTGATCTCCCCCTGGGAGCGCGAGCATCTGCTGATGAACGTCTAAAATTGTCGGCGCTGATCTCTCCGCCGAGGTCAGCGCCGGTGAGTATTTATGGAAAGATGACAGGCAGTTGCGCGTAACCGGACTTGGGGCGGCGACTGCCGGGGACTGAGGTGTGCCATGGGGTTGAACCTGCTCTATTCCAACGACCGCAAAGGGACCTATCCCGATAGCTGGTATGCCGCAACGGCCACACCGCTGGCGCCTTTTGCGCCGTTGACGGGCGACGCCCGCGCTGATGTCTGCGTTGTCGGCGGTGGCTACACCGGGCTGTCGGCGGCGCTGCATCTGGCCGATTCCGGGCGTTCGGTGATCCTGCTGGAGGCCAACCGCGTCGGATTTGGTGCCTCCGGTCGCAACGGCGGCCAGCTTGGCAGCGGTCAGCGTATGGAACAGGACGGGCTGGAAAACCTGCTGGGTACGGCGGATGCCGAAAAGCTCTGGCAGCTGGCAGAGGACGCCAAGGATCTGGTGAAATCGCTGATCACACGCCACGATATCGACTGCCATCTGAAGCCCGGCATTGCCCATGCCTGTTTCTCAAAGGGCGAGGTCGACCACGAACACCGCTATGTGGAGCATCTGCAAAACCGCTATGGTTACCAGGAGATCACCGCCCTGGATCACGATGGTTTGCAGGCGATCTGCCCCTCGCCCGCCTATGTCGGCGGCTCTCTCGATATGGGGGCGGCGCATCTGCACCCGTTGAAATACGCGCTTGGCCTCGCCCGTGCCGCTGCGGCAGCCGGTGTGCGGATCTGTGAGGGCAGCGAGGTTCTGAACATCGACGAGGGCAAGCAGATCCGGCTGCGCACCGCGGCGGGGGAGGTCGTTGCCGATCAGCTGGTGCTGGCCTGCAACGGCTATCTCGGCGGGCTCAACCGCCGCGTGGCGGCGCGGGTGATGCCGATCAACAATTTCATCGCCGCGACCGCGCCGCTTGGCGCCGAAACCGCGCGGGTACTGGCCCGCGATGTGGCGGTGGCCGACAGCAAATTTGTGGTGAACTATTTCCGGCTCAGCCATGACGGCCGCCTGCTGTTCGGCGGTGGTGAAAGCTATGGCTACCGCTTCCCCAGCGATATCGCCGCCACCGTGCGCAAGCCGATGGTCCAGATCTTTCCACATCTCCGCGATGTGAAGATCGACTACGCCTGGGGCGGCACCCTCGCGATCACCATGAAACGGATGCCCTATCTGGTGCGGCTGGCGCCCAATGTGCTCTCGGCCTCGGGGTATTCCGGCCATGGCGTCGGCACCGCCACCCATGCAGGCCAGTTGATGGCGCAGGCCATCGCCGGAGAGAGCGACGGCTTTGATGCCATGGCCCGCGTACCAGCCCCCGCCTTTCCCGGCGGCACCGCCATGCGCAGCCCCCTGCTGGCGCTGGCGATGACCTGGTATGCGCTGCGCGACCGGATCGGCGTCTGATCCTGCGCGGCCCAGGCCACAGGGGATCACCCCCGCAGACCACGCCCGCAGCCAAAGCAACAGTTCTGTGAAATTTTCCGCCAAAACCTGCCGATCCCGCGGGCGAGGCTTGGCATTTTTGCGCCAAGCATTTATGTTTTTGGAAAGGTAGATTCAGGATTTTGAAATATGAGCCAGGCATCCCCGTCGCAAGTCCCGAACGTCCATCAGGCAGAACCGATCCCGGAGGCTGCCCGCGCCGCCATTGACGCCCTGATGCAGTCTGGCGATCTGTTCCGCTACACCGCGCCGCAGGATGCGCCGGTTGCCCTGCTGGAAGAGGAATTTGCCCAGCTTCTTTGCAGCAAATACGCGCTGGCGGTCTCCTCCTGCTCTGCGGCGCTGTTCCTGTCGCTGAAGGCGCTGGACCTGCCCCGCGATGCCCGGGTGCTGATCCCCGGCTTCACCTTTGCGGCCGTGCCTTCGTCGATTGTCCACGCCGATTGCGTGCCGGTCCTCTGCGAGGTGGGGGCCAACTACCGGATCGACATGGCCGATTTCGAGGCCAAGCTGGGGGATGTGCAGGCTGTGATCATCAGCCATATGCGCGGCCATACCTCCGATATGGATGCGATCATGGCGCTCTGCAGCGCGCGCGACATTCCGGTGATTGAGGATGCCGCCCATTCGCTGGGCACCACCTGGCATGGCCGCAATATCGGCACGCTGGGCGCCATCGGCTGCTTCTCGTTCCAGTCCTACAAGATGATCAACGCCGGCGAAGGCGGCATCCTGGTCACCGATGATGCCGATCTGGTCGCCCGCGCCGTGATCATGTCTGGCGCCTATGAGCACAACTGGAAAAAACACAAATCCGCCCCCGGCGACAACACCGGCGCGCTCGAGCAGGCCTTTGCCAAATGGCAGAACCAGCTGCCGCTTTATAACCTGCGGATGAGCAACCTGTCGGCCGCCGTGATCCGCCCGCAGCTGCCCGAACTGGCGCGCCGGGTGCGCGACGGGCTGAAGAACCACGACTATGTCGCAGATCAGCTCAACCGCTCGCCGCATATCGACGTGCCTGCCCCATTGCCGTCGGAACAGCGCGCGCCGGATTCGATCCAGTTCAACCTGGTCGATATGAGCAGCGAGGAGATCAACCGCTTTGCCGCCGCAGCCGAGGCGCGGGGCGTCAAGGTGCAGATCTTCGGCCTCTCCGAAGACAACGCCCGCGCTTTCTGGAACTGGCAGTTCCTGCGCGATATCCCCGAGCTGCCGCAGACCCGCGCCATGCTGATGCAGGCCTGCGATGTGCGCCTGCCGGTGCGCCTCAGCCGCGACGAACTCGATGTGATCGCCACTGTGCTGCTGTCTGCGATGGCCGACACCATGGGGGCCGCTGCCGCCTGACCCTGCGGGCGGCGAGGTTCATCGGACACCGGGGCGCGCAGGCTGAGGCGGCGCGCCTTTTTGTCGGCGGCTTAGGCCGCAAACCGGCGAATTCCCGACCGCAGCCCGCGCCGCCGCTGGACATTGCCCGCCACCCTTGCGAGGGTCTGGCAACGACCAGAAGGACAGCCCCATGAGCGCGCGCAAGATCATTATCGACACCGACCCCGGACAGGATGACGCTGTCGCCATTCTGCTGGCATTGGCCAGCCCAGAAGAGATTGATCTGCTTGGCATAACCTGTGTTGCGGGCAATGTGCCGCTGGCGCTGACCCAGACCAATGCACGCCGCGTCTGCGAAGTGGCAGGCCGCCCGGATGTCGCCGTGCACGCAGGTTGCGACGCGCCCTTGGCCCGGCCGCTGATCACCGCCGAACATGTGCATGGCAAGACCGGCCTTGATGGGCCGGACCTTTGGGATCCAACCATGCCGCTGGCTGCAACACATGCTGTCGATTTCATCATCGACAGCCTGCGCCGCGAAGCTCCCGGCACCGTTACGCTCTGCCCGCTGGGGCCGCTGACCAATATTGCCACCGCTTTTCAGAAAGCCCCCGACATCGTCACCCGGGTTCAGGAGATCGTGCTGATGGGCGGCGCCTATTTCGAGGTCGGCAACATCACCCCGGCGGCGGAATTCAACATCTACGTCGATCCGGAGGCCGCCGCCGCCGTGCTCAGCTCCGGCGTGCCGGTCACCATGATGCCGCTGGATGTCACCCACAAGGCGCTGGCCACCCGCCCCCGGATCGAGGCGATCCGTGCATTGGCCACCAAAGTGGGCGATTTCACCGCCGATATGCTTGATTTCTTTGAACGCTTTGATGTCGAGAAATACGGCTCCGAAGGCGGCCCGCTGCATGATCCCTGCGTCATTGCCTATCTGATCCGGCCTGAGCTGTTCTCGGGCCGCAAGATCAACGTGGTCGTCGAAACCACCTCCGAGCTGACCCTTGGCATGACTGTGGCCGATTGGTGGGGGGTCACCGACCGGCCTGCCAATGCGCTGTTCATTGGCGATCTGGACGCCGATGGTTTCTTTGACCTGATCACCAACCGATTGGCCACCCTATGAGCGCCGCGCTGCACCTTGCAGGCCCCGAGGATCTGACCCGTGTTCTGGATCTCGTCGCGGCCTTTCACGGCGAGATGGGCATCGCCTCAGATGAGCCGCACCGCCGCGCCGCCATTGAGCCGCTGCTGAACGGGCTGCCCTATGGCGCCGTCTATCTGATCGGCCCGACCCGCGCACCGGTGGGCTATATCGTTGTCACCTTCAGCTGGTCGGTGGAGTTTGGCGGCATGGATGGTTCTATCGACGAGCTGTTCATCCGCCCGCCCGTGCGCGGGCGCGGCATTGCCACCGAAGTGCTGTTTTCCCTGCCCCGCACCCTGGCCGAAGCCGGCATCAAAGCGCTGCATCTGGACGTCGACAGAAACAATGCGCCTGCCCGCGGCCTCTATGCCCGAGCCCGGTTCGAGCCGCGCGACACACACATGCTGATGAGCCGCAAGCTCTAGCACCGGACCACCGCGCATGCCGCCCGCTTGCGGACGCGCCCGGGCGTTCCCGGACGTGCGCGCAGGCCGCCGCATGGCGATTGCCTGTGCGCGGATGGCACGCTGTCTGGCGCCAGTTTCGCGCCCCGTGAATTATTTTTCATGACACAGGGAACCAATCTGCACGTCTGGGGTTCTCTCTCTGAACCAGAGGCGCGGGGCACCGGCCAGCGCCAGCGCGATGGAACAGACCAATTGAACACACCGTGGAACGTGTGGGAGCGCGTCGCCAACCGATAGGCGGCGCAACGAAGACAGCGGCAGAAGCCGTGATGCACAGCCACCCATCGGGGTGGGCGCCGGGCGAACACCCGCGCGCGTAACACCGGATCCGTCACGCCTCATCACACCATGGGGCCATGGATCCGCACGACGGCGGCAGCCTTTTGGCGGTCGACCAAACCGGGGTTCAGGGGTGGGCCCCAGCAGCTGAGCGGAGCCGTCCTGGGGTGTGGCGGCTCCGGTTGGCGCCAGTCGAAGCGGGCCGGAGACGGCGTATCGCCGGGACAAGCCACAAAGATGCAGGAGCGCTCCTGCACAGCCATCACAAGCGCATCAATGACAGGAAAGGAAATCTCATGAAATCCCATATCCTCGCCGGCCTCAGCGCCGCGACGCTGGCGCTCTCCGCCTGCACCGATCTGACCCCCGAACAGCGCACAGTGGCCGGTGTCGCCGGTGGTGCCGCAGCAGGTCTGATTGCCGCCGACGCGCTCAAGGCCGATGACGACTGGCGCCTGATTGCCGCCCTCGGCGGGGCCGCCGCCGGTACGCTTGTGGCGCAGAACAACCAGTCGCGCCAATGCGCCTATTCCCGCGGTGACGGCACCTATTACACAGCGGCCTGCCCGTAATTCCGGCGCAGAGCGCGGGCGAGACCTGCAGCGTTCGCATCACGCATCACGGATCGCGGATCCGACCCAAGAGTCAAAGAAAGACCCTGAGAGCGGATCCGCTCTCAGGGTCTTTCCCTGTCGCCAACGGCTTGAAATTACGCCGCGCCCCCTCTGCGCCAAGTCCCTGACATACTCAGGGCTGACAATGTCGATCCCCCTTTGGCAGGGCGCCTCAGAGCCCCCCGGCCACCATTGCGCCCTGTGTCATCGACATGCTGTGAACCGGATCAGCCACATTTGCGTCATGCCCTGTCAGCGGATAATGCCCGGGCCCCGCACAACCGGCCAGCAGGGCCACCGCAATGATGAACCCCAGCGGCAGCCAGCTTGCGGTTCCGGCCACCCTCACCGCAGGCATCGGATAAACACTCTCCCGGGCTTTCAGATGTGCAGTCGCTCCCATGATCTTCCCCTCCTGGCCAGCGCCACCCCCGTAGCGCCTGCGACCAAGACTGCCATAGCCGCGATCACAGGTCTGTGAAGCAGGCCACAGAAGTGCGCCATCCGCACAGATTTCGATCTGAGAGGTTATCGGCGCAGATCCGGGGCCGTCCTCGCCCCGACACGCAGGCCCGGCACCCAGGCCCGACACCCAGGCCCGGCACTCAGACGCTCAGGACAGCCGACGCATCAGCTGCAGGTCGCAGGCAGTGGCATAGCCCATGGCGCGCTTGATCCCCGGCAGCATCGCCGCCCCGTTCATCGCAAAACTCAGCTCGATCAACCCCGCCTCGCCATAGGCCGCGCGCACGGCCTCCCGCGCCTCAGGATCGTCACTGCGCGTGCCAGCCACCGCGCCCGCCAGACGCACAACCGCCTCCAGCTCAGGTTCCAGCGCGCTGCCTGTCAGGATCGACCTGATCAGCTCGGGAGACAGCCCGGCGGATTTCGCCAGGTTGATCTCCGCCTCGACACAGGACCCGCAATCCGCGCTCAGCGCCCCGGTCAGCCGCGCCGCATGATAGGCGGCGGCAGGCAGCTGACGGTTCGGATCCAGAAAACCAAACACCCGGTTGTAGCGGGCCAGCAACCCCAGGTCCGTATCGGCAATGGCATGGGCATAATCGAGCGAGACGCCAATACGGCGTTCAGCCCGCCGGATCAGGAAATGGGCAACCTTCTTGAGCATGATAACCACACAACAACGGAACACAGGAACAAAAAGGCCGGAGCAACATGCCCCGGCCTCTGGTCTTACTTCAGGATCGAACGACCCGCGTATTCGGCGACTTCACCCAGCATTTCCTCGATACGGATCAGCTGGTTGTATTTCGCGAGCCGGTCAGAGCGCGCCAGCGAACCGGTCTTGATCTGGCCGCAGTTGGTGGCCACGGCGAGGTCGGCGATGGTGGCATCCTCGGTCTCGCCGGAGCGGTGCGACATCACATTGGTGTAGCGCGCACGATGGGCCATATCGACCGCCTTCAGAGTCTCGGTCAGGGTGCCGATCTGGTTCACTTTCACCAGCATGGAGTTGGCGCAGCCGCGCGCAATCCCATCGGCCAGACGGGCCGGGTTGGTCACGAACAGATCGTCGCCGACCAGCTGCACCTTGTCGCCCAGCTCGTCGGTCAGGGCTTTCCAGCCGTCCCAGTCATCCTCGCCCATGCCATCTTCGATGGAGATGATCGGATAATCCTTCACCAGTGCCGCCAGATAGGCCACATTCTCTTCCGACGACAGGGTTTTGCCTTCGCCGGAGAGCACATATTTGCCATCCTTGTAGTATTCGGTCGCCGCGCAATCGAGCGCCAGATAGATTTCCTCGCCCGGCTTGTAGCCGGCCTTTTCAATCGACTTCAGCACAAAATCCAGCGCCTCGCGGGTAGAGGCGATATTTGGGGCAAAGCCGCCCTCGTCACCGATCCCGGTCGACAGACCCGCCGCCGACAGCTCTTTCTTCAGGGTGTGGAACACTTCAGAGCCCATGCGCACGGCGTCGCGGATGTTGTCCGCGGCCACCGGCATGATCATGAATTCCTGAATGTCGATCGGGTTGTCGGCATGTTCGCCGCCGTTGATGATATTCATCATCGGAACCGGCAGAACCCGCGCCGAGGTGCCACCGATATAACGATACAGCGGCTGGGTGGTGAAGTCCGCCGCAGCCTTGGCCACCGCCATGGAGACACCCAGAATGGCATTGGCGCCCAGACGGCCCTTGTTCTCGGTGCCATCCAGCTCGATCATCGCCATGTCCACGGCGACCTGCTCGCAGGCGTCAAAGCCGACCAGCTCTTCGGCGATCTCGCCATTGACGGCGGCAACTGCTTCCAGAACGCCTTTGCCAAGGTAACGGGACGTGTCGCCGTCGCGCTTTTCCACCGCCTCATAGGCCCCGGTTGACGCACCCGACGGTACCGCCGCGCGGCCCATTGTGCCGTCTTCCAGCATGACGTCGACTTCAACGGTCGGATTGCCCCGGCTGTCGAGAATTTCACGGGCGTGGATATCGATAATGGTGCTCATTATTCAGGTCCCTGATCTTGGCAAGTGATTGCGGCAATTGGTGCCTGCGTCATAGCACTCACAGGTCAAAAGTAAACCATGAGCGTTATCGCTAACGTCACTAATTTTACGGGGTTAGGGCTAACAGTTCGCTGTTTGCGCAATCAATCGCCGCCGCCAGCCCGATGTGCTCAGACAGGGACCGCCGCCTGTGCCCGTGCCGCCCGCCGCGCCAGACGCCGCTCCCGCAGAAAGGTATAAAGCCCGGAGCCGATGATCAGCGCCGATCCCGCCAGCGTCATCATATCCGGCGCCTCGGCAAAGATCACCACGCCGATCAGGGTCGAAAACATCAGCCGGGAGTAGCGAAACGGCGTGATCACGGCGGCATCGCCGATCCGGGTGGCGGTGACAATCCCGTAGTACCCCAGCACGCCAAAGATGACGCCTCCCAGCAACATGCCCCATTGGCTGCCTTCCAGGGCGACCGGCTCTCCGGGCAGGATCAGCAGCATCACCAGCCCCGCCGGGATCACCGAGCCAAAGGCCTGCGAGCTGACCACGGCAGAGGGCACCGCGCTATCCATCACCCGCGTCATCAGGTCGCGCGCCGCAACCGCCACAACCGAGATCAGCACCAGCAGCACCCCCGGCTCAAATCCGGCCAGACCGGGCCGCACGATCATCAGCACCCCGGCAAAACCGACAAGGATCGCGGTCCAGCGCCGCCAGCCGACATCCTCGCCCAGAAACAGCGCCGCCCCGACAGTGACCGCAAGCGGCATCGCCTGAAACACCGCCGCCACGGTCGAGATATCCACAACCGCCAGCGCCGAGGCAAAACTGACCGCCGCCAGCGCCTCGGTCGAGGCACGCAGCACCGGTTGCCAGCGCCAGTTACGTGGCGCCATCACCCGGTGGCCCTGCAGCTTGGCCCAGATCACAAAGATCGTGCCACTGCCCAGCCCCAGCATCATCAGGATCTGCCCCACCGGCACCGAGGTGGCGAGCTGCTTGATGAACATATCCTCCAGCGAAAACCCCGCCATGGCGAGGATCACCAGCAATATTCCCGTGACATTGTTCATCTTGATCGTTCCATTCCAATGGGTCCGATGGCTCTGCCGAGGGGGCCGTGCCCGCCGTCGCTGCATCGACTGATCCGCACAACAAATAGCCGGAAGCGACCGCCCACTTGTCCATTTGCGACACGACTCGATATTTGCGGCGCAGCTTCATGACTTCATGTGACCGCTCCTATCACGCGCCGTGATACTGGGCCACCGCCGGGCTGCGGCGCGCCCCGGAATTCTCCGGGAATATACTGACCCGTTATCCTGTCTAAGAAAACACGCCCCCGCCCGCGCATCGGCATGTGGTCAGCGGGCGCGCGCTGGCTCAGCTCTTCTTGCGCGGCACGCCGTATAGCTCCAACTTGTGGCCGCGCAGCTCATAGCCCAGCTTTTCGGCGATCTTCTCCTGCAAGGCCTCGATCTCCGGGTCGCAGAATTCGATGACCGCCCCGGTGGTCATGTCGATCAGATGATCGTGATGGTCGCGGTCGGCATCCTCGTAGCGGGCACGCCCGTCGCCGAACTCAAGCCGCTCCAGAATGCCCGCTTCGTCAAACAGCTTCACCGTGCGATAGACGGTGGCCAGCGAAATCGCCCCGTCCAGCGCGCTGGCACGGGCATAGAGTTCCTCGACATCGGGGTGATCGTCGCTCTCTTGCAATACGCGCGCAATCACCCGTCGCTGGCCTGTCATCCGCAGACCTATGGCTTCGCAGCGTGCGATAATCGTCTCGCTCATGGTCATCCCTTATTCAGCATGGCGTCCCTGTTTATACAAAGACGCCCGCGTCGCAAACCGGGTTTTAACAGTCTGTGGCGCAGAATATACAACAATTGCCCATTGACTTTATCCGCTGGCGGGGCCATCTGCCCTGTCAGGCATCCCTCCCTGCCGCGTGAGCAGAGGACGTCGGGCCGCGCCAGATCAATGCGCAGGCCAAACACCGACCCTAAGGATATGCCACCGTTCCCAATATCACGCGTGGGGCACTCGCAGCGACCAGCGGTCTGGCATGATGCCAGCCCCGCCCGAGGTCCCTGCCCCAACGACAGACCGCCCCCGTGGCGGCACCGGCCGAGCCCTGTTGGCGCGGCTGTGAAAGGACGAGACGTGACAGAATTTTCAACCATGGGGCTGCCCGAGCAGCTTCTGAAGCGCATTGCAGAACTTGGCTATACCGATCCGACCCCGATTCAGGCCCGCGCCATCCCGCATGCGCTGAACGGCAAGGACGTGCTGGGTCTGGCGCAGACCGGCACCGGCAAAACCGCCGCCTTCGGCGTGCCGCTGATTGCCCAGATGATGCAATACGGCCGCAAACCCGCCGCCAAGACCGTGCGCGGCCTGGTGCTGGCGCCGACCCGCGAGCTGGCCAACCAGATCGCCGCCAACCTCAAGGGCCTGACCGAAGGCACCCCGATGAAAACCGGTCTGGTTGTCGGCGGCGTTTCCATCAACCCGCAGATCAGCCGCCTGTCGCGCGGCACCGATATCCTGATCGCCACCCCGGGCCGTCTGCTGGACATCCTTGACCGTGGCGCGCTGGATCTTGGCTCCTGCGACTTCCTCGTGCTGGATGAGGCCGACCAGATGCTGGACCTCGGCTTTATCCACGCGCTGCGCAAGATCGCCGCTCTTCTGCCGGCACAGCGCCAGACCATGCTGTTCTCGGCCACCATGCCCAAGCAGATGAACGAGATCGCCAATTCCTATCTGCAGAGCCCGGTGCGGATCGAGGTGAACCCTCCCGGCAAGGCTGCCGACAAGATCACCCAATCGGTGCATTTCATCGCCAAGGCAGAGAAGCTCTCGCTGCTGAAAGAGCTGCTGACCAAACACAAGGACGAGCGGACACTTGTCTTTGGCCGCACCAAACACGGCATGGAAAAGCTGATGAAAACGCTGTCGGCCGCCGGTTTCTCGGCCGCAGCCATCCACGGCAACAAAAGCCAGGGCCAGCGTGAACGCGCGCTTGCCTCCTTCAAATCCGGCGAGGTCAAGATCCTCGTGGCCACCGATGTGGCGGCCCGTGGTCTCGATATCCCGGATGTGAAATACGTCTATAACTACGAGCTGCCCAATGTGGCGGATGCCTATGTGCACCGGATTGGCCGGACCGCACGCGCAGGCAAGGACGGTCAGGCCGTGGCCTTCTGTGCCCCGGATGAAATGGATGAGCTGAAGGCGATCCAGAAGACCATGAACCTCAATATCCCGGTGGCCTCAGGCCGTCCGTGGGAGGTTCTGCCCGATGCCAAGGCCCCGGCGGGCCGTCGTGGCGGCGGCAAACCCGGTGGCAGCGGCAAACCCGGCGGTCATCGCCGGCGTCGCAGCGGTGGTGCCGGTGGCGGCCAGAGCGGTGCGCGCAGCGGTGGATCCGGTGCCGCCGCAGGCGCGGCTCAGGGCAAACCCGGCGGTCAGCGCCGTCGCGCCCAGTAAACCCTCACCATGCCCCTATGGGGGCACGGCTGAAAACCAGACAAAGCCGGGGATGCCTTTTGCGTCCCCGGCTTTTTCGTCCCCGGTTTTTACTTTTTCGTCATCGACTTACCGCGCCGCCACCAGATCCGCCCAGACCGGCAGGTGATCCGAGGCGATATGCGCCGGACGGGCGCGATAGACGCCGCTGTCCACCACCTCCAGCCCCCGGCTGACCGCAATCCGGTCCAGCGCGCCAATCGGGCGCAGCGACGGAAAACTGGGCCGTGGCGGCACAAACCGCAGTTTCGGAGCCAGATGATCCAGCACCGGCTGGCGGGACCATTCGTTGAAATCTCCGGCCCAGACCGTCGGCAGATCCGGGCGCTTGGCGATGATCCCCGCCAGATGATGGACCTGCTCATGGCGCGCCTTGGTGGTCAGCCCCAGATGCGCGCCCACCACCCTGAGCGGTCCCAGCGCCGTCTCGAACAGCGCCCAGACCGCCCCGCGCGGCTCCAGCCCCGGCAGCGGAATATGGCCGTGATCCTGAAGTGCAATCCCGGCGCCCCGCCAGATCACCGCATTGCCATGCCAGCCCAGTGACCCTGCCCCGCCCAGATCGACAATCTGCCATCCTGCCTCATCCAGAATGAAATGCGGCAGCGCGGCGGGTCGTGGCGGCAGCCGCTTGTCGGCCTCCTGTAACAGCACCAGATCCGCCCCGGTGCCCTCGATCACCTGCAAGGTGCGACGCGGACGCCGACGCAGATCCAGTCCCATCGACTTCTGAATATTGTAACTTGCCAGCCGCAGCCGTCCCGGCCGGGTGCCCTGTTCCTGCGTCATTCCTCTGCCTTCTTTGCCACCGCGCCTTGTCACCGATCCGGTGCGTGATACGGCCACAGCATGGCCGAAATCCGCACCGCAGGCCAGAGCGCGCCCTGTCACACCCATCGCGGCCTAAGCATCTGTTTTCCCCGCTTGACTCTCGGACCAAGCCCACCTCCTCTGGCGGCATGAGTGAGAAACGCGCAATGGACGGCATCGGGGCCGCAATGCTGATCGGCTTCAGCGGGCTGATGGGCTTTAATCAGGTGGTGATCAAGGTCTCCAACGGCGGGTTCGGCCCGGTGTTTCAGGCGGGCCTGCGCTCTCTCATCGGGCTGGCGGTCCTGCTGACATGGCTCGCCTTTCGCGGCCAGCTGATGCGCGCCAGCACTCCTGCCCCTGCCCAGACGTCGGCGCATTGGAGCCGCTCTGTCCACTTCTGGGGGCTGGTGTCCGGGCTGTTGTTCACGGCCGAATTTGTCTGCCTCTATATCGCACTTGATCTCTCCTCGGTGTCGCGGGTCACGATCATCTTCAACTCGATGCCGGTCTGGCTGGCCCTGGCCGGCCATCTGCTCCTGCCCGGCGAGCGGCTCAACAGCTTGCGCATGTTGGGACTGATCCTGGCCATGGGCGGCGTGGTGCTGGCCGTGCTGCACCGGGGCAGCGGCGATGCCTCGCTGCTGGGCGATATTCTCGCGCTTGCGGCGACGCTGGCTTGGGCCGGGATCGCCCTCTGCGCGCGGCTGTCGCCACTGGCCCATGTCCCGCCGATCCGCCAGCTCACCTATCAGCTGGCCACATCGGCGCTGGTGCTGCTGGCGATCTCGCCGCTGTTTGGACCGCTGCTGCGCGACCCCACGGCGCTGCATATCTCCGGCGTGCTGTTTCAGGCCATCGCCATCGCCAGCCTCGGCTATCTGCTGTGGCTCTGGCTGATCAGCCTCTACCGCGCCAATGCCGTTGCCTCCTTCAGCTTCCTGTCGCCGGTGATCGCGGCCATTCTCGGCTGGCTGCTGCTGGACGAGGTGATCCTGCCGCAGGTCTGGGCCGCACTGGTGCTGGTCGCGGTCGGTATCCTGCTGATCAATCGCAAATAGGTTCAGGTGCCGCAGAAGGTCGCCTTCACCACCTCGCTCGCAGCCGGCGGGCGACGCAGATCCTCGGCCCCTGCCTGCACGGTATAGGGATCCGCCAGCACGGTATTGAGCCGCTCGAACGGGCCAAAATCGCCCGCAACGGCGGCACTGATCATCGCCTCGATCCGGTGGTTGCGCGGGATATAGACCGGGTTCGCTGCCGCCATCACCGCCGCCGGATCCGCCTCCTGCGCCAGACGCGCGCGCCAGTCCACTGCCCAGCCGTCAAACGCCTCAGGCTCCAGAAACTCATCGCGCACCTTGCCGGAGTCCGGCGCAACAGCATCGCCCAAGGCCCGGAAGGTATTGGTGAAATCCGCCTGCCCCGCCGCCATGCGCTGCATCAGGTCGGTGATCAGCGCCATATCGTCAGGCGTTGCCTCGGCAATGCCGATCTTGGCGCCAAAGCGCCGCAGCCAGGCGGCCTCGGTCCGGGCGGGCATCGCATGAACGATCTCGGTCGCCTCCTCAACCAGCGCCTGCGGATCCTCCGCCTGCTGGATCAGCGCGGTGGCCAGCTGCGCCAGATTCCAGACCGCAATATCGGGCTGGTTGGAATAGGCATAACGCCCCATCCGGTCGATCGAACTGAACACCGTACTGGGGTGATAGACATCCAAAAAGGCGCAGGGACCATAGTCAATCGTCTCGCCGGAAATGGACGAGTTATCGGTATTCATCACCCCGTGGATAAAGCCCACCGACATCCAGGCCGCGATCAGCTCCGACTGCCGATCGCGCACCGCCCGCAACAGCCCCATCGGCCCCTTCGCCTCAGGATAATGGCGTTGGATGGCGTAATCCGTGAGCTGCCGCAGCGCCGCCTGCTCGCCCCGCGCAGCAAAAATCTGAAAGCTCCCGACCCGCAGATGGCTCGCGGCCACCCGTGTCAGCACCGCGCCGGGCAAACCACCCTGTTCGCGCCAGACCAGCTCACCGGTCGCAACCGCCGCCAGCGCGCGCGTCGTCGGAATACCAAGCGCGTGCATCGCCTCGCTCACCACATATTCGCGCAGGACCGGCCCGAGCCAGGCCCGCCCGTCACCGCCCCGCGAATAGGGCGTGCGCCCTGATCCCTTCAGCTGGATATCGCGGCGCTCGCCATCAACACCAACAGCCTCGCCCAGCAGGATCGCGCGCCCATCGCCGAGTTGCGGATTGTAGGTGCCAAACTGATGCCCCGCATAGAGCTGCGCCAGCGGATCGGCGCCATCGGGCACACGGTTGCCCGCAAAAATCTCGGCCAGCTCGGCCCTGTCACCCGCCCGGATGCCCAGCTCCGCGCCAAGTGCACCATTATAGGCGATCAGTTCCGGCGCCTTCACCGGCACGGGAGCCTGTTTGCTGTAGAACAGCGGCGGCAGCGCGGCATATGTATTGTCAAAGGGGATGTGCAATGTCATGGCCCAAACATATGCGGCAAATGCCAAATTGCCAGAGCCAACAGACAAAACGGAGCACTGACATGACCGCCGATGAGATCATCGCCCGGCTGAACCTCCAGCCCCACCCCGAAGGCGGCTATTACCGCCAGACATGGATCGCCGAAACCACAGCCAGCCACGACGACCGCGCAACCGGCACCTGCATCTATTTCCTGCTGAAGGCGGGTGAGAGCAGCCACTGGCACCGTGTCGATGCCACCGAGATCTGGCTTTATCACGCTGGCGCGCCGCTGGTGCTGTCGCTGTCAGCCAGCGATGACGGCCCCGCCCACGACCACCTGCTGACCCCGGACCTGACCACCGGAGAACCGCAGCTGATCGTCCCCGAAGGCCACTGGCAGGCCGCCCGCACCACCGGCGACTATACGCTGGTCAGCTGCACCGTCTCACCGGGGTTCCGGTTCGAGGGCTTCACCCTCGCCGACCCCGGCTTCGATATCCCGCGCGCCTGACCCCAGATTGCTTCGAAGGGATTTGCCAGGAAACCTCCAAGTTTCCCGGCCGCCAGACCTCAGTCCTCGCGCCCCGGCACACTCACCACACCGCCGCCAACACAGGCGCTGACACCGGTTGTGCCGGGACAGGAGGTCGGCAGCCCGCGCGCGACCCGTACCGCCAGATGGGCAAAGGCCTGCGCCTCCAGCATGTCGCCATCCAGCCCCACCGTCTCGATCGGCTGAACCGGGCAGTCCAGCGACACCCGCAGCATCTCCATCAGCACCGGGTTGTGGCGCCCGCCGCCAGTGACCAGCACCACCTCCGGCGGCTCCGGGCAATGCTCCATCCCCTGTGCAACAGCAGCGGCGCACATGCCGGTCAGCGTCGCCGTCGCATCGCGGTCGCTCAATTCGGAGACCAGCGTGATCATCTCGGAAAAATCATTGCGATCCAGAGATTTCGGCGGCATCCGGGCAAAATAGGGCTCCGCCAGAAACAGCTCCAGCGCCCCGGTCTCCACCGCGCCGCCACGGGCAATCGCGCCGCCTTCGTCCATCATCTGACCACAGCGCGCCTGCACCAGATCATTGATCGGCGCATTGGCAGGCCCGGTGTCAAACGCCAAAAGCGCGCCGGGATCCTCAGCCGCGTCACAGCGCGGATCGACATAGGTCAGATTGCCCACGCCGCCGAGGTTCAGGAAACACAGGGGTTTGTCCCGCTTCAGGTATTTGGCGCAGGCAAAATGAAAGAACGGCGCCAGCGGCGCGCCCTCCCCGCCCAGCCGCACATCGTCGCTGCGAAAATCCCAGACCACCGGGGTGTCAAGCTCAGCCGCCAGTGCCGCCCCATCGCCCACCTGCAGGGTGCCCTGCACGCGCGGCGCATGGGCCAGCGTCTGACCGTGAAACCCTATGACATCAACCGCCCGCTGATCCGCCCCGGCCTCTGCATCCTCAGCCAGAACCTGCGCCAACAGCGCCGCATGGGCGCGGGTCACGATCTCTGCGGCGGCGTCCACCTGTGGCCCCTGCCACTGTCCCAGTGCGGCCGCCAGCTGCGCCCGGTCCACCGGCTCATAGGCGCGATAGGCACTGGCGCCAAAGCCGTGGATCACCACGCCATCGGTCTCGACAATGGCCGCATCCACCCCGTCCAGCGAGGTGCCGCTCATGGTGCCAAGGGCGCGCAGAACGCCGGTCTTGGGGATCGCCACAGAACGGGCCGAGGAGGGGGATCTGGTCATGCTGATGGTGCCTGCTGTGATATTGGGCGCGCCGCGCCGGTTTGCGCCAAGGATACAGCAGCGAATTTCTTGCGCAAAGCCGTTCACACTGCTTTCCCCCCGGCAATTTGCGTTTTATACAGCAGCGCGCAATTTAGAAAGCCGAGGCACATCATGACCTACCACCCAAAATCGGACTTCATCGCAGTTATGATGGAACGTGGCTATCTGGCCGACTGCACCGATTACCAGGGCCTGGACGAGGCGCTGATGACCCCCGGCCAATCCGCCTATATCGGCTTTGACGCCACCGCGACCTCGCTGCATGTGGGCTCGCTGATCCAGATCATGATGCTGCGCTGGTTCCAGAAAACCGGCCATAAACCGATCACCCTGATGGGCGGCGGCACCACCAAGGTGGGCGATCCCTCCTTCCGCGCTGATGAACGCCCGCTGCTGACGGATGAGCAGATCGATTCCAATATCGCCGGCATCAAGAAGGTGTTTGCCGCCTATATCGACTATGACAGCGACGCGGATAACGCCGCCATGATGCTGAACAACGCCGAATGGCTGGATGATCTGAACTACCTCACTTTCCTGCGCGATATCGGCCGCCATTTCTCGGTGAACCGGATGCTGTCGTTTGAGAGCGTGAAATCGCGTCTTGACCGCGAACAGTCGCTGTCCTTCCTCGAATTCAACTACATGATTCTGCAGGCCTATGACTTCCTGGAGCTGAACCGCCGCTACGGCTGCGTGTTGCAGATGGGTGGCTCCGATCAATGGGGCAATATCGTCAACGGCATCGACCTCACCCGCCGGGTGCTGGACCATGAAATCTACGGTCTCACTTCGCCGCTCTTGACCACCTCGGATGGCAAGAAGATGGGCAAATCGCAGAATGGCGCGATCTGGCTCAATGGCGATCTGCTCTCGCCTTATGAGTTCTGGCAGTTCTGGCGCAACACCACCGACGCCGATGTGGGCCGCTTCCTGAAGCTCTATACAGAGCTGCCGGTGGACGAATGCAACCGCCTGGGTGCGCTGGAAGGGTCGGAGATCAACGCCGCCAAGGTGATCCTTGCCAATGAGGTGACCACCCTGCTGCACGGTGCCGAGGCCGCCGCCGCCGCCGAGGCCACCGCCCGCGAAGTGTTCGAGAAAGGCGGCATTGGCGACGACCTGCCCACGCTCAGCCTGACTGCCGCAGATCTGGGCGATGGCATCTCCATCGTGCAGCTGATCGTGAAATCCGGGCTGGCCAAATCGGGCAAGGACGCCAAGCGCCTGATCGCAGAGAACGGCGCCAAGATCGACGACGCGCCGCTGACCGATGCAGGGCTGATGATCGACGCCGCCGCTCTGGCCTCGCCGATCAAACTGTCTGCCGGCAAAAAACGCCACGCGCTGGTGCAGCTGGAGGGGTAATCGCCCCGCGGTGCAGCCGACGGGCCGGACCAACCGACAGCAATCAAAGAAAAGGGGCCGCTGTGGCCCCTTTTTCGATCCCGAAGATCAGACCAGCCGCAGCGCCATTGCCAGCCCAGGGCCGAGGCGTTGCGGGAACCTCCGCAAAAGGCTCCCGCCCGTCATCCCCCATCCCGGATGGGGTGTTCCCGTTGGGCGGGGCGCCGCGCGAAGGCGCGGCGCGGCAGCGCATCACGACAGGGCACCACCGCCGTGCACCGGAGCTGCTGACACGACCCGGCCCTCGAATTCCGTGCTAAAACAAAAGGCTTCACAGCACCCAGAGATCCAGCAGCATCAGCACCAGCCCAACCGGCAGCGACAGCGCCAGAGCCACCAGAAGAGCCGCAGCTTTGGTGACCCGCGGAGCCGGTGCGGAATGATTTCGAATTTTATTCGCATTTTTCATATCTTCATTAACCATCATTTAGGTTTCGCTGCGGTTAATGGCGCCATGTTCGATTTCACACCAGCAGATGTCATGCCCCGCCCCATTCTCCGCGACGAAACCATCTCTGCCCTACCGCAATCGGCGGAATTTGCCCGCGCGCTTCAGGCGACGGGCAAGGACCCTCTGGTGCTGAACCAGATGAAAGGCACCGTCGTCATGCGCCGCAAGCTCTGGGGCCGCATCAACGTGGCCATGGTCAACCGCGCCCGCATCGACAAGCCGTTGCGACTGCTGGAACAATTGCAGGAAAACGGCCTGCGCCGCACGCCCGTCATCCTGTCGCCAGAAACGCCGACCCCCGCCCTCGCCCGCCACGGCGCGGTGGCGCTGGTCAGCCCGGCGCATGTCGGTTTGCTCGACCTCACCGGTGACCCGGATCAGCGCCGCGCGGCGCTGCATCAGAAATGGCGCAACCGGTTGGTCCATGGCGAACAGCAGGGGCTGCGCATCACCCGCCAATCCCTGCCCCAGACCCCGGCGCATTGGATCTTTGCTGCCGATGCCGCGCAGCAATCCAGCCGCGGCTATCGCAACTGGCCGGTGGATCTGACCCTGGCCTATGCCCGCGAGAACAAGGGGATGGCCAAGATTTTCGAAGCCCATGACGGCAAGGAGATCGTCGCCGCCGTGCTGGTGCTCTGCCATGGGCGTGGCGCCACCTATCACATCGGCCATACCACCGATCGCGGCAAGGCGCTGTCCGCCCATAACCTGCTGATGTGGGAGGCGATGTCCTGGCTTGCCAAACGCGGCTATGAACAGCTCGACCTTGGCGTGATCAACACCGAAAACGCCGCCGGTCTGGCCCGCTTCAAACTGGGCACCGGCGCACGGCTGCACCAGCTGGGTGGCACCTGGGCCTATTGGCCGCCGCTGGGTCGGCTGCTGCGTCCGCTCGCCGCGCTCGACAAACGGCTGATGAACCCCGGGCTCTCTGGACACTGCTAGGGGGACGTGATTATCTGAACACACGTTCAGATATGAACCCGATAGCATAGACCCCCGGGAGGAGCCCTGCTCATGAAACTGTCGCAAACCGCCGCCGTCATCACCGGCGGCGCCTCTGGCCTTGGTGAGGCCACCGCCCGTCATTTTGCCGCCCAAGGCGCCCAGGTCACGCTCCTGGATCGTGACGCCGAACGCGGCGCTGCCGTTGCCGAAGAAATCGGCGGGCATTTTGCCCAGACCGACGTCACCAGCGAAGAGTCGGTTGCCGCCGCCATGGCGCTTGCCAGCGAGAAGATGGGCAAGATCAACGTCTGCGTGAACTGCGCAGGCATCGCCCTTGGCATCAAGACCGTGGGCCGCGATGGCGCGCACCCTCTGGATGCCTATCAGCGCACCATCGACATCAACCTTGTCGGCACCTTCAACGTCGCCCGGCTCGCTGCGGTGGAAATCGCCAAATGCGAGGCTGAGGCAGACGGTGGCCGGGGTGTCATCATCAACACCGCGTCAATCGCGGCCTTTGACGGCCAAAAGGGTCAGGCCGCCTATGCCGCCTCCAAAGGCGGCGTTGTGGGCATGTGCCTGCCGATGGCCCGTGATCTCGCGTCCTCTGGCGTGCGGGTGATGACCATCGCGCCGGGCATCTTCATGACCCCGATGCTGGCGGGCCTGCCGGAAGAGGTGCAGCAGCAGCTCGCCGCCGATGTGCCCAACCCGGCCCGGCTTGGCGACCCTGCCGAATATGGCCGTCTGGCCGGGTTCATCGTCGAGATGGGCTATCTCAACGGCGAGGTGATCCGCCTCGACGGCGCGCTGCGGATGCGCTGAGGCGCTCTCGGTTACCCGCATCGAAACCAAGACCTCAAGGGGCAGACCACCCCTTGAGACACCCCCTCTCCCCTCTCCGCGCAATACGGAATTGATCAGCGACAGCCTCCCGGTTCTCCGCTAGCCTGTCGCACAACCTTGCCGAGGGGGAGCAGACCCATGACCCAGCCCAACCTGCCGCTGACCGGCGCCTGTCTCTGCGGTGCTGTCCAGCTACATGTCACCGCCTCCCCCCTGCTGACGCTGGCCTGCCACTGCCGCGATTGTCAGAAACTTGCCGCCAGCGCCTATTCCCTGACCGTCATGTTTCCGGCAGAGGCGGTCACCGTCACGGGAGAGCTGGTGCAGGGTGGAAAACACAGCGAAGAGCGCAAGCATTATTACTGCCCGACCTGCCTCAGCTTTGTCCTCTCCCGCCTGAAGGCGGCACCAGAACGGGTGAACCTGCGCGCCTCTTTGCTGGATGAACTGACTTGGTTCACCCCCTTTGTCGAAGTCATGGCCGAGGACAAACAGCCCTGGGCGACGGTTCCGGCCGCTCACAGCTATGCCCGCTTCCCTACAACGGCAAAGGAGCTGGCGGATCTGATGGATGGCTACACCCGAACCATCAGACCACCCTCGCCCGGAACGGATCCGGCATGAGCAGATCCGAACGACAAAAGATGCAGGCGGGCGACTGGTACTGTTGCCTGGACAGCGAACTCTCCGCGTTGCGTCATCAGGCCCGTCTGGCGGTGCATCAGCACAATCACCGCCCCCCTGATCCCGGCGACAGCCTCAGCCCGTCGCTGGCAGCCCTCTTTGCCGGTCATGGGCAGAATTGCCTGATCGAGGCGCCGTTTCACTGCGCCTACGGGGTCAATATCACCCTCGGGCATCAGGTCTATCTGAACGCGGGCTGCACCATCCTTGATACCGCGCCGGTGTGCATTGGGGACCGCTCCATGCTGGGGCCGAATGTGCAGATCTACTGCGCCCAGCACCATAAGGATAAAGCTTTGCGCGCCAAGGGGTTGGAAATCGCCCATCCGGTCACGCTGGGGTGCGATGTCTGGATCGGTGGCGGCGCGATCATCCTGCCCGGCGTCAGCATCGGCGATGGCGCCATCGTCGGTGCCGGCGCGGTGGTGACACGAGATGTGGAGGCCGGGGTGACAGTGGTCGGCAATCCGGCGCGGGCGCTCCCTCGCTAGCATCCGCAGGGTCAAAACTCGCACCCGTTGCGCAGCAGCCGCGCGCTGCCTTAGGCTTCAATCAGGAAAAATTTATATTTTACAAATGACTACGACAGCGTCTTTGACCCAATGTTTCGCACGCGAAACATTGGGTCAGCCCTGCTTACCGAAAAATCAGAGGGGCTTCAGCCTGCGGATTTCTCTTCCAGCTCCAGCCATTCCTCCTCAGCGGCAGAGAGTTTCTCCTGCCGCTCCACCAGCGCATCGGTGGCCTTCTGGAACTTCACCGGTTCGCGGGTGAACAGCTCGGGATCGGCCATCAGCTGCTGCAATTTGGCGATCTCTGCCTCCAGCCGCTCGATCTCTCCGGGCAGCGCCTCCAGCCGGTGTTTTTCCTTAAAGCTCAGACCGTCCTTGGGCTGGGCTTCCTGCTTGGGTTTCGGCTTGCTCGCCTTGGCTTTCTCCGCCTTCTCTGCGGCACCTTCGACCGGGGCACGCTGCGAGAGGTAATCGCTCCAGCCGCCGGCATAGGCCGTGGCGCGCCCGCCGCCTTCCATGGCGATGGTGGTGGTGGCTACACGATCCAGAAAATCCCGGTCGTGGCTCACCAGCAGAACCGTGCCATCGTAGCTGTCCAGGAGTTCCTGCAACAGGTCGAGCGTCTCAACATCCAGATCATTGGTCGGTTCGTCCAGCACCAGCAGGTTGCTCTGCCGCGCCATCAGCCGCGCCAGCAAGAGACGCGCCTTCTCGCCCCCGGACAGGGACCGCACCGGCGCGCGGGCCTGCGCCTCGTCGAACAGGAATTCCTTCAGGTAGCCGACCACATGTTTCGGCTGCCCCCGGACCATCACCTGATCCGCCTTGCCCGAAATCCCCAGAAGCGGATCCGAGGTCAGGTTTTCCCAGAGACTGGCATCGCCGTCCAGCTGATCGCGGGTCTGATCAAACAGCGCCAGCTCCAGATTGGTGCCCATCTGCACATGGCCTTCATCAGGCTGTTCCAGCCCCAGCAGCATCTTCAGGAGCGTGGTCTTACCTGCCCCATTCGGCCCGACAAAGGCAACGCGATCGCCGCGCTGCACCTTCAGCGAGAAGTCCCGCACAATTGCCTTGTCACCGTAGGATTTCGTCAGCCCTTCGGCCTCGATCACTTTGCGGCCCGATTTCGGGCCCGCGTCCAGCGCCAGCTCAGCCGTGCCCTGCCGCTTGATCTGGCTGGACCGCTCCGCCTTCAGATCCTGAAGCGCGCGCACCCGGCCCATATTGCGTTTGCGGCGGGCGGAGATGCCCTCAACCGCCCAGCGGCTTTCGGATTTGATCAGCCGGTTCAGCTTATGCCTCTGCTGGTCTTCTTCTTCCCAGATCTTGTCGCGCCAGGCCTCAAAGGCATCAAACCCCTTCTCCTGACGGCGCACCTGCCCCCGGTCCACCCAAAGCGTCGCGCGGGTCAGGGCGCGCAGAAACGCCCGGTCGTGAGAAATCAGCACAAAGGCGGCGCGGGTCGATTTCAGCTCATTCTCAAGCCAGGTGATCGCCTCGATATCCAGATGGTTGGTCGGCTCGTCCAAGAGCATCAGATCCGGTGCCTCGGCCATCAGCTTGGCCAGCGCCGCGCGGCGTTTTTCACCACCGGAGGCCGTCGCCACGGGGCGGGCGGGATCAAACTTCAGCCCCTCGCCTGCCCGCTCCACCTTGTACATCTCGCCCGGATCCAGTTCGGAACTGGCAAAATCGCCCAGCGTGGCAAACCCGGTCATCTGCGGGTCCTGCTCCATATAGCCGACGGATTTGCCCGGCGGCACCACCAGCGAGCCGGTGTCGGCCTCGACCAGACCGGCCATCACCTTCATCAGGGTGGATTTGCCGGAGCCATTGCGCCCGACCAGCGCCACCCGGTCGCCGGGTTGCACCACCAGATCAAGATCCGCGAACACCGGATCGCCCCCAAAGGTGAGGGAGATACCGGACATCTGTAAAAGAGGAATACGTGCCATGTGAGGCTGCTAAACCGGGGCGCGGGGCAGGTCAACGGCTGTCAGCGCACCGGATGGTCAACGCCGGTGACAATGGCGCGCAGCAGACGTTTGCGCGCTGCGGGAATGGTGGCGATTTCCACCGCCGTAAAGAGATGCAGCGTGCCAAGCTCGCGGTCGATCACCGCATGGTCGCTGACCCAGCCGCCCATCATCAGATAGGTGCGCAACAGGGGCGGCATCTGCTGCTGCGCCGCCTTGCCATCCACGGGCGGCAGATCCAGTGCCGCAAGGGGCAGCACCTGCGCCGCCCGCACCCCCACCCCCTGCCCGGTCGGTGCCTGATGACGGGCCAGCAGCAGGGCAAGGGCCTGCCCATAGGGCGCCGGATCAACACCCTGAAAGGACGAGCAGCCAAACAGCAGCTCGACCCCGTGATCATCGACAAACGCCGTCAGCGCCCCCCAGGCAAGCCGCAGGATATCGGCATCCTGCCAATCGGGATGGATGCAGAACCGACCCAGCTCCAGCAACGGGCCACGACGGGCGGAAAACATATTCAGATCATATCTTTGCGCGGAATAACTCTGGGCGATATATGCGCCATCTGGCAGCAGCAGAAGGCGAAAACAACAGACCAGAACACCGCTGGCCTGATCCTCGATCAGCATATGCTGGCAGCGCAGGTCCAACGGTTCTGCGTCGAGCTTGCTGCGGCCGAAACACAGGCTTCGCAGCGCCCGCGCCCGTTGCAGATCGCCGCCATCACCGGCCACCTGCCCGGCGCCATCAATCAGCCGGACCCGATAGCGGCCACGACACAGCAGCGGCCGCGGCGCGACCTTTGCAGGGGACATCTTCACAAGGGGCAACAGATCACGCAACGCAGCTCTTCCAGCGACCACAGGCACCGCAGCCTGAGGCCTGCCTAGCATGGTTCACGTATCAGCCAAACGACGAAAGCCACCCCGGATCGGGATGGCTTTCTCAGAATTAGATATGCAGGCCGATAAGACCCGCCGCATCATTCGATCAGCCCACCGGGACCAAAGTTGCCGAGGCTGCCCAGCAGCTGGCGCAGGAAGGTCTTGTCCTGAACGTTTGAGCTGGTCACGCGGCGTTGCAGGGGAATCACCCGGCCCTGCTCCAGACCGTAGCGTTCGATCCCCGTGACCACGCCCTGATCGTTGAAATTGATCGCAACCAGCTCCCGCGAGACCGGCTTGCTGGCCGAAGGTCCGCGGCGGCGCATCAGGGTGGAAACATAGTAGTAGCCGCCATCGGTCAGCACGCCCTCTGCCGCCGGAACCCCAATGGTTTCAGCAACGCTGTCCTTGGTATCAACGCCGACAACCACCTCTGACAGCAGCTCTTCGCTGGGGACATATCCGTGCTTGCGGTACATGGAACAGGCGCCAACCGCGAGCCCCGCTACCAAGAGAACCGTGACCCTTATCGCCGCCTTCAGCGACCTCATACGTTTGGATGCCATGCTACTCTCTTGCCCCCCGGCTTGAATACGCCTTTGAACCGGATTACCTAAACCAAGCCTCCGGTTCAAGAAACGAAAGTCCCCCAAATGTCTGAGAGCACCGCTTTTCGGGTCGCTGACCTGCCGCAAAACCGCGCAACCTCGTTCGAACTGCGCCCCGACGCCGCTGGTCTGACCGCCCTCGCGCAGGAGCTGGGCGTCGACGATCTGCGCAAACTGCGCTTTGCCGGAGAGATCCGCGCTCTGGGCAAACGTGACTGGGAACTGGTTGCGGATCTGGGCGCCACCGTGGTGCAGCCCTGCGTGGTGACACTGGATCCGGTGACCACCCGCATTGATCAGAAGGTGCGCCGCAGCTTTATCGCCGGGATGGTGCATCCCGACAGCGAGGAAGAGGTGGAGATGCCCGAGGATGACACCAGCGAACCGCTGGGCAGCCATATCTCCCCGCATGAGGTGATGGTCGAAGCGCTGGCGTTGGCGCTGCCGCAATACCCCCGCAAAGACGGCGTCTCGCTCGGAGAATCAGTGCACGCCGAACCGGGTGTTGCCCCGATGCGCGACGAGGACACAAAGCCCTTTGCCGGGCTGGCCGCGCTGCGTGATCAGCTTGACGGCAGCCGCGAAGACTGAAAAGAGAGCGGCCAGACGATTCCGATTGGTGTTCATGCGCTGACCGGCCAAAAAACCACTTGCGCCAGCGTCAATTCGCAGTATTTTCGCGCGCTCATCGGAATTTTGGTTGGACATCGGCAAGGCTGAGGCCTAAACGCACGGCAGACCGATCGAAACATTGAATGTGAAACGCGCCGCGGGGACAGCCCCAAGGCCCCAAGTGACAAAGGTTGAGACATGGCTGTCCAACAGAACAAAGTATCCAAGTCGCGTCGCAACAACCGCCGCGCGCACGATGCACTGGTTGCTGCAAACCCGAACGAATGCGGCAACTGTGGCGAACTGAAGCGTCCGCACCACGTATGCCCCTCCTGCGGCCACTACGACGAGAAAGAAATCGTCGCAGCCGCTGACGAGATCGACATGGACGAAGACGCGGCCTAAGCCGCGTCTGCACCAGACTTAATGTCAGGCAGGCATTTTCATGGCGGGTAAACCCGATCAGATGCAGAAGAATGCCGGCCGCATAGTTATTTCGGTTGACGCCATGGGCGGAGATGCCGGCCCCGCAGTTGTGGTGGCCGGCATTGCCATGTCCGCCGAAAAGAACCCCGATCTGGGGTTCATCCTGCATGGTCCCGAAGAACAACTGACGCCGCTGGTCGCCAAGAAGCGTATTCTCGACGGCCGGGTGGAATTCCGCGATGCCCGCGATGTGGTCACCATGGAGGACAAGCCCTCTCAGGTGATGCGCCACGGCAAGGGCACGTCGATGTGGTCGACGCTGGAGTCGGTCAAGGAGGGTGAAGCCGCCGGTGCGGTCTCCTGTGGCAATACCGGCGCGCTGATGGCGCTGTCGATGCTGCGGCTGCGCAAGCTGCCCGGTGTGAACCGCCCGGCCATTGCGATTCTCTGGCCGTCGCGCAATCCACAGGGCTTCAACGTGATGCTCGATGTTGGCGCCGATGTGCGCGCCGACGCGCAGGATCTGCTGCAATACGCTATGATGGGCACCTCTTATGTGCGCAATTCGATGGACATTCCCCGCCCCCGCGTGGGCCTGCTGAATGTCGGCACCGAAGAGCACAAGGGACATGCCGACCTGAAAGAAGCCTATGGGCTGATCTCGGATCATTCCGAAACCGGGGGGTTTGACTTTGTCGGTTTTGTCGAGGGCAGCGATATCCCCGGCGATGTCGCCGATGTGATCGTCACCGACGGGTTCACCGGCAATGTCGCGATCAAGACCGGCGAGGGCACTGCCAGCCTGATGCGTGTCGCCCTGCGGGAAGCCTTTGAATATTCGTTCCTGTCCAGGATTGCGGCGCTGCTGGCGATGACCTCGCTCAAGCGGCTGTCCAAGCGCATGGACCCGCGCCGGGTCAATGGCGGTGTTTTCCTTGGTCTCAATGGCACCGTAGTGAAATCCCATGGTGGCGCGGATGCCACCGGTGTCTCGGCGGCGGTGAAGCTGGCCTTCCGTCTTGCCCAGCAGGGGTTTGCAGAAAAACTCGCCGCACGGGTTGCATCCTCTGTGGCGCTTACCCAAGATAAACCAGCGCAAATGGACGAGACCAAAACCGACCAGGCGCCCACCAAAAAAGACTAAAAGGCAGGCATCAGAATGACGCGACGCGCAGTAATTGTCGGGACCGGGCATTATCTCCCTGAACGCGTGGTCGAGAACGCGGAATTCGAAGCCACGCTGGATACGTCGGACGAATGGATTCGCAGCCGCTCCGGGATTGAGCGCCGCCATTTCGCCGCCGACGGCGAGACCACCTCCTTCATGGCCACCAAGGCCGCCGAAAAGGCGCTGGGTGATGCCGGGCTGACTGCGGATGATATCGACGCCATCGTGGTGGCCACATCGACCGCCGATCTCACCTTCCCCTCTGCCGCCACCATGGTGCAGGCCCAGCTGGGCATGACCCGCGGCTTTGCCTTTGACGTGCAGGCGGTCTGCGCCGGGTTTGTCTATGCGCTGAGCAACGCCAATGCGCTGGTGGCCTCCGGGCAGGCCGAGAAGGTGCTGGTGATCGGGGCCGAGACCTTCAGCAAGATCATGGACTGGAGCGACCGCTCCACCTGTGTGCTGTTCGGCGATGGTGCCGGTGCGCTGGTTCTGGAGGCGCAGGACGGCGCAGGCACCAGTGCCGACCGTGGTATTCTGGCCACCGACCTCAATTCCGACGGTCGCTACAAGGATCTGCTTTATGTGGATGGCGGCGTTTCCACCCAGAACACCGGCCATCTGCGGATGCAGGGCAATCAGGTGTTCCGCCATGCGGTCGAGAAACTGGCCTCCACTGCCAATACCGCGCTGGAGCGCGCCGGCCTGACCGCCGCCGATGTCGATTGGATCGTGCCCCATCAGGCCAATATCCGCATCATCCAGGGCACCGCCAAGAAGATGGGCCTGCCGATGGAAAAGGTGGTGGTCACCGTGCAAGACCACGGCAATACCTCGGCCGCCTCGATCCCGCTGGCGCTGTCAGTGGGCAAGGAACGCGGCCAGATCAAACAGGGCGATCTGGTCGTCACCGAAGCCATCGGCGGCGGTCTGGCCTGGGGATCGGTTGTCCTGCGCTGGTAAGCGGCAAAGCCAGCCCGAGAAGCGGCGCGATTTTACGGGCGGAACTCCGCGATGCAATTCATTGATATTGACAGGGAAATTCCCCCCGCCCTATGCTTTGCCAAACAGCGGGGATAGTCATGGGCGAAAAAACACTAACACGAATGGATTTGAGTGAAGCGGTCTTCCGCGAGGTTGGCCTGTCGCGCAACGAAAGCGCGCAGCTGGTGGAAAGCATGCTTCAGCATATGTCTGACGCCCTGGTCCGTGGGGAACAGGTCAAAATTTCTTCCTTCGGGACATTCAGCGTGCGCGATAAATCCGCCCGCGTTGGCCGCAACCCGAAGACCGGCGAAGAGGTGCCCATTCAGCCTCGCCGGGTTTTGACCTTTCGACCATCGCATCTGATGAAGGACCGGGTGGCAGACGGGAACCGTAAATAACGGTCAGTAACCACGGGACACACCACGCGATGTCAAAATCACCAGACGCCTTCCGCACCATCAGCGAAGTTGCGGAGTGGCTGGGGATCCAGGCGCATGTCTTGCGTTTCTGGGAAAGCAAATTCACCCAGATCAAACCGGTCAAACGCGCAGGCGGACGCCGGTACTATCGTCCTGCCGATGTGGAATTGATCAGCAGCATCAAGTACTTGCTGCACGACAAGGGGCTGTCCATCAAGGATGTGCAGGCGCTGTTGCGCGAACATGGCCCGGTCCATGTCGCCGCGATGGGCGGTGGCGCGCCGATAGATGCCGACACGGTTGAGGCGGACGCGGTCGAGGCGGACACAATTGAGGCCACGGTCGCAGAGGCGCAGGAGGAACCCGCCAGCGCGGAGCTGTCCGGGGGTGATCTTATCTCCGACGCCGAAGCGCCCGCGCCCGAGCCTGCAACCGCGCAGGCGCCAGAGGTGGCAGCCGCCCCCGCTGTTGAGATGCCTGTTGCGGACGTGCCCGTCACTGCGCCTGCCACCGCGCCTGTCGCCGCCGCTGCGACCACTCCTGCCGCTGCACCAATGGCCACTCTGGCTGCGGATGCCTCCCCCGGCGCGGCCTCGGCTGGGATGCAGCCCGCAGCAGCGGCACCAATGGCCCCTGCTTCCGCCGCGCCTGTTGCGCCGGTAATGCCCGCAGCGCCCGCCGCAGGTGGCCCGCCCGCGCCAGTGGTCGGCTCCGCAGCAACGTCACCGGTGGATGCCGGTCCGGTTGAGGCTGCCGCCTTCGACGCCGCCGCCGTGGCGCAGCCTTCCGATGCTGGCCCTGTCCCGGCGCAGCCCGAAACCGGCGCTGCCCCCCTGACGCCGGTGCAGCCTCAGGGCGCTGCACCAATGGCCCCACTGGCAGATGTTCCACCCGCCGCAGCTGCACCCGCTCCGACAGCGCCGCTTGCGGCGGAGCCTGCCATGGCGCCGATGGATCCGATTGACGCGGCTGTCGCGCAGACCGGTTCGGTCCACCCGCCTGCCGCACCGGTCAGCGAAACCGCCATCCCTGCCGCCGCCGAACCTACCAGCGATCTGCATGTCATGGCCGACGCCCCCGAGAGCGCGCCACAGGCAGATGGTCCTGCGGATGACCTCCCGCCGATGATGGACGCGGCCATGCCGCAGGCACCCGACGTTTCCGTGCCGGCGGATACCGCCGACGCGATCGCAGACCTGCCCCCGGCGGCGCCATCCGATGTTGCAGCGGAGCTGACCCAACCGGGCCTGCCGCTTGGTGAGGAAGACGATGCGCTGGTGGATGCGCCTGTCGACGCTGCGGCAGATGCGCCGGAGCAGGAGCAGGCGCAGCTCTGGCCGGAGACGCCGGAGTCGCAAGACCCCGGCACCGTGGAGGTCGCCGAGGCTGCGGCACTCCCGCCGGTGGCGCCGGAAGGGAACAGGCTTGCCGAACCGTCAGCGGATCCGGCGCTGGAGGCGACAATCGAGATACCGGTTGCGAGTCCGGTTGAGAGTCCAGCGGGCAGCCCGGTTGCCATGGCTCTGGACACAGATGCGGGCGCAGATGACAGCGCCGCGCCTGCGCCATATGCGCCTGACAGCACCATGTCTGATAGCGCCGCGCTGATGGCAGAACCGGGCGAGCCGGTGACAACTGTCGCGCCGGTGGAGCTGATAGCCGAGGCTGAGCCAGCGCCGCTCCTTGCACCTGAGCCTGAGGTCGAGCCTGAGCATGAGCTCATCCCGGAGGTCGTGGAAGAGACTGCGGAAGACGCATCAATCGAGGCCGAGGCACCGAATCTCTCTCCCTGGGGGGATGAGGAGCTTGCCTCGCCCGAGGTGGAAACGCCGGTTTCCATGGCAATGGCGCCTGCCGCCGATGAGGCCGAAGCCCTTGCCGGTGCTGGCGCGGATGTATTTGCTGCCGACTCTGACGCGCCGATGGCCGAGCCCCCCGCCGAGACGGATGCGCAAGATCCCGTGGTGTTTGATCAGGGCGACAGCCCGGCACCCGTGGTTGAGGCGCTGGACAGCGATCCCGCAATTGGCGATATGCCGCCAGACGCGCCTGCGGCGGAGGCCGTGCCAGAGGTCACAGTGCAGCCGCTGGGCGATCCTGAGGCCGATGTCGCACAGGAGGCTGCCGAGCCGGTAGCGAAAACCGACTTTTTCGCTGGTGGCGATGTGTCAGATGACGCGCTGGCAGATGGCGATCTGATAGCGGGCGAACTGGCGGGCAGCGATCTGCTGACCGACGCAGCGGGTGATCATCTGCCCGACGACAATGAGGCCCCCTCGCCCGAGGATGTGCCGCTGGCCTTTGCCGATGCAGCGGAGACGCCGGACGCTGCCGCGCCTCCGGCTGACGTGCTGGATATGCCTGACCCGGTTGCCGATCGTGCGGAGCTTGAGGCTGTGGCGGCACTGGAGGCAGGGCCGGAAGAGCTGCCAGATCTGGCTGAGGTTGCGGCCGAGGTTGAGGTAGCGGCTCCGGTTGCCCTGGAGGATCCGCAGCTGGACGCGGGCATTGTCAGCGATCCGGTCTTGGCTGCGCCTGCGGTTGATGAGGATCTGTTGACCACGCCGGTGCAGGAGGATGCCGCGCTGCCGGAACCTGACCTGCCGGAACCTGACCTGCCGGAACCTGACCTGCCGGAACCTGACCTTGCGGGACTTGAGGACGCAGGATTTGCGGCTGTCGCGCCGGAGCATCCCGAAGCGGAGGCCACTGAACTGGCCACCGCTGACCCGGCATCCGAGATGACCGAAGGCGCGGTTGAGCCTATCGCGCCTGAGCCACATGACGAGGATGCGGCTGCGATGCCCGCGGGTGGCTCCGATATGGCTGCCACGGGCGAGCTGAGCCCGCCGAGCGAATTGACCGCCCCTGTCGAACTGGGCGAGGCAACCGAATTGGCAGAGCCTGAAGAGCTGGCGCAGACCGCGCCGCTCGCAGAGCCTGTGGATACGGCAACGCCGGACCAGGAGGCGATGGCCGAGGTTACCGAGGTCGCAGAGGTCACGGAGACGGCGCCGGCGCTGGATGAACCGGCAGAGCCTGCCGCGCCGGTTTCCGCCCCGGCTGGGCAGGAATTTGTCGAATCCGATCTCCCCGCAGCCGATGTGGCCGAAGCGGACCTGCCCGCCGCTGATACATCTGCCGCTGACACCCCTACCGCCGACGATCCCGCCGAGGCTGCGGCGCCAGAGCTTCGACCGCTGGTGATTGATATCCCCGATGAGGCGGAGCCGCGCGCTGCGCAGACCTCCGGCGCGCTGTCGCGGCTTGCGGGGATTGCGCAGCTGCCTGCGGATCATGTCGGACAGGCCCGCGCCTGTGCCGAGGCATTGCGGGCGCATCGGGGCGCTGCCTAGGGTCGCGTCACATTAATCTTGCAGAGGCGGCGAAATAATCTGGTTTTTTCGCTTGCCCCTGCCGGAAAAACGGGTAGAAACCAGCGCAACGGGCTATAGCGCAGCCTGGTAGCGCGTCCGTCTGGGGGACGGAAGGTCGCAGGTTCGAGTCCTGCTAGCCCGACCAAAATACCCCGCCTCGCAAGGGGCTAAAAAACGCCCGCCCCTCTCTGGGGTGGGTGTTTTTGTATCTGCCTTTCGTGCAAGGTATTGATAATAAAGCGTTGGGAGGATCGGGATGACATCAGAACCACGGCTCGTGAGCGGAGCGGCACAGGGCGTGCTGTCGGATCGCCAAATCCGCCAGATGATCACCGAGGCTGCGATTTCCGCTTCTTCTCCGATCCTGAATGACCAGATCCAACCGGCGAGCCTTGATCTGCGGCTGAGCGATTGTGCCTATCGGGTGCGGGCCTCCTTTCTGCCCGGTCTGGGGCGCACGGTGGCCGACCGGCTGGAGGATCTGACCATGCACCGGGTGGCGCTGACCGGTGGTGCGGTGCTGGAAAAAGGCTGCGTCTATGTGGTGCCGCTGATGGAGCGGATCCGTCTGCCCGAGGGAATGACAGCCGCCGCCAGCGCCAAATCCTCCATCGGGCGGCTGGATGTGATGACGCGGGTGATCACCGATCAGGGGGTTGAGTTCGACCGGGTCACCGATGGCTATGACGGGCCGCTTTATGCGGAAATCTGCCCGCAGAGCTTCTCAGTTGTGGTGCAGCCGGGGCAGCTGCTGACGCAGATCATCTTTCGTCAGGGGCGCACATTCCTCAGTGATGCGGAGCTGCGCGCGGTGCATGAGGCGACGCCGATTGTTTCGGGAACACCGGTGATCTCCGACGGTCTGGGCTTCTCCGTCGATCTTCGGCCTGAGCGGGGCGATCTGGTGGGATACCGCGCCAAACATCACACCGGTGTGGTCGATCTGTCAAAGCTCGGCCATTACGATCCGGCGGAGTATTGGGAAGAGGTCCGCACCACCAAGGGGCAGATCATTCTGGATCCCGGTGCGTTCTACATTCTGGTGAGCCGCGAGGCGATTGCCATCCCGCCGGATTATGCTGCCGAAATGGCGCCCTATCTGGCGATGGTGGGCGAATTCCGGGTGCATTACGCGGGCTTCTTTGATCCCGGTTTTGGCTATGCTGCCGCTGGCGGGGCCGGATCGCGTGGCGTTCTGGAAGTGCGCTGCCATGATGCGCCCTTTGTGCTGGAGCACGGGCAGGTCGTGGGGCGGCTGGTCTACGAGAAGATGTCAGAAGTCCCCGAACAGCTCTATGGCGTTGATATCGCATCGAACTATCAGGGCCAGGGGCTGAAGCTATCAAAGCATTTCAAACCCCAAACCAAGGGCTGACGCCCTGGTGGGAGAGCCTGAGCCTAGAACCGTGGGGGTCGGGTATTGCGCCCGGTCAGGCGCGCCTTCTGGGCGGTTGCCTTGTCCTGTGGCAGCGGGCGCGCGGATTTTTCCGTGCCCTGACCCTTGTCGCGCTTGGCGATTGCCCTGATCCCGGCGTTGACGCCTGCATTGACCGCGCGGCCCACAAGACGGCGCAGGATCATGTTGATCAACCGGTCTATGCTCATCTGCGTCACTCCTTGGCCCTGGCATCTGTTGCACGCGGATCTCACCGCGTGCACCGGCAGTATTGCAGAGGTTTGCGGCCCTTTTGCGGCGCGGCGGCCTGCCCTCAGTCGCCAAAGAGTTCCGGCTGTTCCTCGACCTCGTCGCTGTCGCCGCGCCCGCCCAGAGGCAGGCTGCCCGGTGGCGGGCGGTTTTCCAGCAGACCTGCGGCGCGCAGCTCCTTGAGGCCCGGCAGGTCACGGGCGCTTTCCAACCCGAAGTGATCGAGGAACGTGGGCGTCACCACAAAGGTCACCGGGCGGCCCGGTGTCATCTTGCGGCGGCCAAGGCGGATCCAGTCCATTTCCAGCAGCTGGTCGATGGTGCCGCGCGACACCGACACGCCGCGCACCTCTTCGATTTCGGCGCGGGTGACCGGCTGGTGATAGGCAATGATCGCAAGGGTTTCGATGGCCGCGCGTGAGAGTTTGCGGGTTTCGACCGTTTCCTTCTGCATCAGAAAGCCAAGGTCAGAGGCGGTGCGCAGCGCCCAGGCATCGCCGACGCGCACGATGTTGACGCCGCGCCCGTCGTAGCGTTTGCGCAGGTGCTCCAGCGCGGTGCCCGGTTCGCAGCCATGCGGCATCCGCGCCTCAAGATCGCGCACCGTCACCGGTTCGGCGCTGGCAAAGAGCACCGCTTCAACCATGCGCTCCTGTTCGGCCATGGGGGGCGCGTCGAAGAGGGTTTGGGTTTCCTCCGCAACAGTGTTCTGGCTGTGGTCGTCCATCAGGTATCCTTGTCACGAATGCGCAGCTGAATGGGCGCATAGGTCTCGCTCTGTCGCAGCTCCAGCCGGCCTTCTTTCACCAGTTGCAGCGAGGCGGCAAAGGTGGAGGCGGTGGCGGAGCGGCGTTTCATCGGGTCGGAGTGCCAGCCATCGGGCAGATAGGTCAGCATATCGGTCCAGCTGCCGGTGTAGCCGATCAGGTGGCGCATCCGTTCCAGCGCCGCCTCCATGGTAAAGATCGCCTCGCGGTCCAGCACGAAGGGGCGGAAATCATCGCGGGTGCGGATCCGCGCATAGGCCTGCATCAGGTCCAGGAGATTGGCCGAATAGCTGACGGTGCGGATGCGGGTCACATCCTCACCCTGACCACGGGCAAAGAAGTTGCGGCCCAGCTGATCGCGCGCCATCAGCCGCGCCGCGCTGTCGCGCATGGCCTGAAGCCGCTCCAGCTGGAAGGCCAGATGCGCCGCCAGCTCCTCACCGGAGGGGCCGTCCTCCGTCGGGTCGGGCGGCAGCAGCAGGCGGGATTTCAGATAGGCAAGCCAGGCCGCCATGACCAGATAATCGGCGGCCAGTTCGATACGCAGCTCATGGGCCTTTTCCACGAAACTGAGGTATTGGCGCGCCAGTTCCAGCACCGAAATGCGGCGCAGGTCGACCTTTTGCGTGCGCGAGAGCGACAAGAGCACGTCCAGCGGCCCCTCGTAGCCGTCAACGTCCACGATCAATGCTTCGGCCGCGAGCCGCTCCTCGACGCTGGTCGCGTCGTCGTCAAACAAAGTGTCAGCCATATACCTGTCCGCCCATGAGGGCTGATAGTTCGGCCTCGGCCGCGGTTATGTCAAGCGGGGCCGGAGCGCGGCGAGCGGCCTCGGCCTGTTCGGCGCGGGCCTGTGCAGCCACGCTCATCTGGCCCGAAGCCTCCGCCACGGCGGCGCGCTCATCCAGCGGGGCGTTGCAGAACAGGACCACATCGCAGCCTGCCGCCAGCGTGTCGCGCGCGATATCCTGCGGTGTGCCGCTCAGCGCCTTCATCGAGATGTCATCGCTCATGATCAGCCCGTCAAAACCGATGTCGGTGCGGATCATCTGCATGACGCGGGGCGACAGGGTGGCGGGGCGGCTGTCCAGCGCCTCATAGACCAGATGGGCGGTCATCCCCATCGGCAGGTCATTCAGCGCGGCAAAGGCGGCAAAATCCGAGCCGGTCAGCAGATCCAGCGGCGCGCTGATGCGGGGCAGGTCCTTGTGGCTGTCGAGTGTCGCGCGGCCATGACCGGGGATATGTTTCACCACCGGCACGACGCCGCCATCCAGCAGGCCGTCGGCGGTGGCGCGGGCGCGGCGCACCACCGCCGCCAGATCGCTGCCGTAACAGCGGTTCTGGAGAAACGGGTGGGTATCGGGACCGGCCACATCGGCCAGCGGTGCGCAGTTGCTGTCGATGCCCAGCCCGCGCAGCTCCTCCGCGATCAGGCGGGCGCGCAGATACATGGCGCGATCCGCCCCTGCCCCGGCAGCCGCCGCGTGATCCAGCGCTGGCCGCCACTGGCGTGCCAGCGGCGGGCGCAGGCGCTGCACGCGGCCGCCCTCCTGATCTATGGTGATCAGACAGTTCCGGCCAACCGCCTCGCGCAGTTCATCACAGAGCGCGCGGGTCTGCTCGGCGCTGTCGATATTGCGGGCAAACAGGATGAAGCCAAAGGGATTGGCGCGGGCGAACAGCGCCTTTTCGGCGGCGCTGAGACGCAGACCTTCGGCATCTAGAATTGTGGCTCCGTAACGCATTGCGATCCTCTTGTGCTGGGGCGCTGATACACCAGTGTCGGGGGCGGCGCCATGGCCGGATGGGTCAAACTGGCAGCAGTTTGCCGGATGGAAAACGACAAACGCCCGGCTGGAGCCGGGCGCGGAGGTGTCGGGGGGAGGCCCATGTCCTAGCGGGTGGTCACGGGGATACAGTCGGCGTTGCCTGCCACCAGAGCGGAGCAGAAACGGCGCGCATCGGAGAGGTCGTCAAAGCCCATCGCGCGCAGGCGGTAGAAGGTGCGACCTCCGCTTTCCGCCTTTTGGATCACCCGTTTCTTGCCTTCCAGATAATCGGCGAAGCGTCCGTGGATGCGATCCCATTCGGCGCGCGCGACCTCGGCGCTTTCATAGGCGCCGAGCTGGGCCAGACGGGTGCCTGCGGGCAGGCTGTCGGGCGAGACATCCTGCGTGGTTTGCGCCACCGGCGCAGACGCTGTGGCGCGGCTTGGTGAAAAACGGGCGGGCCGCGCGGCAGGGCGCAGCGAGACGCGCACACCGGGGGCATTGCGCAGGGCTGCATTTGGCGCGGGCGCCACGGCCGCGACGCTCACGGCCTGTAGGGGTTGTGGCTGGACGATGGCCGGGGCGGAAGCCGACAGCTGTTCGGCGCCGCGCAGGGTCTCCTCCACCAGAGGGGCGAAATCCTCGGTCAGCTCAGCCACCAGCGCGTCGATATCGCCGCCCTGATAGGCCGCGACGGCTTCGCTGGAGAGCCTGCCTGTATCGGCATTGGCCACCGCAGCGGCATCAGCCGCGCCATCGCGGGTGTCGTTGATCCGCGCAGCACCGGTGGTGAGCGCCGCCTGCATGGGCTGGTCATCCTCGGTCAGCTGCACGTCCTGCGGCGCCAGTGTCAGCCGGTCGGCGGGAGTTTCGACATTGCCATTGGCGGCAACCGCATTGACGGCAAGCCCCTGATGGTCGGCGGGGAGGCCGCCGGGGTTCTCGGGCTGCACCCGCAGCGGGCCTTCGACGGCGCGCACGACCGGCACGCCGCTGACATCGCGGGAAATCAGCTGGTAGCCCCAGAGACCGATGCCTGCGACCAATACAAGCGAGGCCACGGCGCCAAGGACGCTGAACGCCTTGCTGAGGCCGGCGCGACCGGCCCCTGCCGGTTCCGGGCTAAACCCGTAGTCATCGTAGCGATGCCCCTGACCGGTGCCCGGCCCGCTATAGGCGTCCTGCGCGGAGGCACCATAGCTGGGCGCGGGCTGCTGGTAGGGGCTGTAGGACTGCGCGCCCTGTCCGGGGGATGTATGGGGCTGCGCAAAATAGCCGCCCGCTGCCGCCTGCTGGGCCTGTGGCGCGGCGGCCGATGTCTGCGGATCGAATCCGAAGGGGTGTTTGGGCTGCGGATAGGGCAGATGCGCATCGGCAAAAGAAGGCTCCTGCCGGGTGCCCTGTGTTTCAGTGGCGGAGGCCGAAGAACGGTCCCCACCATTGGAATACGACTGGCCGTGACCTGCCTGCGTAAAATACGCCATTTCCGCCTCACTGCCCGCAGACGGCACGCAATGCGCCGATCCGGGTTTCTACTTGATGATCTGCCTCGATCCGGCGGCCTGGGCGATTTTAGCTATCGCATCTCCTGCGCCGGTGTGACCCCAAGAATACCAAGACCGGCAGAAATGACAATGGAAACGGTCTTGGCCAGTGCCATTTTTGCATGTGTTGCAGATGGGTTGCTCTCGTTAACAAAACGTAAACCTTCGTTGGTTTTGCCAAGGTGATACAGCCCGTGCAGTTCCGAGGCGAGATCATAGAGATAGAAGGCAACCCGGTGCGGCTCGTGGGTGCGGGCGGCGATTTCCACCTGACGTGGCCATTCGGCCAGCTTCTTGGCCACCGCCAGCTGGGCGGAATCGTCCAGAAGCGACAGGTCGGCCGCGGCCAGCGTGGCCTCGTCGGTCGCAATCCCGGCCTCTGCCGCCTTGCGCAGGGTCGAGCAGATCCGCGCATTGGCGTATTGCACATAGAACACCGGGTTGTCCTTGGACTGCTCCAGCGCCTTGTCGAGGTCGAAATCGAAACCCTGATCGTTCTTGCGCGTCAGCAGCATGAAACGGGTCACATCGGCGCCCACCGCATCGACCACATCGCGCAGGGTGACAAAGGTCCCGGCCCGTTTGGACATCTTGAATTCCTGACCGTCCTTGAACAGCTTCACCAGCTGGCACAGCTTGATATCCAGCGGCACCCGGCCATCGGACAGCGCCGAAACTGCCGCCTTCATCCGTTTGACATAGCCGCCGTGGTCGGCGCCGAAAATGTCGATCAGCTCGTCAAAGCCGCGCTCAACCTTATCGTAGTGATAGGCGATGTCGGGCGCGAAATAGGTCCAGGAACCATCGGATTTCTTCACTGCCCGGTCAACGTCGTCGCCGTGATCGGTGGATTTGAACAGGGTCTGTTCGCGCGGCTCCCAATCGTCGAGTTTCTTGCCCTTCGGCGGTTCCAGCACGCCTTGATAGATCAGCCCCTTGGCATCCAGTTCCTTCAGCGCGGCCTCGATCTTGCCGGTGCCGTAGAGGGATTTTTCCGAGTAGAACACATCCATCTCGATGCCAAGCTGGGCCAGATCCTCGCGGATCAGCTGCATCATCGCATCGGTTGCGAATTCGCGCACCTCGGCCAGCCAGACATCTTCGCCCTGATCGACATAGGCATCGCCCACCTTGTCCTTCAGCGCCTGCCCGACGGGAACCAGATAGTCGCCCGGATAGGTGCCATCGGCAAAGGCCACGTCCTGCCCGTGTGCCTCGAGGTAGCGCAGGTAGACAGAGCGCGCCAGTACATCGACCTGACCGCCGCCGTCATTGATGTAATATTCGCGGGTGACGTCATAGCCGGCATAGGCCAGGAGCGCCGCCAGCGCATCGCCAAAGACCGCACCGCGGGTGTGACCCACATGCAGCGGGCCGGTCGGGTTGGCGGAGACATATTCCACGTTCACCCGCTTGCCCGCGCCGACGTCCGAGCGGCCGAAATCCGTGCCTGCGTCCAGGACCGATTTCAGCACGCCCTGCCAGATGCCCGGAGCCAGCCGCAGGTTCAGGAAGCCTGGGCCTGCGACCTCAGCACTGGCGATCCGATCGTCCGCGGCCAGCTTCGCCGCCAGCGCCTCGGCGATGTCGCGCGGCTTCATCCTGGCGGGCTTGGCCAGCACCATCGCCGCATTGGTCGCCATGTCGCCATGGGCGGCATCGCGCGGCGGCTCCACCGCCACATTGGCAAAATCGAGCCCTTCGGGCAGCGCGCCCTCGCCGGTCATGGCGGTCAGGCTGTCGATCACGAGCGAGCGGATATCGGTAAAGAGGTTCATATCTGGCGTCCCAACTGTTCAGCACAGCGGATACCGGGGGCGGCAGGAAGGGTCAACAGGATTGCAGAACCCATCACCATCAGCAGCGGGGGCGTCCCGGAAAATTCCCGTTTCCGGTCAATTCTCCGGGTGAAGAAAATTGCGCGCGGGGCGAGGTTACGCGATATGCGCACCAAGGCGCGGCAGGTCAGGCCACCGGTACATCACGGGCCGGCAGACGGCCCCATCTGGTGATCTGATACCGGCGCAGCGAGGCGACATAATAGGGGTCGCGCAGAATCAGACGCTCAACCTCATCGCGGCTGGCCGCCTCGACATTCCAGATCGCCCCCGGAAAATCCTGCTCGGGCCGCATCGCCAATGCGCCGCCGATCTGCAATTCGGGATGGGCGCGTACATATGCGATATGCGCATCCCGGCGCGGGCGATCCGCGCGGATCCGCGCCATCTCTGGCGCATCCTGAAAGGTCACGGTCCAATGCGTCATGCCATTGCTTGCCATGGCGGCCTCTTGCATCTGCGATTGCGGTTCTGGGCGTCTGCCCCATGAAACCGCATCGGACCTACCTCAGGATAGTGCCAGTTGGCGTCAGCGTTACCGCCAGTCGCGGTGCAGCCCGCGCCTATTGCCCGGCTTGCAGATCTGCCGCAGCGGCAGCGGCCTCAGCCGGGAACAGGCGGCGGTGCTCCTGCAATGCAAAGCGGTCGGTCATGCCTGCGATGTAATCCGACACGATCCGGGCCAGAGCGGTTTCATCAGTGGCGGCGGCGATATCGCCCTGCCAGCGCGCGGGCATCTCTGCCGGATGGTTGAGGAAATGCGGAAACAGCGCCTCCACCACCTTGGAGACCTCAGCGCGTTTGCGCATCACGCTGGGCGCGCGGTACATGCGGGTGAAGAGAAAGGCGCGGATTTCCTTCAGGTCGGCCCAGAGCGCATCGGAGAACACCACCACGGGCGCGCCCAGGGCACGCACATCCTCGACGCTTTGCGCGCCGCTGGCAGCAAGACGGGCGCGGGCGCCGTCGATCACATCGCTGACCATCACGCCAAAGACCCGCCGCAGCGCCTCATGGCGGCGGCGGCGCGCGTCAAGGCCGGGATAACGGCGATCCACCGCCTGATAGGCCGGGCCGATCACCGGCAGCTCGGCAATATCGGCATCGGTGAACAGCCCGGCGCGCAGACCGTCGTGCAGGTCGTGGTTGTTATAGGCGATGTCATCGGCCAAGGCCGCAACCTGCGCCTCGGCGCTGGCATGGGTGTGCAGCTCCAGATCCAGCGCCGCGTTGCATTCGGCCAGCGCCCAGGGCAGATCGCCCACAACCGGACCATTATGTTTGGCAATCGCCTCAAGGGTTTCCCAGGTGAGATTCAGCCCGTCGAATTCGGCGTAATGCCGTTCCAGCGAGGTGACGATGCGGATGGCCTGCGCATTGTGATCAAAGCCACCATAGGGGGCCATCAGCGCATGCAGAGCATCCTCGCCGGTGTGGCCGAAGGGCGTGTGCCCCAGATCATGCGCCAGCGCCACCGCCTCGGTCAGTTCCTGGTTGAGCCGAAGTGCGCCCGCAATGGTCCGCGCCACCTGCCCCACCTCGATCGAATGGGTGAGCCGGGTGCGATAATTGTCGCCTTCATGTTCGACAAAGACCTGGGTTTTGTGTTTCAGCCTGCGAAAGGCGCTGGCGTGGATGATCCGGTCACGGTCGCGCTGATAGGGGGAGCGGAAACTGCTTTCTTCTTCGGGGACTTGGCGGCCACGGCTACGGTCGGGCATGGTCGCATAAGGCGCGTAGGTCACTAATCTTTTCCCCAGTCAATCTTGTCCCTGTGGCGTCACCTTTCTATATTATGAACTCAGCTGCAACACGGCAGTGATCACCGTATTGGGAGACCAGAGATGCAATTGCCTCCAAAAGTGACCGAGCGCGCCTTTGCCCGGCTGGCCGAAATCGGCGCCGCCGATCAGGGTCAGGCGCTGCGCGTGGCTGTCGAAGGCGGCGGCTGTTCCGGGTTTCAGTACGAAATTGCACTGGATGCCCCGCAGGCCGATGATCTGATCCTTGAGGGTCAGGGGCAGAAGGTGGTGGTGGATGAGGTCTCGCTACCGTTTCTGGAAAACGCGGTGATCGACTTTACCGAAGAGCTGATTGGCGCGCGGTTCGTGATCAACAACCCCAATGCCACCTCAAGCTGCGGCTGCGGCACCTCGTTTTCGATGTAGAAACGCCCGCAGGGGCTGCATGACCACCGGTTCGCGCTAAGTGATGCTGGCCGCGCGGTGCCCTGCGGACCAGATCCGTCATCTGCTTCCATATGGCCGGAGCGTCGCCGCTAAACGGGCTGGCGCGTTCTGATCACGGCGACAGGCTGAGTCCCCCTGCCCCGATCCGTCGATATCGGGCGTGACAGTCCCCCGCCCTGCTGAAGATCTGCCAGAACGCCTCGAATGCGGGGGTGCTGTTTTGCAGGTTCCGCAACTGTTTGCGGGCCTCGGGACCGGAGTGCGCCGCCATATGGCTGAGGGCATCCTGCCAGAGTGCGGGTGCTGTCCGGCCGGGTCCAGCGCCTGCCTCCATCAGCCAGACCGACAGCGGCGCCAGCAGGCTGCGGGTGGCGGGGGCGGCGATATGCAGGGCCTGCCCGGCGCCTGCGGGGAGCCGGCAGGCGGGCTCGGCTTTCCGGCCCACCGCAGTTACCTGCTGCCACCACAGCGTAACGAAACAGGCGTGATAGCCATCCATACGCCCGTCAAACCCGTCTGGTGTCAGGGTAAACTGCGCGGTCGCGTGGCTGAGCAGCTGCTCCCAATAGGGCGCAGGCGTCGCGCCGGCATAGCGCAGGGCAATGCAGATCTCGGCCAACAGGTCCAGATCCTGATCAAGGCAGGCCAACAGCCCGGCGTAGGTCAGGCTTTGCAGGGCGCGGGCGTCCAGCCCCGGATCCCGCCGCCCGTAATCGGAGAGGTAGAACACGATATGGGTCAGCTCGTAGGCAGCCTTGCGATTGGGGATCGCAAAGGTCGCGCTGCGGCGGGTGAAGCGGCGCAGCCGGTCCGCAAGCCCAGGATCAACCGGCAGCGCAATGCCACGGCGGGCCAGCAGCTGCTGTGCCTCAGCGCGTTGCAGATCCGACAGTTCCGCCTCCACGAGCCCCTGAGCCGCGGCCCAATGTGCCAGCTCCGATGCGGCGGCGGGCGTGCCGGTCAGATCTTCGTAGTCGAGGCAGATCGACAGGATAAAGCGATAATATTGCGGGAAAAACCGCAGTTGGCGCGTGGCGCCGTCACAGAAGGGGCGCAGGGGGGACAGCGCCGCCTCGCCGCCGATCCCCCCTGCGCCTGCCGGTCCCCCGGCCCGCTGCTGCATCACCCGCAGCAGGCTCAGCAGTTCTGCGTTCTCCTTCAGCCAGTAGACCGCCTGCGGCCGGCGCCGGTGGCAGGCAAAGCTCTCGACCCATGTTGCAGCCGATGTACCCGGCGCCGTGCCCCGCCGCCCCGGTCCAGAGGGAGGCGGATGGTCGGGCGGGACATCAGCGGACGCACGAGTTTCAGCGTCCGGGATCTTGAAAGGCAGGATGATGGTCATGGTTGAAGCACCAAGATGGAACGCGCCCTGTGTCCGTCAGCCGTCAGACAGGCTGCCGGGGGGCTGGCTCATCGCGGCTTAGCTGCCGGAGGAGAACAGGCCGGTGGCCGCGCCCGTGGTGGTGGCGCCATCGGCCTGCGGAGCGGAACCGGAGGAGAACAGCGCGGTGCCTGCGCCCGCAACCAGATTGCCGTCGCCCTCGCGGCAGATCGAACCGGAGGAGAACATCTCGACCCCGTCCCCGGCATGAAGATCGCCGGTATGAAGCTCCGCCGCCGCAGGTGTCGACGGCCGTGCAAAGAGGTCGTGGCGCAAGGTTGATGTGGTCATGGATCGTCTCCCGTTCTAGGTGAAAAACACCCGTCGACGATTGGCACGGGATGCCTGTTTCGCAACTGATAAACACGCCTACCGGTTGTTTTTCTGATAGGTCCACGGTTTAGGAAGGAGCGTCAATCCGTTGATCCTGAACCGAATGGCAGGTTCTGCACAGGTTAGCCACAGAGCTATCCACAACCGCAGACGCACAAAGCATAAGCAGACCGTCAGGCGATGATTTTGCAGGGCTGCAAATCACCCGGCAGCCGGGAGGGCGAGACCGAGCGGATCGCGTGCTGCTGATTCGCTGCTGTCGCCCGGACGCGCCCTTGCCCCCTCGCCCGGATTGCGCGATAGATCAGGCGCCCCGCTGCGGGCCATTGAGGCAGGAGACCGGATATGAAAATCGCCACCTTCAACATCAACGGTATCAAGGCCCGCATCCATGCGCTGCCGGAATGGCTGGATGAGGCGCAACCCGATGTGGTGGTGCTGCAGGAGATCAAATCGGTCGATGAGGCCTTTCCGCGTGAGCTGTTCGAGGACCGGGGCTACAATGTCGAAACCCATGGCCAGAAGAGTTTCAACGGGGTGGCGATCCTGTCAAAGCTGCCGCTGGAGGATGTGCGGCGCGGCCTGCCGGGAGATGACAGCGACGAACAGGCGCGCTGGATCGAGGCAACCGTGGTGGGCAAACAGGCGATCCGCATCTGCGGGCTTTATCTGCCCAATGGCAACCCGGTTGAGCTGGACGCAGATGGACAGCCGGTCGACGGCGGCAAATACGCCTATAAACTGGCCTGGATGGAGCGGCTGCGGCAACGGGCCAAGGATCTGCTGGCCGAGGAAATGCCCGCGCTGATGGCCGGGGATTACAATATCATTCCGCAGGCCGAAGACGCCAAGACGCCCGAAGCCTGGAAAGACGACGCGCTGCACCGCCCCGAAAGCCGGGCGGCATTCCAGCGGATTGTCGCACTCGGCTTTACCGAAGCGTTCCGCGCCCGCCATCAGGGGCCGGGGCATTATTCGTTCTGGGATTATCAAGCCGGGGCCTGGAACCGCGACAACGGCATCCGCATCGACCATTTCCTGCTGAGCCCGCAGGCCGCCGATCTGCTGCGCGACTGCCAGATCGACAAGGAGGTGCGCGGCCGCGACAAACCGTCAGACCATGTGCCGGTCTGGGTCGATCTGGACCTATAGGCGGATAAGGCAGCAGCCTGAGTGCCGGGTCGCGGGCGATCCGGCGGATTGATCGGGGTCAGCCCTAACGGCGCGCGGGCCGCTGATATCGGCCCGCCCCTGAGGTCCGCAAAGATTTCATCTCGGCACGGACAACTCCGCACAAACAAGTCCGCAAGAACAAGTCCGCAAGAACAACAAAGGGCGCATCGTTTCCGATGCGCCCGAATATCATCTCAGCAGATACCCCCGCGGGGGCAAAAGCTTAGGCGAGAGCCAGATTGGCTGCGCTTTCGCGGCCATCACGACCGGCTTCGATATCGAATGTGACTTTCTGGTCGTCATTCAGTGTGGTCAGGCCTGCGCGCTCAAGCGCCGAGATATGCACAAACACGTCTCTGCTACCGCCCTCGGGGGCGATAAAACCAAAACCTTTAGTAGAGTTGAACCATTTTACGGTGCCATTAGCCATCGTAAGTCTCCTAAAAAATGCCACCCGCGGAATGCGGCAGCTCGGCCAGTCAGTGCAAGATCGCATCGCTGAGCCGTAAGGAGCAGAAAAGTCGATAGAGATAACCTAACCCGACCTCCCTACCTGCCTTTGTGCAACTAAGCAAGCAGCAACTGCGGATTGTTGCGACGAGGGTGTGCGAATGCGCCAGCTCCAGCGCCGCGCCCCAGGTTCTGACGCCCTGCCCGCCGGTCAGGCCAGCGTGGTGACGGGGCCGCCGGTGCCGGGGTCGTTTTCGGCTGGGCCCGCGCTGTCGCCGGTAACGTCATGGCCGTAGATCCAGTCGAATTGCTGCACCATGCGCTGGGGCGCGAGGCGACCGCCGAGGCGCAGGATCTGATGCGCAGGCCAAGCCAGCGGCTGGCGCAGGTGGTATTTCCAGGCATTGCCGGTAGCGGCATCGACAACCCGGGCGGTGCGGTCGTAGCGGCGCGCCTGATAGGCGGCCAGACCGGCCTCGGTGGTCTTGGCGGTGCGCAGGGCATCAACCAGCACCCAGGCATCCTCAAGCGCGAGGTTCGCACCCTGAGCCATGAACGGCAGCGTGGGATGCGCGGCATCGCCCATGATCGCCAGCGCGCCCTTGTGCCAGACTTCGGCCACCGGATGGCGGAACAGCCCCCAGAGCGCCACCTGATCGACCTGACCCAACAATTCTGCGGCAGCGCCACCAAAGCCCTGGAAGGCGGCGCGCAGGTTTTCGGGGTCATCCTGCTGATGCCAGCCCTCATCCGCCCAGGTCTTGCGTTCCTGCACCGCGACGATGTTCATCAGGCTGCTGTCGCGCAGCGGATAGGTGACCAGATGGCGACCCGGCCCCATGAAGACCTGCGCCTCGGCCGGGTGATTGTGCAGATTGGCAACCGTAGCGCGCCAGGCCACCTGCCCGGTAAAGCGCGGTTTGGCCACGCCGTTCAGCGCGGCGCGCGCCTTGGAGTGCAGCCCGTCTGCGCCGATCACCAGATCGCCGCCGCATTGCGCGCCATTGGCCAGATGCACCACCGGCCGGGCGCCGCAGCTGATGCGGTCGACCTTCTGCAACAGGCGCACCTTGACGCCGCTGCGACGTGCGGCATCAGCCAGCAGGTTGATCAGATCGGCGCGGTGGACAAAGTAGAAATTCCGCCCCGGCGCATATTGGTCGAGATCGAGACGCAGCACCTCCCGGCCCCGCCGGTGGCTGCGCAGAACCACCGCACGGGCGCGCGGCGCAGTCCAGGCGAGATCATCGGCCAGCCCCAGCGCCCGCAGAACCGCGACACCATTGGGGCTGATCTGAATGCCCGCGCCGACCTCGGTGATCGCCTCGGCCTGTTCGAGGACCGTGACCTCGGCGCCCTGCTGGCTGAACGCCAGTGCCGCCGCCAGCCCACCGATGCCCGCGCCGATGATGGTGATTTTCCGGTCTGTCAGTCTCATGCTGTCCCGCTGTCTGCACGCCGACCGGTCCGTTCTGGCCAGGCGATACCCCCAGATAACCGAAAAACGCCGGAGCGACAGGCCCCGGCGTTGTGATTTTTTTCACAAATGCAAGAAAATCAGTCGTCGCGGTGGACTTTTTCGCGCCGCTCGTGGCGTTCCTGTGCCTCAAGGCTCATCGTGGCGATGGGCCGGGCGTCCAGACGCTTGAGCGAAATCGGTTCACCGGTGACTTCGCAATAGCCGTATTCGCCTTCGTCGATGCGGCGGATCGCGGCGTCGATCTTGGCGACCAGTTTGCGCTGACGGTCCCGGGTGCGCAGTTCCAACGCGCGGTCCGTTTCCTCGCTGGCGCGGTCGGCAACATCGGGAATATTGCGGGTATTGTCCTGCAACCCCTCGATGGTGTCACGGCTTTCGGCCAGGAGTTCCTGTTTCCAGTCATAGAGCTTACGACGGAAATACTCCTGCTGCCGGTCATTCATGAAGGGTTCATCTTCAGCCGGACGATAATCATCCGGCAGGAACACGTCTTGCTTCATTTCGCTACCTTTGGTTTGCCCCATACTGCCGGTCTTCCTCGGTATTGTTTACAAACTCAGCGGCTCCCCCCGCATGCCGCAGCGTTTATCCCCTGCGCAGGCGATTGTCACTACACAATAGTACGCACAAAGGGTTAAAACCTGCATAAGAGCGCCCCCAGGGGTTGCAGCGAGGCAACGAGGCAGGAAAGACATGCAGTTTCAGGGCACTAAGGATTATGTCGCGACCGAAGATCTGAAAATCGCGGTCAATGCCGCGGTCACTCTGGAGCGGCCGCTGCTGGTGAAGGGCGAGCCGGGCACCGGCAAGACCGAGCTGGCGCGGCAGGTGGCGGATGCGCTGGGACTGCGGATGATCGAATGGAACGTGAAATCCACCACCCGCGCGCAGCAGGGGCTGTATGAATACGATGCGGTCAGCCGGCTGCGCGACAGTCAGCTGGGCGACGAGCGGGTGCATGACGTCAGGAACTACATCAAGAAAGGCAAGCTCTGGGAGGCCTTTGAGGCCGACGAGAAGGTCGTTCTGCTGATTGACGAAATCGACAAGGCCGACATCGAGTTCCCGAACGACCTGTTGCAGGAGCTCGACAAGATGGAGTTCCATGTCTACGAAACCGGCGAGACGATCCGGGCCAGGCAGCGCCCGATCATGATCATCACCTCCAACAATGAAAAGGAACTGCCGGACGCGTTTCTGCGTCGGTGCTTCTTTCACTACATCCAGTTTCCCGATGCCGAAACCATGCGCAAGATCGTCGAGGTGCATCATCCCGGTATCAAGGACAGCCTGCTGACCACCGCGCTGACGCAGTTCTACGAGATCCGCGATACGGCCGGGTTGAAGAAGAAACCTTCGACCTCAGAGGTGCTGGACTGGCTGAAGCTGCTCCTGGCGGAGGATCTGAGCGCGGAAGATCTGAAGCGCGATGGCGCGGATGCGCTGCCGAAACTGCATGGCGCGCTGCTGAAGAACGAACAGGATGTGCATCTGTTCGAGCGACTCGCCTTTATGGCGCGGGGACGTCGCTGAAGGCCAGCCGCGCAGGATCAGACCAGAGGCCCGCCCCTTGTTGCGGGCCTTTTTTGTCCTTGCCTCCGTATCAGACGGGCTGTCCCTCTTCTGGTCGTAGATAGGCCTGCGCTGTCTGCTTCAACAGAAGCCGCAGCTTGCGCGGGCGCCCTTCGATGGCAAAGTGCACGACCTGCTCCAGACAGTTCAGCTGTTTGAGCCGTTGCGGGACGTTATGATGGGTGCCGGGCATCACATAGTGGCGAAGGGTGTCGCGCCGGGGAAAGCGGTCCCGTTGCGGTGCCTCGCGGCCATGTCGCCCGTGGATGATGGTATAATCCGTGCCGTCGCGAAAATGATCGGCAGCAGATTTCACCTCGTAATGCGAGATCCGGTTGCGATAGGCCGCCCAGCGTGTTTCGTCAGGCACGATATCGGGGTGGATCGAAATCTGCGGCGCAAAGGCGAGAACGGCGTCTATGCGGGTAACGGAGGATGCGACGATGGCGCTGAAGCCGCCCATGGAATGGCCCATCGCAATCACACGGGTGGCGCCGCATATCGCGCGGTAACTCTCAATTTCGGCACCGATGCGGCTCAGAAGACCCGGCGTGTTCAGCCAGCTTCGCTGCGGATCCGCGATGAACAGGGTGTTGTGGCGGCCATTTCCCGTCGCGCTTCGCGCGAATTCATAAGGCGGGCAGGTTTCGGCATCCTTGCCAATCCCTGAAAAACAGACGACGAGCCTGTCGCCGGGTCCGCGATGCGCCCATGTGACCAGATCATCGCAGGACAGCCGGGGTGTGATTGTAAGCTGTGATGGAGGCACGTCCGCTCCCTGATCGCTGAGCGTTGTTTTCGGTGCTCGCGCATGGTGCGCGGCGACGCGACGGGTTGGTAAGGGGGCGGCACATACACCGGCCTGCTGACGGCTGAGTGCGCCAGTGGGCTGGACCGGCGCCTATGCCGCGTCTTCCGTCTGCGGTGTTTCGCACCGCGGGGTTTCCCCGTCGGCCTGCCCTGCCCGCATGGAAGCGGTCACAAGGTCAATACGCCTCGCGCAGGAAGCGTTCGACACGCTCGGGGTCATCCTCGATCATGCGCAAGAGGATGCGGGCGGGACGTTCCGGCAGGCGGCGGCCCTGTTCCCAGTTGCGCACCGAGCCGAGCCGAAAGCCGAAGTGGCTGCAAAAGCGTTCCTGCGACATGCCGAGGGTCTTGCGCAGGCGCACGACATCCACCATCGGCACCTCGCGGGTTGCGATGGTCTCCAAGGGCGTCTTGCCGGAGATGTCCTCCTGCATCTGTTTGAGCGCCATGGCGTCGCGGTCCGCTTCGCTTTGCTGGCGGATACGGCTGCCGGTTCGACGCCGTGCGTGATGCTCTGCCCGATGATCTGCCCGCTGCTCTGCCATGTCAGTTGCCCTCCTTCAATAGTGCCTTGATCCGGGATTTGACCACATCCAGGGCCAGATCCCGCACTGCCCGTGCCCCCTGCGCCATCAAGCCGGACAGCCGCGGATCGGGCTGTCGGCGGTGGATCCGCAGCACATAGACCATCATCAGATCAGGGCTGGCCTGATGGATGCGGTAGCGCAGCGCCAGATCCCCGGCGACATGGGTGTAATCTTCATCCGTCTTGCGCCCGATGGTGGGGTCGCGCACCAGGGTTGCGATCAGCCGGGCCAGCTCATCCTCGTCCAGATAGGCGTGGATGGCGTCCTCGACCGCGACCGGGGTGATGCGATAATCCACCCGCAGGCATTTCTGTGTCTCTTTGCGTATATACGCCATTGGCGTAGCCTTTTCAACCTGTCTCTGCGTTCCGTCACCGCTGGCAGAGTTGATCGGACCCGCCGTGATGCACAACCTCTGCCTGCATCAGCAGAGCTGCACCGCCCGCGGCGCGGGCGAAATTTTGCCGTCAATGTGATGCCGGGTAGCTCTTCTCATTGTCACACCGCTGCGATAAGGCCAGCCATAACATTGATTTTTAACCCTGTCTTGGCACAAGCTGGGGCGATCGCGCCGCAGGAGATATCGCTTGTTCACATTCCGGCCCCCCATCGCGGCCCCGCGCAAGCCTGCCAGCGGCAGCAGCGGCCCGGCGGCTGCCCTGTCCTGCGTGTTCCGGCGCGGCTGCGCCGCGCTGGTGCTGCTCGCCACACTGGCGGGATGTGGCACCGGAAGCGCCCCGCCGGCCCCCGGTCACCGCGGCGCGGCCACGGCAGCGCTGGCCCCGGCCAAGAGCTTTGCCCGTGCCCATCCAGTGGCGCCGCAGCGGGCCAACAGCGATATCGCACGGGATTTCCTGGATCTGCATTTCCAGCTGGAAGGCGGCACCGAACTGCCTGTGTTTACCCGGTTTGAAACTCCGATCACGCTGCGCGTCACCGGCCAGCCGGGCAGCGGGCTGACCCGCGATCTGGAGGCGCTGCTGCTGCGGCTGCGCCGAGAAGCGGGGCTGGACCTGCGGCAGCTGACCACCGGGGCGGCCAATATCACCATCGAAGCCGTGCCGCGCAAGGCGATCCGCCGTGCCTCGCCCCGGGCGGCCTGTTTCGTGGTCCCCAACGTCAGCTCGCTGGCGGAGTATCGCCGCTACAAGCGCCATCCGCGCACCAATTGGGCCAATCTGCGCGCCCGTCAGCGGCTGGCGATTTTTGTGCCGAATGATGTCAGCCCGCAAGAGACCCGCGACTGCCTGCACGAAGAGCTGGCGCAGGCGATCGGGCCGCTGAACGATCTCTACCGGCTGCCGGATTCAGTGTTCAACGATGACAATATCCATACGGTACTGACCGGGTTTGACATGCTGATCCTGCGGCTGGGCTATGCGCCCGAGCTGCGTACCGGCATGACACGGGCCGAGGTGGCCGCGCGCCTGCCTGCCATTCTGGCACGGCTGAACCCGGCAGGTGCCGGGCGCGCCGCGGCGCCGCTGCCGCGCACCTCTCGGGACTGGATCCGCGCGACCGAGGCGGCGCTGACACCGGGCACTGGCCGCGGCACCCGTTTGCAGGCCGCCCATCGCGGCGCCGCCATTGCCCGCGATCTGGGCTGGCAGGATCACCGGCGGGCGTTCAACCACTATGTGCTGGGGCGCATTTTGCAGCGGGACGAGCCGGAGCTGGCGCAGCAGCATTTCGAGACCGCGCTAATCTATTTGCAGGGGCGCTATGACAGCCCGCTGCTGCGCGCGCAGATCGCCAGCCGCATGGCGGCCTTTGACATCGTGCGCGGCGACGGCGCCAGCGCCCTGGCGCGGATCCGCCCTGCCCTGCCGGTGGCAGCGCGCGGCGAGAATGCGGTGCTGTTGTCAAGCCTGATGCTGCTGGAGGCCGAGGCCTTGCTGCTGGAGGGGCAAACTGACGCTGCCTATGCGGTCAGGCTGGACAGTCAGGGGTGGGCGCGATACGGGTTTGGCCCGGATTGGGCGGTCCGGGGGGCAATGCGCGAAATCGCAGCCCTGGCGCCGCCGCAATAACCGCAGCTGAGGGGCGCACCGGCTTGACCCGGCCCGCGGCGGCCCCACGTGAGACCTGAACACTCTAACATACGGACATTGGCATGATCGTAATCGGCGCATTGATCATTGGCGCATTCCTGGGGGCCCGTACGGCCCAGAAACGCGGCGGCAGCTTGGCGGACAAACTGCAATATGGCGCTGCATACGCCATTGTTTTTGGTATTCTGGGGATGTTTGCAACCATCCTTGCGGACCGCGCCCTGCTCTGACGCGGGGCTATGGGCCGCGACATGACCGCCTGATCAGCCCTGACGGAGACCCCGATGTTTCAGCCCTTCTTTGAAAACCTGCGCAAGGCGGCGGTTCCGGTATCCCTGCGGGAGTATCTAACCTTTCTCGAGGGGATGAAGGCCGGGCTGGCGACCTATGATATCGACGCTTTCTACTATCTGGCGCGCGCCGCCATGGTGAAGGATGAGCGCAATATCGACAAATTCGACCGTGCCTTTGCCACGACATTCTCGGGACTGGAGGCGATCCCCGCCGAGGCGGTGATGCAGGCCGTGGATATTCCCGAGGAGTGGATCCGCAAGATGGCGGAAAAGCATCTGAGCGAGGAAGAGCGCCGCGAAATCGAGGCGCTTGGCGGGTTTGAAAAACTGATGGAAACCCTGAAAGAGCGGCTGAAGGAACAGGAAGGCCGCCATCAGGGCGGCAACAAGTGGATCGGCACCGCTGGCACCTCGCCTTTTGGCGCCTATGGCTACAACCCCGAAGGCGTGCGCATCGGCCAGAAGGAAAGCCGCCACCAGCGCGCCGTGAAGGTCTGGGACAAGCGCGAGTTCAGGAACCTCGACGGCGATGTCGAACTGGGCATCCGCAACATCAAGGTGGCGCTGAAACGGCTGCGCCGCTGGGTGCGCGAGGGCGCTGCCGAGGAGCTGGACCTCTCCGGCACCATCCGCGCCACCGCCGAACATGGCTATCTGGATGTGAAGACCCGGCCCGAGCGGCACAATGCGGTGAAGGTACTGCTGTTTCTGGATGTCGGCGGGTCGATGGATCCGCATATCAAGGTGGTGGAGGAGCTGTTCTCGGCGGCGCGCAGCGAGTTCAAGCATCTGGAATATTTCTATTTTCACAATTGCCTCTATGAAGGGGTCTGGCGCGACAACCGCCGCCGCTGGGAGGCGCAGATCCCCACCCATGAGGTGCTGCGCACCTATGGGCCGGACTATAAATGTATCTTTGTCGGCGATGCCTCGATGTCGCCTTATGAAATCGCCTATCCCGGCGGCGCCAATGAGCATTGGAACCCGGAGGCAGGTCAGGTCTGGCTGGAGCGGGCGCGGGCGCAGTGGGCCTCACATCTGTGGATCAACCCGGTGCCGGAGGCCTATTGGGGCCATACCCATTCGATCCAGATGATCCGGGAGATTTTCGAGGATCAGATGGTGCCGATGACATTGGCGGGACTGGAGCGCGGCATGCGGGAGTTGACGCGCTAGGCCCGGCAGCGCGCACAGGCCACGCGCGGCGAAAGCTTGCCAAGTCACCCTGCCTCGGGTAGACCAAGCGCCAGAGAATTGGAGAGTTTATGTCCTGGTGAAGAAGGGGCGGCAGAGGCCACCCCGGTTTGCAGATTGCCCCGGTGAAGACCACCTGCGCTCATCCGCAGGTGTCAGGAAAGATCTGCGCGACATTCATCAGAGACACGGATCCGGGCAGGCCCCGCGATCACACCAAGAAAGACATTCCCAATGACAAGGGACTATTCCCAATTCCTGAGCCCCGCCTCCACTGACGGATCTGCCGATACCGCGCGACCGCTGAGCCCGCTGGAGCATCTGGGCTGGCAGAGCTTTTTCTCTCAGCAAACCGATCTCGAAGAGATCGCCAGCCATCCGCCCGTCCGTATCACCGAGGTGAACCGCAGCGGGCTGCGCGCACTTGGCGATGGCATCGACATGGTGATCCCCCCCGGCCCCGAGGCCACGGTGGGCGACTGGCTGATGCTGGACGCCGAGCTGCCGACCCATAGCCGGGTGCTGGAGCGCAAGAGCCTGATCCGCCGCCGCGCGCCGGGCAAGGATCGCAAGATCCAGCTGATTGCGGCCAATATCGACACCATGTTCGTGGTCACCTCCTGCAACGCGGATTTCAACGTCGCGCGGCTGGAACGGTTTATCGCCATGGCCTTTGACGCGGAGGTGACGCCGGTGATCGTGCTGACGAAGATCGACCTCTGCGACGATCTTGAGCCCTATGTCACCAAGGCAAAGGCGATTTCCGATCTGGTTGAGGTGGTTCCGCTGAACGCCAAGAGCGAGACCGCGCGCGAGGCGCTGGCGCCCTGGGTCCGGGCCGGGCAGACGATTGCCTTTCTCGGCACCTCCGGCGTGGGCAAATCCACGCTGACCAAGGCATTGGGCGATGATCTGGATATCGCAACCCAAGGAATCCGCGAAGACGACGCGCGCGGGCGCCACACCACCACCCGGCGGCAGCTCTATTTCATCGAAAACGGCTGCGGCGTGCTGGACACGCCGGGAATGCGGGAGTTGCAGCTGACCGATGCCGCCGAGGGGGTGAGCGATGTTTTCGCCGATCTTGAAGAGCTGTCCACCCAGTGCCGGTTCCGCAACTGCGCCCATGAGGGCGAACCGGGCTGCGCGGTGCAGGCCGGTATCGCAGCCGGCGAGGTGGACCCGGCGCGGCTTGACCGCTGGCGCAAGCTGGCGGCGGAGGAGGCGTTCAACTCGGCCTCGCTGGCGCAGCGCCGTGCCAAGGACAAGAGCTTTGGCAAGATGGTGAAAACCGTGAAGTCGATCAAGAAGCGCAACCGGAAGTAACCGCGCTGCGCGATCAAGACAGAAAGGGCGCCTCGTTGGGGCGCCCTTTTGCTATGTGCAGATGCGGGGGGTTTGCCCCCTGCCGCCCGGTCAGCTACCGCCCTGTAGCAGCGGCGTGATGCGGCGTACGGCAGCGCGGCGGTTGGCGCGCTCGGCGCGCTGTGTCACCACCGCCAGATCGGTTTCCCCATAGCCCTGCACCACCATGTTTTCCGGCGGCACGTTGAAATATTCGGTGAGCGCCAGCGCGACACTCTCGGCGCGGCGGTCCGATAGTGCCAGATTATAGGGCGCGGCACCGACCGCATCGGTGTGGCCTTCGATCAGGAACACGTCCTGCGGGTTCTTTGCAATCATCTCGCGCATGGCATTGCCCAGCGCCGATAGCTCTTCGGCCTCAGCGGCGCGGATCACGGCAGAGCCGGTCTCGAAGTTGATGGATTGCACGGTGATTTCCGGCACCAAGCGGCGCACCGCGTCAATATTGCGGATCTGGCGCAGGGAGAAGCGGCGGTTGACCTGCGGCGATTCCTTTGCCGCCAGCGCCAGCGCCAGCTCATCGGCGCTGATCGCGTCGCTGCTGAAACCTGACTGACGCGGCGCGGCGGTGGGCAGTTCGGAGACCACAACATTGTCGCTGCGCTGGGTGTCGTCGAACAGGACCACGGTGCTGCCATCGGTCAGCGTGCGGGTGCGGCGCAGGACGCGGCCATCGCGGGCGCGGATGGTTTCCACCTCAGCGCCATCCTCGCGTACGACAACGGTGCGGGTGGACCCGTCCTTGAACTTGTAGGTGGTGACATTGCTGCCGGGCTGGCGAAGCAGGGCGTCGTCATTCTTGATCACCCGGTACTGGCCGTTCTGTTCAACCACCGCGCGGTCGCCGGAATTGCTGACAACGGTTTCGCCCTGTTTCAGGAGCTGGCCGATGGCCACGGCCCCCAGTCCAAGCAGAGCGGCCTTCTGCAACTTGCTGAGACCGTCATCGTCGTTGTCTGCGGTGGCAGCGGCGCTGTTGCTTTCAGTTTCAGCGTTTGCAGACGTCTCGGCAGTGGCCGCGGCCTCAGCCGCCGGGGTGTTCACCGCGGTTTCAAATTCCTCATCCGAGCTGCGCGCGCTGTCCTCGGTCACGGTTTCCTCGACAACCTCTGCCTCCTCGGTGGCGGCGGCGCTGGCCGCTGCGGCGGCGGCGCTGTCATCTGCCTCCTCGGTCTGGGCAAGGGCGTCGGCCTGCGCCTGACTGTCAAGCGGCTCAACCTCGGGTTCGGGTTCAGGATCGGACGCAGGTGCAGGGTCGGTCCCAGCCTCAGCCTCTGCCAGCGCTGCGGCCAGTTCGGCGTCGGAGGTGGTCTCGGCCTCAGCCGTAGCCTCGGGTGCGGCGGCGGCGCCTGCCTCTGTGCTGGCGGCTGTATCCACTCCGTCATTGGCTGTCGGCTCCGCCGGTGTCTCTGCCTCTGCGGTGGTTTCACCTGCGCTCTGTTCGGCGGCTGTCTCTGCCGTCTCGGCCGGAGCTTCGGTCGGCGCGGTCTGAGAATCGGCAGCGTCTGTGGCAGGTTCTGGAGCAGGTTCAACCGGAGCGGCGGCGGCCTGCTCGGCCTCGGTCGGCGCTGCTGGCTCAGCCTGTTCGCCTGCCTCAGGTGCAGGCTCAGCCTGTTCAGCGCCCGCCATCAGCGCAACGGACGCGAGCGCCGGATCCAATGCTGCGTCCAGCTCTCCGGTGACATAGGCCTGGCAGAATTGTGCCTTGGCCCCTTTGCCCTTGCCTTTGAGGATCTCACCCTCGGGGGTGATGCGGCCGTTTTGCAGCCAACGCAGGCAGCGCTGCACGGCCTCGGTGATCTGCTCCGCCGTCATCTGGCTGAGATCGGTCGGATCCGATTTGGACTGCGCCGGTGCGGCGACCGGAAGGCTGAGAGAGACGATGACCGCCAACGCGGTCGAGGATCTGAGAAGCTGCGAAACCATGCGGTGTTCCTTTCGCTGTGCAGTGCAAAGCCTAAGGAGCCAACTCGCGGCAAAGCAAATAAGTTGCCTGTGAGGGTCATTTTTCGGCCAGAGCCTGCCGATGCGGGCGTCGGGCGCCGGGGTCAGTCGGCGGTCAGCATCTGCATCAGGCGCTGTTTTTCGCCGCTGTCATCCTGACGCGCGAGCATATCCGCCAGATCCTGAAGCGCGGCAATGGAATGGCCTGCGCGAAAGCTGTCGACATGAGGCAGCATGGCGCGGATGCCGCGCGCCTTGGGGGCGAACCCGTCAAAGCGCAGCAAGGGGTTGAGCCAGATCAGACGGCGCGCGGAGAGATGCAGCCGCTGCATTTCCGCGCTGAGCTGATCGCTGTCGTCGCGGTCCAGCCCGTCGGTGATCAGCAGGACCACGGCCCCCTGCCCCATGACGCGGCGCGACCAGTCACGGTTGAAATCATGCAGGCAGGCGCCGATCCTTGTGCCGCCCTCCCAGTCCTGCGCCTCGGCCCCGGCTGCGGCCAGGGCGGCATCAACATCGCGCTGCGCCAGATGGCGGGTAATGTTGGTAAGCCGTGTGCCGAAGGTAAAACCATGGACCCGCGCCCAGCCCGGCCCCTTGCGATTGGCGACCGCATGCAGGAAATGCAGGATCAGGCGGGAATACTGGCTCATCGAGCCGGAGATATCGCAGATCACCACCAGATTGGGCCAGCGCAGTCGGCGCTGCGCCCGTGCGAGGGTCGTGACCTCTCCGCCCTGACGTGCGGCCTGGGCGAGCGTGCGCCGCCAGTTGATCCGGCTGCCAGAGGGAGCCGCCATCAGGCGGCGCGACTGAATGGGGCGGATCGGCAGCTGCATCTTGGCCAGCATCCGCTTGGCCTCGGCCACCTCGGCGGTGCTCATCTGCTCAAAGTCGAGCTGCCGCAACCGTTCCTCGCGCGACATGGTGAGTTCGGCGTTTAATTCCAGCTGTTCCGGTGGCTCCTCCCCCTCCGGCGGGTCAGGGCGATCCGGTGCCTCAGCCCCGTCCAGCAATGCCTCGGCGGCGCGTTTCTGGGCCGGTTTGGCGGCCTTCTCCTCCTGCGTGCCACGGATTGCGGGCAGCATCGCCGCCATCATATGCTCCAGAAAGCGCGGATCGCGCCAATAGAGGCGAAAGATCTGCGCAAAGACCTGACGATGCTCCGGCTTTGAGACAAAACAGGCGTGCAGCGTCCAGTAGAAATCCTGTTTCGAGGTAAAGCCAGCAGCGGCAACAGCCTCCACCGCCTCGCTCACCCGGCCCGGACCAATAGGCAGCCCAGCGCGGCGCAAAGCCCGCGCGAAATGGGTGATGTTCTGCGCCAGCCGGGGCGTTTCCGGCAGCGGCAATGGCGGGTATTCAGGCATATGGACAGGGCTGGCGCATCAGGCGGGACCCAGCGCGGCACGGGCCTGATCGAGAATGCGTTTGGCCTCTGATCCATGCAGGCGGCTGATATCATCCTGATATTTCAGGATGGCCCCCAGCGTGTCGGCGATCACCTCGGGCGACAGGTCGATCACATCCAGCGCCAGCAGGCAATTGGCCCAGTCGATGGTTTCGGCGATGCCCGGGCGTTTGAACAGATCCTCGGTGCGCAGGGCCTGCACAAAGGCGACGACCTCCTGCGACAGACGCGGTGCGAGACCGGGAGCGCGGGCGGTCAGGATCTCCATTTCGCGCTCAAAGTCCGGGTAATCCACCCAGTGATAGAGACAGCGGCGTTTCAGCGCGTCATGCACCTCGCGGGTGCGATTGGAGGTGAGGATCACAATGGGCGGCTCGGGAGCCTTGATGGTGCCAAGTTCGGGGATGGTGACCTGAAAATCGCTGAGCGCCTCAAGCAGGAAGGCCTCGAACGGCTCATCGGTGCGGTCGAGTTCGTCGATCAGCAAGACAGGTGCGCCCGCCGGGTCCGGCTGCATCGCCTCAAGCAGCGGGCGGCGGATCAGATAGTCGTCGCTGAAGAGTTCCGCCTGAAGCGCAGCACGGTCGCTTGCCTCCCCGGCGGCGACTTCGGCGGTGCGGATGGCCATCATCTGGGCGGCAAAGTTCCATTCATAGACGGCGCTGGCGGCATCCAGCCCCTCGTAGCATTGCAGCCTTATCAGCCGACGTCCAAGCGCGGCAGCGAGTGTCTTGGCGATCTCGGTCTTGCCGACCCCGGCCTCGCCCTCCAGAAACAGCGGCCGACCGAGGCGCAGCGACAGGAAGACCACCGTGGCAAGCCCGCGATCCGCGACATAGCCCGCGCCTGTCAGCAGGGTTTGCACCGCATCAATGGAGCCGGGCAGACCGTTGGCCTGAGCCTGCCCCTGAGCCCGTCCCCGAGCCTGGGCACTGTCCGCTGCGTGGCGGGTGGGATTTTCCGGCTCGACCGCCTGTGTTTCCTGCGACATCTGCCCCCCTTCTGGTCCCTGATCAGGAGACATCTGGCCCCTGACCAACAGGCCATATGTTCGGCACCAAGAGGCCACGCCGAACCGGTCGGGTCAAGCGCTTGTCGATGCCACTTTGGTCTCATAGACGCCCCGCCGACCACGCCCTCACCGCATGTACCGATCTGCACAGCAAGGCCCAAACACCCGGCGCAGCGGCGCATGACATTGACCGGCTTTCGCTGCAATGCGATGACAGAGGCAGGCCATCCGCCCCAAGGGCGCGCCATGCCCCCAAGGCGGCGACGGCACAGACGTAGCGGGAGACAGCATGCGAACACTGGCCGTAACATGTGTAAAGAACGAAGGGGCTTTCCTGCTGGAGTGGATCGCCCATCACAAGGCCGTCGGCTTCAGCGACATTCTGATCCTGTCCAATGACTGCGCGGATGGCACCGACCGGATGCTGGATCGACTGGATGAACTGGGCCATATCACCCATCTGCGCAACGACGGCCCCTATGACAAGGGCGGCATCCAGTTCACCGGGCTGAAGAAAGCGGACAAACACCGGCTGATGCGCAAGGCGGACTGGGTGATGGCGTTTGACGTGGATGAGTTCGTCAATATCCACGTCGGAGACGGCCGCCTGACCGACCTGCATGACGCGCTGCCGGAGGCGGATGCGATCACCCTCACCTGGCGGCTGTTCGGCAATGGCGAAACGGTGCGCTATCAGGACCAGCCGGTGACCGACAGCTTTACCCGCTGCGCACCGGAGGTGATCCACTGGCCGTGGCGCGCGGCGATGTTCAAGACGCTCTATCGCAATGACGGCACCTATCGCAAACTGGGGGTGCATCGCCCGCGAAGCCCACAGGAGGAGGCCGCGCTGGCGCGGTATCGCTGGTTCGACGGATCGGGTCGTGAATTGGGTCAGGACTTCAGGACGCAGCGGATCTATTCCAACTATGGTCAGTCGAATTTCGATCTGGTGCAGCTCAACCACTACCCGCTTGGCGCGATGGAGAGCTATGTGCTGAAAGCCGACCGCGGACGGGTCAACCGCCCGGGCGAGCTGGGCATGGATTATTGGGTGGAACGCAATTTCAACACCGATGAAGACGGCAGCATCGCCCGCTATCGCCCCGCCCGTGAGGCGATCGCCGAGCTGCTGCGCGAAGACCCCAAGCTTCAGCGCCTGCACGAACGTGCGGTGCAGTGGCGCCACGACCGCTTTCGCATGTTGATGCAGCAGGACGCCTATCGGACATTGTTTTCGCGCCTGCTGATGACTCCGCCTTCGCGGCTGATCAGCCCCGGAACCGCCCGCACTCTCGCCGGTTTTGCCACCTTGGGCCGTCACAGCGCGCAGCAGGGCAGCGGCAACCCCGACAATGGGCAGGACTGAGCAGTGGGCAGAGCTGAGCCCTGACCGGATGCGATCGGCCCGCCCCCGGCGCCCGCGCAGCAAGCCGTTCCGCCTCCTTTTGCGCGCAACAATGGCCGACAAACCGGCCTTACAATTTCCAATTTTAGCCTTATTTCGCCTTTAGATGTTGCTGGAGGCAAACCCGTCCGATCCAGGACGGGGCGAGAGGACGAGGCTATGCAGCAGGATACGTTGGACACGCTGGACGAGGATCTGTCCGGGCTGAAGCCCGCGCAGTGGCAGGCCCGCATGGCCGCGCTGGCCGAAGAAAACGGCATGTATCAGCCGCTCGGGAATCGTCACTTTGCCAGCTTCATCGATCAGGGCAATACGCTGCTGGTCAGCTTTGAGACAATCCAAGGCATCCACAACCTGTCAGATCTGGCGCAGCCCCTCGGGTTTGATCTGGTCAAGAACCTGGGCTGGTCGCATCTGTGCCTCATCTCCAACGGCGACACCTGGTTTCGCAATGACCGCATCTTCGGGTTTTTCGACCAGCTGATCGATGATGGTTTCTTTGACGAATTCGACAAGGTGGTGTTCTACGGCGCCGGTCCCTGCGGCTATGCCGCGGCCGCCTTCTCCGTGGCCGCGCCCGGCGCTACCGTGGTCGCGATCCAGCCGCAAGCAACCCTTGATCCCCGGCTGACAGACTGGGACGACCGCTTCACCGAGATGCGCCGTGTCGATTTCAGCAATCGCTACGGGTTTGCCCCCGACATGATGGATGCGGCCCGGCAGGGCTTTGTGATCTACGATCCGCGTGAGCGGCTGGATTCCATGCATGCCGCCCTGTTTGCACGAAAAAACGTGATGCGCCTGCGCACGCCCCATCTGGGCGACACTGTGCAGACCCGGCTGATCGAGATGGAAATCCTCTATAATATTCTGGCGCTGGCCGGTGCCGACCGGCTGACGGAACAGCAGTTCTACAAACTCTATCGCGCCCGCCGCACCAATGGCCCGTATCTGCGAAAGCTGATGGCAGAGCTGGAACAGACAGACCGCCCCTATCTGATGGCGCTGCTCTGCCGCAATGTCACCGGCAGGCTGCGCGCCCCGCGCTTCCGTCGTCGGCTTGAGGCGCTCCGGAAACGAGCTGCCGAGGGCGAGATCACCCTGCCACCCGAGCGCTGAGCGACACCGGGGACAGGCCAGCGGCGCGACAAGATGATCCCGTCGCTTCCCCTTCGCGCGGCCCTGTGCTAGGCGAACGCCATGACCGTTCAGCTCACCATCCCCCGCCCCGATGACTGGCATCTGCATCTGCGCGACGGCGCGATGCTGAAGGCCGTTCTCCCCGAAACCGCCCGCCATTTCGGCCGTGCGATCATCATGCCGAATCTGGTGCCGCCCGTGGTGACCGGTGACCAGGCCGCCGCCTACCGCGACCGTATTCTGGCGGCCCTGCCCGACGGCATGGCATTTGAACCGCTGATGACGCTCTACCTGACCGAGGACACCGATCCTGCGGATGTGGCAGCGGCCCACGCCAGCGGTCTGGTCAAGGCGGTGAAGCTGTATCCGGCCGGGGCCACCACCAACTCTGCTTCGGGGGTGAGCAATTTCGACAAGGTCCGTGCGGTGCTGGAGACGATGGCAGAGATCGGCCTGCCGCTCTGCACCCATGGCGAGGTCACTGACCATGATATCGACATTTTCGACCGCGAGGCGGTTTTCATCGACCGGGTGCTGGACCCGATCCGCAAGGCGACACCGGGCCTGCGGGTGGTGATGGAACATATCACCACCAGAAACGCCGCCGATTATGTCACCAGCCAGAACGAAGACCTCGGCGCGACAATCACCACGCACCATCTGATCATCAACCGCAACCACATCCTGGCCGGCGGCATCAAACCGCATTACTACTGCCTGCCGGTGGCCAAGCGCGAGGAGCACAGGATCGCCCTGCGCGCGGCCGCCACCTCCGGCGATCGGCGGTTTTTCCTCGGCACGGATTCCGCGCCCCATACCGACCCCAACAAACTCAGCGCCTGCGGCTGTGCCGGCTGTTTCACCGCCCCCAATACGATGTCGCTGCTCGCGCATGTCTTCGAAGAAGAGGCCGCGCTGGACAAGCTGGCGGGCTTTGCCTCGGAACATGGCCCAGCCTTCTACGGCCTGCCCGTCAATGCAGACAGGCTGACCCTGATCAAACAGGACAATGCCGTGATGTTCCCCGACCAGATCAGCACCGCCGATGGCCCGGTGACCGTCTTTGATCCGGGGTTTGATGTATTCTGGAAAGTTGCCTGACCATATCTTCTGGCTCCAAATATCCCCGCCGGAGGCTCCTGCCACCGGCGGCTCGCGCCGACCACAAGGATGATAGAATGATCCCCTCCTCCTACCCTTCCCGCGAAGAAATCGCCCGTCTTTCCGCCCGTATGCTGCTGGAGATCGGCGCGGTGAATTTCAATACCGAGACGCCTTATACCCTGGCCTCCGGCCTGCCGTCGCCCAGCTATATCGACTGCCGCAAGCTGATCTCCTTTCCGCGGATCCGCTCGACGCTGATGGATTTCATGACCGTCACAGTGATGCGCAATGCCGGCTTTGAGGCCTTTGACAATATTGCCGGGGGCGAAACCGCAGGTATTCCCTTTGCCGCGCTGGTCGCCGAGCGCATGGCGCTGCCGATGACCTATGTGCGCAAGAAGCCCAAAGGCTATGGCAAGAACGCCCGCATCGAAGGCGCGATGAGCGATGGCGAGCGGGTGCTGCTGGTGGAGGATCTGACCACCGATGGCGGTTCGAAACTGTCCTTTGTCGATGCGATCCGCGAAACCGGCGCCTCCTGTGGCCATACGGCAGTGGTCTTCTACTACGACATCTTCCCCGAAACCGAAAAGACGCTGGGCGACCACGGCGTATCGCTGCACTATCTGTGCACCTGGTGGGACGTGCTGGCCGAGGCGCGCGCGCAGCAGGCCTTCTCCAGCGAGACGCTGGATGAGGTGGAGCGTTTCCTCAAGGATCCGCGCGCCTGGCAGGACGCGCATAAATCCGCCTGATCTGAAATCAGCACAGTGATGCACCGGGGGCGGCCTGTGGACAGGGCTGCCCTCGAATCGTCCCTGCCACTGGCAATCGCCCAGATATAGATCGCTTCCCAGATTGCACCACATGATATAGACTGCGCCCAGCCCAAGCCGGTCTCTGTGGATTTGGCGCACAGGCCAGCCTGCGGATATCCACAGGCTGTTCACAATTCATCCACAGAGTTTTCCAGATAGCCAAACCGCGCGCCACGCCGGTATAACGCGGGGCCAAAGACGAGAGCAGCGATGAACGATATTACGCCTTTTGACCCCAATCTGCCCGCCGCCCCGCAGCCTGATGCCACTGGCGAGGGCAATGCAGACGACGTCAACATCCTGCCCCATTCCGTCGAGGCCGAACAGCAGCTCCTCGGCGCCATCCTGACCAACAACGACGTCTACGACCGCGTTGCCTCGATCATCACCTCGGCGCATTTCTACGATCCGGTCCATGCCCGCATCTACGAGATCGCCGCTGCGCGGATCTCAAAGAACACGCTGGCCTCCCCGGTCACGCTGAAGGCGTTCATGGAGGATGACGAGGGGCTGAAGGAACTGGGCGGCCCTGCCTATCTGGCAAAACTGGCAGGCGCCTCGATCTCGGCCTTTGCGGTGCGCGACTATGCGCAGATGATCTATGATCTGGCGATCCGCCGCGAGCTGATCGCACTGGGGCGCAGCATCGCCGACAAGGCACGCCGCGTCGATGTCGCCTCCGAACCCAAGGAGCAGATCGTCGAGGCGGAACAGTCGCTTTATAAACTGGCCGAACAGGGGCAGACGGAAAGCGGCTTCAAATCCTTTCTCAAGGCGGTCACCGAAGCGGTCAATGTCACCAATGAAGCCTATCAGCGTGGCGGCGGCATGGCCGGGATTTCCACCGGTCTGGCTGATCTCGACAAACAGCTCGGCGGCCTGCACCCCTCGGACCTCCTGATCCTCGCCGGGCGGCCCTCGATGGGCAAGACCTCGCTGGCGACCAACATCGCCTTCAACGTGGCCAAGGCCTATAAGCGGGGTGTGAAACCCGATGGCACCGAAGGCGCCATTGACGGGGGGGTGGTTGGCTTTTTCTCGCTGGAGATGTCGGCCGAACAGCTGGCCGGCCGTATCCTCGCCGAGGCTTCGGAAATTTCCTCCCACAAGATCCGTCAGGGCGATATGACCGAGGAAGAGTTCCGCCGGTTCGTTCAGGCGGCGAAGGATCTGGAAAGCTGTCCGCTGTTTATCGACGACACCCCGGCGCTGCCGATCTCGCAGCTCGCGGCCCGGGCACGACGCCTGAAGCGGACCCATGGGCTGGATCTGCTGGTCATCGACTACCTCCAGCTCTGTCGCGGCATGGCTGACAACCGGGTCAATGAAATCGCCGAGATCTCCATGGGCATGAAGGCCATCGCCAAGGAGCTGAACATTCCGGTGGTTGCCCTCTCCCAGCTGTCGCGTCAGGTGGAAAGCCGGGAAGACAAACGTCCGCAGCTGTCGGATCTGCGGGAATCAGGCTCGATCGAGCAGGATGCCGACGTGGTCATGTTCGTGTTCCGCGAGGAATACTACAAGGAGCGCGAGAAGCCCGGCGATCACGAGCTGGACAAGATGGAAGAATGGAAACAGGCCATGGAACGGCTGCACGCCAAGGCCGAGGTGATCGTCGGCAAGCAGCGTCACGGCCCCATCGGCACCGTGGAACTGGCGTTTGAGGCGCAGTTCACCCGTTTCGGCAATCTCGCCAAAGCCTGGCAGCAGGACCATGCGCCCGAATATTGAGCGCTGATACTCTGGCAATCGACATCAGGCGGCGCAGATCTATTGCGCTGCCTTATTGTTATGCCGCGGCCCTGCCCCGCGCGCCCTGCCGACTTGGGCCGCAGCTCGGCGCTTGTCCTCGGTCATGGTCCAGGTCTTGCCTGTCACCTTTCCAGAAATACTCAAAATCCCCGATCGCGGCGCAGATCATCACTTGCCGTGACAGCCCCCGCAGGCCCGGCCTCCCCGCAGGCCGATATGTGTCAGGTCAGCGCCGAAACTCCGCCAAGCACGCCCGCAGCAAAGCCGGAATGCGGTTTCCCCCTTGACCCCTGTGCCCCCCATGTCATGAACAGCACATGACGACTGCTAGACTGACACTCAACCTCGATGCGCTGGTGACCAACTGGCGCAATCTCGATGCGCTGACCAATTGCGAAACCGCCGCCGTGGTCAAGGCCAATGGCTATGGGCTGGACGCAGGCCGCGTTGGCAAGGCGCTGGCCAAGGCGGGCGCGCGCAATTTCTTCGTGGCCATGGCAGAGGAAGGCGTCGCCCTGCGCCGCGCCATCGGGCCCGGCCCCGGCATCTCGGTCTTTGCAGGCCATATGGAAGGCGATGCAAAACTGCTGCGTGATTTCCAGCTGACGCCGATGCTCAATTCGCTGGACCAGATGCTGCGCCATTTCGAAAGCCTGCCGGGGCACCCCTTTGGCGTGCAGCTCGACAGCGGCATGAACCGGCTCGGCATGGAAGCCGCCGAGTGGAGCGCCGTGCGCGACATCGCGCTCAGCCAGGGGCCGGTGCTGCTGATGTCGCATCTGGCCTGCGCCGATGAGCCGGCCCATCCGATGAACGACCAGCAGTTGCAGCGCTTCGTCGAGATGACCGACGGGCTTGATCTGCCCCGCTCCCTCGCCGCGACCGGCGGGCTGCTGCTGGGGCGCAAGTATCACTTCGACCTCTGCCGTCCGGGCATCGGCCTATATGGTGGCCAGCCCTTCGGTGATGCGCTGCCGGTGGTGCAACTCGATCTGCCCGTGATCCAGATCCGCAGCCTGGATCTCGGCGAGACCGTCGGCTATGGCAACAGCTGGACTGCACAGCGCCCCAGCCGTATTGCCACCGTCGCCGCAGGCTATGCCGACGGGCTGCACCGCGCGCTTGGCAATGGTGGGATCAAGGTCTACGCGGGCGACACGCCCTGCCCCGTGGTCGGCCGGGTGTCGATGGATCTGATCACGGTCGATGTCACCGACCTTAGTGACGAGCCGGGTCATCTGACCATTCTGAATGAACGCCAGACCGTCGATACGCTTGCCGATGCGGCCGGCACCATCGGCTATGAAATTCTCACTTCCCTCGGCAGCCGCTATGCACGGAGCTACACCGGATGAGCACCCTCTCGCGTCTCTCGCCCCTCAGCCTGCTTGCCCGGCTGGGACAGATGGCCCTTGCCGGACTGGGGGCTGTGGGGCGGGTCACGCTCTTTGGTCTTTCGACCTTCAGCCACATGCTGCGCCCGCCCTTCTACCCGCGCGAGCTGCTTAATGCGCTGTTGCAGGTGGGCTGGCTGTCGCTGCCGGTGGTTGGGCTGACCGCGATTTTCACCGGCGCGGCCCTGGCCTTGCAGATCTATGCCGGCGGCGCCCGCTTCAACGCAGAGGCTGTGGTGCCGCAGATCGTGGCGATCGGCATGGTCCGCGAACTCGGCCCGGTTCTGGTCGGGCTGATGATTGCTGCGCGCGTCACCTCCTCCATCGCAGCCGAAATCGCCACCATGAAGGTGACCGAGCAGATCGACGCGCTGGTGACGCTCTCCACCCATCCGATGAAATACCTGGTGGCGCCGCGGGTGCTGGCCGCGCTGATCACAGTGCCGGTGCTTGTCGGGGTTGGTGACATCATCGGCATTATGGGCGGCTATGTGGTGGCAACCCAGAATCTGGGCTTCAACCCGGCTGCCTATCTGAAGAATACCGTAGATTTCCTCGAAGCCCGCGACATCGTCTCGAGCCTGGTAAAAGGCGCCGCCTTTGGCACCATCGCCGCCACGATGGGCTGCTACTACGGCATGCAGTCGGGCCGCGGCGCGCAGGGCGTCGGCCGCGCCACCAAAGGCTCGGTTGAGGCCGCAGCCGTGCTGATCCTGGCCGCCAATTTTGTCCTTACAGGGATTTTCTTCTCGCTATGATCCAGATGAAAGACGTCTATAAGGCCTTTGGCGACAACCGCGTGCTGAACGGCATGAATCTCGAGATCGCCAAAGGCACCTCGATGGTGATCATCGGCGGCTCCGGTACCGGCAAATCGGTGGCGCTGAAAAGCATCCTTGGCCTGATCCAGCCCGACAGCGGTGAGATCCTTGTCGATGGCAAACCCGCCGGATCCGGCGACCGCGACATGTTTCTGGCCCGCTTCGGGATGCTGTTCCAGGGCGGCGCGCTGTTTGACAGCTTGCCGGTCTGGCAAAACGTGGCCTTCCGCCTCTTGCGCGGCGCGCTGAAGCGGCCCACCGAAGAGGCGCGCGAAATCGCCATCGAGAAGCTGCGCCGGGTGGGTCTGAAGGCTGATGTGGCGGACCGGCTGCCCGCAGAACTGTCGGGCGGCATGCAGAAGCGTGTGGGACTTGCCCGTGCGATTGCAGCCGAGCCCGAAATCATCTTCTTTGATGAACCAACCACCGGCCTCGACCCGATCATGTCCGGCGTCATCAACGACCTGATCCGCGAAATCGTGGTCGAGATGGGCGCAACGGCGATGACCATCACCCACGACATGTCCTCGGTCCGCGCCATTGCCGACAATGTGGCGATGCTGCACGCAGGCGTGATCCAATGGACCGGCCCGGTCAGCGAGATGGACCAGTCGGGCGATCCCTATCTCGACCAGTTCATCCACGGCCGCGCGGAAGGACCGATCGAGGCGGTGCGTTAGGCCTCGCGGCCTTTTCTTTGCGAGGGTCGCTATCTCTGGCACCGCGTCTGGCGTTCGCACGCAGCCTTCCCCCTTCAAATCCGGCACTAAACGCGCAAGTCTTGGCCGACCCACAGAAAACGAGCTGCCATGATCCTCCGCCTCCTCACCCTTTCGCTCTTGATCCTCTACCCCGTCGCCTGGTTTGCGCCGTTGATGCGGGCGGGTCTGCTGCCGATCTTCGGCCTCAGCGAGATCTCGGTTATCACCGGCTTGCAGAGCCTCTGGGGCAGCGATGTCATCCTCGCTCTGACGGTCACGGCTTTTGCGATCTTTGCGCCCTATCTCAAAACCATCGGGCTGGCGCTGGTGCAATGGGGCCTGCTGGATATGCGGCTACAGCCCGTCCTCCATATTCTGGGCAAGCTGGCGATGGCCGATGTCTTTCTGATCGCGCTCTATATCACCCTGGCCAAGGGGATCGGCTACGCGACGATCGAAACCGCCTGGGGGCTTTATCTGTTTACAGGCTGTATCCTGGCCTCGGTGGTGCTGGGGCTGATAACCGAGCGGCGGGTCAGAACTGCCGAGTAAGAACCGGGTCCGCGGGGGCTCTGCCCCCGGCCTTGCGGCCTCCCCCGGGATATTTCCGGCCAGAAGAAATCCGCTACTTCCCATCTTCTGGCGTCAAATATCCCGGAGCGCGAGGCAGCGCCTCGCAGGATCGGTTTCAGCGACCGCAACACTTGAACAAACCAGAAACATCTGCCAGATCTACCGGATGGCAAAAACAACATATTCCTGCTCTGCCTGCGGAGCATCTTTTTCAAAGTGGTCCGGGCGCTGCGATGGCTGTGGCGAGTGGAATTCCATCACCGAAGACAAGGGCCTGTCCAAAGGCGGCCCGGCGTCGAAATCTCTGGGCATGCGCCGGGGCAAGACCATTCCACTCAGCGATCTTGCAACCGAGGAGACGCCACCGCCACGCACCTGCTGCGGGGTTGCGGAACTGGACAGGGTGCTGGGCGGCGGGCTGGTGCCTGCCTCGGCCATTCTGGTGGGCGGCGATCCTGGGATCGGGAAATCGACGCTGCTGCTACAGGCGGCGGCGCAGTTTGCCCATTCAGGCCTCAAGACGATCTATGTCAGCGGCGAAGAGGCCAGTGCGCAGGTACGCATGCGGGCGCAGCGGCTGGGATTGGCTGAAGCGCCGGTCAAGCTGGCGGCGGAGACCAATCTGCGCGATATCCTGACCACGCTGGAGGCGGAGCGGCCACAGCTGGCGATCATCGACTCCATTCAGACCATGTGGGCCGATCATGTGGACAGCGCGCCGGGATCCGTAAGCCAGGTCCGTGCCGCGGCGCATGAGCTGACCACCTTTGCCAAGACCAATGGGATCTCTATCATCATGGTGGGCCATGTCACCAAGGAAGGCCAGATTGCCGGTCCGCGGGTGGTCGAGCATATGGTGGATACCGTGCTGTATTTCGAAGGCGAGCGCGGGCATCAGTTCCGCATTCTGCGCGCGGTCAAGAACCGCTTTGGTCCGGCGGATGAGATCGGCGTCTTCGAGATGACCGGTGGCGGGCTGAGCGAAGTCCGCAACCCCTCGGCGCTGTTTCTGTCGGAACGCGGCACACCCTCGCCCGGTTCTGTGGTGTTTTCTGGCATTGAAGGTACCCGCCCGGTTCTGGTCGAGATGCAGGCGCTGGTCGCGCCCTCGCCGCATTCGCAGCCACGCCGGGCCGTGGTGGGCTGGGACTCTTCGCGCCTGGCGATGATCCTTGCCGTGCTGGAAGCGCGCTGCGGCATCCCCTTTGCCGGGCTCGACGTCTATCTGAATGTGGCCGGCGGCATGAAGATATCGGAACCTGCGGCGGATCTGGCGGTGGCGGCGGCGCTGCTCAGCGCCCGCGAAGACACCGCATTGCCCTCTGATACGGTGGTATTCGGAGAAATATCGCTCTCAGGAGCCCTGCGACCGGCCCCCCAGACCGAAAACCGGTTGAAAGAAGCGCAAAAACTTGGTTTCACCGCAGCGATAGCTCCAAGTGGTGGCAAATCCGTCGCGGTCCCCGGACTTGCGGTGCGGCAGGCCTCTGATCTCGCCGGTTTTGTTGGCGAATACTTTGGGGCTGGCTAAAGTCGCAAGAATTCTAATCGCAGGTTAACGGGCGAGGGACATGGAAGGTTTCACCATTATCGACGGGGTCGTGGCCCTGGTCATTGTTGTATCAGCGTTGCTGGCCTATTCGCGCGGTTTCGTGCGTGAGGCGATGGCCATCGCTGGTTGGATCGCCGCCGCCATCTTGGCCTTTCTGTTTGCGCCACAGGTTGAGCCGCTGATGGCCGAGATCCCGGTCATCGGGGAGTTCATTGCGGACAGCTGCGAGTTGTCGATCATCGCGGCGTTTGCCGCGGTCTTTGCGCTGGCGCTGATTGTGGTGTCGTTCTTCACGCCGCTGTTCTCATCATTGGTCCAGCGCTCGGCGCTTGGCGGGCTGGATCAGGGGATCGGCTTCTTCTTCGGGGTGCTGCGCGGCATCCTGTTGGTGGCGATTGCCTTCTTCCTCTATAATGTGGTGATGACCGGCCAGAGCTTTACCATCGTGGACGAGAGCCGCTCTGCGGTGGTGTTTGAGCGGATGATCGGCAAGATCGAAGACCGCAACCCCGAGCAGGCGCTTGGCTGGGTGACCACACAATATGAAAGCCTGATCGGCTCCTGCGACAAGTGAGACGGACGCCGATCCGCCGCCAGTGGGTGGCTGCGCGGATCACGGGTGCGGGCGAGAAACGGGATTACAACCAGACTGAAACGGGGCGCCTTCGGGCGCCCTTTTTTAATACATCGGGTCACGCCTGGGACAGGAGGCGCGTTGTGGCGCCCATGGGCAGCGCCGCCTCGACTGGCCATAGCAGCCTCCGGTTAGGGCTGCGCAGTGCGGACTTTGGAGCGATGGCGACTTATCCAATTCCGACATTCCAGCCCCGACTGGCGTTTACCTTTCCTAACATCAAGAACGCCCATTAACGCTTTATTAACCAATTAGAATCGCGATTTTTAGCGCCTGATCGCCTCCCTGCTCCATGTGCTGAACGCGGGGGCAAACCGATAAAAGTTAACAAATCCTGTGATCGGAGGTGTTTTTCGGCAACAATTTGGGGAATGAGGCAGCTTTGGAGACCAAAAACCCCGCTGTTGTCCCAATCGGCCCGATCCTTGCCCCAATTCCGTCCAAATTCGGAGCGCACATTGGTGTCAACAAGACGCCGGACAGAACGTCAGGCCTATCGCTCAGAAGGACAACACCATGCTGCTGGATCACTCGACATCATTTGCGGACTGTCAGCCGGTTGGTCTTCTGATGGATTTCCCGACAGCTGCGCGCCCTGCCGCATCCAACCGCAGCCGCCTGCGTCCGCGCACCGGCGGTCTGCTGCCGCATATGATGATCGAGACCGAGCGTGGGTTTGTACAGGCCCGTCACGTCAAGCCCGGCGACAAAGTCTACACCCTGGATGGCGGTGCGCAGGAGGTGACCGGTGTCAAACACGCGGTGCCGCGCCTCACTTCTCTGGTGCATGTCCCCGCCGGCGCTTTGGGCAATGATGACGATCTGATGCTGCCCGCCGATCAGCAGGTTGGTCTGGAACTGGCTGCCGTCGAGAGGCTGTTTGATGTGCCCACCGCGATCACCAAGGTGGTGTCGCTGATTGGCTACAACGGCATCTCTGCCGCCATGCCGGAGAAGATGGCCCGCATCTATCTGTCCTTTGCCGAGGAAGAAATGATCTGGGCTGCCTGCGGGATGCTGGTACATGTTGCACATGAGAACACCGCCAACAGCGCCGATGATGGTGCCTTCCGGGCGCTGTCGCTGGCCGAAACCCGTCAGATCCTCGCCAGCGAGGACGGGCGTGCTCTTTCTGACGCGGGCAAGGACGAGACCGACAGCCGCGAAGATGACCGTGACGATGTGCTCTCCGCCTTTGACATGCTGCGCGGGCTGCTGGCCGCCTGAGGCTGACGCGGGCGCGAACCGGACACGGATCTGGACGTTGCCGGTCACGGGATCTGCATATCCCACGCTGTTCGCCAAATAAATATGCTCCGGCACCCCCCTCCTGCGGCCTGCGATATTTCGCAGGTTTTTTGTTTTTGGCGGCTGTCCGACGGCGGTCAGGGCTGCGGTTTTTTTACCCAACTGTCGTGAAACCGTGATCCTTGGGTGACATGCGCGGACGGACCCTCTATGTGGGGGACATCCTGACAACCGGATTCGGAGCTACACCGCCTTGCCGATGCCGCAGATGCCCCCCGCCCACCCGTTTGACGATGACAAGCTGCGCGAAGAATGCGGCATCTTTGGCGTCGTCGGCGTCCAGGACGCTTCCAACTTTGTCGCGCTCGGCCTGCACGCCCTGCAACACCGGGGACAGGAGGCCGGCGGCATTGTCACCCATGATCCTGTCGAAGGGTTCCAGAGCGCCCGTCGTTTCGGCTATGTCCGCGACAACTTCACCTCGCAGGATGTGATGTCTACCCTGCCCGGCCCCATCGGGATTGGCCATGTGCGCTATTCCACCGCCGGGTCCAAGGGTCAGACTGCGATCCGGGACGTGCAGCCTTTCTTTGGCGAATTCGCTATGGGCGGTGCAGCGATTGCCCACAACGGCAATATCACCAACGCCAATGCCCTGCGCCGCGAACTGATCGAGCGCGGCTCGATCTTCCAGAGCTCGTCCGACAGTGAGTGCATCATTCATCTGATGGCCCGCTCGTTGCAGCGCAATATCCCGGAGCGGATGGAAGATGCGCTGCGCCGGGTCGAAGGCGCCTTCTCGGTTGTTGCCATGACCCGGACCAAGCTGATCGGTGTCCGCGACCCGCTGGGCGTGCGCCCGCTGGTGCTGGGTCGGGTCGGCGAAGGCTATGCACTGAGTTCGGAGACCTGTGCGCTGGACATCATCGGCGCCGAGTTCCTGCGCGAGATCGAGCCGGGCGAAATGGTGGTGATCACCGACAAAGGTGTCGAGAGCCATTTCCCGTTCCGCCGCCAGTCGTCCAAGTTCTGCATCTTTGAACATGTCTATTTCTCCCGCCCTGATTCGATCCTTGGCGGGCGGTCCGTCTATGAGACCCGCGAAGCCATCGGTCGCGAGCTGGCAAAGGAAAACCCGGTCGAGGCGGATCTGGTCTGCCCGGTGCCGGACAGCGGCACGCCCGCAGCGATCGGCTATTCGCTGCAATCGGGCATTCCCTATGCGATGGGGATCATCCGCAACCAGTATATGGGCCGGACTTTCATTGAGCCGACCGAGCAGATCCGCAACATGGGCGTGCGCCTGAAGCTGAACGTGAACCGCGCCCTGATCGAGGGCAAGCGGGTGATCCTGGTGGATGATTCCGTGGTGCGTGGGACAACATCGCGCAAGATCAAGGAGATGATCCTGGATGCCGGGGCCAGCGAGGTGCATTTCCGCATTGCCTCGCCGCCGACCGCTTGGCCCTGTTTCTATGGTGTGGACACGCCCGAACGTGACAAGCTGCTGGCCGCAACCATGTCCGAGGATCAGATGGCCAAACATCTGGCCGTGGACAGCCTGAAGTTCATCTCGCTGGACGGGCTTTACCGGGCCGTCGGGCAGGATCAGGGCCGTAACAGCAAATGCCCGCAGTATTGTGATGCCTGTTTCTCGGGCGAATACCCTGTTGTTCCGACCGATATGGTCGAACGGGGGTTTGAAATGAAGTCGCCGGCAGAGTAAGAGCGCAGCCGATATCAGTACGACTCATGAGGCGCTGATCACCAGATCGGCGCCTCTTTCCTTTTTGCCCCTGCCCCCGAAAGGCCGTCCCCTTGGATCCACATCTCGCCCGCATGCTTGGCTCACAGCGCCAGTGTCGCTGTTGCGGAGCGACGTTTGCCCAGCTGTTGAGCCTCAGCTGCGACCGGCCCGACGTCTGCCCGGAGGATATGTTCGTGCATGACAACACGGCGATCTCGGCGCAGGCGGGGGATGTGCTGACCGAAGATTTCTGCCGCCTGGGGCATCTGCGCTTTGTGCGGGCGGTGCTGGCTGTACCGCTGGCGGACACCCGTGGAGAAGAGTTCATTCTGGGCACATGGGCGCGGCTCAGCCAAGAGGATTTCGATGCCTATCTCGACCGGTTCGAGATGCAGGACACCGAAGATATGGACAGCAAGCGGGCCTGGCTGGCCAATGCCATTCCGCCCGATGACAGCGAGTCTGTTGAAGCGATGCTGCATATGCGGCCCGAAGGGCAATACCCTGAGCTACAGATCTCCGAGCCGGATCACCCGCTTTACAATCTGCAGATGGTCGGCGCGCAGATGGAAGAGTTGCTGGGGCTGCTTTATGCCTATGGCCACGATCTGCCCTCGCTCATCTATGATGCCTGAGGAGGCTGATCTGCGCGCCGCCTAGGCGCTGCACTGTCGCTCTTGCAAGATGCGACACCTGAGACTTCAAGCCCCCTGCGCGCAATTGCGCAGGGTCACTTGGCGGAATGGGCGGGCGTTTGCGCAGGGCGCCGGGGCGCACCGGCATGGGCTTGCCCACGCTCTCGGCGCCCCCTGTTCCCGGCAGTGCGCAGCTGATAGCCGAAGGTCGATACCGCACAAGAAAGAAATCCTGTCCAGAATGGCAAATCGTGAGAATGGCAAGACGCCGGCCAATGTCGCCGGTCATGCCACCCAGAAAGACGCATTGCACCGCAACCGCCTCAGCCTTCTGGGGTTGTTCGGCGCCAACGACAACCTGAGCGCCATGGTGCGGATGCCGAACGGCCGCATGCAGATCGTGACCCGCGGCAGCCGCCTGTCCGGTGGCGAAGTTGTTGCCATTGATGCCGACGGCCTGATCCTTCAGAAAAACGGCAAGGCATCACGTCTGGCGATGCCGGGCGGGTGACCCGCAACCGGCGCGCGGACGGGCATCACGCCCAGGCTTGAGACCGCTGCGCCGCTTTGGCCCCTTGACCCGCGCCGCGCTGCGCCGCACAAGGCGCCCATGACACAGAAACTCGCTCTCATCACCGGGGCCTCACGGGGCCTGGGCGCCGCCCTCGCAGAGGCATTGGCGCCGACGCATCACATCGTCGCCGTGGCCCGCACCACAGGCGCATTGGAAGAGCTGGACGATCGTATCAAGGCCAACGGTGGCTCGGCGACTCTGGCCCCTATGGATATCACCGTTCCGGAGGCCATGGCCACGCTCTGCCGGGGCATCCATGATCGCTGGGGGCGGCTGGACCTCTGGCTGCACACCGCCATTCACGCCGCGCCGCTGAGCCCGGCGCAATTCGTGGCGGCCAAGGACTGGCAGAAATCCATCGCGATCAATGCCACGGCACCCTCCGTTCTGATCCCCTATGTGGCGCCGCTTCTGGGGCAGACCGGTCAGGCCGTATTCTTTGACGATCCCCGCGCGGGCGAGAAATTCTTTGGAGCCTATGGCGCCAGCAAGGCCGCGCAGATGTCGCTGGCCAACAGCTGGCAGGTCGAAAGCGCCAAGACCGGCCCCAAGGTGCAGGTGCTGGCGCCAAATCCGATGGCGACAGCGGTGCGCGCACGGTTCTTTCCGGGTGAAGATCGCGATGCCCTGAGCACGCCGCAGGCCGAGGCCGCACGGCTGCTCCCCGAGATTCTGGCCGCCGCCGACTGATCTGAGGGTCAGAGACACCCGCAAACTGCGCGAACACGCGGCTTTCCGCCGACCGGTGCCTGCAACGGGCGCCGGTCGTTCTGGTTTTCAAGCGGGCCAGAAAATCTGTGACCTCTGTGCCGCAGGGGCTGGCGCCGGGCGCTCTGGTCGGGGTCACGACGGGGAAAGGCTTGCCCCCTTTTGCCCCACATCTTATTCAGGTCTGGAGTGCAGATCGGCGTAATCACGCCCGACACATAGGCTGCCAGAGCCAGACGAGAGGCCCCGTCCATGCGAATTCTGATCACCAATGACGATGGCATCAGCGCCCCCGGCCTTGCGGTTCTGGAGCAGATCGCCCGCGAGGTTGCAGGTCCCGGCGGAGAAGTCTGGACAGTGGCACCGGCGTTTGAGCAATCCGGCGTTGGTCATTGCATCAGCTACACCCGCCCCTTCATGCTGAGCCAGCTGGGCGAACATCGCTTTGCCGCAGAAGGATCGCCTGCGGACTGTGTGTTGGCCGGGCTGCATGTGGTGATGAAAGACCAGCAACCGGATCTGGTGTTGTCCGGGGTAAACCGGGGCAACAATTCTGCCGAGAACGCGCTCTACTCCGGCACCCTCGGCGGGGCGATGGAGGCGGCATTGCAGGGCATTCCGGCCATGGGCCTGTCGCAGTATTTTGGGCCTCAGAACGCGCAGCTTGAAAACCCGTTTGAGGCAGCCGCCCAACATGGTGCCGATCTGATCCGTTCCATCTTGGAAGCGCAGCCCAAGGAAGACGCCGATTACCGCTTGTTTTACAACATTAATTTCCCACCTGTCCCTGCCGCTGATGTGAAGGGACGGCGGATTTCACCGCAGGGTTTCCGGCGCGGCAGCCATTTCTCGGCCGAGGAGCAGACCTCCCCCAACGGGCGGCGCTACCTGTGGATCCGTGGTGGCAACCAGCATGTTGCCACCGCCGAGGGCAGTGACGCAGCGCAGAACCTGGCAGGCTATATCTCCGTGACGCCGATGCGGGCGGATCTGACCGCGACAGATGCGCTGGAGCGCCTGAAGGGCATTGAATGAGCGACCCGACAGCTGAAACCAAGATGCAGTTCCTGTTCGCCCTGCGCTCGCGCGGGGTGACGGATGCGCAGGTCCTCGATGCAATGGAACAGATCGACCGCGGCCCCTTTGTGCGGGGGCTGTTTTCGGCGCGCGCCTACGAGGATATGCCGTTGCCGATCGCCTGCGGGCAGACCATTTCGCAGCCCTCTGTTGTCGGTCTGATGACCCAGGCCTTGCAGATCTCGCCCCGCGATACGGTGCTGGAAGTTGGCACCGGCTCTGGCTATCAGGCCGCGATCCTGAGCAAGCTGGCGCGGCGGGTCTATACCGTGGATCGTCATGCGCGGCTGGTGCGGGAGGCGCGGCAGATCTTCGATCAACTGCACCTGTCCAATATTACCTCGCTGGTCGGCGATGGCAGCCACGGCCTGCCCGAACAGGCGCCTTTTGATCGAATCATCGTGACCGCTGCCGCCGAAGACCCGCCCGGCCCACTCTTGGCGCAGCTGAAGACCGGCGGTATTATGGTGGTGCCCGTGGGGCAGTCCGACACTGTACAGACGCTGATCCGTGTTCAAAAAACCGACAGCGGCCTCGAATACGACGAATTGCGCCCGGTGCGTTTTGTTCCCCTGCTTGAGGGGATCGGCAAAGACACGTAAGGGAGGGGCAAGAGACCCGCCCACCCCAACCGCTCCGGACATCCTCCAGCGGGATCGCGTGGCTGGCCGACAGACTATTGGCAAGCCCCAGGGATAATGGGGGCCCGCAAGACGGGAACGGCGTTCCGAGGAGAGCGAAATGACAGTGACTGTACCCACCCACCGCAATCGTGTGACAGGACGCAAGGCGCTGATGGCACTGCCGCTGGTGGCCGTGCTGGCGGCCTGCGAGGCACCGCTGGATTACGACCTGCGCGGCCAGATCGGTGCGTTCAACACGACAAAGGCGGCGCAGACCGCAACCGCCAGCCGCCCGAAACCCGATGCCAAGGGGCTGATCACCTATCCATCCTATCAGGTGGCCGTTGCCCGTCGCGGCGATACGCTGAACGATGTGGCAGGCCGCATTGGTCTGCCCGCCAGCGAGCTGGCCCGGTTCAACGGGATGAAGCCCGACGATCCGCTGCGGCAGGGGGAGATCATTGCCCTGCCCCGCCGCGCACCCGGTACGGCGACCAGCGGCGGCGTCGATATCGCCTCGCTGGCGGGGGATGCGATCGACAGCGCCCCATCGACCACACCCTCGGCGGCAAGCACCGTCAGCACAACGCCGCTGGCACCGCAGCCGACCGCAAGCAAGCCGCAGGTCCAAAGCGGCCCAGAGCCGGTGCGCCATAAGGTGAAGCGCGGCGAAACCGCTTATACCGTCTCGCGGCTTTATCAGGTGCCGGTGAAATCCCTTGCGGAATGGAACGGCCTCGGCAGCGATTTTGCCATCCGTGAGGGCCAGTTCCTGCTGATCCCGCTGAAGGACCGCCCAGCCCCGCGCAAGGAAGCATCCGCAGCGGTGGTTCCAGCCGCCGCCACCGTCACCGCGCCGGGTGAAGGCACCAATACGCCCCTGCCGCCAAGCGCCACCAAGCCACTGCCGCAGGAAACCGTCGCCCCCGCGGCCCAGGCGCCGAAAGCGCTGCCTAAGGTAGAGGTCCCGACCCCGACCCGCAGCTCCAGCGCCGCGATGGGCTTCCCGGTCAAGGGCAAGATCATCCGCACCTATTCCAAGGGCAAGAACGACGGCATTGATATCGCAGGTGCAGCGGGCGCCCCGGTGCAGGCCGCCGATGGCGGTACGGTGGCGGCGATCACCAAGGATTCCAACAATATTCCGATCATTGTGATCCGCCACGACGCCAAGCTGCTGACGGTCTATGCCAATGTCGACAAGATCGAGGTCAACAAGGGCGACACCGTTTCGCGCGGTCAGACCATCGCCGCATTGCGGGACGGACCCGCTGCCTATGTGCATTTCGAGGTGCGCAACGGCTTTGAAAGCGTCGATCCGCTCCCCTATCTGCAATAAACGTCGCAAGCGGCAACAGGCAATAAAGAGACGGCGCTCCGGGTCATCCCGAGCGCCGTCTTTTGGTTGATCACAGCTGTTCAATCATGGCTGCTGCCGTCTTTGCGGTCAGCTGACCTTCACCCCATGGCGGCCGGCCAGATCGGTAAAAAACTGCCAGGCCACCCGGCCCGAGCGGGCGCCGCGCGTGGCCTGCCATTCGATCGCCTCGGCGCGCAGAACCGGTTCCGGCACCACAACGCCATAGGCCGCGCAATAGCCTGATATCATGGCGAGATATTCATCCTGATCGCAGGGGTGGAAACCCAGCCACAGCCCGAACCGATCCGAGAGAGAGACCTTTTCCTCAACCGCTTCCGACGGGTTGATGGCGCTGGAGCGTTCGTTCTCGATCATATCACGCGGCATCAGATGACGGCGATTGGAGGTGGCATAGAACAGCACATTGTCCGGCCGACCTTCGATGCCGCCATCCAGCACCGCTTTCAGGCTTTTGTAGTGCTGATCGTCATGGCCGAAGGACAGGTCATCGCAGAACAGGATGAACCGCTCGGGCGCTGCCCGCAGATGGTTCAGCAGACGCGCGACCGATGGCAGATCCTCGCGCTGCAGCTCCACCAGTTTCAGAGCGGGGAAGTCCGGCGACAGCTGTCCGTGGATCGCTTTCACAAGGCTGGATTTACCCATCCCCCGCGCGCCCCAGAGCAGTGCATTATTGGCGCCGAACCCGGCGGCAAAGCGGCGGGTATTGTCCAGCAGCGTGTCGCGCGCGCGGTCGATCCCCAGCAGCAGCTCAAGATCGACGCGGTTCACGGTTTCGACAGCCTCCAGCCGGTCCGGGGCCACATGCCAGACAAAGGCAGAGGCAGCACCAAAGTCAGGCGCCTTCAGTGGCGCAGGTGCCATCCGTTCCAGCGCATCGGCGATGCGGCTCAGGCTTGTGTCATCCATCGGGGCCTCCGGTCTATTGCACGTGGGGCGTATCGGCGCGCTCGGGCTCAGCTGTCCTGCGGCTCGATCATGTCGACGCGCGTGGCATGTCGGCCGCCCTCGAACTCAGCATTGAGGAAGGCATCGACAATTTCAATCGCCAGGCTGTCGCCTACCACACGCGCTCCGATAGAGAGCATGTTGGCGTTATTGTGCTGGCGGATCATCTTGGCCGAGAAAGTCTCTGAGCAGACGCCGCAGCGGATGCCTTTGACCTTGTTCGCGGCCATCATGATGCCCTGGCCGGTGCCGCAGAGGATAATGCCCAGATCGCAATCACCCGAGGCAACACGCTCTGCCGCCGCCGCGCCATGTTTGGGGTAATGTGTGCTTTCCGGTGTTGTCGGACCGATATCAACCACCTCATATCCGTTTGCGGCAATATGCGTGGCAATGGCCTGGCGCAGGTCGATTGCCGCGTGATCGCTGGAAAGAACAACGCGGGTGGGTTTGGTCTGGTCCATGGGTGTCTCCGTCGGTGGGTTACCGGCGTCAAAGCATGTTCCGGCTGCGCGAGCAAGGGGGCAGCCTATACACCCCTGCCCGATCCGCCATGGCGCCCCGGCCGCATAAGGAAGGGCGCACCGTCTCCGGCGCGCCCTTTCTCGATATGCTGGTCCAGATCTAGCAGGAGCAGATCCGGTCTGGATTACCGGGTCTTGCCGTCGTCCTCATCGTCGAACTCGGCCATCAGCGGGTCGTCTTCGGGATGCCGGCCCATCTCCTCGTACAGATCGTCGCCGTCATCATCCTCGTCATCATAGTAGCCTTCTGCGCGCAGCTTGGCCTCGCGGGTCTTTTCCACCTGACGCACCAACAGGATCGACAGCTCGTAAAGGCCATAGACCACCGAGAACAGGATGCCTTGGGTGATCACATCCGGCGGCGTCACCAGCGCAGCCAGCACCAGAATGGCGACAACCGCGTATTTGCGCACGCTGCCAAGACCATCTGCGCTGACCAACCCGGCCTTGCCCATCAGGGTCAGGAGCACCGGCAGCTGGAAACACAGGCCAAAGGCCATAATGAACTTCAGCGTGATGTCCAGCGACTCGTTGACCTTGCCAAAGAAGGTGATGCGCACACCTTCTGTGGTTTCCGGCACCACGGCGGCATCCGCAGGCAGGCTGTCGACCGCGCCGGACAAGAGGTTGGCAAAGATGGATGACACATCGGCAAAGCCAAGGAAAAACGCCATCGCCAGCGGTGTGACCACGAAATGGGCAAAACTGGCCCCCAAGAGGAACATCACCGGCGAGGCGATGAGGAAGGGCAAAAAGGCGTTCTTCTCTGTCTTGTAAAGCCCCGGTGCCACAAAGCGCCAGAGCTGGAAGCCGATAACCGGGAATGACAGCGCAAAGCCAAACACCATGGAGATGCGGAACAGCGTGAACAGATATTCCTGCGGGCTGGTGTATTGCAGCGTTGGCGACGGGTCGCCGAGGCTGCGCAGGGTTTCCTCGATCGGGCCAAGCAGGAACTGCAGGATCGGCTCTGCCACGGTGAAGGCCAGCACGATCCCCACGATGAACGCGCCAACCGCCCGGATCAGGCGGGTGCGCAATTCGGCCAGATGCTCAATCAGCGGCGCTGTGCTGTCGTCGATATCCTCGGACGCGCTCATGTCTTGGTCTCACTTTCTGACGTCGCCGACGTGTCTGTGGCAGCCAGGGCCGCCTCCGCTTCGGCTGCCTTGGCCTGGGCCTCTGCGGCCTCGCGTGCCTTGCGGTCCGCAGCGGCACGGGCAGTGGCCGCCTGGATCTTCTTGGCATCCTCAGCCCGCTCAGCGGCCAGTTTCCCGGTTTCACTGTCGGGGTCGAACTTGGTCGGGTCGATGGATTTTGCCATATCCTGCGCGGCCTGTTTGACGCCGTCCATTGCGGTATTGACCGGGTTGGCCGCCGCTTTCAGCCCCTTGGCCATCTCATTGACGCCCGCCTCATCGGCGGCGTCATTCATGGCCCGGCTGAATTCGCGCGCCATGCCCTTGGCCTTGCCCACGAACCGTCCGACATTGCGGAACAAAACCGGCAGGTCCTTGGGCCCGACAACAATCAGCGCCACAACGCCGATAACCATGAGTTCGGTCCACCCAAGATCAAACATCGCGGCTTAGACCTTGTCTTTTTCGGTCTCGGGCGTCACGTCGCGCGCGGTCTCGGCGGAGGTCTCTTCTTCCAGCTCCTTGGTGCTGTCGTTCACGCCCTTTTTGAAGGCGGTGATGCCTTTGCCGACCTCACCCATCAGCGAGGAAATCTTGCCGCGGCCAAAGAGGACCAGAACCACAACGGCGATGAGCAGCAGGCCGGGAAGGCCGATATTGTTAAGCATGAGAGCGTCTCCTTCTGCGGCAGATCCGCCGGGAGACGGTCTGCGTTGTTGTTTGACCTGTTTTTAAGCGCCGAGCCCCCGGCGGGAAAAGCCGTGAGACATCGGCAGGGGCGTGGATTCCACGCAAAACTGCATTTTTGCGCGCTGCTGAAAACACAACTGACAGGTTTATGTCAGTTGGCCTGCTCTACACCACCTCCATCACAGCATTCAAGGAGAGACGTGATGAGCAAACATGTTGCAGAGATTGTGACCTTCAAACTGGCCGAAGGTGTGAGCGAAGCGGAATTCATCGTGCTGAGCCAGGCCAGCGAATCCTTCGTTCGCGCCCAGCCCGGATTTGTTCACCGACAGCTGAGTTGCGGCGAGGACGGGCGCTGGACCGATTATGTCATCTGGGCAGACATGGAAACCGCCAAGTCGGTCGCGGCTGAGTTCCACAAGCAGGACTTCTGCGCCAGCCTGATGCAGGCGATTGCCGAGGGCACTGCGCAGATGCGTCATGAGGAGGTACAGTGGAGCATGGCCTCCTGAGGGGCGCAAGCCAGGCTCAGGTCAAGTACGGAGGGTGGATGCGCTGCATCCGCCCTCTATCCGGCGGGGGGCGTCAATCACTGCGCGTGGTGTCGGGCCTTGACCTCCTCCCCGCGCCGTTCCAAGGCTAGATCATGCGCCGTACTGATCGCCTCTTTGATATTATCCAGATCCTGCGCGACGGGAAATTGCACCGCGCACAGGATATCGCCGAACGGCTGGAAGTCTCGACCCGGACGATCTACCGCGACATGGATACGCTGGTTGCCAGCGGTGTCCCGGTGGAGGGCGCACGAGGGGTCGGCTATATGGTGCGCGAAGCGATCACGCTGCCGCCGCTGACGCTGACTGCGGAGGAGCTGGAGGCGCTGAACCTGGGCATGGCGATTGTGGCCGAGGCCGCCGATCCGGATTTGAAGGCCGCCGCAGAGAGGCTGGCCGCCAAGGTGGACGCGGTGCTGCCCGAAGGCACCATCGCCGAGGCGGATGCGTGGAAGTTTGCCGTCTACCCCTTTGCCGATGCTGCGCGGGGCTTTACGCAGATGCCAACCTTGCGGGCCGCGATAAAGGCCCGCCAGAAGCTGCATCTGACCTATCGCCGCATTGATGAGACGCTGACCGAGCGCGTCATCCGCCCCTTGCATATGGAGTATTGGGGCCGGGTCTGGACGCTGACCGCCTGGTGCGAAACGCGTGGCGATTTCCGGGTGTTCCGGGTCGACCTGATCGAGGCGGCCAAACCCCTGCCCGAGCTGTTCGTGGATGAGCCCGGCAAACGATTGATGGACTACCAGCCCTATGCCGACTCGTCCGATGCTGCTGCGGGGCCAACGACCGGCTGATGGATGTAGCTCAGCTGCCGGTCGGGAAGACGAAGCACCGGTTGCGCCGAACCGTGAGCCACATCACCCGGCCTGCATCCGGCAGGAATACATTGGGCACAGTCGCCTTCAGCACGCTGCCATCGAAATCCATGCGAAATTCAACCAGGCTCTCATGCCCTAGAAAGCGCGCCCGCTCGACCACGCCGCGCGCGGCTACCCCGTCGCTGGGGGTCGGGTGCGGGCCGCGCCCGTTCCGATCAAAATCAATGCGCAGATGTTGGGGGCGGAACACGATGTCGACCTTGGTGCCATCAGGCACACCCGGCGCCAGAAACTGACCAAAGGGCGTTTCGGCCAGAGCGCCATTCACTTCGGCATGAAGAACATTGGTGTCACTGAAGAACCCCACCGCCGCACGATCGACCGGACGGGTATAGACATTATAGGGCGCCCCCTGCTGCACGATCTTACCGGACCGCATCAGCGCAATCTCATCAGCCATCCGCATCGCCTCTTCCGGCTCATGGGTGACCAGCAGGACGGCAGCATCCTCTTCCTTCAGCAATGTCAGGGTCTCGTCGCGAATGCCGTCGCGCAGGCGATTGTCCAGCCCGGAGAACGGCTCATCCATCAGCATGATGCGCGGCTTGGGCGCCAGCGCGCGGGCCAGGGCCACCCGCTGCTGTTCGCCGCCCGACAGCTGATGGGGGAATTCGTCGATATATTGCGACAGCGACACCTTCTGCAGCAGCTCCTGCACCCGGAGGCGTTTCTCGTCCTTGCTGCCCTTCAGTCCGAAGGCGACATTGTCGGCCACGCTCAGATGCGGGAACAGGGCAAAGTCCTGAAACATAAGCCCGATTTCCCGGCGTTCGGGCGGAACGCGGAACACGGTGTCGCAGATCAGCTTGCCATCGACGTAAATCTCGCCGCTGTCCTGCATCTCGACGCCGGCAATCATCCGCAAAGTGGTGGACTTACCACAGCCCGAAGGCCCCAGAAGACAGGTCACCTGACCGGCCTGGATCTGTAGCGACACGTCATCCACCACCGCCCGCCCGTCAAAGAAGCGCCGCAGGTTGCGGATCTCCAGACGTGGTGCGGTCACGGCGGGTCTATCGGTGCCAACCATCGGATCAAGGGGGGCAGATGTCATGCGACCTCGTAACTGGTTTCTGATCAAAACGATCTGGTTTAGCTCGCAGATATCAACCCCGCTGCCCCCATGCAAGGGAACGGGGCGCGGCGCGACAGATCGCGCCTTGGATCGGGCAAACTCACCGCTGACGGAGGGGCAGCTGGCAGAGGGTAAACCGAGGGCGGACTGCTAGCTCATAGGCTCCAGCAGATCAAAGGTGAGATCATCCCGCACCCGGCCATTGACCAGCAACTCCAGCCGATGCGGCCCCGGCACCAGCGTAAAGGTGCTGGCCCCGGCTTTCAGCGGATGGCGCTTGCTGAGACGGGTGCCGCCTTCGGAAATCGCCGTCTGTTTCAGTTTGAAGACCTTCGCCGAGACCTTGCCTCCGGGCCGCTGGAAATGCAGGCGATAATCCACCAGCACAGGGGCGCCGGGGGCGCCGTCCAGATGGCAGTCAAATTGCAGGGCTCCGCCGATATGGACCGGCTCCTTGGCAAGCGCCAGCGTCGCCTTGACGGCGGCCTCGGGATCATAGCCCAGCATCTGCATGGCGCCTGTATGACCCTCTTTGACGAGACCGCGCAGGGCATGGGCCGTGATCCAGGCCAGCTCCTCCGGGCGCTGCTGGTCGGCCGCCTGCCAGCTGCGTAGCCGGTCCAGCACCAGTTCCGGCTCCTTCTTCGAGATGTCATTCAGGTGGTTGGCGACCGAGCGGGTGACATAGCGGGTGGGATCTGCGTGAAGCTGATCCAACAGCGGCAAGGGCTGCGCAAGAGTCAGCGGTACCGACTGCCCCCAGGGCAGCCTTGGACGGGTGCCCTCGCTCACCAGACGGCGGACATGATAATTGTCGCTCGTGGCCCAGTGCTGCATCTCTGCCAGAGTCAGATCGGTCCAGCGGGTCAAAAAGGGACGTATCGCCCATTCCATCGAGAACCGCTGCGTGATGTCGCGGAGCAGCTGCAACGACAGCTCCGGCGCCTGGTCCAGCCCGCGCAGCACCACAAGTTCGCCCAAAGGCGCAAATATGAAATCACCGAAGTCATCATCGCTCAGGCTTGGGTCCAGCGGCGGTGGCAAGGCGCGCCGCAACACCGGTGCTGCGGCCTCCAGATCCTCCGGTAGGTGGCGGGCCAGCACATCGGCAATCAGCGCGATGCGCTGCTTCAGCTCCAGATCGGGCAGATCCGCCATCACCTCGGACACAAATCTGTCCGCTTCAAACCCCGGGTCCGCCGCCGCAAAGAGACCCGCGAGATAGCGGGTCTTCTCAATATTAAACAACTGATCCTTCAGCGAAAAACCGGATGCCACGCTGTCGCCCCCATCAGATGGTCATATTGGTGGCGCCGCCATCCAACAGAATATTCTGGCCAATGATAAAACCCGCATGCTGGGAGCAGAGAAAGGCGCAGGTAGCGCCAAATTCCTGCCGCGTGCCGTAGCGCCCGGCGGGAATGCTGGCGGCGCGCTGTTCGGCCGCTTCCTCAAGCGATATCCCCTGTTGCTGGGCCACGCCCGTATCCAGCGAGACCGCGCGGTCAGTGGCATGGATGCCGGGAAGCAGATTGTTGATGGTCACGCCCCTGGACGCGACCTGGCGCGAGGTGCCTGCCACATAGCCGGTCAGCCCGGTGCGCGCCGCATTGGAGAGGCCCAGAACCGGAATCGGTGCCTTCACCGACTGTGAGGTGATGTTGACGACACGGCCCCATCCGCGTTCCATCATGCCGGGGACCAGCGCCCTGATCAGCGCGATCGGCGTCAGCATGTTAGCATCCAGCGCCCTGATGAAATCATCACGGCCCCAATCGGACCACACGCCCGGTGGCGGCCCGCCCGCGTTGGTGACAAGGATATCGACGCCCTCTGCCGCGGCGATAACCTCGGCCTGCCCTGCCTCGGTGGTGATGTCAGCAGCAATGGTTTCGACATTGACACCATACACATCGCGGATCGACTGGGCTGACGCCAGAAGCGCCTCTTCGCCGCGCGCGTTCATCACCAGATCCACGCCCGCCTCGGCCAGAGCCTCAGCACAGCCCAGCCCCAGCCCCTTGCTGCTGGCACAGACCAACGCCCGCTTTCCCGACAATCCCAAATCCATCATCTCTCTCCCTGTTACGGCGCGTCGTCGTCCGCCTGTCAGCTGCCCGATGGGCTGATGTGGCGGACCGGATCACGCATCTGTTCTGTTGCCCGAAGCTTGCACGCTCGCCCCGGGATTGACCAGCCCCGATGCCATCGGCGATCCGGTGGTCATCCCCTGCCCTGCCGGCTTTGGCAGTTTCCCCCTGCGGCTTCGCAAAACCACCCCGCTCTGGTCCGCATCTCGCCACATTTCGCCGCAAGATAGAAGGTCATACGCGCAGGATGCGCACACGATACTGGTTAGGTTATTCATGCTGACACAGCTGCATCAGAGCCCCGTTGCCGCCCAGATTCTTGCTGTTTTTCCTGCCGCCGATTTCTGCGTCGAGATGGGCGCGAATATGGGCGATGGGCTTGGGGTATATGATGACCTGCATCTGGACGACGTCTATCAGCTGATGCGCAACGCGCCACCGCGCCAATTGTCGTTGACCGCACGCGCGGACGGGCAGCTTGTTCTTGGTCAGGACAGCGCAACAGGTGCACCCGGTGCCCGGCTGCATCTGGATTGCCTGTTGACGCTGATGCCGGATATCGGCGCCAATGTGGAGGCGCTGGTGGTGGTTGAGGTCGATGACGACGGGTTGATCGCGGCGATCTATCTGCTGCCGCTTGCCCCCTTGCTGCCGCAGACCGGCTATACCCTTGTGCGCAAGACCCGCGAGGGCACGCGCCAGCGGCTTGCACAGCTTGCCTGTGTCTCCTTCACGCGCGGAACACACATCACCCTGGACACCGGCGCCCAGCGACCGATTGAGGATCTACAGGTAGGCGACCGGGTTCTGACCCGCGATGCCGGTGCCCAAGTGGTGCGCTGGATCGGCCAATGCACCAGCCGTGCGGTTGGAGAAATGGCTCCGATCCTGATCCGGGCCGGGGCGCTCAACAACGCAAATGACCTGCTTGTCAGCCCGGACCACCGGTTGCTGGTGCATCGCTGTCGCGAAGGTCGCCGCCGTGGCCGACCAGATCAGCTGGTGCGCGCACGCGAACTGGTCAATGGCATCGACATTGTCGAACGAACCGGCGGCTTCATCGACTATTTCCAGCTGCTGTTTGATCGCCACCAGATCATCTTTGCCGAAGGGATCGCCGCTGAGAGCCTGCTGCTTGATCCGCTGACACGGGCTGCGCTGCCGCAGGAGAAGCTGATCCGCACGCCGGGCCTGATCCCCGGTCAACCACCGCGCATCTCGGGCCTGGAGCCGCGCCCGATGTAAACATGCTGGTATATGGCCCCTTCGCGCCGGGATGTGCGAGGCCGCAACAGATGCCCGGGAACTGGGCGAGAGGCGAAGCGAGTTTACGATTACTGATAGAATTGCCCCTACAATTCAACCATATGGGGAATTCTCTCCTTATGGACTCTATGGGACTTTGCCTGACGATGACAAAACAGCAACTGGTGCAGCGCTGGTTTTTCGAGGTCTGGGAGAAACGCAACATGGCCGCGTTTGCCGAGATGCTGGCCCCCTCTCTGGATACGACCGAACTGCTCGACGGGCTCCCCAATCCACGTCAGGACTATCCCGTCCTGATTGACGTCGTTCACAAGCTTGCGGGCAAATTCCGCGTTCAGATCCTGCAGTATATCGAGGATGGCGACTGGACCTCGACACGCTATCTGCTGACCTCTGATGGCCCGGACGGGATGACGCCGGTCAGCGCCGAGGGAATCATGATGATTCGGTTTGCGGACGGCAAAATCGCCGAGCTGTGTTCCAAGTTCGATGCCTTCACCTTTTTTGAACAGCTGGGTCAGCTGCCGCCAGATGCCATGCCGGCCTGCCTTGGAGGGCAGACGCTGGTCTGGGAGTAAACAGCAGGTCTCAGCTATCAGGACCGCGACGCAACGGCTGTCGCCCTGTTTTTCTTGCCTCGGCCCGCCATCCTGATATACGCGCGCTCATGCTCGATATCGTCCCAAACCGCCCCGACCTGCCGGCTGAAATTGCCCGGCGCCGCACCTTTGCGATCATTTCGCATCCGGATGCCGGCAAAACCACGCTGACTGAAAAGTTCCTGCTTTATGGCGGTGCTATTCAGATGGCAGGTCAGGTGCGCGCAAAAGGCGAGGCACGGCGCACGCGGTCGGACTTCATGCAGATGGAGAAGGACCGCGGGATCTCCGTCTCAGCCTCGGCCATGTCGTTTGACTACAACAGCTACCGCTTCAATCTGGTGGACACACCCGGTCACTCCGATTTCTCGGAAGATACCTATCGCACGCTGACGGCGGTGGACGCGGCGGTGATGGTGATCGACGGTGCCAAGGGTGTGGAAAGCCAGACCCAGAAGCTGTTTGAAGTCTGCCGCCTGCGCGACCTGCCGATTCTGACGTTCTGTAACAAGATGGACCGAGAGAGCCGGGACACCTTTGAGATCATCGACGAGATCCAGCAGAACCTTGCGATTGACGTGACGCCCGCCAGCTGGCCGATCGGCGTTGGCCGTGATTTCATCGGTTGTTACGACATGCTGCGCGACCGGCTGGAACTGATGGACCGCGCGGATCGCAACAAGATCGCCGAAAGCATCGCGATTGAGGGGTTGGACGATCCCAAGCTGGCCGAGTATGTGCCTGCACATCTGCTTGAGAAGCTGCTGGAAGAGGTCGAAATGGCCCGCGAGCTGCTGCCTGCACTGGATCCGCAATCGGTGCTTGAGGGGCATATGACGCCGATCTGGTTCGGCTCGGCGATCAATTCCTTTGGCGTGAAGGAACTGATGGATGGCATCAGCACCTACGGACCCGAGCCGCAGCCACAATCGGCGCTGCCGCGCCAGATTGCGCCGGATGAGACGAAGGTTGCCGGTTTTGTATTCAAGGTGCAGGCCAATATGGATCCCAAGCACCGCGACCGTGTGGCCTTTGTCCGGCTGGCCTCGGGCCATTTCAAACGCGGTATGAAGCTGACCCATGTGCGCTCAAAGAAGCCGATGGCCATCTCCAACCCGGTGTTGTTCCTGGCCTCTGACCGCGAGCTGGCCGAGGAAGCCTGGGCTGGTGACATCATCGGCATCCCGAACCACGGCCAGCTGCGCATCGGCGACACGCTGACCGAAGGAGAGGCGCTGCGTGTCAGCGGCATTCCGTCCTTTGCGCCGGAACTGTTGCAGGGGGTGCGCGCGGGTGACCCGATGAAGGCCAAGCACCTGGAAAAGGCGCTGATGCAATTTGCCGAGGAAGGTGCCGCAAAGGTCTTCAAACCCTCGATCGGCTCCGGCTTTATCGTGGGTGTGGTCGGCCAGCTGCAATTCGAAGTGCTGGCGAGCCGTATCGAGATGGAATACGGCCTGCCGGTGCGCTTCGAAGCCTCGCAGTTCACCTCGGCCCGCTGGGTCAGTGGCGACAAGACCGCGCTTGATAAATTCATCAACACCAACAAGCAGCACATTGCCCATGACCATGACGGCGACGTGGTCTATCTGACCCGCCTGCAGTGGGATATCGACCGTGTAGAGCGCGACTATCCAGACTTGAAACTGACGGCGACCAAGGAGATGATGGTTTAAGACCAGCACCCTGACACATAGGTGACATCAGACCCCGCCATGGATATCGACAACGAAACCTATCCTGGCGGGTTCTACAGCCTGCTGCGCCAGCTTGATAAAAAAGAGACCCCCTTCATAGATCCGGCGTCGGCGCTGCCGCCGGTGGATGTGGATCTCTCGTCGCTGCTCGCCCCCCTGCCCGAGGCCGCACTACAGTCACCAGAGGACGATCTGCCCAGTCGGCATATCGCGCGGAAATGGGAGGCCCTGCGAGCCGAGTTCGCAGGCCAGCCCGAACTTTGGGCACGACATGCGCTGTGCATCGCGATTCTGCGGCGCCGGGATCCGCCAGAGCAAGCGCGCAGCCTCTTTCTGCGGATCTGGTGCGAACAGGGCCCGATGCTCGCCGCCGAGCTGCCCACACGCTGGTTGATTTCCGCCGCCGCCACCTTTGCCGATCATGGGGATACCATGGAGCAGCGGCTTGGTGGTCAGGGGCTCCAGATGCTGTTTCACCTGATCGCACTGCACGATAGCGAACGTCGGCTGTCAGGACGGCCGACCGACAGCGGCTTTCCTCGGGTGAAAGGCAAGAAGCTTGACGATATCGGCTTTGGCATGAAGCCCTATCACCTGCCCCACGGAGATCTGGATCGGCACATGCTGGCGCGGCTCTGGCGCCAGGTCGAGGACGATGCCGTGCTGCGCCCGCTTGGTGTGCGGATGCTGCGGATGGTCATGGACGATCCCCGCAGCATTTTCGGCCGCATTCAGCGTTACAAGAAACCCCGCAAATCATGAGCAGGCCCAACGATCCGAAATGGGGCATCGTCAGCACGATCAAGGCCGATGCAGAGACCATCCTGAATTTCGCCGCCTATCATCTGGATCTGGGGGCCCATCGGCTTCATCTCTATCTGGATGCGCCGAATCCTGAGGCCTATCCGCATCTGAAAGCACATCCAAAGGTGCGGGTCACCACCTGCGACGACAGCCACTGGAGCCAGCGCAAGAAACCACGCCCGAAGATGCACCAGGCGCGCCAGACGATGAATGCGACCCATGCCTACGGCCGGATCCAGGCCGATTGGGTCGCCCATATAGATGTGGACGAATTTCTCTGGCCCCATATCTCGGCAAGAGGTGCGAGGCCGCAGATTGGCGAAATACTGGCTGCCCTGCCCGCTGAAACCGATGTCTTGCGGATGCGCCCGCTGGAAGCGCTTGCTGGGCGGGTGGATATGTATAAATCCATGATTGCCAGTGCAGCCGACCGCGAACAGAAGGTCCGTGCGATCTATCCCGAATTTGGTGTCTTCCTGAAAGGCGGGTTCCTCAGCCATACTGCGGGCAAGCTGTTCGCCCGCACCGGCCTGCCTGACATTCAGTTCCGAATCCACAACCTGTTCCAGCATGGTGAAAAAAACACGCGCGAGCAGGAGCAGCACGCCCTGCAGATCTGTCATCGCCACGCCCCTAGCTGGGAGGCCTGGCAGGACAGCTATCGGTTCCGGCTCAAGCAGGGCTCTTATCGTCCGGGTCTGGCTGCCGGGTTTTCGCGCAACCTCGGCGGGTTGAACACCCATGATCTGCTGTCGATGATCGAGGAAGAGCACGGTTCTGAAGGGCTGAAGCGTTTCTTTGGCGAAATCAACGCAGAGGCGCCGGACATCTATCAACGGCTGCAAAAGCGTGGGATGATCCACCACTGCCCGCTGGATCTGACCGCCAAACGGCGTGAACATTTCCCGCAATTTGAATAAACTGTTTCGAGTTTGCCCGTTATTCAATCAATACGCGCCGAAAACCCGGCTTCGTTTGACGATTGCAGCGGATTTTGCTATGCCCCGCGCAAGCCGATAGAGACAGGACGCAAGACCATGCGGAATCGGCCCTGACATACACGCGCGGGCCAGGTCAGTGTCCGCAAAAACGGACGCATATGACAAAATTTTCAGATCTGAACCTGAACCCCAAAGTCCTCAAAGCGATTGAGGAAGCGGGTTACGAAACCCCCACTCCCATTCAGGCAGGGGCGATTCCGCCCGCCTTGGAAGGGCGCGATGTGCTGGGGATCGCACAGACCGGCACCGGCAAGACGGCTTCGTTCACCTTGCCGATGATCACCCTGCTGGCGCGTGGCCGCGCGCGTGCGCGGATGCCGCGCAGCCTGGTGCTTTGCCCCACGCGGGAGCTGGCAGCCCAGGTGGCGGAGAACTTCGACACCTATACCAAACACCTGAAACTGACGAAGGCCCTGCTGATCGGCGGTGTCTCTTTCAAGGAACAGGACACGCTGATCGACAAGGGGGTTGACGTTCTGATCGCAACGCCCGGTCGCCTGCTCGACCATTTCGAGCGCGGCAAGCTGATCCTATCTGACGTCAAGGTGATGGTGGTGGATGAAGCCGACCGTATGCTCGACATGGGGTTCATCCCCGATATCGAACGCATCTTCGGCCTTACGCCCTTCACCCGTCAGACCCTGTTCTTCTCCGCCACCATGGCGCCGGAGATCGAGCGGATCACCAATACCTTCCTCTCCGCCCCGGAGCGTGTCGAAGTGGCGCGGCAGGCAACCACCTCTGAGAATATTTCCCAGGGTGTTGTGCTGTTCAAAGCCTCGCGCCGCGATCGTGAAGGCAGCGAGAAACGGAAGCTTCTACGCCACCTGATTGATCAGGAAGGCGAGAAATGCACCAATGCGATCATCTTCTGCAACCGTAAGACGGATGTGGATATCGTTGCTAAATCGCTGAAGAAATACGGCTATGACGCGGCGCCGATCCACGGTGATCTTGATCAGAGCCAGCGCACCAAGACGCTGGAAGGCTTCCGCGAAGGGTCGCTGCGCTTTCTGGTGGCATCTGATGTGGCCGCTCGCGGGCTTGATGTGCCCAGCGTCAGCCATGTGTTCAACTTCGATGTGCCGAGCCATGCCGAGGACTATGTTCACCGCATCGGCCGGACGGGTCGCGCAGGCCGTAACGGCACCGCGATGATGATCTGCGTGCCCAAGGACGAAAGGAACCTCGAAGATATCGAGCGCCTTGTCCAGAACGAGATCCCGCGTCTTGAGAACCCGCTGAAAAAGGCCGAACCAGCGGCAAAAGACAGCAAGGACGCAGCGACCGGCGAGACCACAGAGCGCAAGACCCGCAGCCGCAGGTCTTCCACCCGTGCACCGGCTGCCAAGGAATCGGCCGCCAAGGAAGAGACCGCAGCGCCAGAGGCACAGGCCAAGGATACCCCGACAGCTGAAGCCAAAGCGGCAACGCCGGAGCAGCCGCAGGGCGAGCAGGAGAAGCGCAGCGATAGCCGCTCTTCCTCCCGTCAGAAATCGGCTGAGAAACCCTCCGCCCCCAAGACCGGGCAAAAGGGCAACCAGAAATCCGGCCGGGGACGTGGTGGCAACGACCGCAACAATGTGGTTGGCATGGGCGACCATATGCCGAGCTTTATCGCACTCAGCTTTGCCGAGCGCCGCGCCGGCTAAACTGGCTACCGCATAGTCGTATTCCGAAGGGCTGCCTCTTGGGGCAGCCCTTTTTTATATGTGTGATCAGAAACCTGACCGCAAACAGCGCCCAATTTCTCTCATGAGCTTTGCACTTGCGGCATGGCAGGATTGCCCATTTTTGCAGATGTCGCCCCCGGCAGGAACGCCTATCTGGAGGGCAACAAGACGTACTTAAGCAAGATGAGACCCGCCATGAACAACCTTGAGTTCCCCACTGTGACCGCCGACGAAATCCGCGCCATCGAAGCCCGCGCACATGAGCTGCGCGCACAGGCGATGGCTTCCTTCCTGCGCAGCCTGGGCCGTGGGATCGTCAGCGTGCCCGGCAAACTTGCAGCGCTGCTGTCGCGCCCCCGGCACGCCTGACCCCATCCGCAGCGACGCCTGCGCAGTATTGATTGACGGTTGCTCCTAGCAGCCGAACAAAGCCCCGGCCCCACCGCCGGGGCTTTTTCTATAAAGCGCGTGGGCTGTGGCCCACAGGGCCGATGTGCACATAAAAAAGGCCCGCCACAGAAACTGCGGCGGGCCTGTCTATCAACTTGGTCCGAAGCGATCAGCGCATCCGGCTGACCACCACGGTAACTTCCGGTTTCTTGCCAATCTCGTTCTGTGCTGTCTGGCGGGCAACGCGGCGAAGGTTTTCTTCCAGCTTGTCGTCATCGCGCAGTGTTTTGGCACCGGCGCGCATGATGAACTGGTTGAGATCCTCTTCCATCACCTCGACCAGCGCGGCATTGGAGCGGCCTGTCTCGGCCAACCCCTTGATATCGCACCAGGGTTCGCCCAATGGCTCATCTTCCTCGTCAAGAATGACGGTGACGATGACATGGCCGTTCAGCGCCATGCGAATCCGGTCCCGGACCACGCCATCCAGCGCACCGTATTTGACCGACCCATCCAGATAGGTGCGGCCGGTGTCGACATAATCCACGACCTTGGGGCGATCACCGGTCAGGTCCATCATCATGCCGTTGACCACAACCGCGCTGGCAATGTCCTTGGCCTCGCCGAGACGGGCGTGCTGGCGCAGGTGACGGTGCTCGCCGTGCATCGGGATCAGCATCTGCGGCTTGATGATATCGTGCATCCGCTCCAGATCGGGGCGGTTTGCGTGACCGGAGACATGGTAGAGACCGGAGCTGTCATCGACCACATCCACACCCTTTTCAGAGAACTGGTTGATGATGCGAATGACGCCACGCTCATTGCCCGGAATGGTCTTTGAGGAGAACAGGAACAGGTCGCCCTCCTTAACCTCGATCCCGCGATACTTGCCGCGCGCCAGCTGAGCGGACGCCGCACGGCGTTCGCCCTGGCTACCAGTCACGATCAGCATCAGGTTCTCACGCGGCAGCTCTTGCGCGGCCTCGACACTGACCACCTTCGGAAAGTCCTTGAGCACGCCGGTTTCGGTGGCGGCTTCGATCATGCGCTGCATGGCGCGGCCCAGCAGCACGATGGAGCGCCCGGCCCGCTGACCGGCCTCGGCGAGGGTTTTCACCCGCGCGACATTGGAGGCAAATGTGGTGGCAACCACCATCCCCTCAGCCTCGCCCACCAGGCGGGTGATCTCGGGTCCGACATCGACCTCAGACCGGCCCGGATGCAGCGAGAATACATTGGTGGAGTCGCAGACCAGCGCCTTGACGCCATCCTTGGCAATCTCGCTCCACATGTCGGGATCAAATGCCTCGCCGACAATCGGCGTCGGGTCGGTTTTGAAATCACCGGTGTGAACGACCCGGCCCGCAGGCGTGTCGATCACCAGACCGCCACTCTCCGGGATAGAATGTGAGATCGGTGCAACGCCGATGGTAAACGGCCCCAGTTTGGTGACCTCTGGCCATGCGGAGACGGTTTTCACTTCTTCGCTGTCCAGACCGGCCTCATCCATCTTGCGACGCGCCAGATTTGCGGTAAAGGCACGGGCATAGATTGGCACATTCAGGTCACGGTAGAGATGCGCCACGGCGCCGATGTGATCCTCATGGGCATGGGTGATGAACACCCCCTCCAGCTGGTCGGCCCGTTCCTTCAGCCAGCTGATGTCCGGCATGATCAGATCCACGCCGGGCGTGCTGTCCATGTCCGGGAAAGTAACGCCAAGATCAACCAGGACCAGGCGTTCCTTGCCCGGTTTGCCGTAGCCGTAGATATAGGCGTTCATACCAATTTCGCCTGCCCCGCCGAGGGGCAGGTAGATTAAACGTTCAGTGCTCATCCTCGAGACCGTTATCCTTATTATATTTGTGTATGATCTGTAGCCCATGCATCGTGAGATCATCCTCAAATGCGTCAAACAGATCTGCTGTTTGCTGGAACAAAGGCGCCAGCCCGCCTGTCGAGATTACTTTCATCGGCACGTCGCGCTCCGCTTTGATGCGGGCGCAGATTTCGCGCACCAGTCCTACGTATCCCCAGAACACACCTGACTGCATACATGCAACCGTATTGGTGCCGATCACCGACTGGGGTTTGGAAATATCCACATGCGGCAGAGCCGCTGCTGCCTGATGTAGGGCTTCCAGGCTCAAATTCACCCCCGGCGCAATCACACCGCCGATATAGGCGCCATCCTCGGCCACCACGTCAAAGGTTGTCGCCGTGCCAAAATCGACGACGATGAGGTTGCCGCCATATTTGTCAAACCCGGAGACTGTATTGACCAAACGGTCCGGGCCGACATTGGTTCCCTGATCAACCCGCACCGCAACCGGCAGCAGGCAGTCAGGCTTACCCACCACCAGGGGGCGGGTGTGGAAGTAACGATCCGCCAGCACCCGCAGATTGAACACCACGCGCGGGACCGTGGAGGAGATGATCATATCGGTGATATCCGCTTCGATCCCCTGTAGCCGTATCAGCGTATTGAGCCAGACAAAATACTGATCCGCCGTGCGCCGCCAATCGGTGGCGGTACGCCAGGTGCCGATGAAATTCTCCCCGTCCCAGATTGAGAAGACAGTATTGGTGTTGCCGCAATCGACTGCCAAAAGCATGACCTGCCCCGTTCCTATGCCCTAGAAAAAGATATCCGCCGCCGGAATGCTGACACGGCCCTTGGCGGTGTTTAGGACGAGGTTGCCGCCGCCGTCCACTGTCTCAAAGGTGCCTTCGGTTTCGGAGTTCATGGTGCGGGCCACCACCACCTCGCCCAGGCGCGCAGCACGGGCCAGCCAGGCGGTGCGGATCGGCTCGAACCCATAGGTGACAAACTGTCGTTCGTAGCGGTCATAGGCGACCGCAAGCGCGGTCAGGAACGCCTCTGGGGTGACCTGGACCCCGGTTTCCGACAGCAGCGAGACAGGCCAGACAGCACCCGGTTCCAGCCATTCCTGCATCGGCGTCTCGATCAGATTGACACCAATCCCGATCGCAAGATGTGTCACACCGGCGGCGGCCCCCGCGCTTTCCAGCAGGATCCCCGCCAGCTTGCCACCATTCAGCAGCACGTCATTGGGCCATTTCAGTGCAAGTCCAGCCGTCTCGCCGCAGAGCGCGACACAGGCATCATAAAGTGCCAGCGCCGCAACAAAGCTGCGCAGCGCCACCTGATCGGGTGGCCCCTCCGGCCGCATGACGAGTGTTGCGGCAAAATTCCCCTTGGGCTCCTTCCAGGCACGGCCACGGCGCCCCCGCCCCTTTGTCTGGCGTTTGGCCATGATCCATTCAGGGCCGGTCAATGTGGGCGCGCGGCGCGCCGCCTCATCGAGGGTGCTGTCCACCTCGTCAAGCAGGCTCCGCCCGTATCCCTCTGGCCAATCACTCATGATACTGTCCCTTCAAGGCAAAAAGGCCCGGTCCGCAGACCAGGCCTTTGTGTGTTCTGTGTCGAAACCGTCAGTTGACCAGCGTGGCAGCCGCCGCAGCCGCTGCACCCTCGATGCCGAACATGTTGATGATCCCAAGAAGCATCACGGCCGCCGAGGCCATCAGGAACCCCCAGAGGATCGGCGAGCGGTTGGTTTCCAGCTCCTCGCCCTCTTCACCGAAATACATGTAGTACACGATGCGCAGGTAGTAGAACGCGCCGATAACCGATGCGATCACACCGGCAATCGCCAGCCACGCCATATCCGCCTGATAGGCCGCATTAAGCACATAAAGCTTGCCGAAGAAGCCCAGCATCGGCGGTACACCCGCCAGAGAGAACAACAGGATCAGCATCGCCAGCGCCTTGCCCGGCTCGCGACGGGAGTAGAGGTTGAGCGCGCGAATGTCAGTGATCGGCTTGCCGTCCTTCTCCATCATCAGGATGAAGGCAAAGGTGCCGATATTCATCGAGACATAGATCGCCATATAGACCAGCAGCGCCTGCACGCCATAGGCGGTACCCGCGGCGAGGCCCATCAGCGCATAGCCCATATGGGCGATCGAGGAATAGGCCATCAGACGCTTGATATCGCGCTGGCCGATGGCGGCAACGGCCCCGACGAACATCGACAGCAGCGACAGAAGGGCCACAACCTGGCTCCAGTCCTGTACCGCATGACCAAAGGCATCATGCAGCACGCGGGCGAACAGACCCATGGCCGCAACCTTCGGCGCCGATGCAAAGAATGCGGTAACCGGGGTTGGCGCGCCTTCGTAGACGTCAGGGGTCCACATGTGGAACGGCACGGCAGACACCTTGAACGCCATGCCGGAGATCAGGAAGACCAGGCCGAACAGCAGACCGACGGAGACTTCACCATGCTTGGCCACCGCGTAGATACCGGCAAAGTCGGTGGTCCCGGCAAAACCATAGACCAGCGATGCGCCATAGAGCAGCAAACCGGACGAAAGCGCGCCGAGCACGAAGTACTTCAGACCGGCTTCGGTGGATTTCACACTGTCACGACGCAGCGAAGCCACGACGTAGAGCGCCAGAGACTGCAGCTCAAGGCCCATGTATAGCGACATCAGGTTGCCGGCCGAGACCATCACCATCATGCCCACCGCGCTCAGCGCGACGAGGATGGGATACTCAAAGCGCAACATGCCACGGCGTGACATGTAGTCCTGGCCCATGACCAGCACGGCAGAGGCCGACAGCAGGATGGCGACCTTGGCAAAGCGGGCAAAACCATCGTCGACGAACATGCCGTTGAATGCCTCGCGGCTGCCCGAGGATCCGGTGGCGATCCAGATGGCCAGCGCCGACATCAGACCGGCCATCAGCCAGATCAACGCCGGGGCCAGTTTGTCCTTGCCGGTGTAGACGGCGCCAAGGAGCGCCGCCATTGCGCTGAGCGCCAGAACAATCTCTGGCAGGATAACGGTGAGATCAGCTGGGATCATCGCCCACGCCCCCTTAGTGCGAAGCTATCTGGGTCGCCGGGGACAGGTCCGCGGCAGCCAGAGATTCATTGAAGTTTGCAATCAGCGCCTCGGTCGACGGGCTGATGATATCGGTGACAAGCGCCGGGTAGACGCCCAGAAGGATGGTCATCACCACCAGCGGTGCAAAGATGAACCGCTCGCGGGCAGTCATATCCTTGATGGTCTTGAGGCTGCCCTTGATCAGGTCGCCAAAGACCACGCGGCGGTAGAGCCACAGCGCATAGCCTGCCGAGAAGATGACACCGGTTGCGGCAACTGCTGCGACCCAGGTGTTCTTCTGGAAGGTGCCCATCAGCGTCAGGAATTCCCCGATGAAGCCCGAGGTACCCGGCAGGCCGACGTTGCCCATCGTGAAGAACATGAAGACCAGCGCATAGGCAGGCATACGAATGACAAGGCCACCATAGGCGTCGATGTCACGGGTGTGCATCCGATCATAGATGACACCCACGCAGAGGAAGAGCGCCGCCGAGATGAAGCCGTGGCTCAGCATCTGGAAGATCGCGCCATCAATGCCCTGCTGGTTCGCCGCAAAGATGCCCATGGTCACAAAGCCCATATGCGCCACCGAAGAATAGGCGATCAGCTTCTTCATGTCCGACTGCACCAGCGCCACCAGCGAAGTATAGACCACCGCAATCGCCGACATCCACAGGATCAGATCCGTCATTACGTCGGCCCCGACGGGGAACATTGGCAAGCTGAAGCGCAGGAAGCCGTAGCCGCCCATCTTCAACAGGATCGCCGCCAGCACCACGGAGCCTGCGGTCGGCGCCTGCACGTGCGCATCGGGTAGCCAGGTGTGCACCGGCCACATCGGCATTTTCACCGCGAAGGAGGCAAAGAACGCGAGGAACAACAGGGTCTGCATCCCACCAACGACATGCACTCCAAGAAGATCAAAGCCGGAGGCCGAGAAACTGTGCGTCAGCAGCTGGGCAATATCGGTGGTGCCTGCATCTGCGTACATAGCGACCATGGCCACCAGCATCAGCACCGAGCCAAAGAAGGTGTAGAGGAAGAATTTGAACGACGCGTAGATCCGTTCCTTGCCGCCCCAGATACCAATGATCAGGAACATCGGAATGAGGCCCGCCTCAAAGAACAGGTAGAACAGCACCAGATCCAGCGCCATGAACACGCCAAGCATCAGCGTCTCCAGCATCAGGAAGGCGATCATGTATTCCTTGACGCGGGTGTTCACACCCCAGCTCGCCAAAATGGTCAGCGGCATAACAAAGGTGGTGAGCATCACAAACAGCACCGAAATGCCATCGACGCCCATCTTGTACTTCAGGCCAAAGATCCATTCGGCCTCTTCCACAAACTGAAAGCCTGTGTCGGAGGGGTCGAACTGGAAATAGATGCCAAGGCTCACCAGGAAGGTGATCGTGGTGGCAAAAAGCGCAACAGACTTGGCGTTGCGCTGCGCCGCCTCATCCTCGCCGCGCAGGAACAGGGCCAGAATGGCCGCCGCAAGCGCCGGGATAAAGGTGACAATAGAAAGGAGATTGTCCATCAGTGCGCTCCTCCGCCGATCGACATCCAGGTAACCAGGGCAGCAATGCCCAGCACCATCCAGAAAGCATAGGTGAAAATGTAACCCGACTGTGCGCGACCGGCGAGGCGGGTAAAGAAGGGAATGATGCCCATGGCGATCCCGTTGAGCGCGCCGTCAATGGTCTTGCCGTCACCGCGCTTCCAGAAGAAGCGGCCGATCATCAGCGTCGGTTTGACAAAGACAAAATCGTAGAGCTCGTCAAAATACCACTTGTTCTTGAGGAACAGGTAGAGCGGCTGCTGCTGCTTGGCGAGACGGCCCGGCAGGCTTGGGTTCACGATGTAGAACAGGATCGCAAGACCAAGGCCAAGCAGCATCGCGATAAAGGGCGAAACTTTCACCCATTTCGGAGCGGCGTGCGCGTCATCCAGCACAGTGTTGTCGGCACCGAAATACAGCGCGCCTTCGCCCGGCTGACCCGCGAATACATAGTGATGCTCACCGGATGCGTCAGCGGTGCCGTGACCGTCATCCGCCGTGCTGGCGTGGCTGTCATCAGCGCCGTGGCCCGAATCCGCTGCCGCATCGCCATGTGCCGCGGCTTCTGCCACTGGGATGCCGTAGAATTTGCCAACCTTATCAGCATGGCCGAAGAAGCTGTTGTACCAGAGCATGCCAGAGAAGATCGCACCAAGGGCAAGCACACCCAGCGGGATCAGCATGACCATCGGGCTTTCATGCGCGTGATCATGCGTATGCTTGTCGCCGCGCGGCTTGCCGTAGAAGGTCAGGAAGATCAGGCGCCAGCTGTAGAAGGATGTCATTGCCGCCGCGATGACCAGCAGCCAGAAACCATACATCGACCCGCCAGCATAGGCGCTCTCGATAATGGCATCCTTGGACAGGAAGCCGGCAAAGCCAAAGTGGGTCAGCGGGATACCAACGCCCGTGATGGCCAGCGTGCCAATCATCATCGCCGCAAAGGTGTAGGGGATCTTTTTGCGCAGACCACCGTAGTTCATCATGTCCTGCTCGTGGTGCATCGCGTGGATTACGGAGCCTGCACCAAGGAACAGCATCGCCTTGAAGAAGGCATGTGTGAACAGGTGGAACATCGCTGCGGAGTACATGCCGACCCCGGCTGCAACGAACATGTAGCCAAGCTGTGAACAGGTGGAATAGGCGATCACGCGTTTGATGTCGGTCTGAACCAGACCCACAGTCGCCGCGAAGAAGGCCGTAGTTGCACCCAGCACGGTGATGAAGGTTGTCGCTTCGGGTGCGAACTCCATCAGCGGCGACATGCGGCAGACGAGGAAGACACCGGCGGTCACCATGGTGGCGGCGTGGATCAGGGCCGACACCGGGGTCGGGCCTTCCATCGCGTCCGGCAGCCAGGTGTGCAGGATCAGCTGCGCCGATTTACCCATGGCACCAATGAACAGCAGGACTGCAATCAGATTGGCGGCATTCCACTCCGACCAGAGAAAGGTCAGCTGGGTTTCCGCCAGCTGCGGCACCGCTGCAAAGATGTCATCAAAATTGATGCTGTCAGTCAGGAAGAACAGGGCAAAGATACCGAGGGCAAAGCCAAAGTCACCCACGCGGTTGACGATGAAGGCTTTCATCGCTGCCGCATTGGCCGAAGGCTTGCGGTAGTAGAAACCGATCAGCAGGTAGGAGGCAACGCCCACGCCTTCCCAGCCAAAGAACATCTGGACCAGGTTGTCGGAGGTCACCAGCATCAGCATCGCAAAGGTAAAGAACGACAGATAGGCAAAGAAGCGCGGCTTGTAGCTCTCCCCGTCCTTCCACTGCGGATCATGGGCCATGTAGCCAAAGGAATAGAGATGCACCAGCGATGACACCGTGGTCACAACGATCAGCATGATCGCCGTCATCCGGTCCAGACGGATCGCCCAGGACGTCGACAGCGAGCCGCTTTCGATCCAGCGCATGATCTCGATCGACTGGGTCACCCCGTCAAAGCTGAGGAAGACGATCCACGACAGAAGCGCCGACAGGAACAAAAGCCCGGTCGCCGTCCAGGTGGCTGCGGTCTCGCCGATGAACTTCCAGCCAAAGCCACAGATGATGGCCCCGACCAGAGGGGCAAAGAGAAGGATGGTTTCCATGACGCTTTAGCCCTTCATCACGTTGATGTCTTCCACGGCGATGGTGCTGCGGTTGCGGAAGAAGCAAACCAGGATCGCAAGACCAATAGCGGCCTCGGCGGCGGCCACGGTCAGCACAAAGAGGGTGAAGACCTGACCCACCAGATCCCCAAGGAAGCTGGAGAAGGCCACAAGGTTGATGTTCACCGCCAAGAGCATCAGTTCGATGCTCATCAGCAGGATGATGACGTTCTTGCGGTTCAGGAAGAGCCCGAAGATGCCGATGACGAACAGCGTCGCCGCGACGGTTAGATAATGCTCGAGTGTGATCATTGTCTCAAAGCCCCTGCCCCGGTTTCACATCCTTGAGTTCCATGGCCAAGGCCGGATCGCGCATCATCTGGGCGACAACGTCCTGACGCTTGACGTCGGTGCGGTGGCGCAGGGTCAGCACAATGGCGCCGATCATCGCAACCAGCAGGATCAGGCCGGAAAGTTGGAACAGAAGGAAATATTGATCGTAAATGATGAGGCCAAGCGCCTCGGTGTTATGCTGGTCAGTCGGGATCGGCTGGGCCAGCTGCGTGGCCGCCGCCGGTGCGGTTTCCCACACACCAAAAGCCATCACGAACTGCATAAGGATCACCAGACCGATGAGCAGCGCCAACGGCATATAGCGCGCCATCTCTGCTTTCAGCTCGGCAAAATCCACGTCCAGCATCATCACCACAAAGAGGAACAGCACCGCAACGGCACCGACGTAGACGATGACCAGCAGCATGGCGACAAATTCGGCGCCCAGCAGCACGAACAGCCCGGCCGAGGAAATAAAGGCCAGGATCAGCCACAGCACAGAATGCACCGGCTGGCGGCTGATCACGGTGAACAGCCCGCCGGTGATGGCGCTGATGGCAAAGAGGTAAAAGGCAAAAACGGTCATGTTTCATCGTCCCCTTTGGCGTCCAGAACCTCTTGCGCCAGTTCCAGCGCGCGGGTCATGGCCGGGATGCCGGCAAACACCGACATCTGTCCGATCGTTTCAACGATCTCTTGTTTCTTAGCGCCCGCCTCCAGGGCATGGCGTACGGTCTGGCGCACGGCTGAATCCGCCTGCGCGCCCTGCATTGTCAGCCCGGCCAATGTCAGCAGCAGCCGGGTCTTGGCATCCAGCCCGCCCTTGTTGACGGTATTGCCGAACATCATCTCCATGACATCCTTCGGCATCGTCGGCCAAAGCGCTTCAAACTCCTTGAACGCTCCGGTGGGAGAGAAGCTCTCCAACGCCGGGTTCAGGGCTTTGGCCATGTCCTGGGCCTGGGCCATCATGGCCTCAAATGGGTTCTTGGCATCGCTCATCGGTACGGCGCGTCCAGTTCGAGATTGCGCGCGATCTCGGCTTCCCAGCGCTCCCCGTTCGAAAGCAGCTTGTCCTTGTCGTAGAACAGCTCCTCGCGGGTCTCGGTGGCGAACTCGAAGTTCGGGCCTTCGACAATTGCATCCACCGGGCAGGCTTCCTGGCAGAAACCGCAGTAGATACACTTCGTCATGTCGATGTCGTACCGCGTGGTGCGGCGGCTGCCATCCTCGCGCGGTTCTGCGTCGATGGTGATCGCCTGCGCCGGGCAGATCGCCTCGCACAGCTTGCAGGCAATGCAGCGCTCCTCGCCGTTCGGATAGCGGCGCAGCGCGTGCTCGCCGCGAAAACGCGGAGACAGCGGGCCCTTCTCGTGCGGATAGTTCAGGGTGGCCTTAGGGGCAAAGAAATACTTCATCCCCAGTTTGAAGCCGACCCAGAAATCCTGCAGCAGGAAGTATTTGGCGGCGCGGGTGTAGTCGATGTTCGCCATTGATCAGCCTCCCACGGTCCAGCGGGCGAAGATGCCCCAGAACCAGTCAAATTTTGCAGCAAAGGATACGAAGACCACCCAGGCCAGCGAGAACGGCAGGAACACTTTCCAGCCCAGACGCATCAGCTGGTCATAGCGGTAGCGGGGCGTGATTGCCTTCACCATTGCGAAGAGGAAGAAGAAGAACGCCATTTTGCCGACCATCCACAAGACGCCGTCGGGCAGCCCAGGGATCGGAGACAGCCAGCCGCCAAAGAACAACAGTGTTGTCAGCGCGCACATCAGGAAGATGGCGATGTATTCCCCGGCCATGAACAGCAGGAACGGTGTCGCCGAGTATTCCACCTGGTAGCCTGCAACCAGCTCCGATTCCGCTTCGGGCAGATCGAACGGCGGGCGGTTGGTTTCCGCAAGTGCCGAGATGAAGAACAGGAAGACCATCGGGAAATGCGGGATCCAGTACCAGTTCAGCAGACCCAGATCACCGTCCTGCGCGCGCACAATGTCGCCGAAGTTCATGCTGCCGGTGGAGATGATGACCCCAACGATGATCAGACCAATCGAGACCTCGTAAGAGATCATCTGCGCCGCTGAGCGCAAGCTGCCGAGGAACGGATATTTCGAGTTCGAGGCCCAGCCGCCCATGATCACGCCGTAGACCTCCAAGCTGGAGACCGCGAAAACATAGAGGATCGCCACATTGATGTCCGACAGGACCCAGCCGTCGTTGAAGGGGATCACCGCCCAGGCGATCATCGCCAGCACAAAGCTGGTCAATGGGGCCAGAATAAACACGGTGCGATCGGCACCGGCGGGGATCACCACCTCTTTGACAACATATTTGAGCGCGTCGGCCACCGTTTGCAGCAGGCCGTAGATGCCTACGACATTGGGGCCACGACGCATCTGGACAGCCGCCCAGATCTTGCGGTCCCCGTAGACGAGGAACAGCAGCGAAATCATGACAAATGCAACAACTGCAAGCACTTGCGCCAGGATCAGAACAGCGATGCCGCCTGGGGTGTTAAAGAATTCAGCCATAGGTCCTCACACCGTGGGTATTCCGTTAGCCTCGCAATCCGCGACCACGACTTCGGCGTCGATGGTGCGCAGTCCGCGCGGGAGGGAAGGCGAGATGGTGTAGACAGCATCTGCCGTCTGATTGCCACCCTCTTGTTTCATTTTTGTGCGCACATGACGTGCAAATCCATAACCGCGGATCAGCGCATATTGCGCCGCCGCGCATTCCGCATAGTTGTCCAGATCGGCACCATTGCGGGCGCCGGTCATGGCCACGTGGAATTGCACCAGATCTCCATCCAGTAGCCGTGTCTCTACCCCTTTGTAGTCGGGGGTGAACGGCGCCTGAGACGTCTGCAGAGCCTGCGCGCAGGCTGCCAGCAGCAGAGGCGATATGATGCCCGCACGGATCACTCCGCCGCGATCTTCTCGGCGCTACGCGCCTTTGCGTTGGCGGAGAGTTCCGCCATCAGCTGCGACGACCGCGCAATCGGGTTGGTCAGGTAGAAGTCCTTGACCGCAGGCAGGAATGCCGCCTTGCCCATGGCCTCAACCTCAAGCGCCGGGCCGTCATTTGCCGCCACTTCGTCAATGCGCGCCAGATGCGGCACCTCTGCCACCAGCCCACTGCGCAGTTGCGCCAGCGAGTCATAGGGCAGCTTGGCATCCAGCTCCGCGCTGAGCGCCCGCAGGATCGCCCAGTTTTCCTTGGCCTCACCGGGGGCAAAGCTTGCGCGCATGGCCAGCTGCGGACGACCTTCGGTGTTCACGAACAGACCGTTTTCTTCGGTATAGGCAGCACCGGGCAGGATGACGTCGGCGCGATGGGCACCACGATCGCCGTGCGAGCCCTGGTAGATCACAAAGGCGCCTGCATCAATTTCGACCTCATCAGCGCCGAGGTTGTAGATCACCTCTGCGCCGTCGATGGCCGCCTCAAGACCACCCTCGGTGACCGCATTCACATCCATCGCACCAACACGGCCGGCAGCGGTGTGCAGCACCAGCAGTTTGCTCTCGGTCATGGCCGCGTATTTCTGCGCATGGGCCAGTACCGCCAGACCATCGGCCTCACGCAGGGCACCCTGGCCGACGATAACCAACGTATCCTTGCCAATCGCGCCTTCGGTTTCGCCGTTGAGCAGTGTCTCGAGCGCTGCGCGGTCGGTGCCGAGGTGGGCGTAGTCATAGGTCAGATCGACCGGCTGGCCGATCAGGCCGATATTGGCGCCGTTGATCCAGGCCTTGCGCAGGCGGGCGTTCAGAACCGGCGCCTCATTGCGAGGATCGGTGCCAATCAGCATGATCGCCTTGGCGCTGTCGATATCTTCGATGGTGGCGGTGCCGACATAGGCCGCGCGGTTGCCGATCGGCAGACGGGACTTGTCCGTCCGGCACTCAACCTTGCCACCCTGCCCTTCCACCAGCTGTTTCAGCGCAAAAGCCGCCTCAACCGGGACCAGATCACCGATCAGGCCGGCAATCTTCTTGCCCTTCATTGCGGCGGCCGCTGCCTCCAGGGCCTCCGGCCAGGTCGCGGGCTTCAGCTTGCCGTCAACACGCACATAGGGGCGATCCAGACGCTGGCGACGCAGCCCGTCCCAGACGAACCGGGTCTTGTCGCTGATCCATTCCTCATTCACGCCGTCATGGTTGCGCGGCAGGATGCGCATCACTTCGCGGCCTTTGGTGTCGACACGGATGTTCGACCCCAGCGCGTCCATCACGTCGATGGTTTCGGTTTTGGTCAACTCCCACGGGCGGGCCGTGAAGGCATAGGGTTTCGAGGTCAGCGCCCCAACCGGGCACAGGTCGATGATGTTGCCCTGAAGGTTCGAATCCAGCGTCTCGTTCAGATAGGAGGTAATCTCGCTATCCTCACCACGACCGGTCTGGCCCATCTGGGTAATGCCTGCGACTTCGGTGGTGAAACGAACGCAGCGCGTGCAGGAAATGCAGCGGGTCATTGCGGTGCCAACGAGCGGGCCGAGATCGAGATCGTCGACGGCGCGCTTTGCTTCGCGGAAGCGCGAGAAATCGACGCCATAAGCCATCGCCTGATCCTGAAGATCACATTCGCCACCCTGATCGCAGATCGGGCAATCCAGCGGGTGGTTGATCAGCAGGAACTCCATCACGCCCTCACGGGCCTTCTTGACCATCGGCGAATTGGTCTTCACCTGCGGCGCCTGGCCTTCGGGACCGGGACGCAGGTCGCGGACCTGCATGGCGCAAGAGGCGGCAGGTTTCGGCGGGCCGCCGACAACCTCAACCAGGCACATCCGGCAATTGCCGGCAATCGACAGCCGCTCATGGTAGCAGAAGCGGGGAATTTCCACCCCGGCCTCTTCACAGGCCTGGATCAGGGTCATCGCCCCATCCACCTCAATCTCGGTTCCGTCAATGTTGATCTTGCGGAGGTCAGACATGGTCTATTTCGCCCTCAGTAAAACGCCGATCGCGCTGTTTTTCTTGATTTCCGCACGACCAAACGTACAGAATGTTTCCGTTTTCTCATATGAGACCCCGTTTTGCGCCAGGAAGCGTTCTCCCTTGGCCCGCATCCGGGCTTTTTCCTCGTCCGAGCCGATGTAGGCGCGGATTTCCGTATCCGTGTAGCCAAGAGCATTGGCACGTGCCCGCAGGCGCCGCAGTTCGGTCAGACCCTTGAAGTAACGCGCGGTAATCGCATCACAGTGGTCGGCCACTTCCTTGGCCAGAGCGACCGCGAACAGCGGGTCTTCGATCTCTTGCACATCGCGCAAGGACGGCTTTGCCGCGCCCATCGACGGCAGTAGCATCAGGCAGGCGGCACAGGTCGCAATCAGGATTCGCATTGGTGAACACTCCTTGGTGAGGGAGCGACCAGAACACGCGCAGGCGACGGCGTTATGCAATAACACCGGCGCGGGCGCAGATGGCGCGGCCATGGGATATGCCCGGCCTGCGATCACGGGGTGCAGGTTCCACCATAGACGGCCGTATCGCCATCCAGCGGCACGGCAATATCCGCATCAAGCGGGTTGACCTGCCAGGCAATGCGCGACGTGCCGAAGTTTTCGATGCAGTAACGGGTGCTCTCGTGTTGAGCGGCCAGCCGCGCGCCTTCCAGCGAGCGAGAGGCTTTGGATACCGTAGTGGTAAACACCGCCAGCGTCTCTTTCTTGTTGACCGCTTTGGACTTCGCCGAGAAGGGCACGCCCGCGTAGGTCGGGCGATTGTTGACGATACCGTCACACCCCGCCAGCACCCCGCCGCAGACGGCCAGCACAGCCATGGTTTTGGTCACACCCGTGATCATCCGCTACCCCCCCGACCCTATTCGGCTGCCATGGCGCCCATGCGCCCGGACTTCTGTGCCTTGATACGGTCTTCGATTTCCTCGCGGAAATTGCGGATCAGGCCCTGGATCGGCCAGGCTGCGGCGTCGCCGAGCGCGCAAATGGTGTGGCCTTCGACCTGCTTGGTCACATCCCAAAGCATGTCGATCTCTTCCAGCTCGGCCTCGCCCTTCACCAGACGATCCATCACGCGCATCATCCAGCCGGTGCCTTCACGGCAGGGCGTACACTGACCGCAGCTTTCGTGCTTGTAGAACTTCGACAGGCGCCAGATCGCCTTGATGATATCGGTCTGCTTGTCCATCACGATGACCGCCGCTGTGCCAAGGCCGGAGCCCAGTTCGCCGCGCAGATAGTCAAAGTCCATGATGGCGTCTTTCATCTTCTCGCCGCGCACACAAGGAACCGAAGAGCCGCCGGGAATGACAGCCAGAAGATTGTCCCAGCCGCCGCGAATACCGCCGCAATGCTTCTCGATCAGCTCCTCAAAGGAGATGCTCATCGCCTCTTCAACCACACAGGGATTGTTGACGTGACCGGAGATCGCAAACAGCTTGGTGCCGGCGTTGTTCTGACGGCCAAAGCCTGCAAACCAATCGGGTCCGCGACGCAGAATGGTCGGCACCACGGCGATAGACTCCACGTTGTTCACCGTGGTCGGGCAGCCATAAAGGCCAGCACCAGCCGGGAACGGCGGCTTCATACGCGGCATGCCCTTCTTGCCCTCAAGGCTTTCGATCAGCGCAGTTTCTTCGCCGCAGATATAGGCCCCTGCACCATGGTGCAGGAAGACGTCAAAGTCCCAGCCGGATCCGGCTGCATTGCGCCCCAGAAGACCTTGGTCATAGCATTCGTCGATGGCGGCCTGCAGCGCCTCGCGCTCGCGGATGTATTCGCCGCGCAGATAGATGTAGCAGGTATGCGCATTCATCGCGAAGGAGGCGATCAGCGCGCCCTCGATCAGCGTGTGCGGATCATGGCGCATGATCTCGCGGTCTTTGCAGGTGCCCGGCTCCGATTCATCGGCGTTGATGACCAGATAGGAGGGACGACCATCGCTCTCTTTCGGCATGAAGGACCATTTGAGGCCGGTCGGGAAGCCCGCACCACCGCGTCCGCGCAGGCCGGAATCCTTCATGTTCTGGATGATCCAGTCCCGCCCTTTTTCGATGATGCCCGCAGTGCCATCCCAATGGCCCCGCTGTTTTGCGCCTGCCAATGTGCGCTCATGCATCCCGTAAAGGTTGGTAAAGATCCGGTCCTGGTCCTTCAGCATGTCTGCCTACCTTTGGCTGTCCTGGCGCATCCGCCAGAGTTGAAAAATGTTGACCGCTGCATAGATGAAGCCTGCAAGGGCTGCGAAATCAAACAGCAGAGCGTAGCGCCCGGCGAGCCCCAGCGCGGGGCCGATGAACAACGACATTGCCAGCCAGCCAAGCATGGTTGCGGCAATCACCAATGCGATGTGCCGTCCCTTTGCTGCCAGTGCTTTGTCGCGCTCTACGCTCATGTGGTCCTGAATATTGGCCCCTGCCCCGTAGGACAGGCGCGGTTATCGTGGTGTCAGTCTTTTTTGTAGCGGTCGTCGGCCTTGGCCTTCTTGGCGAATTCGGTTTCCTCGCCAGCCGCCAATTGCCGGGACTGTTCGATCCAGCCGTCGCGGACGATGCGCCCCTTGAACTTCAACCGGCTATCGACCCATGCGATCTGCTCATCCGTCCAGGCGGCGATCTGGTCAAAGTGGTAGAACCCCAGATCATTCAGGGTCTGCTCCAACTTGGGACCGACACCTTTCAGCATCTTCAGATCATCGGCCTTACCATCACGCGCTGCGGTCAGGGTTTCCGGCTTCTGTTCAACAGCGGCTCCGGCTTCTGCGGCGGCGCCCTCTGGCGATGCCGGTTCGCTGACAGCAGCTTTTTTCGGAGCGGCCTTCTTTGGTGCGTCGCTCTTTGCCTTGGCAACCTCGGCCTGTTTCACTGCCGGAAGCGGTGTTTTCGGCGCGGGCGGCGGGGTGTCGGCACTGTCGCGACCGGCAACCTTGCCGTCCTTGCCAATCCATGGCGTCAGGATCGGCACTTCGGTGCCGTCGATACGCTTGACTGTATCGCCAATATCCGCCGCCAGCTGGACCGACGCATTATACTGCGTCTTGCCGCTTTCATATTCTGTCAGCGAGGTCAGCCCCGATTTCGGCTCGGCCGCGTAGCGCCCGTTTTGCGGGCCCGGCAGCGGCACCTGACCGGCAGCCAGATCATCCAGCAGCTTGGCAAAGCCTTCTGCGGTCAGATCTTCGTAATAATCCTTGCCGATCTGGGCCATCGGGGCGTTGGTGCAGGCACCAAGGCACTCGACCTCTTCCCAGGTAAACTTACCATCCGCCGACAGGGTAAAAGGCTTGTTCGCGATCTTTTCCTGACAGACGGCAATCAGATCCTCTGCACCGCAGATCATGCAGGACGTGGTCCCGCAGATCTGAACATGTGCAACCGATCCAGTGGGTTGCAGCTGGAACATGAAGTAGAAGGACGCAACCTCAAGCGCACGTATATAGGCCATGCCCAGCATGTCCGCGACATATTCGATTGCAGGCTTCGTCAGCCAGCCTTCCTGCTCCTGCGCACGCCACAGCAGCGGAATGATCGCACTGGCCTGACGGCCATCAGGGAATTTGGTGATCTGCGCTTCGGCCCATGTCTGGTTCTCGGGCGTGAAGGCAAAACTATCGGGTTGTTCGGAATGCAGACGACGAAGCATTAGCGGTCAATCTCTCCAAATACGACGTCCATGGTGCCAATGATGGCCGCGACGTCGGCGAGTTGGTGGCCCTTGGCCACATAATCCATGGCCTGCAGATGCAGGAAGCCCGGCGCACGCAGCTTGGCGCGATAAGGTTTGTTGGTGCCATCTGCAACCAGATAGACGCCAAATTCGCCCTTGGGTGCCTCAACAGCGGCGTAGACCTCGCCGGCGGGCACGTGGAACCCCTCGGTATAGAGCTTGAAGTGATGGATCAGGCTCTCCATCGAAGTTTTCATATCGCCCCGTTTGGGCGGGGTCAGCTTGCCACGGGCCAGAATATCACCGGGGGTCTCGCGCAGTTTGCCGATACACTGGCGAATGATCGACAGCGACTGGCGCATCTCTTCCATACGGACAAGGTAGCGGTCGTAGCAGTCGCCGTTCTTGCCAACCGGGATCTGGAAATCGAATTCGTCATAGCACTCATAGGGCTGCGCACGGCGCAGGTCCCAGGCAAGGCCGGAGCCGCGTACCATCACCCCGGAGAACCCGTAGTTGAGAATATCTTCCTCGGTCACGACACCGATATCGGCATTCCGCTGTTTAAAGATGCGGTTCTCGGTCAGCAGCCCGTCGATGTCATCCAGAACGGATGGGAAGCTATGGGTCCAGGCTTCGATATCGTCGATCAGCGCGTCGGGCAGATCCTGATGCACACCACCGGGGCGGAAATACGCCGCGTGCAGGCGCGCACCACAGGCCCGCTCGTAGAAGATCATCAGCTTCTCGCGCTCTTCAAAGCCCCACAGCGGCGGGGTCAGAGCGCCAACGTCCATCGCCTGCGTCGTCACGTTCAGCAGGTGATTGAGGATCCGGCCGATCTCGGAATAGAGAACGCGGATCAGCGACGCGCGACGCGGCACTTCCACGCCGGTCAGCTTTTCGATGGCCAGACACCAAGCATGTTCCTGGTTCATCGGCGCCACATAGTCGAGGCGGTCGAAATACGGCAGGTTCTGCAGGTACGTCCGGCTCTCCATCAGCTTTTCGGTGCCGCGGTGCAACAGGCCGATATGCGGGTCGCAGCGCTCAACGATTTCGCCGTCCAGCTCCAGCACCAGACGCAGAACGCCGTGTGCCGCAGGGTGTTGCGGTCCGAAGTTGATGTTGAAGTTACGGATCTTCTGTTCGCCGGTCAGGGCGTCATCCATTTTGGAGCCGTCCATTACTTCGCCCCCTCTTTCTCGTCGCCGGGCAGGATGTATTCGGCACCCTCCCACGGGCTCATGAAGTCAAACTGGCGGTACTCCTGAACCAGGCTGACCGGTTCATAGACAACGCGTTTCTGCGCCTCGTCGTAGCGAACCTCTGTATAGCCGGTGGTCGGGAAATCCTTGCGCAGCGGATAGCCACGGAAACCATAGTCGGTCAGAATGCGGCGCAGATCCGGGTGGCCGGTGAACAGGATGCCGAACATGTCGAACACCTCCCGCTCAAACCAGTTGGCCGAGGGATGGATCGTCACGATCGACGGCAGCATCTCATCCTCGCGGATCGACACGCGCAGGCGGATCCGCTGGTTCTGATACATCGACAGAAAGTGGTAGACCACGTCGAACCGCTTGGCGCGGTCCGGGTAGTCAACGGCCGTGATATCGACAAGCGACGAGAACTTGCAGGTCGCATCGGCTTTCAGAAATTCGACAAACCCCGCAAGGTTCGACGGGGCAACATCGACATTCAGCTCATCAAAGCTGACATCCCAGTCGATGACACAATCAGGACGTTTGGCAGCGATCTGGGTGCCGAGTTCTTTCAGAGCTTCAGTCATATTTGTCTCTCCAACCAAAGCCACTTAACGCACAAGCGTGCCGGTGCGGCGAATTTTGCGCTGCAATTGCATCAGACCATACAGCAGCGCCTCTGCCGTCGGCGGGCAACCGGGCACATAGACATCCACAGGCACGATCCGGTCACATCCGCGCACCACGGAATAGCTGTAGTGGTAATAGCCGCCGCCATTGGCGCAGGACCCCATCGAGATCACATAACGCGGCTCGGGCATCTGGTCGTAGACCTTGCGCAGGGCGGGCGCCATCTTGTTGGTCAGCGTCCCCGCGACGATCATCACATCCGACTGGCGCGGAGAGGCACGCGGCGCGATACCGAAACGCTCGGCATCGTAGCGCGGCATCGAGGTGTGCATCATCTCAACCGCGCAGCAGGCCAGACCAAAGGTCATCCAGTGCAGCGAGCCGGTGCGCGCCCAGTTGATGATATCCTCTGCCGAGGTCAGCAAAAACCCCTTGTCCTGCAGTTCGGCATTCAGGGCCTGGGTGACAACTTCCTTGTCGACGCCAGCCGTATTGGCTCCGGTCATCACTCCCATTCCAGGGCCCCCTTCTTCCACTCATAGGCAAAACCGATGGTCAGCACAGCGAGAAACACCATCATCGACCAGAAGCCCGCATCGCTCATATCCTTGAAGCCGACGGCCCAGGGAAACAGAAACGCAATTTCCAGATCAAAAATAATGAACAGAATCGACACCAGGTAGAACCGGACATCAAACTTCATCCGTGCGTCGTCGAATGCGTTGAACCCGCATTCGTAGGCGCTGACCTTTTCAGGGTCCGGATTGCGGACGGCCAGCACAACTGCCGCCAAAATAAGAACAATTCCAAGCCCGACCGCTACGGCCAGAAACACCAGAATCGGGAGGTATTCCCGCAACATCTCTTCCACGAGTGGCTCCTTTCCGTGCGCGCGGATTTCTGCGCGCCGTCAATTGGCGTGTTGACTTGGGGCAGTGTCTACTCCCCTCCCCCCTCACCGTCAACCAACGCATCGTTAATGGATAAACCTTCTGTAACGGGCGCGGCAGATCCACATCATGGGCCTTAAACCCTATTGTTTTCATAGGATAAGGCGTACCCGGCAAAAGGCACGCCCCAAGCGAAGAAATCAGGCATTTTTAACGGGGCTACCGCTGCCAGCTTGGTTTTTCCTTGGCGAAAAACGCGGCAATCCCTTCGGGTGCCTCCCGGCCTTCCCAGCGCTCCACCAATGCGGCAATCGTATGATCAATCACCGCATCGTCGATTTTCGGCCCCAGATCACGTACCAATGCCTTTGCGGCCCCGACCGCCTCGGGCGCGCAGCTCAGATAGGGGGTCACCTCGGCCTCGATTGCGGCGTCCATCTCGCTGGCGGGCACGGTCCGCGCAAGAATCCCGAGATCGACCGCCTCATCAGCCCCGAACAGACGCGCCGACATAAAGACACGCCGCGCCCGCGCCTCGCCCATGCGGGCGACGACATAGGGGCCAATCGTGGCCGGGATCAGGCCCAGCCGTGTCTCCGTAAGACCCATCTTGATGTGGTCGGCCCCAATCGCGACATCGCAGACACAAGCCATGCCGACACCGCCGCCAAAGGCATTGCCCTGAACCGCCCCAATCACCGGCTGCGGCAGGGTATTGATGGCCATCAGCATCTCCGCAAGAACCCTGGCTTCGCGCGCGCGGGTTTCGGCATCCGCAGTCATCTGTGCCTGCATCCAGCCCAGATCGCCGCCCGCGCAGAAACTCTTGCCCGCCCCGGTGAGCACGACAACGCGCACCGACCGGTCCGCAGCCAGCGCAGCTGCGGCAGCCTTCAGCTCCTGTAGCATTTCGCCTGACATGGCGTTGTGCTTCTCGGGGCGGTTGAGCATGAGGGTCGCAACACCCCGATCGTCGGTGGTCAGCGTGAGTGTGGTGTACATAGGGGTCGTCCTGCCTGTCCTGGTCGCAGCCCACTGCCGGCGGGCTGCGATTTTGGTTTCGGTCCGCTGTTGTTTACGCTTCGGCGTGAATCAGCTGTCGTCGCTGCGCATTGCCTGGGCCATCTTCGCCGCGTCCTGTAGCACAGAACCGTCAAGACCCGTCTCGTAGCCAAGCCGCGTCAGATGCTCATGCACCGCCTCGGTTGCGACATTGCCTGCTGCCCCCGGCGCATAGGGGCAACCGCCCAGGCCGCCGACGGCCGCGTCAAACACCCGGACACCAAGCGAAAGCGACGCATCAATGTTGTCAATCGCCCGCCCCGCCGTGTCATGATAGTGCCCCGCCAAGCGGCTGACCGGCACCCGCTCACGCACCGCAAGCAACATGCGTGCAATCGAATCCGGTGTTGCCTGACCAATGGTGTCGCCCAGCGAAATCTCATAGCAGCCCATGGAGAACAGCCGATCCGCCAGCGCCGCAACAGCGTCGGGGTCCGTTGGCCCGTCAAACGGGCATTCGGTCACACAGGAGATATATCCGCGCACCGGCAGGTCGATATGGCGCGCGGCCTCGATGATTGGCGTGAATCGTTCGATGGATTCGGCCACGCTGGCGTTGATATTGGCCTTGGAGAACCCCTCCGACGCAGAGGCAAAGACCGCGATCTCATCCGCTTTGGCGGCCAAGGCATCCTCGTAACCGCGCATATTCGGCGTCAGCGCGGCATAGCGCACATCCGCCCCACGGTTGATCCCGGCGAGCACCTCGCCCGATCCGGCCATCTGCGGCACCCATTTGGGCGAGACAAAGCTCGCCACTTCGATCCGCCGGAAGCCCGCCTGCGTCAGGCGGTCGATCAGCGCAACCTTCTCCGATAACGGTATGTCCCGCTTTTCATTCTGCAAACCATCGCGTGGTCCGACTTCGAAAATCTCGACGCTTTCACCCACAGCACATCCTCCCAAGCTCAATTCACAAATCAAATGGCCCATCAGGCCGCAGGGCGCGGGCACGACCCGAGATCGCGCCCATGCCAGCCGTTTAGCTGTCCGCCTCCTCCAGGCGGACCAACGCGGCCCCCGCTTCGACCTGATCACCAGCCGAGGCCAGCACCTCAGCCACCACGCCGTCGCGGGCCGCCAGAAGCGAGTGTTCCATTTTCATCGCCTCAAGGATAGCGAGTCGTTCACCTTCTTTGACGCTCTGGCCTGCTTCGGCAAAAACCGCCTTGACCAGACCGGGCATCGGGGCCTCGATCACATTCTGATCCCCGCCCGCTGCCGATGCGCGGTCCAGGGGGTCAATCACCTCGAACTCAAGGCCATAGCTATCAAATACGGTGATCGTATTGCCCGATTGGGCGATCGAGGGCAGACGATTACCGCCCAGCACCCAATGTCCACCGATCCTGGTGGCGCAGACCTGGGATTCGGGGTCCTGGGGGAACTCCCAGATCTGGCGATCCGGTCCATCCACCTCAACCGTGGCTTCAAACACATCACCCTGATGGCTGAGGTGAACGGAACGGCGCATATCGGACCAAAGGGTAAAGCCGGTCTCCCAGCCGCCCTCGAGGAGGCCAAGGGCCTGCATACCGGCGGCGGCCTTCTGCTCGGGCGTCACCCCAGGCGCCTGCACCAGCTGATCCAGATCGCGCGCGATAAGGCCCGTGTCGACGTTCCCCGCCGCAAAGCCCTCATGCGCCGCCAGCGCGCCAAGGAAGGCAAGGTTGGTGACCGTGCCGCCGACCTCGGTTGCCGCCAGCGCCTGCGACAGGCGCGACAGGGCGATTGCGCGGGTGGGACCATGTACGATCACCTTCGAGATCATCGGATCATACCAGGGGCTGATGGTATCCCCTGCCCTGACACCGCTGTCGGCGCGGGCCTCAGCCGGGAAGGACAGATGCGTCAGCGTGCCGGTTGCGGGCAGGAAGCCCTTGGGCACGTCTTCGGCGTAAAGCCGTGCCTCAAACGCATGGCCGGTGATGGTGAGGTCTTCCTGTTTGGCAGGCAGGCTCTCGCCCGATGCAACCCGCAGCTGCCATTCCACCAGATCAACGCCGGTGATCAGCTCGGTCACTGGATGCTCCACCTGCAGGCGGGTGTTCATTTCCATGAACCAGAACCCGTCAGGGCGCAGCCCGTCAGAGCCGTCAACGATGAACTCAACCGTGCCCGCGCCCTTGTAGCCGATGGCTTCGGCCGCGCGCACGCCAGCCTCGCCCATCGCGGCGCGCATTTCTGCGGTCATGCCCGGCGCGGGGGCTTCCTCGATCACCTTCTGATGGCGGCGTTGCAGGGAGCAGTCGCGCTCGAACAGATGCACGGCACTTTTGCCGTCGCCAAAAACCTGCACCTCGATATGGCGCGGCTGCTGGATGTATTTCTCGATCAGCACATCGGGGTTGCCAAAGGCGGTGGTGGCCTCTCCCTGCGCGCTTTTGAGCGCGTCGGCGAAATCGGCAGGTTTCTCAACCAGCCGCATCCCCTTGCCGCCGCCACCGGCAACTGCCTTGATCAGCACCGGATAGCCAATCTGATCCGCCTGATCCCTGAGGAAATCGGCATCCTGATTGGCGCCGTGATAGCCCGGCACCACCGGCACGCCAGCCGCCTCCATCAGCACCTTGGCGGCGTCTTTCAGACCCATCTTGCGGATCGCCTCCGCAGAAGGGCCGATGAAGGTAAGGCCCGCAGCCTCTACCGCATCCACAAAACCCGGGTTCTCCGAAAGAAACCCATAACCCGGATGGATGGCCTGCGCACCGGTCGCCCTGGCGATTGCGATGATCTCATCGCCGAGGAGATAGCTGTCGGCCGGCGCCGGGCCATGCCCGATGTGGCAGGCCTCATCCGCCATGGCGACATGCTTTGCGCCACGATCGGCGTCGGAATAGACCGCCACGGTTTTCACGCCCATGGCGCGGGCGGTTTCCATCACGCGGCAGGCGATTTCGCCGCGGTTGGCAATCAGGATCTTGTCAAACATGGGGTTGGTCCTTTGTCTGGAGCTCTGGACCGGGGGCTGCCTGCCCCCGGACCCCCGGGGATATTTTGGGCCAGAAGAAACGCGGGGCGCTTACATCCGGAAGACGCCGAATTTGGTCTCTTCGATCGGGGCGTTCAGGGCGGCACTCAGCGACAGGGCCAGCACGTCGCGACTCTTGCGCGGGTCGATGATGCCGTCGTCCCAAAGCCGCGCCGAGGCGTAAAGCGGGTGGCTCTGCTCCTCGAACATCTCGATGGTGGGGCGTTTGAACTCGGCCTCGTCTTCAGTGCTCCAGCTGCCGCCCATACGTTCGATCGCGTCGCGTTTCACTGTCGCCAGCACGCCCGCCGCCTGCTCGCCACCCATCACCGAGATACGGGAATTCGGCCAGGTCCACAGAAAACGCGGGGAATAGGCGCGGCCCGACATGCCGTAATTGCCGGCACCGAAGGAGCCGCCAACCAGCATCGTAACCTTCGGCACATTGGTGGTGGCAACCGCTGTCACCATCTTGGCGCCGTGGCGGGCAATGCCTTCGTTCTCATATTTGCGGCCGACCATGAAGCCGGTGATGTTTTGCAGGAACACCAGCGGGATCTTGCGCTGGGAGCACAGCTCCACGAAATGCGCGCCTTTCTGGGCGGCTTCGGAGAACAGGACACCGTTGTTGGCGATGATGCCGACCGGGCAGCCCTTCACATGGGCAAAGCCGGTCACAAGGGTCTCGCCAAAGCGCGGCTTGAACTCATCAAAGCGCGAGCCATCGACCAGCCGCGCAATCACCTCGCGGATGTCATAAGGCGTGCGCAGATCGCCCGGCACCACGCCGAGGATTTCCTCGGGGTCGTAGGCGGGGTCCTCTGGGCTGGCCCAGTTCACTGTCAACGGCTTGGTGATATTCAGCGATTGCACCGCGCGCCGCGCCAGTGCCAGCGCATGGGCGTCATCCTCGGCGAGGTAATCCGCCACACCGGAGAGGCGCGTGTGCACATCGCCGCCGCCCAGATCCTCGGCGCTGACCACCTCGCCCGTGGCGGCCTTCACCAGCGGCGGGCCCGCGAGGAAGATGGTGCCCTGCTCCTTCACGATGATGGTGACATCCGACATCGCCGGCACATAGGCACCGCCCGCAGTGCAGGAGCCCATGACGACGGCAATCTGCGGGATGCCCTTGGCCGACATCCGCGCCTGATTGTAGAAGATGCGCCCGAAGTGGTCACGGTCGGGGAAAACCTCATCCTGGTTGGGCAGATTGGCACCACCCGAGTCGACCAGGTAGATGCAGGGCAAACGGTTTTCCTCGGCAATCTCCTGCGCGCGAAGGTGCTTCTTCACCGTCATCGGGTAATAGGTGCCGCCCTTCACGGTGGCGTCGTTGCAGACCACCATGACCTCCTGGCCGTGAACCCGACCGATGCCCGCGATCACGCCCGCCGCAGGAGCAGCACCGTCATACATGGCGTGCGCCGCAGTGGCGCCGATCTCCAAAAACGGGGAGCCGGGGTCCAAGAGGTTCGCCACCCGGCGGCGCGGCAGCATCTTGCCGCGGCTTTCGTGCCGGGCGCGGGATTTCTCGCCGCCCCCCATGCGCGCGGCCTCGGCTGCCTCGCTGATCTGCGCGAGCGCGTCCAGATGCGCCTCGCGGTTCTGTTTGAAGCCTTCCGAGGAAGGCATCGCCTTGGAATTGAGTTTCATTTCACATCCAATTCATTTGCTACACCGGCAGTGCGTGCCAATTCGCGAGCCGTGCTCCATCGCAACACGACTTTCAGGGTTTCACACATAAATTTCGTCATCTGCGCGCAGTTGGGGGCCAACTCATCGTTCATAAGCGTTGCCAATCTCTGATGATACGATTGCTCCAAGAAGGCGTCAGACAACGATGCCTGTTCAGGAAGTACCGCTGCGATCGCCTCAGTTCGACCTCGAATATGGAGGGTCAGCTCCTCAATGCAGGGCCGCCTTTCATCATACAGCCTCCCATATTCGCAATAGTCGTATGCGGTGGACATACACCGACGATCCATCTCACTGGCAATGTGAGTGCTCGAAAGGGCAGTACAACGGTCAAACCAAAGTGGCACATCGAGTTGCTCTGGTGCTTTCTGCGCAGCTGCACCGGCGGCGCCTGCGATCAGAAGAGCCGATATTGCGAGTTGCCTTATCAATTCACCTCCCCCGCTGCCCGCGCCTTCAGTTCCTTGCGGATCACCTTACCGGTCACAGTCATAGGTAGGGCATCCAAGAACTCCACTTCGCGTGGGTAAGAATACTTTGCCAAACGGGATTTGACGTAGTCCTGCAGATCTTTCTCGGATGGTGAGTGACCGGGTTTCAGCACCACATAGGCCTTCACGATTTCGGTGCGCAGCTCGTCCGGCTTACCCACCACACCCACGGTTGCCACGGCCGGGTGGGTCATCAGGCAGTCCTCGATCTCGGCCGGGCCGATGCGATAGCCGGCGGAGGTGATGACATCATCCTCGCGGCCCACAAAGCGCAGATAGTCACCCTCCCAGATGCCGCGATCCCCGGTGACCAGCCAGTCGCCATGAAATTTTTCAGCCGTCGCGTCGGGGCGGTTCCAGTATTCAAGCATCATCGACGCCGCGCCCCGGCGCACGGCGACGTCGCCCTCAGCAAGCGTGGGGGTGCCGTCGGCGTCGATCACCTCGACCACGCACCCCGGAACCGTCCTGCCAATACAGCCCGGACGGACCGGGAAATCAGCGGCGCAGGAGGAAACCGTCATATTGCACTCGGTCTGACCGTAGAATTCGTTGATGGTCACGCCCAGGCTCCGCTGGCCCCAGGCGAGCATCTCTGCGCCCAGGGGCTCTCCACCAGACGCGACCGAGCGCAGACCGTCGAGTCCCTGCCCCGCCGCCTTCAGCAGGCGCAATGCGGTCGGCGGGAAGAAGACGTTGCGCACGTCCCCCCGGCGGATGATGTCGGCGCAAGCCTCCGGCGTAAATTTGTCCAACCGTGCGGCGACAACAGGGACGCCCAGCGCCAGACCCGGCATCAGCACATCGAACAGACCGCCGATCCAGGCCCAGTCCGCAGGGGTCCAGAGGCAATCGCCAGGTTGGCCGAGATGATCATGGCTGATCGCAACACCGGGAAGATGGCCCGACAAAACCCCGTGCCCGTGCAATGCCCCCTTGGCGCTGCCTGTGGTGCCGGAGGTGTAGATCAACACCGCTGGCGTCTCCGGGGTGGTTTCGGCATAGGGCAGCAGATCGCCATTGTGCGCCGGGGTTTCGGTCAGGACCTCCTCCACCAGAAGCGGCTGTGCCAGCTCACCCAGCTGGGCGGCCCCAGCCGTATCGGTCAGCACAAGGTCCAATCCGGCATCGCCGATGCGTGAGGCCAGCGCATCCTGCTGGAACAGCTTGAACAACGGCACCGAGATGGCACCGATCTTCCAGATCGCCAGATGCGCAACTGCGCAGCCGACAGACTGGCTCAGCAGTACACCGACACGATCTCCGGGGGCGACCTGCGCCGACAGGTGGCGGGCCAGCAGGTCCACCTGTCCGCGCAGCATCCCGTAGGTCACATCCCGGCGGTCTGCGGTTGTGAGGTCAATCAGCGCAAGCGCATCGTCCGGGTGGTCCAGAGCTTGTTCAGCCATGTTGAGGCGGGCAGGAAACGCCCAGTCGCCTGCGGCCGTCAACCCGGGATATGTCGTCTGCTTGGTCATTAACAGCCCCTCGCAGGTTGCATGGCCGACATGCGTTTTTTCACTGCGTTCCCAAGGGGAAAGCCCGCGCGGGTTTGATCCAGATCAGTGTAACACCCGGCGGATGAGCGCATAGATCCCCCGTACACGAAAGAAGAGGGATAGTCCCAATGACCCGTATGGTTTCCGCCCTGACTCTTAGCGCTGCACTGGCAGCCCTGGCCGGCCCCGCCCTTGCCCAGTCCCAGGGGGATTGGACCCTTGGCATCGGCATCGCCAACGTCAATCCGAAATCCGACAATGGTACGCTCGCCGGTGCTGCTGCCACGATTGACGACGATACTGCTCTGACCTTCACCGCGGAGTACTTCATCCGCGACAACATCGGGATTGAACTTCTGGCCGCCAGCCCGTTCGAACATGATATTTCTTTGAACGGCGCCTATACCGCGACTACGAAGCATCTGCCGCCGACCCTGTCGGTCAACTATCACTTCCCGACACAGACCAAGTTCAAACCCTTTGTCGGCGTTGGTATCAACTACACGACCTTCTTTGAGGAAAGCTCGCCCGCGGGGGTGATTTCGCTTGATGACAGCGTCGGGCTGGCACTGAACCTTGGCGCCGACTGGCAGATCTCGGATCGTGGCGCATTGCGGGTGAACGTCCGCTACATGGATATCGAAACCGATGTGACCCTGAACGGCACCAAGATCGGCACCGCCGAGATTGATCCGGTCACTGTTGGGTTTGGCTACGTTCACCGTTTCTGATCCCTTTGACGAGTAACTGATTAGAACGAGTGGTTCAGGGAGAGGCGGCGCACCTTATGGGGCGCCGCTTTCTCTGTCTTGCGCCTTGCAGGCGTGTTGCATCACCAAGCCGCAAGGCAGCAGTCACCCGGGGCCTCTGCCCCGGTGTCGGCTTACATCTGGCCCATCAGCTCGCGGCCGATCAACATCCGGCGGATCTCCGAGGTGCCCGCGCCAATCTCCATCAGCTTGGCATCCCGGAAGATACGGCCCACCGGGTTGTCGGAGAGATAGCCCGCCCCACCAAAGGCCTGCACCGCCTGATGCGCCTGCGTCATGGCCACCTCAGAGGCGTAAAGACAGCAGGCGGCGGCATCCTGGCGGGTCACGGTCCCCTTGTCGCAGGCTTTTGCCACTTCGTAGACATAAGCCCGCGCGGTGTTCATCGCGGTATACATGTCGGCGATCTTGCCCTGCATCAGCTGGAAGTTTCCAATCGGCTGGCCGAATTGTTTGCGTTCTTTCATGTAGGGCATCATCTCATCCATGCAGGCGGCCATGATGCCAGTGCCGATGCCCGCCAAAACGACGCGCTCATAGTCGAGACCAGACATCAGGACGCGCACGCCCTTCCCTTCTTCACCCAGCACATTCTCAAATGGGACCTCGACGTCTTCGAACACCAGTTCGGCGGTGTTGGAGCCGCGCATCCCGAGCTTGTCAAAATGCGGCGAGGTCGAGAAGCCCTTGAATTCCTTTTCGATCAGGAAGGCTGTGATCCCCTTGGATCCCGCTTCGGGGTCGGTCTTGGCATAGACCACCAGCGTGTCGGCATCGGGACCGTTCGTGATCCAGTATTTATTGCCGTTCAGGCGGTAGTGATCATTGCGCTTCTCCGCGCGCAGGCTCATCGAGACAACATCGGAACCGGCGCTTGCCTCGGACATGGCCAGCGCGCCGACGTGTTCGCCGGAAATCAGCCGCGGCAGATATTTTGCCTTTTGTTCGGCATTGCCGTTGAGCTTGATCTGATTGACGCAGAGATTCGAATGCGCGCCATAAGACAGCGACACCGAGGCGCTGGCCCTGGCGATTTCCTCAACCGCGACGGTATGGGCCAGATAGGACATGCCGGCACCGCCGAATTCCTCAGGCACGGTGATACCCAGCAATCCCAGCTCACCCATCTCCTGCCATAGCTCGGCGGGGAATTCGTTTTTCTGATCAATCTCCTGCGCCATTGGCTTGACGCGCTCCTGCGCCCAGCGGTGCACCATGTCGCGCAGGGCATTCACATCTTCGCCCAGATCAAAGGTCATGCTTGCGTTAAACATCGTTTTCTCCCGAAGTCGCCGGTTATTGAACAGTTGTTCATTAATAGCCACATCCCTGGCCTTCAGTCAATAAGATGACACCTCAGGGTGCAGAAATAATCTGCACATACCCGCCGCCACGGCGGTGCGATTGCCACACTGGCGCCTTACTTTGCGATTAACGCACTGTTTACCAAAAGCAGGCAGAGGCCCGGCGCGATGCAAAATCTGATCATCAACGGAACATTTGACAGCGGCTCCGCCAATTGGAGCGGCACCGACCTGGAGGCCAGCAATACCGAGAGCGCCTATCTCGGGAATGGCTCCTCCAATCGCGTGGCCGAAATGGACGGTCAATCCGGCCAGACCACCGTGATGGAGCAGAGTTTTACTGTCACTGCTCCGATCCAGACCACCCTGACGCTGGACGCCGCCCTGCGTACTGCCTCGCTGAGTCAGGCGGGCACCGAGGGATTTACCGTCGAAATTCTGGATGCGAGCGGAGCCGTTATCGCCTCCATGTCGGTGCTGCCGACCACCAGCAGCTTTACCCAGACCAGCCTGAATGTGAACTTCACCAGCCCCGGAGACTACACGCTGCGCCTGACCGAACTTGGCAGCGACGATAGTCTCGGCGCGATCGTCGACAATATCTCGCTCTTGGTATGCTTCTGCAATGGCACCCTGATCGAAACGGCCGACGGTCCCCGCGCCATCGAAACCCTCACGCCGGGCGACATGGTCATGACCGAGGACGGGCTGAAGCCGCTGCGCTGGATTGGCAGGCGGCGTGTCTCGGCGAACGAGATGAGGGACGACCCCAGGCTCCGCCCGGTGCGGATCGAGGCCGGCGCCCTCGGGCCGGGACTGCCCAAGAAACCGCTGCTGGTCTCGCGGCAGCATCGGATGCTGATCCGATCACGCGTGGCACAGCGCATGTTTGGCCAATTCGAGGTGTTGATCCCGGCCATTCGCCTTACCGCCCTGCCGGGGATCTATGTATCGGCACCGCAGGAGGGCATCGCCTATTTCCACATGCTGTTCGACAACCACGAGATCGTTCTCGCCAATGGTGCCCCCAGCGAAAGCCTGCTGGTCACCGAACCGTCGCTGGCCGCCCTCTCCCCCGCCGCGCGGCAGGAGTTGAAACAGCTGTTTCCGGATCTGGTTGGCGCGGCGCAGCACGGCCCTGCCAGCGCCAGACCCATCCCGCCACAGCCCAGACAAAAGCGGCTTCTGGAACGGATCGGCAAAAACAATCGCGCTGTCGTGGATCCTATCTGAGCCGAGCAGCCAGCCGACCCGTCAGCGCTCTCCGGCCTGGAACACCGCCGCCACCTCAGCCCGGATAATGCGCGCGATCTGCGCACAGTCGGAAAGCGAGAAGGTCAATGGCACCCGCATGTCGATGATCCCGTGCAGCACCCGATCACTTGCGGGCATTGCCGGTGCCGCCGCATAGCGCCAGCTGTCATAGCGGGAGGTGAATGCGACCGGCTCAGCCGCACCAAACCATTTGAGCTCGACTCCGCGAGCGCTGCACCGGCGCAGCACCTCACGGACATTGTCAGCCGACCAGTCCAGCAGCAGGAACTGGATGGAGGAGCCGACATATAACTCCGCTTGCGGGCGTTCAACGACCTGCAGGCCAGGCGTGTCTCGCAGCCCTGTCTCGATCTGCTGATAGCGTTCGTTCCAGCGCTGCACCTGCTGGTCCAGTTGCCGCAGCTGCGGGCGCAGGATCGCAGCGCGCAGGTTGTCCATACGGCCCGAAATATTGGGGGTTTCATATTTGATCCGCTCGAACACCTCAGGTCCGGGCGCAGCCCGATGCCGTGAGTAGAGCATATAAGACCCCGACAGCATGATGGCGCGGGCCGCGATTTCGGGGTCCGAGGTGATCATCAGACCGCCCTCTCCCGAGTTCACGTGCTTATAGGTCTGGCAGGAATAGCAGCCGACAGCGCCGTGACGGCCGGACAGAACCCCGTTCCACCGCGCCCCCATGGTGTGGGCGCAGTCCTCGATCACGGTGACACCCGCAGCATCGCAAATGGCCATCAACCGATCCATATCGCAAAGATGCCCCCGCATATGCGACAGCATCAGAACCTTTGGGTGACCATCCGCCGCCAGCTGACGCTCAAGATCCTCAAGATCAAGGGTCAGCGCTTCGGTTACCCCGACATAGACCGGCTGTGCGCCAACAGCGGCAATCGACCCCGGTACCGGCGCGAGGGTGAAGGCATTGGTCAGAACCCTGTCGCCGGGCCGCACCCCGACCGCGCGCAGGGCGGTTGCCAGCGCATAGCCCCCCGACGCCACGGCCAGGGCATAGGGCGCGCCCATCTGGGCCGCAAATTCCTCTTCCAGCAGGGTTACCTCGCCTGCCTCATCCGCTACCACATTGTAGCGATGCAGGCGTCCGTGGCGCATCACCGCGACGGCGGCTTCGATGGCATCTTCGGGGATGGGTTCCTGCTGGGTAAAGCTACCGCTGAATATCTCTGTCATGGTGTTTTTGTCTGCCCCTGATCACAGGAGGTCAAGCCCTGCCATGGAACCACCCGAGAAGACGGCGACGATGTCATGACGACATCGCCCGACATCAAAGAGGCAGCAAGCGGGCCGCCAGTGCCGGAAGATCCTCAAAACGCTGTAACAGCGCCTCGGGGCGCAGCGCCTCAAGGTCGTCGCCGGACGGACCAAAAGTCACCAGCACCGAGGCCACCCCGGCCGCTGCCGAGGTCTTGCGGTCGGTGTCCGTATCACCGATCAGAATGGTACGCTCAGGATCACCCCCGGCCCGCCGGGCAGCCTCCCGCAGCGGCTCCGGGTCAGGCTTGCGCACCGGCAGCGTATCCGCCCCGACCAGAGAGTGGAACGCATCACGTACGCCCAGACTCTGCATCAGCTTCTCCGCCAGCGCCTCCGGCTTGTTGGTGCAGATCCCCACCCGGAACCCGTCGGTTTTCAACTGCTCCACCGCCGCCATGGCGCCCGGATACAACACCGTGTGATGGTCAATCGCATCGCGGTAATACTCCAGAAGCCGCGGATAGTATTCCTCGACGGTTTCTTCACGATACTCCCCGGCGCGTTTCAGCCCGGTGGTCAACATGCTCTTACCACCGCGCAGGGCAACCGCAGCATCCCGTGGCAGGGTCAGCAGGTCCCCCAGTCCCATCTGACGGAAACAGGCATTCGCCGCAGCCAGAAGATCACCGGATGTATCCGCCAAAGTACCATCGAGATCGAAGATAACCGTTCGCATATCTGCCCTCTCTCGGCGCGTTTCCGCCACCGCTTGTTGCAAGCCGCAACCTTGTTTGATGGCGCTTTGCCTTGCGCGCCTGCTGTTAGCGGATAAAACGGGGGCGCTGAAAAGACAAAGAGAAAACATCACATGAGCACCGCCCTCGTCATTCTGGCCGCAGGCAAAGGCACCCGGATGAACTCCGACCTGCCCAAGGTTTTGCATCCCATTGCCCACGCCCCGATGCTGGAACATACGCTGTCCGCAGGTCGCGCGCTGGCCCCCGAGCGCACCATCGTGGTGGCCGGCCACGGCGCGGATTATGTACGGGCAGCCCTGGCCGATATCGACGAAGATGTCGAAATTGTCGTTCAGGAAGAACAGCTTGGCACAGCTCATGCCGTCGCGCAGGCGCGAGAGGCACTGACCGGTTTCGAGGGCGATATCGTCGTGCTTTATGGCGACACGCCCTTTGTCAGCGCCGAAACGCTGGAACATATGATCGCCGCACGGCAGAACGCCGATCTGGTGGTTCTGGGCTTCACCGCAGCTGATCCGGCACGCTATGGCCGCCTGGTCATGAATGGCGACAGCCTGGAACGTATTGTCGAATACAAGGACGCAACCGAGGCCGAGCGCGCGATTGATTTCTGCAATTCCGGGCTGATGGCCGGCAATGCGGCGCAGATGTTTGCGTTGATTGACCGTGTCGACAGCGCCAATGCCTCCGGCGAATATTATCTCACAGATCTTGTGGAACTGGCCTGCGCCGATGGGCTTCGGGTCACTGCGGTCTCCTGCGATGAGGCCGAGACCCTTGGCATCAATTCCCGCGCGGATCTGGCCGAAGCCGACCGCATTTTCCAGCGCCGTGCACGTGCCGCGCTGATGGAGGATGGCGTCACGCTGATGGATCCGGAGACGGTCTATCTGGCCTTTGACACCGTCATCGGCCGCGACACGATCATCGAGCCCAATGTGGTCTTCGGCCCCGATGTCACGGTCGAAAGCGGTGTCTTCATCCGATCATTCTCACATTTTGAGGGCTGCCATATCTCGCGCGGCTCCAAGGTCGGCCCCTATGCCCGCCTGCGCCCCGGTGCAGAGCTGGCAGAGAACACCCACATCGGCAATTTCGTTGAGATCAAGAATGCTGAAATTGCCGAGGGCGCCAAGGTCAACCACCTCAGCTACATCGGCGATGCCAGCGTTGGGGCCGGTACCAATATCGGCGCGGGAACGATCACCTGCAACTACGACGGCGTGATGAAACACCGGACCGAAATCGGAGCCGGTGCCTTTATCGGGTCCAACACCATGCTGGTGGCCCCGGTGCGCATCGGCAATCAGGCCATGACCGCGACCGGAGCCGTGATCACGAAATCCGTCGAGGACGGCGCATTGGCCATTGCGCGCGCCGAGCAACAGAACAAACCCGGGCGGGCGCGCAAGCTGATGGACATGCTGCGCGCCAAGAAGGCCCGTCTTGGCAAAGGAGCCGAATAATGTGTGGCATCGTCGGCGTTCTTGGCAATCATGAAGCGGCCCCAGTCCTGGTCAAGGCTCTCGAGCGGCTGGAGTACCGCGGCTATGACAGCGCCGGGATCGCCACCGTCAGTGACGGCGCGCTGGACCGCCGCCGTGCGGTGGGAAAGCTGGTGAACCTTTCCGATCTTCTTGTTCATGAACCGCTGCGCGGCAAATCCGGCATCGGCCATACCCGCTGGGCCACCCATGGGGCGCCGACGGTCAGCAACGCCCACCCGCATCGGGCCGGCAGGGTTGCCGTTGTCCACAATGGCATCATCGAGAACTTCAAAGAGCTGCGTGTGGAGCTGGGTCAGAAAGGCATCACTTTTGAGACCGAGACAGATACCGAAACCGTCGCCCTGCTCTGCGAGGCGCTGATCAGCGACGGCAAGTCCCCGGTCGAAGCGGCGCGCGAAACCGTGTCGCGTCTGGACGGAGCGTTTGCCCTGGCCTTCCTGTTTGAGGGCGAAGAGGATCTGATGATCGCCACCCGCAAGGGTTCGCCGCTTGCCATCGGCCATGGCGAGGGCGAAATGTTCGTTGGGTCGGACGCGATAGCGCTGGCTCCGTTCACCGACCAGATCACCTATCTGGAAGAAGGCGATTTTGCGGTACTGACCCGGACCAGCCTCGATATCTGGGACCAGCGCGGCGCCATCGCCAACCGCGAAAAACGCCAGATCCAGCTGGCAAATGCGCGCGTCGACAAGGACGGCCACAAGCATTTCATGGCCAAGGAAATCGCCGAACAGCCGGTTGCCATTGACCGCGCGCTGAAAGCCTATCTGAGCGAGGATGGCCAGCTGGCGCTGCCGTCCGAGCTGGACTTCACCAGGATCGAGCGGCTGACCATGGTGGCCTGTGGCACCGCCTATTATGCCTGTATGGTTGCGAAATACTGGTTCGAACAGATCGCCCGGATGCCGGTCGAAGTCGATGTTGCCTCTGAGTTCCGCTACCGCGAGCCGCCGGTGTCGGAGAAGACGATGGCGCTGTTTGTGTCACAATCGGGAGAGACCGCCGACACCCTGGCCGCCCTGCGCTACATGGACGGCAAGGCGCAGCAGATCGTGGGGCTGGTCAATGTTCCCGAAAGCTCCATCGCGCGGGAAAGCGATGTGCTTCTGCCGCTGCACGCTGGCCCGGAAATCTCTGTTGCCTCGACCAAGGCATTTACTTGTCAGCTGACCATCCTGCTGCTGCTCGCCCTGCGGGCGGCCCAACAGCGCGGCATCGCCCTGCCTGCCGGAATGCCCGACGATCTGCGCGCGCTGCCCGGTCTGATCAACCAGTCACTGACGGGCGCCAAGCAGATCACCGCTACGGCACGCGGGCTGGCGAAGGCACGGGATATCATCTTCCTCGGGCGGGGGCAGCTCTATCCGCTGGCGCTGGAAGGCGCGCTGAAGCTCAAGGAGCTGAGCTATATCCATGCCGAAGGCTACGCCAGCGGCGAGCTGAAACACGGCCCCATCGCGCTCATTGACGAGAAGGTGCCGGTGGTGGTTCTGGCGCCGCGTGATGCACTGTTCGACAAGACAGTGTCAAACATGCAGGAGGTCATGGCACGCGGGGGCAAGGTGATCCTGGTGACCGACACCGAAGGCGCCAAGATCGCCGGTGATGGCACCCATGAGGTGATCGTGATGCCGCAGGTGCCCGATGCGCTGGCCCCGATCCTCTATGCGGTGCCGGCGCAGCAGATCGCCTATTACACCGCAATCGCCAAGGGCACCGATGTGGACCAGCCCCGCAATCTCGCAAAATCGGTGACGGTGGAATGAGCGATCTGACACTGGAGGTGGCACTGGCCGCGCTGGAGAGCGCCGCCGAGCCTGCGCGCGCGGCTCAGATGGCCAGCTATCACAAGCAGAAGCGCGTTGTGCTGGGGGTTCCGAATCCCACCATCAACAGCCTGAGCCAGGAGTGGCGCAAGCAGCTGAGTTCGGGCGACGATGGGGTTGCCGCGCGCTGCGCGCTGGCGCAGGAGCTCTGGGCCAGCGATGTGTTCGAGGCGCGCATCGCGGCGGCAAAGCTGCTGACACAGGCGCGGATCAGGGACGACGCACCGGTCTGGGACCTACTGCAAAGCTGGCTGCCGGATTTTGACAGCTGGGCCATTGCAGACCACGCAGCCTCGGCCATCCAGAAACGCCTTCAGGCTGCGCCCGCACGTCTGGATATCGTCGAGGGCTGGACCGGCTCTGATCACATGTGGACCCGCCGGGCAGCCCTGGTTGCCACCCTGCCCTGGGCCAAGCTGCCCAACCCCAAAGCTGAAGAACTGGCCGCACGCGAGCGGATCCTCGGCTGGGCCGCTGGCTACGTGCCGGATCGCAACTGGTTCATTCAGAAATCCATCGCCTGGTGGCTGCGCGATCTGAGCAAACATGACGCTGACCGCACCCGCGCATTCCTTACCGAACATGGCGCAGCGATGAAGCCCTTTGCTCGCAAGGAAGCGGCCAAACATCTGCCTGCGGCCAGTCACGCCGACTGAACCGCGCAGGCAGGAATCTCGCAACAGCTGTTACCAACAAAATAGGCGCGCAGGAGATATCCTTCGCGCCATTTCTTTTTTTGGGGGGGCTCGCCGGAGGTGACGACCTCAGGGCCGATCAGGCGGCAGGCAGCACCTCAACTTCGACCAGCTCCGTCAGCGGCAGCCCAAGTGCGCGCATCGCATCAATCGAAAGCCGACTTCCGGCGCCGGTATCCCCGCCGATGGGACGCAGAGTCAGCGTGACCTCGGTGCCCCGAGGCGAGCGCACGCGCGCCACCTGCGCACTATCGACCAAAGGCGTGTCCATCCACAGGCCGGGCTGCGAGGGATCCCCGAGGCTGGCCACGGTTGAGGCGCGCCCGGTATAGCCCGCAGCCGCGCCGACCGAGGCAACCGAACCGTTCGCAGCGTCCAGCGGTGTCTGTTCGACACCCGGCGCCAGCGGGACCGTAGCGGCCGTATCACTGACCGGATCACCAACCGGGCCAGAGGGTCTACCCCCACCCAGAACCGAGGAATTCCACTGCAACTGGCCACAGGCTCCAAGCAGCACGACAGACGACAGGATCAAAACAGAATAACGCATATCGCGACACTAGCTCCGCGCTCACGGCTTTGCCAGCGGCAATCCCGGGTTCGGCCAAACTCAGCCCTTGCCGCAAGCGCCGCCCCGCTTTACCTAAGAAGAATGACAGCGCCACTCATCGATCCCTTCGCCCGCGCCATTACGTATCTGCGCGTTTCGGTCACCGACCGCTGCGATTTTCGCTGCGTCTACTGCATGTCCGAAAACATGACCTTCCTGCCGAAGAAGGATCTTCTGACACTGGAAGAGTTGGATCGCATGTGTTCGACCTTCGTCAATCTTGGTGTTGAGAAACTGCGGATCACCGGTGGTGAGCCACTTGTGCGCCGGGGCATCATGACTTTCTTCCGCGCCATGACCCGGCATCTGGAAAGCGGGGCGTTGAAGGAGCTGACGCTGACCACCAATGGCTCGCAGCTGGAAAAATACGCGCAGGATCTTTATGACGCCGGTGTGCGGCGGGTGAATGTCTCGCTCGACACCATCGACGAGCCCAAATTTGCCGAGATCACCCGCTGGGGCCGCCTGCCCCAGGTGCTGCGCGGGATTGATGCGGCCCAGAAGGCCGGGCTGCGGATCAAGATCAACGCTGTTGCCCTGAAAGGCTTCAACGAGGACGAGCTGCCCGCCATCACCCGCTGGTGCGCCGAGCGCGATATGGATCTGACCTGGATCGAGGTCATGCCGATGGGCGATATCGGCAATGAAAACCGACTGGGTCAATATTGGTCGCTGAAAGACGTGCGCCGCGCCTATGAGGATCACTACAGCGTCACTGATCTGACCGAACGGACCGGCGGACCGGCGCGCTATGTCCGCCTGGAGGAGACCGGCCAGAAGATCGGATTTATCACGCCGCTGTCGCATAACTTCTGCGAAAGCTGCAACCGGGTACGCCTGACCTGCACCGGTGAGCTATACATGTGCCTGGGGCAGGAAGACATGGCGGACCTGCGCGCGCCGCTACGGGATCACCCCGAGGATGATCAGGCGCTGGAAGCGGCCATACGGGCAGCAATCACGCTGAAGCCCAAGGGGCATGATTTCGATTATTCCCGGCAAAAACTGGACGGGCAGATGCCACGCCACATGAGCCATACCGGCGGCTGACATGGCCAGCCGCAGGACCAGCGCGCCGACGCTGCTGTTTCACCTCTACCGTGGCGTCACTGCGCTGCTGGCACCATTCGCGTTTCGCAAGGTGGCGGGCAAGCTCGCCGACCATGGCGTTTCTCCCACACGGCAGCGCGAGCGTCTGGGCTATGCCAGCCAGCCGCGCCCGACCCCGCGCGGACCGGACGGCAGGCCTGCGCCTCTGCTTTGGTTGCACGGGGCCTCGGTCGGTGAAAGCCTCGCAGCGCTCAGCCTGATTGACAAACTGGCCCCACGGCTGCCCGGCGCGGAGTTTCTGCTGACCTCCGGCACCGCCAGCTCGGCTGAGATGATGGCCAAGCGTATGCCCGCCAACTGTCGCCACCAGTTCGCCCCGCTGGATGCCACCGCCCCGGTCGATCGGTTCCTGCGCCATTGGCAGCCCGATGCAGCGCTTTTTGTCGAAAGCGAGCTTTGGCCGGTAACGCTCCATGCCGCTGAACAGGCTGCTGTGCGGCTCGCGCTGGTCAATGCCCGCCTCTCGGCCCGGTCTGTGGCGCGGTGGAAATCGAAACCGGCCACCGCGGCGTTTGTGATGCAGAAGTTTGATCTGCTGCTCAGCCAGAACCCGCAGATGGGGGAAAGCCTGATCGAGCTGGGCGCCGCACCGGACAAAGTCCATCCCAGCGGCAACCTAAAAGCTGGTTCCGCTCCGCTGCCCGTCGATCAGGCGGCCCTTGATGCGGTCCGCGCAGAGCTTGGCGAGCGCCCGCTCTGGGTGGCCAGCTCCACGCACCGGGGCGAGGAAGAGACGGTGATCGCCGCGCATAAGGCGCTGCTGGCCGAGGACCCGGATATCTGTCTGCTGCTGGTCCCCCGCCACCCGGAACGAGCCGAGGACATCATCGCGCTGATCGAGCAGGCAGGCCTCAGCGTTGCGCGCCGTAGCGCCGGTCAGCCGCTGACAGCGGATACCCAGGTCTATCTTGCCGACACATTGGGCGAAGTCGGCACCTGGTATGCGCTGTCGCCCATCGTGTTTCTTGGTGGCTCCCTTGCGCCCATCGGCGGCCATAACCCCTTTGAGGTGGCACAGGCAGGCGCTGCCGTGATCACGGGTCCGGGATACTCCAACTTCGCCGAGACCTATCCGCCGTTGATCAGCGCGGGCGGCGCGGTCGAGGTCAATGATGCCAAGGGGCTAGCAGGTGCCGTAAGCCACTGGATGGATGATGATGCCGCCCTCAACGCAGCGCGCGACGCGGCGCGGGGCGTGGTCGCGGCACAGGCGGCAGCGCTTGATGGCGTGGTTGATCTGTTGATCGACAATCTGGCGCTGTCGCCCGCCCGCCAGCCCCATTGAACGGGACCCGCAGATGGCCGACCTTCTTGTCACCAATTTCAATCGCAACTTCACCGGCGTCTCGGCAACCGCCGCCAATGTGATCCGTCAGCAGGCGGGCCGCTATGATATGGCGCTGGTCGGACGCGCCCTGCCCGGCTGCCCCGACCCCATCAGCATCGCCGCTGCCCGCGCGGCCTCACGCAGGCATGATCCCGCCAAACCCTTTGCCATCTGGCATGTGAGGCGCAACACCGAAATGCGCGCGGCGATCTGGGCGCGCGACGTCCTGAGGCTGCCTATCCGCATTGTCTTCACCTCAGCGGCGCAGCGGCGCCACTCGGCCTTTCCGCGCTGGCTGATCTCGCGCATGGACGCTGTGATCGCCACCACCGAGGCCGCAGCGGCCTATGTCCCGCATGTCCGCGCGGTGGTGCCACATGGCGTCGAGACAGATCTGTTCACACCGGCGGAAAACCGCAGTTCCGCCTGGGCCGCGCTGGGGTATGGAGGCAAGCAGGGGATTGCCACCATCGGGCGCATTCGCCCCGAGAAGGGCACCGATCTATTCGTAGACGCCATGCTGCGCCTGCTGCCGGATCATCCCGGTCTGGTGGCTCTGGTGGTCGGCCGCGCCGCGCGGGAGCATCAGGGCTTTCTGAAGGGGCTGCAAGCCCGGATTGCGGCGGCTGGCCTTGGCGATCGCATCCTCTTTCCCGGCGAAATTCCGGCTGGCGATCTGCCGCGTATGATACGGGCGCTGTCCTTGGTGATGCAGCTGCCGCGCTATGAGGGCTATGGCATGGCTCCGCTGGAGGGGCTGGCAAGCGGCGTCCCCTTTGTCGGGTCAGACACAGGCTACTACCGCGCGTTCTCCGCACAGGGAACGGTTGGGACGGTGGTGCCGCTGGAAGCTACCGAGGCCGCGGCGGCAGCGGCAGATCGCCTGCTGTCGACACCCGATCAGCTGCTGGATTTCGGGCGCGCCGGGCGTGACCTCGCGGTAACGACCTTCAGCGCAAGCGCCGAGGCCGATGGGATTGACGCGGTCTATCAGGACCTCTGGTCCGCAGGCTGATCCAGCTCCCCTTCCCCGGCCAGAACGCAAATTGCCTGCCCCGATGGGACAGGCAAGCAGGTCACCGACGGGATGACGGGCTGATCAGGCAGCAGGCATGCGCTGCTCGACGATTTCGGCCCACCAGCTACAGCCCGCCGGGATCGCCTCATCGTTGAAGTTGTACTCCGGGTGGTGCACGGCGGCGGTATCGCCGTTGCCGACCAGAATATAGGCACCGGGGCGCTCTTCCAGCATGAAGGCAAAGTCTTCGCCCCCCATCACCAGCGGCGCGTCATCGCAGCTGCCGGAGATGTCGCGGGCCACTTTGGCTGCAAATTCGGTCTGTTCTTCATGATTGACCATCACCGGGTAGCCGCGGTGATAGGTCACCTCAGCCGTGCCGCCATAGGTCGCTGCCACACCGGCACAGATCTCTTTGATGCGCTTCTCCGCAAGATCCCGCATATCGCCCGACATCGTACGCACGGTGCCTTTGATCTGGACACTCTGCGGGATCACATTGAACGCCTTGGAGGAGGTTTCAAAGGAGGTTACGGACACAACGATCTGATGCACCGGGTCCGCATTGCGCGAGGCGATGGTTTGCAGCGCCAGCACCGCCTGCGCCGTCATCACGGTGGTGTCGATGGTTTCCTGCGGCTTTGCGGCATGGCCACCGCGCCCTTCAAAGGTGATGTCGAACTGGTCCGTCGCTGCAAAGAAAGCACCCGGGCGGATCGCAAAGGATCCAACCGGCCGACCCGGCCAGTTGTGCATCCCATAGACCTCCTGGATATTCCAGCGATCCATCATGCCGTCGTCGCACATTTCCTTGCCGCCGCCGCCGCCTTCTTCGGCGGGCTGGAAGATCACCACGACAGTACCGTCGAAATTGCGGGTCTCAGACAGGTATTTGGCCGCCCCCAGCAGCATCGCAGTATGGCCGTCATGGCCACAGGCATGCATCGCGCCATCGGTTTTGGAGGCATAATCCAGACCGGTCTGCTCATGGATCGGCAGCGCGTCCATATCGGCGCGCAGACCGATGACCTTGCCGGAGCTGTCAGACTTGCCCTTGATCACGCCCACAACACCGGTCCGGCCAATGCCGGTGACAATCTCGTCGCAGCCGAATTCTTTTAGCTTCTCAGCGACCAGAGCGCTGGTGCGATGGGTCTCGAACAGGATTTCGGGGTTTTCATGAATGTCACGGCGCCAGGCGGTGACTTCCTCTTGCAGTTCGGCAAAGCGGTTCTTCACAGGCATGATCATATCCTCTTTTTTGCTCAATGCGCCGACCGTCATGGTCTGCGCCGTATTCGGGTAATTGGATCAGGGCGCAGCGCGCCTGCCCGTCAGGGCAGCGGCAGGCGCTGCTCAATCAGGGTGACAAACCAGCTGCATCCGCTGGGAATTGCGTCATCGTTGAAATCATAGGCCGGGTGATGCAGCCCAGCAGAGGGTCCATTGCCGACGCGGATCATCGCACCGGGGCGTTCCTCCAGCATAAAGGAGAAGTCCTCGCCCCCCATCGCCAGGGGCACCTCCGCGCAACGACCGGCCACAGCCACCGCAGCCGCATGGGCATGTTCGGTTGCGGCAGCGTCATTGATGGTCACCGGTACGCCGTTCACGAACTCCACCTCCGCCGAACCGCCAAAGCTCTGCGCGATACCGGCAGTCACCGCGCACAGCCGCTCCGGGATTTGCGCCCGCACGTCCGGAGAATGGGTGCGAATGGTGCCCTTTACCTCGGCCCGGTCGGGAATGACGTTATAGGCATTCGATGACGTTTCTGCCGAGGTGACCGATAGAACTGCCTGCATCACCGGATCGACGTTCCGCGACACGATGGATTGCAGGGCGGTGATCAGCTGACACATCATCACCGTGGTATCGACGGTTTCCTGCGGTTTGGCAGCATGGCCGCCGCGCCCCTGAAGACGGATGATAAACTCGTCGACCGATGCCAGAATGGGGCCGGGCCGCAGCGCGAATTGGCCCAGCTCCAGCCCTGGCGAATTGTGGATGGCATAGACCTCGTCGATGCCGAAACGGTCCATCAGCCCATCCTTGCACATGGCCTCCGCACCGTTGCCGCCCTCTTCTGCGGGCTGAAAGATCACCACCGCCGCACCATCGAAATTGCGCGTCTCCGCCAGATATTTCGCAGCCCCGAGCAACATCGCAGTATGACCGTCATGGCCGCAGGCGTGCATTGCCCCGTCGATCTTCGACGCATGTGGCAGGCCGGTATCCTCCGCCATAGGAAGTGCATCCATATCGGCCCGCAGGCCGATCACGCGGCCCTGCGTGTCGCTGCGCCCCCGGATCACCCCGACAACCCCGGTCCTGCCAATACCGGTCACCACCTCGTCGCAGCCAAAGGCCCGCAGTTTCTCGGCAACCAGCGCGCTGGTGCGGTGCGTCTCATACAGGATTTCGGGGTGCTGGTGGATATCCCGACGCCAGGCGGTGATTTCAGCGTGCATTTCGGCAAAGCGGTTCTTCACGGGCATCGGATAATCCTCAGGCTGCGGGCAGACGTCGTTCGACCAGTTCGGCAAACCAGCTACACCCCAGCGGAATTGCCTCATCGTCGAAATCATAGGCCGGGTGGTGGCACATGGCGGTGTCGCCATTGCCGAGGAAGATATAGGCGCCCGGACGTTCTTCCAGCATATAGGCGAAATCTTCGGAGGGCATGATCGGGTCGGTATCATCGCTGACCTTGGCCGCAACAGCGCGCGCGGCCTCAACCGCGTATCCGGTCTCAGCCTCGGTATTTACGGTGACCGGATAGCCCGGCGTCCAGATCACCTCGGCATGGGCACCATAGGCAGAGGCGATATCCTCGGCAATGCGCCGCACGCGGGTCTCGGCCTGACCGCGGCACTCCGTTTCCAGCGTCCGCACCGTCCCCTGCAGACGCGCGGTATGGGCAATGACATTAGATGCGGTACTGTTTGTCTCAAATGTGCCAACGGTCAACACCACACGTTTCAGCGGGTCGATATTGCGCGCCACGATAGACTGGAGCGAGACCACGATCTGTGCAGCGACCAGCGTGGTATCAATCGCCTCATGCGGGGTTGCTGCATGGCCGCCGACCCCAGTCACCCTGATCTCGAACTCATCGGAGGAGGCAAGCAGAGGCCCGGACCGGATGGCAAATTCGCCCACAGGAATCCCCGGAGCATTGTGCAGGCCATAGACTTCCTGAATGTTCCAGCGATCCATCATGCCATCGTCACACATCGCCTTGCCCCCGGCGCCGCCTTCTTCGGCGGGCTGGAAGATCAGCACAACCTTGCCGTCGAAATTGCGGGTCTCGGCCAGGTATTTGGCGGTGCCGAGCAGGATAGAGGTATGACCATCATGGCCACAGGCGTGCATCAGCCCCGGTGTCTGCGACTCATAGTCCAGCCCGGTCGCCTCGGTGATGGGAAGCGCGTCCATATCCGCGCGCAGGCCAATGACCCGGCCAGAGGTGTTCGCCTTGCCCTCGATCACAGCGACAACCCCGGTGCGGCCAATCCCGGTGGTGATGTCTGTGATGCCAAAGCTGCGTAGCTTTTCCTCGACGAAGGCCGCTGTCTTATGCACCTCATAGAGCAGCTCGGGCATCTGATGCAGGTGACGTCGCCAGCCGGTGATTTCGGCGTGCATTTCGGACAGGCGATTCTTGATCGGCATGGGTGTCTCCCTACACTTGATCCGTCGTTCCCCAACCGCAACGCTGGCTGATGCGCACTGAGCCTGCACCTCGGCGATGCGCGTTCAGTCAGGCAGTGCAGACCGGCGACAGCGCTAACCTCCGGGGTCTGCGGCCACTCTCTGCCAGAAAAGTTGCCTTATCAAGTATCGACGTGCAAGCAGATCTCCTTAGGCCGCGATCAGCCCAAACAGCTGCCGCCGACGCGCCGTTGTTCTGGGCTCAGGATGCCAGCCGGTCGACCAGCTGCTGCATGAAGTGGTGGCCAGCGTCGAACTGCGACACCTCGATATATTCATTGGGCTGATGGGCCTGGGCAATGTCACCTGGGCCACAGATCACGGCGGAATAGCCCGCCTCCTGAAACTGTCCGGCCTCGGTGCCATAGCTCACCACATGGGTGCCATTATCCCCGGTGAGCGAGCGCACCAGCGTCTCTGCCTCGCCCTCGACCTCGGGGACCAGCCCCGGAACGTTGAATTTCTTGCTGACGTCGATGCGGGTGTCGGGATGGATCGCCTGCATCTCCGCCTCAACCTCACACACCCTGGCCAGATAGGCGGCCTCCCAGTCGGCGGCAGATTCGCCCGGCACCACGCGGAAATCCATCACGAAGCGACAGTCCTTTGCGGTGATATTATGCGCGGTTCCGCCGTTTATCATCCCGACATGGCAGGTGGTAAAGGGAGGCGTGAACAGCGCTGCAACCTCATCCGGCGCCTTGGCCATATTCTCGGAATTGCGGGCATTGGCCCAGTCGATCAGCCGTGCGCCCTGCATGATGGCGCTGACACCGGTGTGCATGAGCGAGCTGTGCACCTCAAAACCCACCAGATGGGTGCTGTAGCCGATCCCGCCCTTGTGGCCGGTCACCGGTCGCATCACCGAAGGCTCACCAACGATGACACAGGATCCTTTTGGCAGGACCTCCTGCATCGCGACAATCATGGGCGGCGCGCCGGTGCATCCGACTTCTTCGTCAAAGCTGAGCGCCAGCTGCAAGGGCCGCGCGACGCCGCGATAATGGGCGGCCACCAGCGCCCAGATCGCCAGCGCGTCAAAGCCTTTCATATCGCAGGTGCCGCGCCCGTAATACTTGCCATCCCGCTCGACCACGGTGAAGGGATCGCTGTCCCAGGGCTGGCCTTCGATCGGCACCACATCCGTGTGCCCCGAGAGCACAACAGCCCCCTCGACCTCGGGGCCAACATGGGCAAAAACCGCCGCTTTATGCGGCTGCTCGGGATCGACCCAGCGATGCGCGGTGATGCCGTGGCTTGCCAGATAGCCCTCAACCCAATCCACCAGCGGCAGGTTGGTTTCGCTGCTGACAGTGGGAAAGGAGATCAGCTTGGTCATGATCTCCAGCGGGCTGAGCTGATCTGCCATACCCTTAGTAGCCGCTATCAGTTGTCAGAACGAAATGCCCCGGTTCCACCTCGATATATTGCGAGGGCTCCGGCTCGTAGTTCAGATCATGGATCGGCGATGGGATCGGTTTGAAATTCAGGTCCTTCTCCGATTTGCGCTGATTTGGATCGGCAATCGGCACCGCCTTCATCAAGGCCTGCGTATAGGCGTGCTGCGGGTTCTCAAAGACCCGCGCCCGCGGTCCCAGTTCCACGATACGGCCAAGGTACATCACACCGACCTGATGGCTGACCCGTTCGACCACCGCCATATCGTGACTGATGAACAAGAAGGACAGGCCCAATTCTGATTGCAGTTCCATCATCAGGTTAAGCACCTGCGCCTGCACCGACACATCCAGCGCCGAAACGGCCTCATCCGCGACGATCAGTTTCGGGTTGAGCGCAAGCGCGCGGGCGATGGCAATGCGCTGCCGCTGACCGCCGGACATTTCGTGCGGATAACGGCGCATGAAGCTGCGCGGCAGATGCACCCTGTCGAACAGATTGGCGACGCGGTCCTGCAATTCGGAGCCGGAGGCAAGCCCATAGTTGCGCATCGGCTCCGCCACCTGATCCAGCAGCTGCATCTGCGGATTGAGCGAGGCAAAGGGATCCTGAAAAATCATCTGCATATCAAGGCGCGCCTTGTGCAGCTCCCGCGGGTTCAGACCCAGAATATCGCGCCCTTCAAATTCCACCGACCCGGACAGCGGCTCCACCAGCCGCAGGATCGACCGCCCGGCAGTGGACTTGCCGCAGCCGGATTCCCCGACCAGCGACAGCGTCTGCCCTTTGAACACCTTGAAGGAGACATCCTCCACCGCGTGAACATTGGCTATAGTGCGGCGCAGAACGCCGCCTTTTACCGGGAAGCGGGTCACCAGGTTGCGCACCTCCAGCAGCACCTCGTCGCTGCCCTTGATCGGCTTGATCTCCTGCTGTTCCACACCCATCAGCTTCATCGGCTCCGGGTAGTCCTTGCCGCGCATCTCGCCCAGTTTGGGAACGGCGGCCAGCAGCGCCTTTGTATAGTCGTGCTGCGGGTTCTCGAAGATTTCGGTGACGGTGCCTTCCTCGACCTTGTTGCCGCGATACATGACAACAACGCGATCCGCCATCTGCGCCACGACGGCCATGTCGTGGGTGATGAACATCACCGCAGTGCCGGTCTCGCGCTTCAGCCGGTCCATCAGCGCCAGGATCTCGGCCTGGATGGTCACATCAAGCGCGGTTGTCGGCTCATCCGCGATCAGCAGGCGCGGTTCGCAGGCCATGGCCATCGCAATCACGACCCGCTGGCGCATACCGCCGGACAGTTCGTGTGGATATTGTTTCAGGCGGCGCTCCGGCTCGGGGATCCGCACCTCACGCAGCAGTTCCAGCGCACGGGCCTCGGCCTGTTTCTTGTTGAGGTTCTTGTGGATCCGCAACCCTTCGGTCAGCTGACGGCCAACGGTGAACACCGGGTTGAGCGCGGTCATCGGCTCCTGAAAGATCATTCCGATCTCATTGCCGCGAATCTGTTTCATCAGCGCCTGATCGGTCTTGCCGAGGTCGACCTCCTCGCCGTCGCGACGGTCAAACAGCAGCTGCCCCGAAGTAATGTCGCCGCCGCCGAACTCGACCAGCCGCATCAGCGACAGCGAGGACACCGATTTGCCGGACCCGGATTCGCCAACGATGCAAACGGTTTCGCCGGGATTGATGTCAAAGGAGACATCCTTCACCCCCACAACCGGACCGTCCTTTGTCTGAAACTCCACCCGGAGTCCCTTAATTTGCGCGATTGGTTGATCCAGCACCGTGACGTCCCCTTCGTGTTCTTCTTTTTCGATGGCGTTAACAGAAATGTGTACGCACCTGCGTTGACCCCGTCAAACCCACCTCCTAACCCTGCGCGATTTTTTCTCCGACGGAAGTCTTGCAATTTGGCAGGAGTCTGTATTCGATACCTTCAGTGCAGCCACGCCTGCCTCCGGTTGCAAGCCATGATCGCGGTAACGTGATCGCAGCCAACGCCCGGCAGATAGCGCGTGCTCAAACGCACAGACCGCAGTGATGTGGCAAATCTCCGGGGCGCCAAAGCCCCGGTCATAAAGAAGGCACATACGTGTCCGACAAGGAGTGAATTATGAAAATCAAGACCCTTTTGCTGGGTGCAATTGCGTCAGCCGCGCTTGCTCCCGCAGCCTTTGCCGAACGGGGATCCGACGGCCAGGTTAACATTATTTATTGGCAAGCGCCCTCGATCCTGAACCCCTTCCTTTCGGGTGGCACCAAGGATGTGGAATCCGCCTCCCTCGTGATCGAGCCGCTGGCCCGCTACGACCCGCAAGGTGAGATGGTTCCCTACCTGGTTGAGGACATCCCCACCGTCGACAATGGCGGCGTGAGCGAAGACCTCACCTCGATCACCTGGAAAATCAAACCCGGTATCCTGTGGTCCGATGGCACGCCCTTCACCGCGAATGACGTGAAATTCACCGCCGAATACTGTATGCACCCCGAGGGCGGCTGCGCGCAGGTGACCAAATTCGAAGGTGTCACCAATGTCGAGGCCGTTGACGATCTGACCGTCAAGGTCACCTTCGACAAGCCGACTCCCTTCCCCTATGGCCCCTTTGTCGGCGGCGAAAGCCCGATCATTCAGGCGGCACAATTTGCCGAATGCCTGGGCGCCAAGGCACCTGAGTGTACTGAAGCGAACTTTGCCCCGATCGGCACCGGCCCGTTTGTCGTGGATGAGTTCAAGCCCAACGACGTGATCACCATGTCGGCCAACAACAACTACCGCGACCCGGCCAAGCCGGCCTTTGCCAAGCTCCTGTTCAAAGGGGGCGGCGACGCAACTGCTGCGGGCCGTGCGGTGATGGAAACCGGTGAATTCGACTACGCCTGGAACCTTCAGCTGGCGCCCGAAGTGGTCGCCCAGATGGAAGCCGGCGGCAAAGGCGTGCCAGTTGCTGGCTTCGGCCCGCTGGTCGAACGCATCATGCTGAACAACACCAACCCCGATCCGGCACTTGGCCCGGATGAGCGTTCGGTGATCCGCCCGCATCCGTTCCTCAGCGATCCTGCGGTCTACAAAGCCATGTCGATGGCCATCGACCGCCCGCTGCTGGTGGAAATCGGCTATGGCAAGGCTGGTAAGGTCACCTGTAACTGGGTACCGGCACCTGCGGCCTTCAACTCCGACTCGATGACCTGTGACACCCAGGACATCGCAGGCGCAAACGCCATGCTGGACGAAGCAGGCTACAAGGACACCAATGGCGACGGCGTACGGGAAACCCCCGATGGCAAGCCGATGAAGATCCTGTATCAGACCTCGACCAACGCTGTGCGTCAGGACTTCCAGGCGCTGATCAAACAGTGGTGGAGCGAAATCGGCATCGAAACCGAGCTGCGCAACATCAACGCGTCCGTCTTCTTCGGTGGTGATCCGGGTTCCCCCGACACCTTCCAGAAGTTCTATGCTGACGTCGAAATGTACGCCAACACCTTCAATGGCACCGATCCGCAGTCCTACCTGGGCAACGGTCTGTGCGACAAGGCACCGCGTCCCGAGACCCAGTGGCAGGGCGAGAACATCTCCCGCTTCTGTGACGAAGAGTTCGACAAGCTGCACGCAGAGCTGGCGCAGACCGCAGGTCTGGAAGCCCGCGCGGAAATCGCCAAGCGCCTGAACGACATCATTGTCGAAAAAGGTGGCATGATTCCGCTGGTGCACCGTGGTCGCCTCTCCGCGCGCTCCAACACCCTTGGCGGTGTGGATCTGAACGTCTGGGACAGCGAACTGTGGAACGCCGCTGACTGGCACCGCACCGAGTAAGCAGCGTCAAACGCCTGCAGAGGCCCCAGTTAACGCGCTGGGGCCTCTTGCCATTCACGTCCGAATGACGTCATTGCGTCGGCCAGAAATGGATCTCAGGCAAAAGACCGCCCAGTTCCACCCCATTCTTCCAATTGCAAAGGCGCCTACTGGATGCTGACCTTTACAATCAGACGCCTTGTCCTGTCGGTACCGACGCTTCTGTTCATCAGCCTGGTGATCTTCCTGCTGCTTGAACTTGCGCCCGGTGACCCGATGGCTCAGGTCCCTCTGACCGTCCCCCCCGAAGTCAAAGAAAAGATGCGCGAAGCGCTTGGCCTTGGCCAACCCGCGCATATCCGATTCTGGAAATGGATCGTGCAGTTCTTCTGGATCGAACCTCAGGTTCTGATCGATTATTATTTTGGCACCAGCTTCTCCGCAGGTGACCTGCGGGTGATCTCCTGGCAGACCCGCTCGCCGGTGATGGATATCGTCGTGCAGCGTATTCCCCAGACCCTGTGGGTCGTGGGCACCGCCTATCTGGTCGCCATCGCCATCGCCCTGCCCATCGGCATCTATTCGGCCTATCGCCAGTATAGCTGGTTCGATCAGGTCGGCACATTTGTGTCGATGGTGGGTTTCTCGGTGCCGCCCTTCTTCTCCGGCGTACTGGTGATTGTGATCTTCTCGGTCCAGCTGGGCTGGTTCCCATCGATCTACGACACCACTCATGTCGTGAACAGTTGGGAGTCTTTTGTTAAGCAGCTGCAACAGATGATCATGCCGGTCATGGTGCTGGCGCTGCAAATCACCGCACAGCTGAGCCGGTTCATGCGGGCCTCGATGCTGGACAACCTCAATCAGGATTACGTCCGCACCGCCCGCGCCAAGGGCCTCAGCGAATATGTGGTCGTCATGGTCCATGTTCTGCGCAACTCGATGATCCCGGTCGTGACCGTGATCGCGCTGGGGATTCCGTCGATCTTCGGTGGCGCCATCATCACCGAACAGGTGTTCAAGGTGAACGGCATCGGCCAGCTGCTGATCGGCGCGATCGAGGCCAACGACCTGCCGATGGTGCAGACGCTGACCTTCATCTTTGCCGTGCTGATCGTGCTGTTCAACCTGATTGCCGACGTGCTCTATGGCATTCTAGACCCGAGGATCCGCTATGACTGATAAGGACCGTCTGGTGCCCGACGAAGGGATTGTGCCCGCCTCGACCGCGCTGCCTGCGGCAGGCGTGATCGAAGAACTGGACCAACCGCCCCGCAGCCAGTGGCTGGATGTGTGGGATCAGTTCAAGTCACACAAGGGCGCCATGCTTGGCGGGGCATTGTTCCTGCTGATCGTACTGGCCGTCTATCTCGGCCCGTTTTTCTGGGACATTGATGCCACCCGCATTGATATCCGTGCCCGCAACCAGAACCCAAGCTGGGCGCATCCTTTTGGCACGGATCAGCTGGGGCGTGACATGCTGGCCCGGATGATGGCAGGCGGCGCGACCTCGGTCTCCGTTGGCCTGACCGCGATGCTGCTGGCGCTGTTCCTCGGCTCATTGGTTGGCGTTCTCGCAGGGTTCTTCAAACGTCTCGACGGACCGCTGATGCGCCTGACCGATCTGTTCCTGGCGCTGCCGCTGTTGCCGCTTCTGCTGGTGATGATGCTGTTGTTCCGCGAGCCGCTGAACGCCGCCTTCGGCCCGGAACAGGGGATCTTTATCCTGATCGTGGCCTCGATCGGCATCACCAGCTGGATGCCCACCGCGCGGATCGTGCGTGGCGATGTGCTGGCGATCAAGGAACGGGAATTCGTTCTTGCGGCCCGCTCCATCGGCACCACCAACAGCAAGCTGATCTCGCGGCACATCCTGCCCAACGTGCTGTCACCGATCATGGTTTCGGCCACGCTGGGGATTGCAACCGCGATCATCACCGAATCCGCCCTGTCCTTCCTCGGCCTGGGCTTCCCGCCTGATTTCCCGACATGGGGGCGTCTGCTCTATGATGCGACGGACTATCTCCAGCAATACCCGGAGCGGGTGTTCTGGCCCGGTATGGCGATCTCGCTCACCGTGCTGAGCGTGAACTACCTCGGCGACGGTCTGCGCGACGCCTTGGACCCACGGATCCGAGGGCGCTGACCACACCAGAGATGTGAGGGCAGAACAGCTCAACACATTCAAATAAAAACATATCAACCGGCCACTTCTCTCAGGTGGCCGGTTTGTTTTTGCCCGCAGCGGCAGGACTGGGACACATAGCCTGCGAAGGGCACCTGGCCGAGAACATCATTCTGCAAGATGCCGCGCCAGCTTGGTGCCATAGGGTTGCTCAGATCACAAAAACCGGCCATTTCGGGAAAATATTCCAAACGCGACAAATCCACTCGCAGCAATGGAGGCCACCTATGTTCGAGACACTTGGCTTTGAAGATACCACCGCGCGGGCGGTTTCGGTTCTGTTTGCACTCTCTGTCGGTGGCCTGTTCGGCGGGCTGGCGCAATTGACCCGCTTCTGTTTCCGCCGCGCTGTTGTCGGCGCTGATCGCCGTCAGGCCGCAGGCGTCTGGACAATGGCGCTGGCCGTTGCTGTTCTCGGCACGCAGGCCGCCGTGGCGCAGGGCTGGATCAGCTTTGCCGAGCACCGCCTGATGGTCGCGGATCTGCCGATTGCTGCGGTGGTACTGGGCGGCCTTATGTTCGGGGCCGGCATGGTGCTGACCCGTGGCTGCGTCTCGCGCCTGATGGTTCTCACCGGCAGCGGCAACCTGCGGGCGCTGGTTGTGATCGTGACCTTTGCAATTGTCGCCCACGCAACGCTCAAGGGCGTGCTGGCACCGCTGCGCAGCTGGATCGGCGGCGTCACGGTGCCGATTGGGGATTTCGCCTCTCTCACCGCACTGCCCGGCGGCGCGCTGACGGGCGCCGGGCTGATCGTTGCGGCCGCTCTTGTCATCGCTCTGCGCTCGGGCAATCATCCTCTGATGCTGGCCGGGGGGGCCGCCATCGGCGCGCTGGTGCCGCTGGCCTGGGTCGGCACCGGCTATGTGCTGTATGATGAATTTGACCCGATCGCCATGGAGAGCCTCTCCTTCACCGCGCCTTCGGCGGAAACACTATTCTACACGCTGGCGTCCAGCGCCGTGCCTGCGGGCTTCGGGACCGGGCTGGTGGGCGGCGTGCTGATTGGCGCGCTGGTCGCCGCCCTGCTGAGCGGTCGCTTCCAGTGGCAGAGCTTTGAAAGCCCGCGACAGACCGGCCGCTACCTCACTGGCGCGGTGCTGATGGGGATTGGCGGTGTACTGGCTGGCGGCTGCACAGTCGGGGCCGGTCTCGCCGGTATCCCAACCCTCAGCCTAGCGGCTGTTCTGGCACTGCTGTCGATTGGCGCAGGCGGTTTGGCGGCAGACGCCCTGCTCAATGCAGCCGCTTCCGGATCTGCCGCACCGCGAGCCAGACCAGCAGCACAACCGGCAGAGTAAGTGCTGCCGTCATCATCCCCTTGCTGAGGTCCAGCACCGCCGCGAGGGGATAGAGCGCATAAGACGCCAGCGACACAGCGTAATAGCTGATCGCCACCACTGACAGCCCTTCCACCGTATGTTGCAGCCGCAGCGCCATATCGGCGCGGCGGTCCATGCTTTCCAGCAGGGCCTGGTTCTGGGCACTGCGTTCCACATCGACACGGGTTCGCAGCAGCTCCCCGGCGCGACGCGCCCGGTCTGCCAGCGTAGCGAGCCGCCCTTCGGTTGACTTCACCGTGCGCATCGCCGGTTCAAATCGGCGCAGCATGAACTCGGCAAAGGTCTGATACCCTTCAAACCGGGTCTCGCGCAGCAGGGCGATCCGTTGGTTGACCAGCGCATCATAGGCCCCCGTCGCACCAAAGCGGAATGCTGCCTGCGCCGCCATCGCCTCCAGCTCAGCCGAGACCGTGAGCAGCTGCGCAAGGGTCTGTTCCGCCGGCATGCGATCCCCGGTCATCTCGGCCATCATCTCGCTCAGATGGGTGTCGAGCGCGCCAATCGTCGGACTCAACCCGCGCGCCCGCGAAAACCCGAGCATCGACATCGCCCGATAGGTCTCAATCTCGCAAAGGCGCTGCACCACCCGGCCGATCCGCTGGGCGCCGGTTTCCCGGTTCGGGAAAACCGCAAACCGCATATGCCCAGCCGGATCAATGCGGAAATCCCCCGCCACCACGCAGCTGTCGTCCAGCACTCGGGCCACGGCGAGGCTTTCCGGCACAAACCAATCGGTCAGAGCCGCCCGAACGTCAGAGGTTTCGCCACGAGGCAAGACCCGCAGCATGATCGAAGTGATGCGCTGACCCGGAGCCTCCGCCAGCCAGTCCGACGGGAAGACATCAAAATCCGCAGGATCATACGGGCGGGCGCTGATACCGTCGAAATACAGGGTGTAGGACACAAATTCAGTATGCTGTTCCCATTTGAGCGTATGGCGGCCCAGCTGCACCGAATGATGGGTCGCCCCCGGCGTCGGGTGGGCGACACCGTGACGGTCCAAGAGATCGACCAGATGCGCAAGGTCCCGGCTGCGATCCCGATGCACGGCCTCCTGCGGCTGCTTGATCGCCAGGTAGATCACCGTCGAGGGGTTGCTCATCGTCGGGAACGGGCGGGCGTGCAGCTCATTGGCCAGCTGGTAGCGCAGCGGGTGGTCTTGGATCGGCGGCATCTATGGTCTCCCTGAGCAGCAGGCCACAGGTTAGCCGAGGTGGAGCAACCTGTAAAGAATTACGTTTTTTCAATGCCTTAACTGGATACAACCGTATACAATTATGGGACAACCCTCAACTCTCGCCGACATTATGCCGCCTCGAACACCTCAATCGCCGCATTCAAACCATTGATGGCCGCAGGCATGCCGCCATAGACCGCCATCTGCCAGATGACCTCCAGAATCTCGCCTTCACTTGCCCCTGCGGCGAGGGTGTTGGCGATATTCACCTTGAGCTGCGGCGCGGTCTGACCACCAAGCGCAGTCAACGCTGCAACCGTACAGAGCTGCCGTGTCCGCAGGTCCAGCCCCGCGCGTGCGTAGTGGCGCCCATAGGCCCATTCCACCAGGCTCTCCGACATTCCCGGCAGATGGGCGTCATAGCGCTCTGCCAGGATATTCTCCAACTCCGGGTTCAATTCGGCCAACAGATTACGGCCCTTGGTCACTGCGTCAGACATCTGCGCTTTCCTTCTCCAGCTCGTGGTAGATCGCAACCTTGCGATCCATCAGGGCAAGCGTGTCATGAAGCTGCTCCAGCTGCTGGCGGATCACCTCGCGGTGGGCCTCCAGCATTGCGCGGCGTTCGGCCAGGGTTTCGCGCCCCCGCGCCCGCAACCGGGCATAGCGGACCCGATCCGCCTGTTTCATTCCGGTGGCGTTCAGCTGCCCCAGAAAGCGGATCCAGCCGAGGATTTCGCGATCATAGACCCGCCGCCCGGCGGCATCCCGCGCCGGCGGATCAATCAACCCGATCTTCTCGTAAAAGCGCAGGGTATCCACGCTCAGCCCCGTGGCCATCGCCACCTCTGAAATCTTCATGCACATCTCTCTTGCTGCCCACCCCTCGTGGGTGAGTCGGGACACCCTAGCGGTTGGAGTACACTCCAGCTCAAGCGGTATCTGCGGCGCGTCCAATCGGCTGCCAGAGTTCTATCGGATTGCCCTCCGGGTCATGCAACCGCGCGAAATAGCCAATCTCGCCGTCCCACTCCGGCCGGGTCTCAACAGAGATACCGGCGGCGGTCAGCTGGGCGATCATCGCGGCCAGATCCGTCACCCGGAAATTGATCATCCACTGTTTGCTGGTATCTCCGAAATAATCGGTATCCTCGGCAAATGGAGCAAAGACGGTATAGCCGCCGCCCTGCATCCAGGGGGTTCCGCCGACGGGGTCAATCCCCAGATGGTCATTGTACCACCGGCTCAGCGCTTCGGGGTCTTTGGCGCGGAAAAACACGCCACCTATGCCTTGGGCCTTTTCCATATCATCCTCCTCGGCTGGCGAATGATACCACAGGATCACGAAAAAAGAGCGCCCCGGCAGGAGCGCTCTTTCGGTATGTGCAGCGATACGCCGAAAAATCAGCTGATCATGGTCAGCAGTTTATCCAGGCTGGCCTTGGCATCGCCATAGAACATGCGGGTATTCTCCTTGAAGAACAGCGGGTTCTCGATGCCCGAGTAGCCCGTACCCTGCCCGCGCTTAGAGACGAACACCTGTTTCGCCTTCCAGCATTCCAGCACCGGCATACCGGCGATGGGCGAGTTCGGGTCTTCCTGTGCCGCCGGGTTCACAATGTCGTTGGAGCCAATGACGATCGCCACATCCGTGTCCGGGAAGTCCTCGTTGATCTCGTCCATTTCCAGCACGATATCGTAGGGCACTTTCGCCTCGGCGAGGAGCACGTTCATATGACCTGGCAGACGACCGGCAACCGGATGGATCGCAAAGCGGACGTTCTTGCCCTTGGCACGCAGACGGCGGGTCAGCTCAGCCACATTCTGCTGGGCCTGTGCCACTGCCATGCCGTAGCCGGGGATGATGACGACACTGTCGGCCTCATCCAGGGCAGCGGCCACACCATCGGCATCAATCGCGATCTGCTCGCCGTCGATTTCCATCGCCGGACCAGCCGTGCCGCCAAAGCCGCCCAGAATCACCGAGATGAAGGACCGGTTCATCGCCTTACACATGATGTAGCTGAGGATCGCACCGGAGGAGCCCACAAGCGCACCAACCACGATCAACAGATCGTTGCCGAGCGAAAAGCCAATCGCCGCCGCGGCCCAGCCGGAGTAGCTGTTCAGCATAGAGACAACCACGGGCATATCCGCGCCGCCGATTCCCATGATCAGGTGGTAGCCGATGAACAGCGCTGCCAGGGTCATCAGGAACAGCGGGAAGAAACCGCCAGTGTTAAAATACCAGATCAGACAGATCAGCGAGAGACCCGCAGCACCGGCGTTCAGCATATGGCCGCCGGGCAGCTTGGTCGCCGCCGAGGACACTTTGCCTGCCAGCTTGCCATAGGCAATCACCGACCCGGTGAAGGTTACGGCACCGATGAAGACACCGAGGAAGAGTTCCACCCGCAGGATCGCGATCTCGACACCGTCTTTCTTGGCCAGAAGCGCACCAAAGCCTTCGAGCGCCTTTTTCGCAGTGTCATCCATCGCCAGAACGCGGCCCAGCTCGATATGGGCGATAAAGCCCACGAACACCGCAGCCAGACCCACCAGCGAGTGCATCGCCGCCACCAGCTGCGGCATTTCGGTCATCTGCACGCGTTTGGCGACGTAGTAGCCGATGATACCGCCTGCGGCGATCAGGACGATCGACAACAGCCAAAGACCGGCACCGGGACCAATCAGGGTTGCCAGAACCGCCAGCGCCATACCCGCAATGCCGTACCAGACCGCGCGTTTCGCACTTTCCTGACCGCTCAGGCCGCCCAGCGACAAGATGAAGAGAACAGCCGCAACCACATAGGCGGCAGTTGTAAAGCCAAAGTCCATACTCCCGGCCTCCTTAAGATTTCTGGAACATGGCAAGCATGCGCCGCGTGACGAGGAACCCGCCGAAGATATTGATCCCGGCCATGAACACCGACAGCGCCGCAAGGAAGATCACCAGGAACGACCCGGATCCGATCTGCATCAACGCGCCAAGGATGATGATCGAGGAAATCGCATTGGTGACAGCCATCAGCGGCGTATGCAGCGAATGGGCAACGCCCCAGATCACCTGGAAGCCCACGAAACAGGCCAGTGCAAACACGATGAAATGCTGCATGAAGCTCGCGGGAGCAAACAGCCCCACAAACAACACCAAGGCACCGCCCACAGCCAGCAGGGTGACCTGGTTCTTGGTCTGCTGCTTGAAGGCTTCGACCTCCTGCGCCCGCTTCTCTTCGGGCGTCAGTTCCTTCACCTCTTTCTTCGGCTGGGCCGCGATGGCCTGCACCTTGGGCGGTGGCGGCGGGAAGGTGATTTCCTTCTCGAAGGTCACCGTGGCGCCGCGGATTACGTCGTCTTCCATGTTGTGATTGATCTGACCGTCCTTCTCGGGCGTCAGGTCAGTCATCATATGGCGGATGTTGGTGGCATAAAGCGTCGAGGCCTGCGCGGCCATCCGGCTCGGGAAATCGGTATAGCCGATGATGGTCACGCCATTCTCGGTTACCACTTTCTCGTCCATCACCGTGCCTTCGACGTTGCCGCCCTTTTCGGCTGCAAGGTCAACGATCACCGAACCCGGCTTCATCGCGGCGACCATATCCTCAAGCCACAGCTTGGGAGCCTCGCGGTTGGGGATCAGCGCGGTGGTGATGACGATATCGACTTCGGGAGCCAGTTCGCGGAACTTCGCGAGCTGCGCTTCACGGAACTCCGGGCTGGAGACGGCAGCATAGCCGCCGGTTGCCGCGCCATCCTGCTGGTCTTCCTCGAAATCCAGATAGACGAATTCGGCCCCCATGCTTTCGACCTGCTCCGCCACTTCGGGGCGCACGTCAAAGGCGTAGGTCACCGCACCCAGGCTGGTAGAGGCGCCAATCGCCGCAAGGCCTGCAACCCCTGCACCAACCACCAGAACCTTGGCCGGAGGAACCTTGCCCGCAGCTGTGATCTGACCGGTGAAGAACCGGCCAAAGTTATTCCCGGCCTCAATGACGGCGCGGTAACCTGCGATATTGGCCATGGACGACAGCGCGTCCATTTTCTGGGCACGGCTGATACGTGGTACCATTTCCATGGCGATCACATTGGCGCCCTTGGATTTGGCGAGTTCCAGACCTTCGCTATTGCCGCCGGGATTGAAGAAGGAGATCAGCGTCTTGCCCGCTGTCATCCGCTTCAGCTCCGCTTCGGTGGGCTGACGCACCTTGGCAACGATATCGCAGGCTTTCCACAATGCGGCCGGTGTCTTGATGATCTCGACGCCGACAGCCTCGTAGGTGGCGTCAGAAAAACCTGCCGCTGCCCCGGCACCGCTTTCAATCGCGCAGTCGTACCCCAGCTTTTGCAGTTGAACCGCGGAGTCCGGGGTCATCGCAACCCGCGCCTCGCCGTCAAACACTTCTTTTGGTGTGCCTATTTTCACCTTGTCGGTCCCCCTCTTTGTGTCCGCATCAGACTGACTGAGCACGGATCGCAAATATTTTGACTACATTGCGCAATATTTTTGCGCAACAGTTTCGCTGCGTCGCCGCAACACTTTGCTGCGGTGCCGCAAATCCGTCACAGCCATCGTCCTGTGTCTTTTTCGTAGCGCCCCCACTGCGCCCTGAACTGCCGCCGCAACCGGTTTTCCTCGGGCAGGATGAAACGGCGTTCCAACACCCAGACAAAGACCGGCAGCAGTATCAGCGACAGCACCGCGTCAAACCGCAGGATCAGTCCGAGTAGCAGCAGGCAATCACCTAGGTAGATTGGATTGCGGCTGCGTTTGAAAATACCCGATTGAACCAGCTGGCTTGGCTGCCCGTGTGGATGCAGCGTCGTCCTATGACGCCGCATTTCCATCACCGCGAGCAGCATCAGAATGACTCCCGCTCCGATCAAGAGGCCGCTGACCAGCCCGACGACGGCGCCGATCACGCCATGCGACAATTCGAGCCCCATAGGCAGGAAACGTGCCTGACACCAGGCCAGCACTGCAAACCCCAGCAACCACACAGGAGGCACGTCAATCCATTTCATTGCAGACGGCACTCCGGGTGATCCTTGTCGGTCTTGATGCGCATCAGCGGCAGTTTTCCCTCATGTGGCCAGAACGTCCAGCCTTCGGAGATGACTTCCGAAGGATAAGGACAGATTGCCCAAAATGGTCGTGAAACGGCGAATCCGTTCCGTTTGCGGCATGATCCTGCATATATTGTTGCGAATGACCACGTATACTTTTGCATGCCTGCCGCAACTGATCGGGATGCTCAGTTCTGCTACCGCTCACAGTTCTTGTCGCAAGGATGACGATGGGCGCAGATCACCGGGCGGGCGCGCTATTCCCACTCCATCTCCTCATAGACACGCCCGGCATTCTTGGTCGCCAGTTCCTCAAAAGTATCGAGCTGCTGCCAGCGGGCCTGATCCACGTAATAGGCCGAGGCCAGATCGCCGCCCTCCTCGATATGGGCGCCAATCTTGCTGCGCAGATCGAGCAGATACTCCAGCGTGTAGCGCCGGACCTGATCCAGGTTGGTCGGATGACCATGGCCGGGGATCACATAGGTCGGCGCCAGCGGTTCCAGCTTGTCCTGCCAGGTCTCGATCCAGCAGCTGGTGCAGGTATGTTCAAAAATCGGCAACATCCGCTCGTGAAAGGCAATATCGCCTGCGATCAGCATCCCCCACTGCGGAATCCAGACCTGCGTGTCCCCCGGATCATGGGCCGGACCAAGATGCAGGACCTGAAAGTCGACCCCGCCAAGCGACAGATCGTAACGATCTTCAAAACTCAGGTTCGCAGGCTCCACCCGCGTGTCCCCGGCCCTGTCCTTATTGTAGCCTTGCATCCCCTGAAGGATAAAATGACCGTTCTGCGTCACCTCGGCCGTGGCATCTACATGCGCCAGAACGTCAACGCCCCGATCCCGCCAATAGCCATTGCCCAGCATCGCGTGGCCCTGACCGTTTTCATTGATCACCAGCACCACCGGCTGATCGGTCACCGTCTTGATCTCGGCATGGAGCGCGGCAGCCAGCGCATCAGACGCCCCCGCATTGATCACCACAACACCCGCCTCGGTCACAACGAAGCTCAGGTTATTGTTATGGCCGGCATTTTCATAGGTTGGCGGCGCGGTGGCTCCAATGGCCGAAAACACATGCGGGATCACCTCCACCGGCTTTGAGTACAACTCGGACTGCGGGTATTGATCCGCGATATCTTCGCTGGCCAGCCCGCATAGAGGCAACATCAGCGCGGTTGCCACGCCACAGACAAGAGCTTTCATGGGATCCTCCGTCAGCCTTGGTGGCGGTTCGTCGCCACATGCCGTGACATTCACACATAGGAATATTTCTGTAAACCATTTCTCCAAAACCCGTCGCCACAAGCGTTGTGCCCGTGCCGGTTGATAAAGTGACGGAACGGAGATCTTGCCAGCCTCCCTGCGGCGGTTAGGCTCATATCAAGATCCGGGTTGCATGTGGGGATCACCCGCATGGCCCCAACAGTTACGAACAACAGCGGAGCAACACCATGACACTCAAGGGAAAACACGCATTGATCACCGGCGGTGGCACCGGCATTGGTCTGGCGATGGCCAAGGCGCTGGCCGCCGAGGGGGCTGCGGTGACGATCACCGGCCGTCGGCAGGAGGTGCTAGAGGAGGTCGCAACCGATGGGCTGCATCCGCTCGCCATGGATGTGCGCGACGAACAGGACGTGATCGCAAAAATTGACGCCGCCACCGCAGCTCGCGGTCCGGTGCAGATCTGCGTCCCCAATGCAGGCATCGCCGAGGGCAAGGCCCTGCACAAGATGTCGATGGACTTCTGGCGCAACATGATGGCAACCAACCTCGACGGCGCTTTTCTGACGATCCGCGAATGTATGAAATCCATGCGCCAGACCGACTGGGGCCGTGTCATCACCGTATCCTCCATCGCAGGCCTGCGCGGGCTGCAGGGCGCGCCCTGCTATTCGGCCAGCAAACACGGGCTGATCGGCCTGACCCGATCGCTGAGCGAGGATTATCTGGGCACGCCCTATACCTTCAACGCGCTCTGCCCGGGCTATGTCGATACGCCGATCATCGACCGCAACGTCACCTCGATCTCTCAGCGCGCCGGAGTGAGCGAAGAACAGGCGCTGAAGATCATGGTCTCTGCGAACCGGCACAAGCGGCTGATCCAACCGGATGAGGTTGCCGCCGCGCTGCTGTGGCTCTGTGGTCCCGGCTCTCAGTCTATCAACGGGCAAACCATCGAAATCGCAGGTGGGCAGACCTGATGACCCGCGAGGAGTTCAACGCCTTCTGCGCCAGCTTCCCCGCTACATCGCATGTCATCCAATGGGGCGATGCCGATGTGTGGAAGGCAGGAGGCAAGGTCTTTGCCATCTGCGGCTGGGCCGAGGGCAAGGACGCCTTTACCTTCAAGACGGGCGAGATCGCCTTTGAGGTTTTGCAGGAGCGACCGGGCGTCCGCCCGGCGCCCTATCTGGCCTCGCGCGGAATGAAGTGGCTGCAACATTTCAAAGATCCCGGCCTGACCGATGCCGAGCTGAAAGAGCAGATCAGCCTGTCGTACAGTCTGGTGACCGCCGGTCTGTCGAAACGAAAACGAACTGAACTGGGCATTCCGGAACCGCAGCTGGATCCCACCAGCCGCTAATCTCTGGACAGGACAGATCCGATGCGGTAGCACTCGAGAAGCTTTAAGCCTAAAGTAAACCACTCCGTCCGTCAGGCCGCCCATGATCACGAGGTTCAGATGACCGATTTCGCCGCAACCAAGGCTATGTTTTCCCTGCCCGAAGGGATGATCTACCTCGATGGCAATTCTCTGGGTCCGATGCCGCGTGCAACCGCCGAACGGGTGCGCAGCACGATCGAGGACGAATGGGGTGAGATGCTGATCACCGGTTGGAACAGGGCCGGGTGGATGCAGAAACCAACTTCCATCGGCAACCGGATTGCCCGGCTGATCGGCGCAGAACCCGGCCATGTGGTGATGGGTGACACCCTGTCGATCAAGGTCTATCAGGCCGTCGCCTCGGCACTGGAGCTGAACCCATCGCGCAAGGTGGTCCTGTCTGACAGCGGCAACTTCCCTTCCGATCTCTATATGGTCGAAGGTCTGGTGAAATCGCTTGGCCCGGACTATTCGCTTCGCGTGGTCGCACCGGAAGAGGTCAGCGCCCATATCACCGAAGACATTGCCGTGCTGATGCTGACCGAAGTCGATTACCGCAGCGGTCGCAAGCACGATATGAAGGCGCTGACCGAACAGGCCCATGCCGCCGGTGTCGTGACGGTCTGGGATCTGGCCCATTCCGCAGGTGCGCTGCCGGTCGATCTGGCAGGCTGCAAGGCCGATTTCGCCGTAGGATGTACCTATAAATACCTCAACAGCGGCCCCGGTGGTCCAGCGTTCATCTATGTGGCGCCGCGCCATGCCGACTTGGCCCGCCCGGCGCTCTCCGGCTGGCTGGGTCACGCCGCGCCGTTTGAATTCGACCTGAATTACAAACCCGGCAGCGGGATCGAACGGATGCGCGTCGGCACGCCGCCGGTGTTACAGCTGGCCGCACTCGAGGCCTCGATGGATATCTGGGACATGGCCGATATGGCCGATGTGCGCGCCAGATCCATCGAACTTTGCGATCTGTTCATTGCCGAGGTGGAATCCCGCTGCCCCGATCTCACTCTTGCGTCGCCGCGCGACGGCAACGCCCGTGGCAGCCAGGTGTCCTTCCGCTTCCATGAAGGTTATACCGCCATGCAGGCGCTCATCGCCCGTGGTGTGGTGGGAGACTTCCGCGCGCCGGATATCATGCGCTTCGGCTTCACCCCGCTCTACATTGACGAAGGTGACGTCAGGGCCGCTGTTGATATCATCGAGGACGTGATGACCAACGCGCTCTGGGATCGCCCGGAATACAAAACCCGCAACGCAGTCACCTGATGGCGAGCCTGCCCGCATATCGCCTGCCACTGTGCCGACCAGCGGGCTGGATCGCCCTGTGGCGACGACTGGCCCAATGCGGTACGCTCAACGCAAGAAAGGCCCCCGTTCCCGCAATCTGATACACTACCGGAACACCAAGGAGCCTTTCCATGTCCACCCCCTATGATCCCGCCAAGGAAGGCGCGCAGATGTCGTTTGACGGGCGCATGTCCTATGGCGACTACCTGTCGCTCGACACGCTGCTGACCGCGCAGAAGACCTGGACCAACACCCATGACGAGATGCTGTTCATCATCCAGCATCAGACCTCAGAGCTTTGGATGCGCCTCGCCATTCACGAGCTGACCGCCGCGCGCGCGCGCCTGCTGGCGGAAAAACCGCATGAGGCGTTCAAGATGCTGGCCCGCGTTGCGCGGATCTTCGAACAGCTGAACTCTGCCTGGGATGTGCTGCGCACCATGACACCCTCGGATTATTCTGCCTTTCGCAATGAACTGGGGCAGAGTTCCGGCTTTCAGTCGCATCAGTATCGCCAGATCGAATTCATGCTCGGCAACCGCAACAAGGCGATGCTGCGCCCGCACGCCCACCGCCCCGACATTCTGGCGCTACTGGAAGAAGAACTGCGCCAGCCCTCGCTCTATGATGTTGCCCTGCGCGCCCTGTCCAAGCGGTTTGAGCTACCCGAAGAGGTGCTGAACCGTGACCTCTCCGAAACCTATAGCCCCAATCCGGCGGTTGAGGCGGCCTGGACCGAGGTCTACCGCAATACCGAAGCGCATTGGGATCTCTACGAGCTGGCCGAGAAACTGGTGGATTTTGAAGATTATTTCCGCCGCTGGCGTTTCAACCATGTCACCACGGTGGAACGGGTCATCGGCTTCAAACGCGGCACCGGCGGCACCGGTGGCGTCAGCTATCTGAAACGGATGCTGGAGGTGGAGCTGTTCCCCGAGCTCTGGCACCTGCGCACCACGCTCTGACGCCAGATGGGATCGGCGGCAGGCCAGCCCTGCCCGCCCCCCCCCAAGGCTGCCCCATTTGGACCTGCCCTCAGTCAACCTGCTCCAGTCAGCGCGGCGACAGCGCAGCCGCGAACAACAGCGCCAGTTGGCGAACGCCCGAGCGGTAGGCGGCATAATCTGCCGAGGTATGTTTGACGCCCTTCATGGCACTGCAAAAGCTGCGCGCCACATCCTGCGGCGTGCCGGCCAACCGCACCAGTCCCGCAGCCGCCATATCCTTTAGCCAATCCGCATAAACCCCGCGCATCAGGCATTCGCCGGCCTCAATGTGATCGCCGGCGGCGTTCATGCTGGCTTCCAGCGTTTCCATCCCGTGGGGCGTGCTCAGCATAGCCTCTATAGCCGGGCCGCCCTGCGCGTCGAATGCGTTCAGAACCTTCGACTGAAGATCCCCGTCTGCGGTCAGCGCTGCGTGGACCGCTCGCGCTGTCTCGGCGTAATAGGCATCAATCAACGCCTTCAGGATGGCTTCCTTGTTCTTGAAATGCAGATAGACCGCAGGGCGAGACATCCCCGCCCGCTTGGCAATGTCATCCATTGAAGTCTTGCGAAACCCATAGGTCGCAAAGGCTTCCCAGGCGGATTCCAGAATGTTGCGCTGTTTGGGGTCGATCTGCTTCATGTCCATAGCGCAGTTCTGACATTCGATACCAAATTTGTCAATTGACACACTGACACATATGCATCATTTTGTCACAAAGTCACGCAGCCAGCACAGAAAGGACACCCAATGTCCACCAGCCTTCGCATCAACGGGAAATCCCATCAGATTGACCTGCCTGACGACGTGCCGCTTCTTTGGGTGCTGCGCGATGAAGTCGGCCTGACCGGCACCAAATTCGGCTGTGGCGTCGCGGCCTGTGGCGCCTGCACCGTGCATATTGACGGCGAGGCCGTGCGCTCCTGCCAGGTGGCGCTGTCCGATGTCTGGGGTGAGGTCACCACCATCGAGGGGATCGGCACACCCGACGCCATGGCCGCCGTGCAAAAAGCCTGGGTCGCCAATCAGGTCGCGCAATGTGGCTACTGCCAGTCCGGCCAGATCATGCAGGCCGCGAGCCTGCTGGCGGAAAACCCCGCCCCCTCGGATGCCGATATCGACGAGGCGATGCAGGGCAACCTCTGCCGCTGTGGCACCTACCCCCGAATCCGCGCCGCCATCCATGACGCCGCCAAAATGATGAAGGAGGTCTGAGCCATGGCCAGCATCAGGAAAATCGCCCGCCGCAGCTTTCTCATCGGCTCTGCTGCCATCGTAGGTGGCGTCGCCTTTGGCACCTATAAGTACCACCAGCCCGCTCCCAACCCGCTCGACCAGAAGGATGGTCGCGCGGTGCTCAACCCCTTTGTGTTTGTGGATCAATCCGGCGTCACTCTGATTGCGCCCCGGGCGGAGATGGGACAGGGCGTCAAATCCGCCTGGGCCAGTCTGATCGCCGAAGAGCTGGACGTGGATCCGGCCAAGGTCACGGTCCTGCACGGCCCCGCCGCCAAGGCCTATTACAACAGCGCCATGATGTCAGAGGCGCTGCCCGGACGGGGCTATGACAGCTCGCCTCTGCAGCATTCACTGGGCGAAATCGTCGGTCACATGGCCAAGTTCCTTGATCTTCAGGTCACCGGCGGCTCCTCTTCCATGCGCGACGGCTTTGAGCGGATGCGCCATGCGGGCGCCAGCGCCCGCGAGACCCTGAAACAGGCCGCTGCGGAGCAGCTGGCAGTCGGACGCGATCAGCTCGCCACCGAAGATGGTCATGTCATCGCTCCGGATGGCACCCGCCTGCCCTATGGCAGCCTTGCCGTTGCAGCCGCCGCCCTTGACCCTGTCGAGGCGGATCTGCGCCCGGCGTCGAGCTGGCGCCTGATCGGCAAGGATGTGCCCCGCATCGACATGATTGCCAAATCCACCGGCACCGCAGAATTCGGCGTCGACGTCCGCCTGCCGGGCATGAAATTCGCCGCCATCAAACAAAGCCCGCATTTCGGCGTGGGCAAGACCGCCTTTGACGCCAGCGCAGCCGAAGGCATGGCCGGTGTGGAAAAGGTACTGGATCTTGGCGATGCTGTCGCGGTGGTTGCCAGCAACACCTGGCTCGCGCAGCAGGCCGTGGATGCCATTGACATAACGTGGAAGGCAGCCCCTTACCCCGAGACAACCGACGCGATTTTTGACGAGATCGCCCGCAGTTTTGACACTGCCCCCAACTCGACCCTGCGCGATGACGGCGATGTGGACGCGCTGCCGGACGGGGCAACCGTGATCGAAGCGGAATATCGCCTGCCCTATCTGGCCCATGCCACGATGGAGCCGATGAACGCGACCGCGCTTTACTCCGGGGATGCGCTGCAAATCTGGGCGCCCAATCAGGGGCCAACCGTGGTGCAGAAAAACGCCGCAGCGCTTGCCGGGCTCGATGCCGAGGCGGTTGAGGTCAATACAACCTACCTCGGCGGCGGATTTGGGCGGCGGATTGAAACCGATTATACCGACCGCGCCGTTCAGATCGCATTGCAGATGCCCGACACCCCGGTGCAGCTGACATGGAGCCGCGAGGAAGACATGACCCATGACTTCTACCGCCCAGGCGCCATCGCCCGCTACCGCGCCGCGGTAAAGGACGGCAAGGCGGTGATGGTCCACGGCAAAATCGCCGCGCAATCGACCACCGTCGAAGGCGCTGGCCGGATGCTCGGCCTGCCAATGTCCGGCCCGGACAAGGGGCATGTGGATACCGCCTTCAACCAGCCGCTCGCCATCCCCAATTTCCGCGTCGAAGGCTATCTGGCCAAACCGATGATTCCCGTCGGCTTCTGGCGCTCGGTGGGGGCCTCCTTCAACGGCTTCTTCTCCGATTGTATCATCGACGAAATGGCCCATGCCGCCGGGCGCGATCCGCTGGAATTCCGGCTGGAGCTGGCCCGCGCCGAGTGGGAGCCTGCTGCCAAGGTGCTGGAAACCGTGCGAGACATGTCCGGCTGGACTGGCAAGACAGCCGATGGCATCGGCCGGGGTGTGGCGCTTGCCTATAGTTTCGGCACGCCGGTCGCGCAGGTCATCGAGGTCGCCGACCAGGACGGGCAGATTCGCATGACCAAAGCCTGGATCGCCGCAGATCTGGGCCGTGTCATCGACCCGCAGAACACCCGCGCGCAGATGTTTGGCGGCATGGTCTACGGTCTGTCTGCGGCCTGCTTTGGCGAGATCACCTTTGACGGTGGCGCGGTCCAGCAGCAGAATTTCCCCGACTATGACGCCCTGCGCATGCACACGATGCCCGAGGTGCAGGTCGCGCTGCTGGAAAACCAGCCCCGCATGGGCGGCGCCGGAGAACCCGGCACGCCCCCGGCGGCCCCGGCGCTGGCCAATGCGATCTTCGATCTGACCGGCAAACGCGCCCGTCAGCTGCCGCTGATACATGAGTTTGATCTGCTGGTCTAAAAGACCAACGGCACCGCCCTAAAGGCGGTGCCGATTGAGGTGTCTACGGGTAGTCAAAGACCGGATGCCTCAGGCCGATGTCGTGCCTCAGGCCGATTTCCGTTGGGTTGGCCTGCCCGCACCCTCGGCCCAGGCGCGCACCGCGTCACCGAAGGCGGTGAACAAAGGCCGCGACACCGGGTCATTCGCGGCGTCCCACTCTGGATGCCATTGCACCGCAAGGGTAAAACCGGGAGCGTCTTTCACATAGATCGCCTCGGGCGTGCTGTCAGGGGCGGTTCCGTCGATCACGATCCGCTTACCCGGCACCTTGATCCCCTGCCCATGCAGCGAATTGGTCATCACCTCCGCCGCACCGAACAGACGATGGAAAACGCCGCCTTCACTCAGCTCAACGATGTGGCGCATGGCGAATTTCTCTTCCAGTGTCCCGTCGGGGGGCATCCGGTGGTTCATCCGTCCCGGCAGATCGCGGATTTCCGGGTAAAGCGTGCCACCCATGGCCACATTCACCTCCTGAAAGCCACGACAGATGCCAAGAAATGGCTGCCCCCGCTCGACGCAGGCGCGCACCAGCGGCAGGGTGATGGCATCACGCGCCCGGTCGAAGGCGCCATGGGCATCCGTCTCGGCCTCGCCGTATTCATGCGGGTGCACATTCGGCCGCCCGCCGGTCAATAGAAAGCCATCAAAGCTCTCCAGCAGCTCCTCCACCGTCAGAAACCGGGGATCCGACGGAATCAGCAGCGGCATACAGCCTGCAACCTCGGCCACCGCCTCGGAGTTCATCGTCCCCCCGGCATGGGCGGGGTATTCATCATTGATGAGATAGGAATTGCCAATAATGCCGACTTTGGGGCGTGTCATTCTGTCCTCAGCGGTTTGGGCGCCGGCCCTTCTGTCCATCCTCGGACAGCATCTCCGGGTCACCGCAATCCTACAGCCCTGCCGCGGCGGGTTGCAATTCCCCTATGGGGCGCAACCTGCCGCTTTGCCGTAAAAAGCTGTATCTCCGCCGCAGCTTTCGGCAGATCGCGATCATCTGCCAGCTCGTCAGCGGGCGCCTCGGCTCACGCTTCCCCGGTCAGCCCGGTGGCGCGGATCCCGGCCATCGCCGCCTCGGCGTCATTGTCGGAGGTATCGCCGGTGACCCCCACAGCCCCGATCACCGCACCTGCATCACTGCGCAGCAATACGCCACCGGGGACCGGTACGACCTGCCCGCCGTAGACACCGTTCACGGCCGCCATGAAATAGGCCTGCTGTTCAGCGCGCGCCATCTGCGCAGTGCCAGCCATGCCCAGCATCACCGCGCCATAGGCCTTGCCATGGGCGATGGCAAACCGGCCTGGCGCGGCGCCGTCCTCGCGTTCAAAGGCAAGCACATGTCCGCCCGCGTCCAAGACGACGACAGAGAGCGGTTTCAGCGCCATCTCCCGCCCCTTGGCGCGGGTATGTTCGATGATGCTGCGGGCCTGATCCAGAGTGAGGGTCATGTCTATTGTCCTTGATGTGCACATAAAAAAGGGGCCGGGCAGACCGCCCGACCCCAGTCGTTGTTCTCAGCCCTGCGCCTTCAGCTCCAGGCGGCGGGCGTGCAGCACCGGCTCGGTATAGCCGGAGGGCTGGACGCGACCACGGAACACCAGATCGCAGGCGGCCTGAAAGGCAACCCCGTCAAATCCGGGTGCCATCGGCGTATAGCTCGGATCACCCGCATTCTGCTGGTCCACAACCGCCGCCATTTTCTGCATCGCGGCCATGACCTGCGCCTCGTCCACCACGCCATGATGCAGCCAGTTGGCCAGCGCTTGGCTGGAAATCCGACAGGTCGCCCGGTCTTCCATCAGCCCCACGTCGTGGATATCGGGCACCTTGGAGCAGCCGACACCCTGATCAACCCAGCGCACCACATAGCCCAGGATGCCCTGCGCGTTGTTCTCGATCTCTTGCGCGATATCGGCGTCCGAAAGGTTCTGACCATCCATCACCGGAATGGTGAGCAGATCCGCAAGGGTTCCGCGCGCACCGGCTGCCTTCAGGCTGTCCTGCACCGCGTGGACATCAACATGGTGGTAATGGGTGGCGTGCAGGGTCGCCGCCGTCGGCGACGGCACCCAAGCACAGGTCGCGCCGGATTTCGGGTGGCCGATCTTGGCCTCCAGCATCTCGCCCATGCGATCCGGCATCGCCCACATCCCCTTGCCGATCTGCGCCCGCCCCTTCAGACCGCAGGCCAGACCGATATCGACATTGCGATCCTCGTAGGAGGCAATCCAGGGGGTCGATTTCATCTCGCCCTTGCGCAGCATCGGGCCTGCTTCCATCGAGGTGTGGATCTCATCGCCGGTCCGATCTAGGAAGCCGGTGTTGATAAAGGCCACACGATGCTTGGCCGCGCGGATACATGCCTTGAGGTTCACCGAGGTGCGGCGTTCCTCATCCATGATACCAATCTTGACCGTGTGGCGCGGCAGGCCCAGCGCGTCTTCGACATGGTCAAAGATCCGGTTGGTAAAGGCGACTTCCTCGGGCCCGTGCATCTTCGGCTTCACCACATAGACCGAACCATGCAGCGAATTGCCGCCCTCCGCCTGGAGGTCGTGCATGGCGCAGAGCACGGTGATCATCGCATCCATGAAGCCTTCGCCCGCCTCACGACCTTCGCTGTCCAGAACCGCTGGATTGGTCATCAGATGGCCGACGTTGCGCACCAGCAGCAGCGAGCGCCCCTTCAGCCGCAGATCGGACCCATCCGGCGCGGTGAAGGACAGATCGTCATTCAGCACGCGGGTAAAGGTGGTCCCGCCCTTGCTCACCTCCTCGGAAAGGTCACGCTTCATCAGGCCCAGCCAGTTGGAATAGGCCGTGACCTTGTCCTCACTGTCCACGCAGGCAACGGAGTCTTCGCAATCCATGATGGTCGACAGCGCGGATTCCAGGATGATATCGTTGATCCCCGCCTGATCGCCCTTGCCGATATTGCCCTCGGCATCGACCACGATCACTGCATGCAGCCCGTTGTTTTTTAGCAGGATCTTGCCCGGCGTGGCGGCGGCGCCGTCATAGCCTGCAAACTGCGTCCCATCCTTGAGCGCAGGCACCAGCGCGCCATCCTCAACCGACAGGCCATTGCAGTCCGACCACGACCCGTCAGCAAGCGGGAAGGTCTGATCGAGGAACCCACGCCCCCATGCGATCACCCGCGCGCCCCGCCCGGCATCATAGCCTTTGCCCTCCGGCAGGTCGCCCATGGCATCGGTGCCATAAAGCGCATCATACAGGCTGCCCCAGCGCGCATTGGCCGCATTCAGGGCAAATCGCGCGTTGGTGATCGGCACCACCAGCTGCGGCCCCGGAACATTGGCGATTTCATCGTCAACATTCTGCGTCTCGATCTCGAAATCATCCCCTTCGGGCAGCAGATAGCCGATCTCGCGCAAAAACGCCTCATAGGCCGCCGCGTCATGGGCCTGGCCCCGGCGCGCGATATGCCAGGCATCAATCTGTCCCTGAAGATCGGCGCGTTTGGCCAGCAATGCGCGATTTTCGTCACCCATGCCGTTGACTAGACCATCCAGACCACCCCAGAAGGCATCTGTCGTGACACCGGTGCCGGGCAGCGCCTTGTCCTCGATGAAGGACACCAGCGTGTCAGCCACCTGCATATCATGACGTTCCTGCATCCCGCTCATGGGGCCATCCTCCTGTTAACTGGGCGTATTACTGCCCCCGATACACCAATAGTTCCGTATCATCAACGTCGGCGGTAATATTAGTTTACCAATTCATGCGAAACTGCTTCAAATAATCTCTACAGATGCCCGACAGCGCTGACCGTCTCTCAGACTAGCGACACTCTCCAAACAGAAAAAGCCCGGTAGCGAGCTACCGGGCAAGTCGGGGAGGAATATCAGATTGTCATACAGGGTCAGTCACCGGCGATAGTCGCCTGCACTTCGGCGGCGGTCTGCGGTGCTTCGACCACGTCCTGCTCGCCACCTTTGTTGAAAACCCACAACAGGAAGACGGCGAACATCAAAAGCACCGCAACAACGACGCCCCGAATGCCCAACAGGGCCGGTTTGTGCAGTTTCTCTTCGCGTTCAACATTGGTGTCAGGTGCCGACATGGGCCGCTCCTTTGTCTACAAGTTTGCGCGGTTGCTGGCGCGGGGCCGCAGCCGCTGGTACATAGTCTTGGTATAGATACGCTGACGGACCCATCCGGGTTCCATGGAACAGGAAAAAACCATGAAAGATGCCGCGCCCGCCACCGCACCGGAGACGATTTATCTAAAGGATTACAAACCCTTCGGATTTGAGGTGGAGAAGGTTGAGCTGACGTTTCAACTCTCGCCGAATGCCACCCGCGTTCTGAGCAAGATCCGGTTCTCCCCCAAAGCCGAGGCTGCCGATCCCCGGTTCTTCCTGCACGGCGAAGCGCTGAAGCTGATCTCGGCCAAAATCGACGGTGCGCCGGTGACACCCGAGCTGATCGACGGCGGGCTGACCTGCGCCACCCCCGATACTCCCTTCGTCTGGGAGGCCGAGGTGGAAATCGACCCTGCCGCCAATACCGCGCTGGAAGGGCTTTATATGTCCAGCGGCATGTATTGCACCCAATGCGAGGCCGAAGGGTTCCGCAAGATCACCTACTACCCGGACCGCCCGGACGTGATGTCGACGTTCTCGGTCCGGATTGAAGGCGACGCGCCGGTGATGCTGTCGAACGGCAACCCGGTGGGCGCAGGCGAGGGTTGGGCCGAATGGCACGACCCCTGGCCCAAACCGGCCTATCTCTTTGCGCTGGTGGCCGGCGATCTGGTGAACCACCCCGACCGCTTCACCACCAAATCCGGCAAGGATGTCGAGCTGAACATCTGGGTCCGTCCGGGGGATGAGGGCAAATGCGCCTTTGGCATGGAGGCGCTGAAAAAGTCGATGACATGGGACGAGGACGTCTATGGCCTCGAATATGACCTCGATCTGTTCAACATCGTCGCGGTTGACGACTTCAACATGGGTGCGATGGAAAACAAGGGGCTAAATATCTTCAACTCCTCCTGCGTACTGGCATCGCCCGAAACCTCCACGGATGCCAATTTCGAACGGATCGAGGCGATTATCGCCCATGAGTATTTCCACAACTGGACCGGCAACCGCATCACCTGCCGCGACTGGTTCCAGCTCTGCCTCAAGGAAGGGCTGACCGTCTATCGCGACGCCCAGTTCACCGCCGACATGCGATCGGAGCCGGTGAAGCGGATCGAAGACGTCATCGCCCTGCGCGCCCGCCAGTTCCCGGAGGACGGCGGCCCCCTCGCCCATCCGCCGCGCCCGGAACAGTTCCAGGAAATCAACAACTTCTACACTGCCACCGTCTATGAAAAAGGCGCCGAGGTAATCGGCATGCTGAAGCGGCTGGTCGGCGATGAAAACTACTACAAGGCGCTGAAGCTCTATTTCGAGCGCCACGACGGGCAGGCCTGCACCATCGAGGATTGGCTAAAGGTGTTCGAGGACGCAACCGGCCGCGACCTGACCCAATTCAAGCTGTGGTACAGCGAGGCAGGCACGCCGCGGGTAAAAGTGTCCGAGGATTACGCCGACGGCACCTATACCCTGACATTTGAGCAATCAACGCCGCCGACACCCGGCCAGCAGAACAAGGCGCCGCGGGTCATTCCGATCGCGGTGGGCCTGTTGTCCCCCAACGGCGACGACCTGCGCGGCACCGAAGTGCTGGAGCTGACCGAAGCCAGACAGAGCTTCACCTTTGACGGCCTCGCCTCGAAACCGGTGCCCTCCATCCTGCGGGAGTTTTCGGCCCCGGTGATCCTGGAGCGCGAGACCACCAACACAGAGCGTGCCTTCCTGCTGGCCCATGACACTGATCCCTTCAACCGCTGGGAGGCCGGCAATCTCCTCGCGACAGAAACCCGCGTCGCCATGGTGACCGATGGCATCGCCCCCGATACGGCCTATCTTGATGCGCTGGTCAAACTGGTGCGCGACGATGCGCTGGACCCCGCCTTCCGCGCGCTGGTTCTGTCTCCCCCCAGCCAGTCGGAAATCGCCCAGACCCTGCACGATCGTGGGGTCACGCCCGACCCGCAGAGAATCTACGACGCGGCGGAGACCTTCACCCAGACCCTGGCGCAGCAGCTGGAAACCAGCCTGCCCCGGCTCTATGCCGCCACCACTGTCGATGGCCCCTATCAGCCCGACGCCCATGGCGCGGGCTTGCGGGCGCTCAACGGCCGTATTCTGGCGCTGCTGACCCGTCTCGACGGTGGCGATCAGGCTGCGCGCCAGTATCAGACCGCCGACAACATGACCCAGCAATATGCCGCACTGGCAAGCCTGATGAAGGCGGAGAAAGGCGCGGACCAGAGCCAGGCCTTCTTTGATCAATGGCAGGACGACCGTCTGGTGATGGACAAATGGTTTGCCCTGCAAGTGGCCTGCGCCGCGCCAGACGCCGCCGCTCGCACGGCCGCAGAGCTGACCCAGCACCCGCTGTTCAGCATGAAGAACCCCAACCGGTTCCGCGCCGTCATGGGCGCGCTTGCCGGCCATCACGCAGGCTTTCACCACGACAGCGGTGCAGGCTATTCCCTGCTGGCGCAGAACCTCATCGCGCTGGACCCGCTGAACCCGCAGACCACCGCACGGATGTGTGCTGCCTTCCAGACCTGGACGCGCTACGACAGCGCGCGTCAGGCGCTGGTCCGGGCCGAGCTGGAGCGCATTCTGGCCACTGACGGGCTGAGCCGGGACACCCATGAAATGGTCAGCCGGATCCTGAAGGGGTGATGCGACAGGCCGCGCAGAGGAGCGGGCCATATCATGGCCCGTTCGCAATCCGCCGCCGCTCCTCCGCACCCCGGCGCGAACCATCTGTCATCGAGGCCCCGCCTCATGGCTGATGCTCCGATGATAGATCCGCCGACGAGCCGCCGGGCAGTCATTCCCGCCTATCGCTACAGCCGGGCCGCCCGCTCGCCACGCCTGCTGCTCGCCCTCGGCCTGTGGGGGGCCGGGATTGCGGCGCTGTCGCTGGCGCTGTCCGTCGCGCTCTGGATCTCGCTGCTGCTGATCCTGCCAATGCTGCCCGGCCTCTGGGAACTCTGGCGCAACCCGACTGCCAGTCTGAAGCTGAATGCAACACGGCTCTGCTGGCGCAATGCCTCCGGCGCCGTAGACCTGCCGATCAATCGGATAAGCCATGTCACGCTCGACCGGCGCTGGGACTTTTCTCACCGCGCCACCATTCATACGGAGGCGGGCAAGCGGTTGCGCATTCCCCCCGATTGCCTGCCACCGCATCAGATCCTTGAACAGGCCCTCACCGCAGCAGGCCTGCCCGTCAGGCGGCATCACTTCCGCATCTATTGAGCGCGGACCTCCCCAAAACGACGCCCCGCCGGCACACAGGCAAATCTTAACCCGCGTTAACCTGCCACTGGAATATCCCAATCGTCCATCGCAATGGCGCGCGCCCGCCATGATTGCGCCCCAAAGAACGGCCAGTCTGATTGCAGTGATTTCAGCTGCCAGCACGCGGACATGGATATGCTCAACAAAAACACCCCAGCGCGCGACCTTATCAGACAGGTATTTTCAACTCTGCTACCCGGTGAAGGCCGGGCGACCCTCACGCAAAACACAGCGGCGCACCCCTGCGCTGCCGCCCGCAGCAGGCAGGATCAGGCAACCGCCCCCCGCCGCGCCGCAGACCGCCCGGATCACCCGCCGCAGCAGCTCATCGTGCCGGTCTGCGAGCCGGATCAGGGCGAAAGCGACTGCGCAACGCTTCAGGACAAGGGACAGTTTCTGGCCCGTCAGGACCGCTGGACCGACCTCTCCGCAGAGATCGCAAAAGCCGACAAGGCCCGCCAGAATACGCCGCATGGCCTGCCCGTTGCCGAGCTTCTTGCCCATGGCGCGCGCAGCGATGTGGTCAATGCCGTCGAACATGCGCTCAGCCTTGGCCACGCCGGAGACCGGCGCAAGATGATCGAAGGCGTCATGGGGCTGGAGACGATGTGCGTGGAACACCGCGACGATCCTTATCTGCGCACTCTGGTGGCCCTCGCCCATATTGATGTGGCCTGGATCTGGCGCGGCTATTCCGATGTCCTGTCAATCACCGTGGCCAATGGCCAGCGTTGCGCCGCCCATTTCGACAGGGCAGCCGCCTTGCTGCATCCGCTGGATGGTATTGCCCTCGACAGCCCGTTTATTGCCGCAGCGAAAACCGCGCTGCTCGCCGGGCAACGATCCGCCAGCGCGACGCAGGTGGCGGATGATTTCGCCGCACTCATCGACCTGGACCCCGACAATCACCGCCACATGCGCAGTCTCGGCACCCATATGCTGCCGCGCTGGTTCGGCAGCTACGATGCCCTCGACCTCGAAGCGCGCCGCACTGCCGCCCGTACACAAGAGATCTGGGGCGACGGCGGCTACGCCTGGGTCTATTTCGACGCCATCGCCTTGGACCCGGAAGCCTGCGCCCGCGTCGACATCGACTTCTTCATGGATGGCTTGCGCGATATAGTCTCACGCCGACCGGATCAGGAAATGATCAACCTGCTGGCCTCTTACTGCGCGGTGGCGCTGCGTTATGTCGAAGAGACCGCAACGACCACCACCGGGCAGCGCGGCGAGATCGCCGGGGCGGCGGATTGGCTGATCCGCGACCACCTGCGCGAAATTCATCCGCTGATCTGGGCCCACGCCGCGCAGCGGTTCGACAACAACCTGCGCATCGCCTCACCGCGCCGGTTTGCCGACCATGGCCGCCGGGACGCGCTGCGCTTCATCGCCGGCCTGTTTCGCAGCGAAATCGAGGCCGGCCAGCGGGTGGAGTTTTCCGCCAAAGGGCTGCGCGTCTCGCCTGACTAGGCGGGCCGCGCAGCATCGCTCAGGTTTTTTTGAACGCATCCAACAGGGCCGCACCCAGCGCGCCCGTGGTTTGGCCAGAGCTTTGCCCAGAGCCTTGGCCTGAACCCTGCCCCCTGCCCTGACCACCCTTTGGGCCAGCGGACGTCTGGCGCTTGCCGCCGCCCGAATGCCCACCGGGCTTGCCACCACGCTGCGGAGCTGCGCCCTTGGCCGGGCCGCGAGCATTGCGCTCCTCTTTGGCTGAGGCACCGCCGTCCTTCTTCATGGTGAGGGCGATCCGCTTGCGCGGCACATCCACCTCGGTGACAGTGACCTTGACCACCTGTCCTGTCTTCACCACCTCATGCGGGTCTTTCACGAAGCGGTCGGCCAGCTGGCTCACGTGCACCAGCCCATCCTGATGCACCCCAATGTCTACAAAGGCGCCAAAACCCGCGACATTGGTGACCGTGCCCTCCAGCACCATGCCGGGTTTCAGGTCGGTGATCGTCTCCACCCCATCCTTGAAGGACGCCGTCACAAAAGACGGGCGCGGGTCACGGCCCGGTTTCTCCAGTTCCGCAAAGATATCCCGAACCGTCGGCAGGCCGACGTCCCCGCCCACAAATTCCTCTGCCCGCAAGCCTTTCAGCGCCGCACCATCGCCCATGATCTGGCGGATATCACGGCCGCAGGCCACCACGATCTTGCGCGCCACATCATAGCTTTCGGGGTGAACTGAGGACGCATCCAGCGGCTCCTTGCCATCGCGGATCCGCAGGAATCCCGCGCATTGCTCAAATGCCTTGGGGCCAAGCCGCGCGACCTTCAGCAGCTGCTTGCGCGAGTTGAACGCGCCGTTCATGTCACGATGCGCCACAATCGCCTCCGCCAGGCCGGGACCAAGCCCCGAGACATGGCTCAGCAGCGGCGCCGATGCCATGTTGAGGTCCACCCCCACGGCGTTCACCACATCCTCAATCACCGCCTCCAGCGATTTCGAGAGTTTGTGCTGGTCCACATCATGTTGGTACTGGCCGACGCCGATGCTCTTCGGTTCGATCTTCACCAGCTCTGCCAGCGGATCCTGGAGGCGGCGGGCAATCGAGACCGCACCGCGCAAGGAGACATCCAGATCCGGGAACTCCCGCGCCGCCAGCTCAGAGGCGGAATAGACCGAGGCACCAGCCTCAGACACCACCACCTTGGTCGGCGCCTTCACCTTGGCCGGCAGGTGTTGCAGCACCTCCGCCACCATCCGCTCGGTCTCGCGGCTGGCGGTCCCGTTGCCAATGGCGATCAGCTCAACGCCATGTTCGGCAATCAGCTTCACAATCGACACCTGCGCCCCGCGCAGATCGTTCTTCGGCTGGAACGGGTACAACGTCTCGGTGGCCACCAGTTTTCCGGTTGCGTCAACCACCGCCGCCTTGACGCCGGTGCGAATGCCCGGATCCAGCCCGAGAGTCGGCCGCGCACCGGCTGGCGCGGCAAACAACAGATCCTTCAGATTGCGGGCAAAAACCTGAATCGCATCCTCCTGCGCCCGGCCGCGCAGATCGCCCATCAGCTCCAGCATCATCGAGAGCGACAGCTTCACCCGCCAGCACCAGCCCGCGACCTTGCGCAGCCAGACATCTCCCGGCCCGTTGCCGCCCGCGCCCAGCACCGCCGCTACCATCGCCTCGGCGCGCGCCACGCCTTCCTCCGGCTCCGGCCCGACGTCCAGCGTCAGCACGCCCTCGTTTGATCCCCGCAGCATCGCCAGCGCCCGGTGCGAGGGCACATCCGCCCAGCGTTCGGAATGCGCGAAATAGTCGGAGAATTTCGCCCCCTCCTGCTCCTTGCCCTCGACCACCTTGGCGGTGAGCACCGCCTCCTTCTGCAGGAACTCCCGCAGCCTGCCCAAAAGGGTCGCATTCTCCGTCAGCCGTTCGGTCAGGATATCCCGCGCGCCGTTCAGCGCGTCCTTCACCGTCACGACCGCCTCGGTAACATAGCCTTCGGCCAGCGCCTCCGGGTCGGTGCTGCGGTCGGCCAGAATGGCATCCGCCAGCGGCTCCAGCCCGTTCTCCTTGGCGATCATCGCCTTGGTGCGCCGCTTCGGCTTGTAGGGCAGATAGATATCCTCCAGCTGCGCCTTGGTCTCCGCCTTGGCAATCGAGGCGGCCAGATCATCAGTCAGCTTGTCCTGCCCCTTGATCGAGTCGAGGATGGCCGCCCGACGCTTTTCCAGCTCGCGCAGATAGTCCAGCCGCTCCGCCAGCGTGCGCAGCTGGGTGTCATCCAGCCCGCCCGTGGCCTCCTTCCGGTAGCGCGCGACAAAGGGCACTGTGGCGCCTTCATCCAGCAGCGCAACGGCGGCACTCACCTGTTTGGCGGCGGCGCCGATTTCCGTAGCAATGGTCTGGCTGATGCGGGCGGATGTGTCCAAGGCGGCCTCCTGAAAATTCTGCTCGGGCTGCCAGTACTAGCCCTGCCGGAACATCTCGCCAAGAGGCTGAATCAGCCCCGAGCGAACCATTGCGGAGGGCAGAGTCCGTCCCGAGGGTGGGCGTGAAGCGCCCGCCCATGGGCGCGGGACGGGCGCTTCCCGGACCTGCGGCCCATGCAAAAGGGCAAATCAATGTACCCGTCTGCCCCTCAATGCCCCCTTGCCCCTGCCCGCGCGGGGGCCTAGAACGCTTGCCAACATCGGACATTCGGATACGGCGGAAAACCATGCTCGACCTGACATATGAACTCCCCAAGCCCAAGGTGATCGCGGGCGCCAAGCATGACTGGGAACTGGTCATCGGTATGGAGGTGCATGCTCAGGTCAGCTCCAATGCAAAGCTGTTCTCCGGCGCCTCCACCAAATTCGGCGCCGAGCCGAACTCCAACGTGGCCTTTGTGGACGCGGCGATGCCCGGCATGCTGCCGGTGATCAACGAATACTGCATTGAACAGGCGGTGCGCACCGGTCTGGGCCTGAAGGCCGATATCAACCTGTGGTCGGCTTTTGACCGCAAGAACTACTTCTACCCCGACCTGCCGCAGGGCTACCAGATTTCCCAGCTTTACCACCCGATCGTGGGCGAAGGCGAAGTGCTGGTGGAACTGGGCGACGGCACCGCGCGCAACGTGCGTGTGGAGCGGATCCACATGGAGCAGGACGCGGGCAAGTCGATCCACGACATGGATCCCAACATGTCCTTTGTCGACCTGAACCGGACCGGCGTCTGCCTGATGGAGATTGTCTCGCGCCCCGACATTCGCGGCCCGGAAGAAGCCGCCGCCTATATCGCCAAGCTGCGCCAGATCATGCAGTATCTCGGCACCTGCGACGGCAATATGCAGAACGGCAACCTGCGCGCCGACGTCAACGTCTCCGTCTGCCTGCCGGGCCAGTACGAGAAATATCAGGAAACCCAGGACTTCTCCCACCTCGGCACCCGCTGCGAAATCAAGAACATGAACTCGATGCGCTTCATCCAGCAGGCGATCGAGGTCGAAGCCCGTCGCCAGATCGCCATCATCGAGGCAGGTGGCGAGATCATGCAGGAAACCCGCCTGTACGATCCGGACAAGGGCGAAACCCGCTCCATGCGCTCCAAGGAAGAAGCGCATGACTACCGCTACTTCCCCGACCCGGACCTGCTGCCGCTGGAAATCGAACAGGCCTGGGTGGATGACATCGCCGCCAACCTGCCGGAACTGCCGGACGAAAAGAAAGTGCGCTTCATCAAGGATTCTGGACTTACTGACTACAACGCGTCCGTACTAACCGCTGAAGTTGCTTCTGCTGACTACTTCGAAGCTGTTGTTTCAAGTGTCGAATCCAAAGGTGTCGACACGAAACAAAGCCAGAGCTCTGGCCACACCGTTGCACAGGGCATCTCGAACATGGTCGTGAACGACGTGTTTGGTGCTTTGAAAAATGCGGGTCTTGAAATAGGCGAATGCCCCATCAGCCCTGAACAACTCGGGGCAATCATTCTCCTGACTCGTGAAGGCGTAATCTCAAGCAAGATTGGCAAGGAGCTTTTTGAGATAGTCTGGAATGAAGGCGGCGACCCCGCTCAGATCGTCGAAGAGCGCGGCATGAAGCAGGTGACAGATACCGGCGCCATCGAAGCCGCGCTGGACGAGATCATCGCCGCCAACCCCGCGCAGGTGGAGAAGGCCAAGGTGAACCCGAAACTGGCAGGCTGGTTTGTCGGCCAGGTGATGAAGGCCACCGGCGGAAAGGCGAATCCGGCCGCCGTGAACAAGCTGGTGGCGCAGAAGCTGGGCGGCTGATCCGGCCACCGGGCACGCAACGCCCTCAGATAAGAACCACGCAAGGGCGCCCCGGTGGCGCCCTTTGTCGTGTGAAAGGCGCTGCCACCCCCAACCCGAACGCGATGATCTGGAAGCCGCAGCGGCAATTGGGGTATACTGCCGCCCGACAGGTCCCCGCCCATGGGGAACGCGGACGCTTGACCCCCCGCACGCTTGCGCTAAACCTGCCGCCGACACAGGAGACGTTTATGCAAGCTTTTGAATACAAAGTTGTCCCCGCCCCCGCCAAGGGCACCAAGGCCAAGGGCGTCAAAACCGCCGAAGCCCGCTTTGCCAATTCCATTGATATCCTGCTGAACGACATGGCGGCAGAGGGCTGGGAATATCAGCGCGCGGAGCTGCTGCCATCCGAAGAGCGCAGCGGGCTGACCGGCTCGACGACGAACTGGCGCAACGTGCTGATCTTCCGCCGTGCGCTGCCAGCCGCCGCCGAGCAGTTGCAGGCTCAGGCCGTGGCTCAGCTGGCCGCCCAGATCACCGCGCAGCTCGCAGCGCAGCCCCCCGCCCAAGCGGCGGATCACAGCACAGCGGCAGCTGCCGCGGCGCCCCCCGCGGAGGAGACACCAGCAGTCCCGACGCTTGGCCCGGCCACCACCAGCGCTGTCGCGCCACCCATCGCCATCGCCGGCGACCCAGAGGCCCCGGCAGGCGCCATTGCCGTTCCGGGCCGGGGCGCCCGCTCCATGGTCGCCGATGACGGCGTCGAGGAGCTGAGCCCGGTGTCCGGCCTGACCGCCGCCCTGAAAGCCCGCGCCAGCCTTGCCGCCACCCCGAAAGATGGCCCCGCCAAACCCGCGCCAAAAGCGGAACCAAAACTGACCAGATCGGAAAAATCCTCCGAGGATCCGGCAAACAGCTGACCAGCCCCCGGATGCAATTCCCCGCCAGCGTTGCCATTGTGGCACATCGGCGGGGCTTTGCCTGACTTTGGCCGCTAGACTCCGATATCCAGCGCCAGCGCGTGGATGCGCGGCACGATATCGCCCAGCGCCTTATGCACGGCGCGATGCTGCGCCACGCGGGACATCCCGGCAAAGCCATCGGCCCGGATATATACGTTGAAATGGCTTTCGCCACGCCCGTCGTGACCGGCGTGGCCGACGTGCTGGTCGCTCTCATCCTCAACCCGCAATGCGCGTGGTGCAAATGCGTCGCGCAGACGCGTCTCGATCTCTTCACGGATGCTCATTCTGGCGTGTCCTGCATAAAAATCCCCGTATTAATTTTCCCAGCCCCCTTCAATCTGCCGCCCCTTAGACTAAACTGCTGCCTCCGAGTCGAACAGTTGCGTCTAGAAGGTGCGCCCCATGACCAAGTCAGATCCCTTTGGTTTCGATATGTCCATCCGGTCAGCGAAGAAAAAGAACCCCCGCGGCCGGCGGGCCGCCACCGGCGCGTCCGAGACCTCGCAGCGCATCTGCGACAAGGATGGCTGCGATGAACCCGGCAAATTCCGCGCGCCCAAGGCACCGGATGTGCTGGATGATTACTACTGGTTCTGCCAGGAGCACGTGCGCGAATACAATACCAAGTGGAACTTCTTTGAAGGCACCACCGAGGCCGAATTGAACGCCCAGCAATCCAAGGACAAGGTCTGGGAACGTCAGACCAAACCGATGGGTGACCCCGAGGCGCGCGCCTGGGCGCGGCTGGGCATCGAGGACCCGCATCAGGTGCTGGGCCAGAACGCCACCCGGAATCCGGGTCGCTCAGCCCAGGCCGGGCGCCGCCTGCCCCCGACCGAACGCCGCGCGCTGGAAGTGCTTGAGGCCAAGGACGACTGGAGCAAGGCAGACATCCGCAAAGCCTATAAGAAGCTGATCAAGGTGCTGCACCCCGACATGAACGGTGGCGACCGCAGCCAGGAAGAACAGCTGCAAGAGGTGGTCTGGGCCTGGGACCAGATCAAGGACAGCCGCAGCTTCAAATAAGCGGTAGTTGCGCCCCGAACCAGCCAGACAGAAAACCAGAGCGTCGCGCAAGCGGCGCTTTTTCTTTGTGCAACCTCTGGGTTTTGCAACGCCAGAAGCTTGCAGCGTTCAGACGCCCGCCACGGGACAACTACGGGTCGTCGCGGGGCAGAGATTTGTCCCTAAATGAAAAAGCCACGGCAGATCGGTGCCGTGGCTTTCTGTCTTGCTGACAGGCTCGGATGTTAGCTGCCCTTGCGCTGCGGCCGCGCCGCTCCGCCGGTTTTGGCAACTGCTGCCCGGGCCTTGTTCTTCTTGCTGGTCGGCTTGCCCTTTGGTGGCGGTGCGCCCTTGCGGCCCGATTTCCCCGGATTGGACCAATCGCCCTTGGGCTTGCCCGGAACCGCCGGTTTGGCGGGTTTTGAGGGGCTGGCGGCACGATCCGACGGGCCGCGCGCGGTCACCGTGGCCTTGCCGCCTTCGCCAGTACGCTTTGGTTTGTCAAAGCGCGGCTTGTCGCCATAGCTGGGCTTGTCGCCACGGGGTTTGTCGCCATAGGGCTTGCTGCTCCGTGGCTTGTCACCGTAGGCCGGTTTGTCACCATAGGCAGGCTTGTCGCCCCGGGGTTTGTCACCGCGCGGCTTGTCATAGCTGGGTTTGTCGCCGTAGGGCTTGCGCTCACCACGATCCTGGCCACGGGGGCCACGCTTGTCATCGCGGAAACCATCGCGGTCCCGGTTCTGCGGGCGCGGCGATTTCGGCAGATCTGGCGCCTTGTCCAGACGCGTTACCGTGGCGCCCTCTTCCAGCTCACCATGTTTGACCGCACCCCAGAACGCATCGGCACTGCTTTCGCGCACCTCGACATAGCTCTGGTCGAACTGAATGCGGATCGCACCGATGTCGTCTTTGGTCAGATTGCCGGCATTGCACAGCATCGGCAGCAGGCGGCGCGGCTCGGCACCGGTCTTGCGACCACCACTGACCGCAAACCAGACGGAGGGGCCAAAGGGCGCCCGCTCTTCCCGCTCGCGCTTGTCCATCTGCGGATCGCTCAGCTCTTCCGGCGCGCTGTGGCGGTCGTGGAAGAGGCGCAGATAGGCGGCGGCCAGCTGCTCGGGAGAGAAACGCTCGACCAGTTCCGCCACCGGGGCGGTCTCATTTTCGCTGACCGGCTCGCTCCAGGCCTTGTCACCCAAGAGACGTTCAAAGTCGCGGGCGCGCACATCATCGGCACTGGGGGCCGGGCTGGTTTCTGCGGTGATCTTGGCGGCACGCAGCAGGCGCAGGGCCTTGCCCTTGGCCTTTGGGGGCACGATCAGCGCGGACACACCCTGGCGCCCGGCACGGCCGGTACGGCCCGAGCGGTGCAACAGGGTTTCGTGGCTGGACGGCAGATCCGCATGAATCACCAGATCCAGCTTCGGCAGGTCGATCCCGCGCGCCGCCACATCGGTGGCCACGCAAACCCGCGCCCGCCCGTCGCGCAGGGATTGCAACGCGTTGCTCCGCTCCGCCTGGGACAGCTCGCCCGACAGGGCAACCACGGAAAATCCGCGATTGCTCAGCCGCGTGGTCATCCGGTTCACCACCGCACGGGTGTTGCAGAACACAATCGCATTGGGCGACTCGTGGAAGCGCAGCACGTTGATAACGGCGTTTTCGACGTCGCGCTGCGCCACAGCCAGCATCTGGTATTCGATATCCGCGTGCTGCGAGGCTTCAGCCACGGTTTTGATCCGCTGGTGATCCTTGAGATAGGTCTCCGCCAGACGCGCGATACCAGTCGGCACAGTTGCCGAGAACATCAGGGTGCGGCGGTCTTCCGGGGATTCGCCCAGAATGAACTCCAGATCCTCGCGGAAGCCCAGATCCAGCATCTCGTCTGCTTCGTCCAGCACCACGGCGCGTACCTGCGACAGGTTGATCGAGCCGCGCATGATGTGATCGCGCAGACGGCCGGGGGTGGCCACGACGATATGCGCGCCACGCTCCAACGCGCGGCGTTCGTCGCGCATGTCCATACCGCCCACGGTGGAGACGACCTGCGCACCGGCCTCGGCATAGAGCCAGCCCAGTTCGCGTTTCACCTGCAACGCCAGTTCGCGCGTCGGCGCGATAACCAGCGCCAGCGGCAGTTCGGCCCGGTCCAGTTTCTCGGCCTCACCCAGCAATGTAGGGGCCATCGCCAGGCCAAAGCCTACGGTTTTGCCGGAACCGGTCTGTGCCGACACCAGAAGGTCGGACTGATCCAGCTCGGGCGCGGTGACGGCCTGTTGAACGGGTGTCAAATGCTCGTAGCCGCGCGCCTGAAGCGCTTGTTCGAGTGCTGTTTTCAAGATTTCATTTCGCTTGCTGCGGGGCGCGCCGCCAAAGGGCACGCCGAATATCGGGAATGTCCCCGACTGCGCAGGAACGCGGATGGCATCATCCAAGTGCGCGCTGATATCGGCTTTGCCCCCTTTTGTACAGGGTTCATTTGGCTCATCCGGCACCAGAAGCCACCAGCAGACGCAACCCCGCTATGCGTTTGCCGCCACACCCTGCCACCGGCAGAACACAGGGGCACGGGCCGGAATGCTCCCCCGACACGCGCGCAACTGGCCCGGCCAGGCGCGGCCTTAGTGCCAGATTGAGACCAAACGTCACGACAGCTGGTCAAACCCGGCCTTGGCCCCTTGCGATTGCAGACAAGATCAGGCACCAATCCACCGGATTGCCGCCAGCCGACGGACGCTGCGCGGATGAGGATAAGGATCGATTGCGATGACCGACGGTATGCTGGATATGAACGCGAAACCCACCGAAACCCTTTCGGTGCGCGATGTGTTCGGAATTGATACGGATATGACCGTCAAGGGCTTCGCCGACGGCTCCGACCGGGTACCGGCTCTGGATCCGACCTATAAATTCGATCCCGAGACCACATTGGCCATTCTGGCAGGCTTCAGCCACAATCGCCGCGTGATGATCCAAGGCTACCACGGCACCGGTAAATCGACCCATATCGAACAGGTCGCCGCGCGCCTGAACTGGCCCTCCGTCCGGGTGAACCTCGACAGCCACATCTCCCGGATCGACCTCATTGGCAAGGACGCGATCAAGCTGCGCGACGGCAAGCAGGTCACTGAATTCCACGAAGGCATCCTGCCCTGGGCGCTGCGCAACCCGGTTGCCATCGTGTTCGACGAATATGACGCGGGCCGCGCGGACGTGATGTTCGTGATCCAGCGCGTTCTGGAGCATGACGGCAAGCTGACGCTCCTCGATCAGAACGAGATCATCACCCCGAACCCGTTCTTCCGCCTGTTTGCCACCGCCAACACCGTTGGTCTGGGCGATACCACTGGCCTCTATCACGGCACCCAGCAGATCAACCAGGCCCAGATGGACCGCTGGTCGCTGGTGGCCACGCTGAACTACCTCAGCCACGACGCCGAAAGCGCCATCGTCCTGTCCAAGGCGCCGCATTACAACACCGAGAAGGGCCGCAAGACCATCAGCCAGATGGTCACCGTCGCCGATCTCACCCGCACCGCCTTCATGAACGGCGATCTCTCCACCGTGATGTCGCCGCGGACGGTGATCAACTGGGCGCAGAACGCCGAGATTTTCCGCGATGTGGGCTATGCCTTCCGCCTGTCGTTCCTGAACAAATGTGACGAGCTGGAGCGCCAGACCGTGGCCGAGTTCTACCAGCGCTGCTTTGACGAAGAGCTGCCGGAAAGCGCCGCGAGCGTTTCGCTGGGCTAACAGCAATGTGCCGCCCGGCCGCAAGGCCGGGCAGCGCCCGAACTGCCCCCGCCAGACCGAAGGTTTGCCTCCGGCAAAACGGGCGGGCGCTTCGCCTCTCACCCCGCCGGGACAGGCGCTGCCCTATCCGCAGCAGTGCCACTGGACTTTTCCGACACGAGGGGGGATGCTCACAAGGGACTAGGTGCGACCATGAAAAAGCCCAACGACAACCCCGCCGATCCGTTCAAGAAGGCGCTGGCCGAAGCCACCAAGGTCATGGCCAATGATTCCGAGCTGAACGTCTCCTACTCGGTCGACCCTGCCGGTCTGTCCGGCGACAATATGCGGCTGCCTCAGGTCTCCCGACGGATGACCCGCGAAGAGGTGCTGCTGGCCCGTGGCACCGCCGATGCGCTGGCGTTGCGCCACAAATTCCACGACCCCGCCACCCATGCCCGCTATGCCCCGCCCGGCGACATGGCGCTTGATCTCTACGAGGCGCTGGAATCCGCACGCTGTGAGGCGATGGGCGCGCGACACATGCCCGGCACCGCCTCCAATATCGACGTGAAGATCCAGAACGAAGCCCTGCGCAAGGGTTACGACCAGATCAAATCCGCAACCGAGGCGCCGCTGGCGGTATCCGCCGGCTATCTGATCCGCCATCTGGCCACCGGCCGCCCGATGCCCGATGCGGCGGCCAACGTCATGGAACTGTGGCGCGGTTTCATTGAGCAGCAGGCCGGCGACACACTGGCCAATCTCGGTGACACCATCGAGGATCAGGCCGCATTCGCCAAATTCGCGCGGCAGGTGATCACCGATCTGGGCTATGGCGACCAGCTGGGCGACGACCCGGATCAGCTTGACGACGAACAGGACAGCGACGCCGAAGACGACGCCGAGGAACAGCAGGACCCCGACAGCAGCGGTCAGGACGACTCCGAAGAGGAAGAGGCCGACGCCAACCCCGAGCAGGCTCAGGAACAGCAGCAGGACGAAAGCCAGGCGCAGGTCTCGATGGACGAGATGGCCGATGAAGAGCTGGCTGAAGATACCGAAATGCCCGATGGCGAGGCTCCGCTGGACCCGCCACCGCCGCCCGCCGTGTCGGAGGCTGATCCCGACTATAAGGTCTTCGATGATGCCCATGACGAGGAAATCGCCGCCGAGGATCTCGCCGAACCGGCGGAGCTGGAACGGCTGCGCGCCTATCTGGACCAGCAGCTGGAACCGCTGAAAGGGGCCGTCTCGCGGCTTGCCAACAAATTGCAGCGCCGCCTTCAGGCGCAGCAGAACCGCTCGTGGGAGTTTGACCTCGAAGAGGGCATTCTGGACGCCGGCCGTCTGGCCCGCGTGGTGGCCAACCCCACCACGCCGCTGTCGTTCAAACGGGAGAAAGACACCGAATTCCGCGACACCGTGGTGACGCTCCTCTTGGACAACTCCGGTTCCATGCGCGGTCGGCCAATCTCCATCGCCGCGATCTGCGCCGACGTTCTGGCCCGCACTCTGGAGCGCTGCAACGTGAAGGTCGAAATCCTCGGCTTTACCACCCGCGCGTGGAAAGGCGGGCTCGCGCGTGAGGCCTGGCTCAATGACGGCCGCCCACAATTGCCGGGACGCCTCAACGACCTGCGCCACATCATCTACAAAGCCGCCGATGCGCCGATGCGCCGGACCCGCGACAATCTTGGCCTGATGATGAAAGAGGGCCTCCTGAAGGAGAATATCGACGGCGAGGCGCTGGAATGGGCGCACCGCCGCATGGTCGCCCGTCAGGAAGCCCGCAAGATCCTAATGGTGATCTCCGATGGCGCGCCGGTGGATGACAGCACGCTGTCGGTGAACCCGGCCAACTATCTGGAAAAACACCTGCGTGATGTCATCGCGATGGTCGAGCGGCGCAAACAGGTCGAACTGCTGGCCATCGGCATCGGCCATGACGTCACCCGCTATTACGATCGCGCCGTGACCATCACCGATGTTGAACAGCTGGCAGGCGCCATGACCGAACAGCTGGCCGCTCTCTTTGACAGTGACCCGCGCGCCCGCGCCCGGGTGATGGGCATCAAACGCGCGAGCTGAGCACGCCAGCCGCACCGCTCTGAATCAAAGCCCCGCGCCGCTTCGGTGCGGGGCTTTGTGTTACAGGGGTTGCGGGACGTCGCCGGATTTGGAACAAGTGTTCGCGACAGAGCGCGCCGTGACTGCCGCGCCATTTCCTTGTTCCTGCCGACGTTGCGCAACACCCGCCCAGAAGGGCCGGCCGCTGCGCCCTGACCAACCGTCGCGGACCACCCGAAACAGATGGAGGGAGCCGATGTTCCAGACCTTCGACGTGACAGCCCGCCCGGAACAGGGCCCGCCCCGCCTCGAGGCTTTGCGCACTGAATTGCAGCGCGAGGGGCTCGACGGCTTTCTGGTGCCGCGCAGCGATGCCCATCAGGGCGAATATGTCGCCCCCGGCGATGAACGTCTGGCCTGGCTCACCGGATTTACCGGCTCTGCGGGCTTCTGTGCCGTGCTGCGCGATGTGGCCGGGGTGTTTATCGACGGGCGTTACCGCACGCAGGTAAAACAGCAGGTCGCGGAGGTCTTTACCCCGGTGCACTGGCCCGAGGTACAGCTGGCCGATTGGCTGAAGGAGCAGCTGCCGACCGGGGGGCGCATCGGCTATGACCCCTGGCTGCATTCGGCCAGCCAGATGCAGGGGCTCGATCTGCACGGGTTTGAATTCGTGCCGGTCGACAATCTGGCGGATCGCATCTGGCAGGATCAGCCCACCCCGCCGGTGCAGCCCGTCATCGCCCATCCGCTCAGCTATGCAGGTACATCCGCCTCCGAAAAGACCGCCTCTCTGGCCCAAGATCTGCGCGACGCCGGACATAGCGCCGCCGTGATCACCCTGCCAGATAGCATCATGTGGCTCCTGAACATCCGCGGCAGCGATATCGCCCACAACCCGGTCGCCCACGGGTTTGCCATCCTGCACGCCGACGCACGGGTCGATCTGTTCATGGCGGAAGAGAAGCTGACGGGTGTCAGGGATCACCTCGGCGCGGATGTGGCCGTTCATGCGCCGCAGACCTTCCTGTCAGCCGTGGCTGAGCTGGCGCAGGCCAAAGATGCCTCCGTCACCGTCGATCTGACGACCCTGCCCCGGATCGTCGCCGATCAGCTCGGCGATGCGCTGGTTGCGGCCGGTGACCCCTGCGCCCTGCCCAAGGCCCGCAAATGCGCCGCCGAGATCGCAGGCAGCGCCGCCGCTCATCTGCGCGATGGTGCCGCCGTGGTGGAAACCCTCGCCTGGCTGGACGCCCAGCCCCCCGGCAGCATCACCGAAATCGACGTGGTCAAACATCTCGAAGCCACCCGCCGCAAGGATCCGAAGCTGCGCGACATCAGCTTTGAAACCATTTCGGGCACCGGCCCCAATGGCGCCATCATCCACTACCGGGTCAGCGAGGACAGCAATGCCGCGCTGCTGGACGGGCATCTGCTGGTGCTGGACAGCGGCGGGCAATATCTGGACGGCACCACCGACATCACCCGCACCCTCGCCATCGGTACCCCACCGCAGGAAGCCCGCGAGGCCTATACCCGCGTTCTGCAAGGCATGATCGCCATGTCCCGCCTGCGCTGGCCCAAGGGGCTTGCCGGTCGCGACATCGAGGCGGTGGGACGAATGCCGCTCTGGCTCGCCGGGCAGGACTTCAACCACGGGCTTGGCCACGGGGTCGGCGCCTTCCTCAGCGTACATGAAGGCCCCCAGCGGCTCAGCCGTGCCGGCACCGTACCGCTGGAACCCGGCATGATCCTCTCCAATGAACCGGGATATTACCGCGAAGGCGCTTTTGGTATTCGCATTGAGAACCTGTTGGTGGTAGAACCGGCGCCTGAGCTGGACAGCGCCGACGCCGAACGCGAAATGCTGAGCTGGCGCACCCTGACCTACGCCCCGCTGGACCGCCGCCTGATCGTGGTGGACCTGCTCACCACGGCAGAGCGGGACTGGCTGAACGCCTATCATGCGGATGTAGCCGCCAAGATAGGACCCAACGTAACAGACCCGGCACAACGCTGGCTGGATGCCGCAACGGCGCCGCTGTGATACCGCAGTGTTACATCTGAAGACGACATTGATCCGTGACGAACGACGTGAAGGAAAAGACCATGACAAAGATCCATATTCGCAAAGCAGAAGGCACCTGGGTGGTGCGCTCCGGTGGTGCCGTGCTGGGCGAGAGCAGCAACGCGCTTGAGCTGAGCGAGGGCGATCTGGCGCCCGTCATCTATTTTCCCCGTGGCGACATCGCGACAGCCTTCCTCGACCGCAGCGACAAGACCACCCACTGCCCGGCCAAAGGCGATGCCAGCTACTTCTCGATTGTGAACAAATCATCCGTGACCGAAAACGCGGTCTGGAGCTACGAAACCCCCAATGAGGCCGTAGCGCAGATCAAGGACCACCTTGCCTTCGTCACCGGTGACACCGTGAAAGTGGAGCGGATCTAGGCCCGCCCCGATCGGCAAAAACACGCTCTTATGCAGTCAGGGCGCCCCGTCTCGGGGCGCCTTTTTCGTGGATAAGCAGCCTTTCGCTCATCAGGAAACCGCGCTGGGAACCGGGCAACCCACCGCCCGCAGGCCCCGGCGCAGCGGCGCGCGATTGTCGGAAAACTCCATCTGATGGGTCGCGAACGGATCCGAAAAACGGCCAATGACGCGGTCGGAGAATTCGGACTTCACATATTCTCCCGACACAGAAATTAGAAAGATGCACGTATAACGATCATATTGATCGTTATTTCGCTACCGTTTTTGCAGGCCAAAGAGAGCCCGCCCGGAACCCTGCCCCAGGACCAAATAAGATACCGACGAAGAAACAAATAGGCGCGACGGATGTCGCATGCCCCCCTAGTTCAGGATGGTCTGACAAAGATGCTGACGCGCGGCCTCCACGGCCTCACCGGTACAGAACATCTGTGCATCCCGTGCGCTTTGAACGACATAGTCGATCAGGGCCTCATAAGACGCCCGCTCATTTTCCTGCTCTACTGCCTTCGCCACTGTTTCAGCCTCTGTCGGGCTGATTGTTTTGTGTTGCATGTTTTCACTTCCGAAGAATGATCACCATTATCCTTATGTTAACCATATTTAAGCCGCTGGGCCGATAAAGGTTAAAATTTCTTCTGGAAAAAAGCGAACACCCGTTTCAGAAATATCACATATTTGGGATCGTCTTTTGCGGGTAAACTTGTCTTTAAGCGACGGCTTTATGGGAAATGTCGCAAATTGACGATGAGCCGCCGTAGTTTTCAATCCTCAACTATGCTCCTCCGCAGCCGCCGCAGCCAGCGCACGGGTGTAGGCTTTCAGCGAATCAATGTGGTAAAGGGCCCCGATGAGATTCGGCGGATTATCGCCGCCCTCCCCTTCGGCCAGTACCGGCAGATAGCTGAGATCGGCCCGGTCGAAGATCGGCATCGCCGCCTCCAGCGAGGCAGAGGCGCGGACCGACAGCCCCTGGTCAATCAGCGCGGCGCAGTCCTCCGCGCTGGCGCAGCGCGGATCGCCCAGGGGCCGCATCACCGCTCCGGCGCGCAGCATCGACAGCAGATAGGCCTGTGGCCCCGCCGCGCAATGAATATTGCGCCGCTCCAGCTGGGTGAGAAAGAACGACCGGTCGACAATCCGCGACGCCAGCGCCGTCGACATCGACACCGCCACCATCACCGCCAGGCCGATCTGCCAGTCGCCGGTCAGTTCGAACACGATCAGCGTCGTGGAAATCGGCGCGCCGAGCACCGCCGCCGCCACGGCGCCCATCCCGGCAAAGGCATAGAGCGTATGCGTCCCCGACACATCCGGCAGAACAGCGGTCGCAATCAGCCCGAAGGCGAGCCCGGTCAGCGCCCCGACCATCAGCGACGGCGAGAACACCCCGCCCCCCATGCGCCCGCCCATGGTGATCGCCACGGCCGCGGTTTTGACCATGGCAAAGAGAATGGTCTGATGCAGCACCAGCGCGCCCGTGAGGGCCAGAACCGTGGTTTCATAGCCAACGCCAATGATATGGGGAAACCAGACCGCAAGCCCGCCCAGCAGCAGGCCAGAGGCCGCCGGACGCAGCCATCGCGGCAGACCCAGCTTTGTCTGCACAGCATTGCCGATTTCCTCGGCAAAGAAGATCGACCGCATCAGCACCACCGCCACGATCCCGCAGATCAGCCCAAGCATCAGAAAGGCCGGCAGCTCGACGTAGAATTGCAGCGCCCCCGGCGTGATCAGATCGAACTCCGTCACATCGCCATATTCCAGCCGGTTGATCACGGTTCCGGCCACAGAGGCGATGACAATGGGCGCAAAGGCATGGACCGCGAAATGCCGCAGCACCACCTCCAGCGCAAAGAGCGCCCCGGCGATAGGCGCATTGAAGCTGGCAGAAACCGCCGCCGCCACCGCACAGCCCAGGAGATCGCGCCCGGTGATGCCATCGGCCTGAATGCGATTGCTGACCCAGGTCGAGATCACCCCCGCCATATGCACCACCGGCCCCTCGCGACCGGTTGATCCGCCGGTACTGAGCGTGATCAGAGAGGCACAGGCAGACGCCAGACCGGCGCGAATTTCCACCCGCCCATCGCCAAGCGCGGCGCCCTCGATCACATCGGCAACGGATCGCACCCGGGCATCCGGCGTAAACCGGTGCAGGATCAGCCCCACCACCAGCCCGCCAAGGGTCGGAATGATCATCAGCCAGTACCAGGGCATGTCCTGTGCGAAACTATGCAGGAAATTCACATCCTCCGCGCCATAGACCCAGGCCTGAAAGGCAGTGATCCCCTTGCGGAAGAACAGCGCCGCAAACCCGGCAGCGATCCCGATCAGCAAGGCGATAAACCAGAATTGAAACTGGCTCGGCCCCCGGTGGCGCAGCACCCGCCAGACATCCCGCACGCCAGCAACCCCCTGAGCCAGCTGGGCGGAAATGGCGGAGCGTATGGTCTGTGGCATGAACCCGATTGTCCCGGTGTCGTTCTTGTCTGTTTACGCGGCAAACTATCGGCAGGTTGGTTAAGCCATCGTGAAAACTCAACAGCTTAGAACGATCCGGGCAACAGTTTTAGCTCAGCCCACCAGCAGCGCCCTGGCGGCGGCGCGGGCCTCCGAGGTGATTGTATCACCTGAAACCATACGCGCCAGCTCATCGACCCGTTCGTCCTCATCCAGCGGCACCACCTGCGACAGCGTCTGCCCGTCGACAACCTGCTTCTGCACCCGCCAATGATGCGCGCCCTGGGCCGCCACCTGCGGCGAATGGGTCACAACCAGCACCTGCCCGCCATCTGCCAGCGCCTTCAGCCGCCGCCCCACCGCATCCGCCGTCGCGCCGCCCACACCGCGGTCGATCTCGTCAAAGATCATCGTCTGATTGCCGGTCTCGCCGCGCAGGCAGACCTTCAGCGCCAGCAAAAAGCGGCTCAGCTCACCGCCCGAGGCGATCTTGTTCAGCGGCCCCGCCGGCGCGCCGGGGTTTGTGGCCACAGTAAAGGCAACCGCGTCCTTGCCCTCCGGTCCCGGCTCGGCCTCGGTCAGCCGTGTTTCAAACACCGCGCGTTCCATCTTGAGCGGGGCCAGCTCAGCCATCACCGCCGCATCCAGTGCCGCCGCCGTCTCCCGCCGCGCCGCCGACAGCTGCGCCGCCGCCCCCGTATAGGCCGCCTCGGCCTCGGCCAGTGCGGCCTCCTGATCGGCGAGATCCTGATCCCCGGCGTCCACCGCCGCCAGTTTCTCGCGCAGGGTTTCAGCATAGCCGCCCAGATCATCAGGCAGCACATCATGTTTGCGGGCCAGCGCGCGGATGGCAAACAGCCGCTCCTCGCTCTCTTCCAGCTCACCGGGATTGAACTCCAGCCCGTCGAGCACACGGGCAACGCCATCCTGCGCCTCACCCAGTTCGATCATCGCCCGCAACAGCGCCGCAATCGGCGCATCCAGCGCCGAGTCCGCCTGCGCAGAGACCCCTTCCAGCCAGCGCTGCGCATCCCCCAGTGCCGTTTCGGCACCATCGGTCAGGATGCTCTGGGCGCGCTGGATATCGCCACGGATCCGCTCAGCGGACTGCATCTCGCGGCGGCGCTGATCCAGTGCAGCATCCTCGCCGGGCTGCGGGTCAAGCGCGTCCAGCTCCGCCACCGCATGGCGCAGGAAATCCTCTTCGGCGCGGATGGCCTCCAGCGCGGCGCGGGTTTCGGCAACGCTCTTTCGGGCGCGGCTGGCAGCGGCCCAGCGATCACGGACGGTCCGCAGAAGATCGCCAAGACCGGCAAACTCATCCAGCATGGCGCGGTGGCCGCGCGGGTTCAGCAGGCCCCGGTCATCATGCTGGCCATGCAATTCCAGCAGCGTGTCCGACAGCGCCCGCAGTACCTCGCCCGAACAGCGCCGGTCATTCACCCAGGCGGTCTTGCGTCCCTCGGCGGTGTTCACCCGGCGCAACAGCAGCGTATCGCCTCCGGGCAGCCCCGCCTCAGCCAGCACCGCATGGGCCGGATGGTCGGGCGACAGCTCGAACTCGGCCAGCACCTCCCCCTGTTTGGCGCCCTGGCGCACCAGTTCGGCCCGGCCCCGCCAGCCCAGCACAAAACCAAGCGAATCCAGCAGGATCGACTTGCCGGCCCCGGTCTCCCCGGTCAGCACATTGAGACCCGGCTGAAAATTCAGCTCAAGATGGTCGATGATCAGGATATCGCGAATATCAAGCGCGCGCAGCATGGCCCGGCCCCAATTGCGGAAGTGGCAATTAAAGCCACTCCCCCTTGATGGACTGACGGTAGATCTGGCTCAACCAGTTGTTGCCGACATCGCGCATTTTCAGCCCGTTGTCTGTCAGCAGCTTAAAGCTGTCCTCATACCATTCGGTCGATTGATAGTTATGGCCCAGAATGGCACCGGCGGTCTGCGCCTCATTCACCAGCCCCAGCGACAGATAGGCCTCGACCAGACGGTGCAGCGCCTCTGCGGTATGGGTTGTGGTCTGGAAATCCTCGACCACAACGCGGAACCGGTTCACCGCCGAGGTATAATGCCCCTTGCGCAGATAGTAGCGGCCGATCTCCATCTCCTTGCCCGCCAGATGGTCAAAGGCAAGGTCGAACTTCAGGATTGCCGAGCTCGCATATTCGCTGTCCGGGTAGACCTCGATCACGGTGCGCAGCGATTGCAGCGCCTGAAAGGTCAGGCCCTGATCGCGGCCCACTTCGTCGATCTGATCATAGTAGCTCAGCGCCAGCAGATACTGCGCATAAGCGGCGTCTTCTTCGGTCGGGTAGAAGTCGATATAGCGCTGTGCGGCAGCGCGGCTGTCCTCGTAGTCACGCCCCAGATGATAGGCATAGGCCTGCATGATCAGGGCCTGTTTCGCCCAGGAGGAATAGGGGTAAAGACGTTCGATCTCGGAGAAGTAAAAGGCCGCATCCTCGGTCCGGTTGCGCTCCATCTCGAATTCGCCGCGCTCGTAGATCTGCTCCGGGGTGAACCCGTCAAGTGGCTGCGAACTCTTGGCCGCGCCCCCGTCTCCGCCACATCCCGAAAGCGCAGCTACGAGTAGAACCGCGCCGATGGTTTTGGCTGCCGCCCCCATGCCCATCATGTTCGCCTAACCTCACCGTCATTTACTTACGGGTGTGAACCCCGGTTCTGCCCGGTCTAGCACATTCAATTGACGCGCAAAACGTCTTTAACCGATTTCCCGCCCACTTGGCAGAGAAAGCGCGGCGGGGTCAAGAGTGCGAAGCAGCCCCGGCCCGCCACAACATGGCCCACGCCAGCCGATACCCCATGCCGCGCCGGGGTTCGCCGCATCCGAAAACATTGGTCAATATGAGGTGAGCGCTGCAAGGGTTCGAACCAAACGGGGTCTGGACAAGTCCCGGCAAGCCGCTTTGGGGCACGGTGAGGCGGCGCGCTGCGCCGTGAAGCCGCCGGTGTGATCTTCGAACCGCCCCGCCCCTCTAGGGTCACGACCTAAGGACGGCTCGAAGATCTCCCCCGGTGCCCCCGGCGCAATCTGCCCCGGTCGGGCTGCGCCAACGCATAGGCCTGTATTGGATCGAACTGTGGTGCAGTCTGCGCCCGGCGTCTGTGCTGCAATCATCAGTTCGCGAGTGACCGGAGTGCTGTCGTTGCAGCCCGCGGTCCGGTTGGCGCCGGGTGCACCCCGATTGTCCGGGGGAACCCAGGTTGAACGTCAGGCCCCCCAGCCGACGTTCCCGCCCGATAGCCTCAATTCAGTTACGCAACGCGGCGCGCATCGGTCGGGATCTCCGCCCAGACCAGCCCCTGCCCCGGCAGGCGCGCTGTCATCGCTGCATCGCAGCTCACCTGACGCACCGCGCCGGGTGTCGCAAAGACCGCCCGCAGCAATGTGTTGGTCAGCGAATGACCGGCACGCTCGCCGATATAGTGGCCAAAGACCGGGCCACCCGCCAGCGACAGATCACCAAGCGCGTCCAGCATCTTGTGGCGCACCGGCTCATCCGAGTGGCGCAGCCCCGCGCCGCTCTCGACCTGCGGGCCGTCGAACACAACCGCGTTCTCGCCGGGGACACCCCCCAGCGCCAGACCATTGGCCTGCATGCTTTCGACGTCAACGCGACGGCAGAAGGTGCGGCTGTCGCAAAGCTCACGCGCAAAGGCACCATTGCGCAGATCCAGCGTCTTGCTCTGACGGCCAATCGCCGTCTCGGCAAAGTCGATGTGGAACTCGATGGTCAGGCGGTTGCTCGGCAACAGGGTGGCGGTGGCACCGTCATGGCTGACACTCACCGGCTTCAGGATCTGATAGGCGGTGACCGGCGCCGCAAGGCGCTGAATACCGGTCTGCATGATGCCCCGCACGAAATGCGCCGAAGACCCATCCATGATCGGCACTTCCGGGCCGTCGATATCAATCATCACATTGTGGATGCCACAGCCCGCCAGCGCGGCCATGATATGCTCCACCGTGGAAACCGAAACACCGGAGGCATTGACCAGCCGCGTGCACAATGGCGTCCGCTCGACCCGGTCCCAAAGCGCCGGCACCATGGTGTTGCCCAAAGCGATGTCAGTGCGCCGGAAGCAGATGCCGTGGCCAGCCGATGCAGGCTTCAGGATCATGCGAACGGGTTTGCCGGAGTGGAGCCCCACACCGTCAAACGTCACTGATGCTTTAAGCGTATTCTGCACGATGGCCTCATTCCGTAAGGGTGGGCCGTACTTGGGCCCTTGTTGCGGAACAGAGGTAAGGTGTCACTTCGTTAGGCTCAACTCAATCTTTGTAACGGAATGAAACATCCCTGTAACAGATCGGCAAAACCCTGCCCAACCGGCACCAACTCGCTGATTTAAAACGAAAAAAGGTCGCCATATGGCGACCTTTTTGACTTATATGTGATCAGCTCAGTTGGCTTGACGGCGCAGGAATGCGGGAATTTCGATGCGTTCCTGCTCAGGGTTCGCCTGCCGCTGCGGCTGCGCTGCGGGTGCCGCCTGCTGGCCGTGATGCGCAACCTGGGGCTGGTGCATCGGGGCCTGCTGTGCGGCGGCCTGCTGCATGGGCGGCTGCTGACGTGCCGGTTGCTGCGGCTTGGCGGCCTGACCTTCAGCGGCGCTGCCGGTCATGCGATGGATCAGCGAATTGAGCCCAAAGCGGCGCTGTTCGTGACCCGCTGCGGCGGGCTGCTGCACCTGCTGAGGCTGCTGCTGCACCTGCTGCGGAGCCCGCGGCTGAACCGTGTCGATCGACGGGCGCTGCTGCATCTGTGTCTGCTGCATCGGCTGCTGAGGCTGGGCGCGCTGCGCAGCCGCCTGAAGCCGCACGATCGCCTCTGGCGACGGGGTACCGGGTGCGGGCGCCTTTGGTGCCACAAAGCTCTCGGCCTGATGGGCCGCAACTTCGGCCTGCGGCTGGAATTCCGGCGCGGGCGTGCCCTGATAGGCCGGTGCGGGCAGACCGTCGGCGCCCAGCTGTTCGCCTGCGTCCTCCAGTACCTCTTCATAGTGACCTTCAGCGGCGGCCTGACCATCGTCGAATTCCGCAAACAGCGACGGCTCTTCCTGAGCGGCGACCACGGGTTCGGCGGCAGCTGCGGGCTGCTCAACCGGGGTGCTCAGCTCCAGCGGCGCGGCGCTGCGGCTGTCTTCGACGCTGACGGTCTGCTTCAGCGGTGCCGACATCGGACGGCGCGGCACCGGAATGTCGGAGTGCACATCCACGGCATCAATACCGGTGGCCACAACGGAAACCCGCATCTTGCCTTCCATCGCGGTGTCGAGGGTCGAGCCGACGATGATGTTTGCGTTGGGATCGACCTCTTCGCGAATGCGGTTGGCCGCTTCGTCCAGTTCAAACAGGGTCAGGTCATGTGCGCCGGTGATGTTGATCAGAACACCCTTCGCGCCCTTGAGGCTGATTTCGTCCAGCAGCGGGTTCGCGATGGCCTTCTCGGCGGCCTGCACGGCGCGATCTTCGCCCTCGGCCTCGCCGGTGCCCATCATCGCCTTGCCCATCTCGTCCATCACGGCGCGCACGTCCGCAAAGTCGAGGTTGATGAGACCCGGACGCACCATCAGATCGGTCACGCCTTTGACACCCTGATAAAGGACATCATCCGCCATCGAGAACGCCTCGGTGAAGGTGGTCTTTTCATTGGCCAGACGGAACAGATTCTGGTTCGGAATGATGATCAGCGTATCGACGACCTTTTGCAGGGCTTCGACACCCTCCTCGGCCTGACGCATCCGCTTGTTGCCTTCGAACTGGAACGGCTTGGTGACAACGCCAACGGTCAGCACACCCAGTTCACGGGCGGCCTGCGCGATGATCGGCGCAGCCCCGGTGCCGGTGCCGCCGCCCATACCTGCGGTGATAAAGCACATATGCGCGCCCGCGAGGTGATCAACGATCTGTTCAATGCTTTCTTCAGCAGCGGCAGACCCAACCGAGGGGCGCGCGCCGGCGCCCAGACCTTCGGTGACTTTGATGCCCAGCTGGACGCGGCTTTTGGAGGCGCTTTGCTGCAGCGCCTGCGCGTCGGTATTGGCGACGACAAAATCCACGCCGTCCAGCTGTTTGTCGATCATGTTGTTGACGGCATTGCCGCCTGCCCCGCCGACGCCAAACACGGTAATCCGGGGCTTCAGCTCTTCCTGGCCGGGCATCGAAAGGTTCAAGGTCATGCTCGTTCCGCCTGTGTTATCAGCCCTCCCGCAAGGGCCTATTCCTGTCCATCTTTGCGACAATCCTACCGCGCAGCACGAGTCGCGTCATCCAAAAAAGCGCTATTTTCCACAAAATATAGACATAGTATTGTCTAATTTCGCGACATTTCGCCGATTTTGGCAAATGCTGTGGAAAGCCCAGCAACACACCACAACATGACGGCAGCCTCCGAAAACCAAAGCCCTCGAAAGCACATCTCGTCACTGATACTGGTGGCCACTGCTCGGCCTACATGCGCCGCATGATGCGGTCGTTACCGGAACATTAACGCGGCAGGATTTCGCTGTCACCCGCGAAACCACTTTGCCAGCAAAGTTTTTCGTTAACATTTGATTAATGAAGACGGCGCTGCGAAGACGCGGAGCGGGCCTGTCCCCCCTACTCCGACAGAGGCCTCACCAGTTGTCGCGGAACCATTTTACCGCCCGTTTCAGCGTGCCGCTGGCGTTGCGGTCCACCGGCATCTCAAAATCCCACCACTCATCCTGCGGATGGGCGGCAAACAGGCTGAGACCAACGGCGGAGGCAAAGCCGGGACCGGTTGCCGACTGCGGCAGGCCGTGAACCCGCAAAGGCCGGCCGAGGCGCACCTGCTGCCCCAGAACGCGACTGGCCAGCCCGTCCAACCCCATGATCTGGCTGGAGCCGCCGGTCAGCACGATCTGCTGGCTTGGCAGGCTGTCAAACCCTGCCGCATCCAGACGGGCGCGCACCTCTTCAAGGATCTCTTCGACGCGCGGCCGCATGATCCCGATCAGTTCAGCCCGGCTGACAGTGCGGCGGTCATGTTCCCAGTCGCCGGTATCGGCGTGGATATCAATCATCTCACGGTCATCGGCGCCGGTGGCATGGACGCCACCGTGAAAGGTCTTGATCCGCTCGGCGTTGGCCGTTGGCACCCCCAGCCCCATAGAAATATCGCTGGTGATGTGATCACCGCCCATACGCACCGCATCGGCATAGATCATATGTTTCTTCATAAAGACCGAAATCGAGGTCGAGCCGCCGCCCATGTCGATACAGGCCGCCCCCAGCTCCTGCTCATCCTCAACCAGTGCCGCGAACCCGGACGCATAGGCCGAGGACGCGATGCCCGCCAGCTCCAGATCACAGCGCTGGATGCAGCGCACCAGATTCTGCACGGTCAGCGCATCAACCGTCAGCATGTGCATATCCGCTGCAAGGGTCTGCCCCATCTGCCCGCGCGGGTCATTCAGACCCGACCGGTTGTCCAGCGCAAAGTTCACCGGCTGGGCATGCAGCACCTCGCGTCCGGCGCCATATTCCGGCACCTCGCAGGCCGCCAGCACGCGGGCGATTTCATTCTCGGTCACCACCTGACCTTCCAGATCCACCTGCGCATCCAGCCCGTAGGATCGCGGATTGGCCCCGGAAAAACAGGCGATCACATGATCCACCCGCACCTCGGCCATCTTCTGCGCGGCCTGAACCGCCGTGCGGATCGCACGTTCGGTTTCCTGCATGGCGGTGATCTCGCCGAACTGCACCCCGCGCGAGCGCGTGGTGGCCGCACCGATCACCCGGAACCCCGACTGCCCCGCCAGAGACCCAATGGAATTATCCTCGCTCAGCCGCCCGGTGCCGTCGAAACGCAGCACCAGACAGGCAATCTTGGAACTGCCCACATCCAGAATGGCCACAACACCGCGCTGCATCGCCTGGCGTCGCATCTGCCGCATGGCTCTTTGGGATTGGTAGAGATCGGTCATATCATAGCCCGCCTGCGTTCAACTGTCGGATCCGCCACCAGTCCTCGACGGCGTTTTCGGTCATTCTTACGGTTGGACGCGCCGCCAGGCGCATATCCACCACCGCCACATCACGCTCCAGAAGGTCGCGCACTTCGCTGACGGCAATCACCCGCTCCAATGCGGGCACCGGATTTTCGGCCGGCAGCATGATCCGCTGGCCACGGTCCAGCACCAGATCCCAGCGCCGTTCGCCAATCCGCACCAGCCCACGCATCCGCGGCCCCAGCGGCTTGGCCACCGCAAACAGCCGCAGCGCCTCCTCAATGGCGTCGTCGGCATTGCGCCCGGCCACCAGCGGCAGATCCGGGTGCATATTGCGCGCGCCCAGCTCAGCCACATGCACGCCATTGGCATCCAGCAGCGCCAGACCTTCGCGGCTGCGCCAGACAACTGCGGGTTTGCGCTCTTCCACCGTGACCTGAAGCACCCCACCCGGGCGGATCCGCACATCCGCCGTCCGCACCGGATCCAGACCGGTGATTTCGTCGCGGATCTGGGCCAGATCCAGATCGAAGGAGCTGATGGGAAAATCAATCGGCACCACTTCGCGAATATCTTCGGCCACGCTGCGCCCCGCCCCGTCGATGGCCATCACATTGACCATGAATTCGGGGCGCTCCTCGATCGAGGCCCGCAGATCGCTGATCATCACCTGCAATCGGTCGCGTCGCGCCTCATCGGCCATGAACACGGTGCCGGCCACAAAGACCAGACAGAAGGGAATGCCAAAACGCACACCAAAGCGAATGCCCGGGGTCAGCATCCAGCGTTGGATGCGATAGGTCAGACGGGAGGGGGCAGGATCGGAACGCCCCTCGCGAGGTTTGCGAAACCGCGTGATCAGCGAGGGCATGTCGCATCCTCAACCAACCAGGCGCAGAGCTGCCCGAATGTCATACCCACATGTTCCGCCTGCTCCGGCGTCAGCGACGTCGGCGTCATTCCGGGCTGGGTATTGGTCTCCAGCAGGATCAGCCCCTCGGCGCCGCGCGTCTCGTCCCAGCGAAAATCGGTGCGGCTGATGCCCCGGCACCCCAGCGCCTCATGGGCCTTCACTGCATATTCGAGACAGAGCGCAAAGATCTCCTCCGGGAGATCCGCAGGCAGCACATGACGCGAGCCACCGGGTTTGTACTTGGCGTCATAGTCATACCAGCCGTCGGTCAGGATATCGGTCACCGTCAGTGGTCTGTCGCCCAGTACGGTGGTGGTCAGCTCGCGGCCGGGGGCAAAGCTCTCGACCATCACCTGATCGGGCATGTCCTGCGACAGCTGCGGCGGACCGTTGGCGACTTCATTCACCAGATAGACCCCCACGCTGGAGCCTTCGTTATTCGGCTTCACCACATAGGGCGGCGCCATCACATGGCCGGCCATCACCTCGGTCTTGGAATAGATGCCGCTCTCGACAACCGGCAGACCTGCGGCGCGATAGATGGATTTGGCCCGCTGCTTGTCCATCGCCAGGGCAGAGGCCAGCACGCCGGAGTGGGTATAGGGGATGCCGAGCCATTCCAGCAGCCCCTGCACGCAGCCATCCTCGCCCCAGCGGCCATGCAGGGCGTTGAACACCACGTCAGGACGATCCGCCTGCAAACGCGCCGCGAGATCCGGACCCGCGTCCAGTTCTGTAACCTGATATCCCTCGTCCCGCAGCGCGGTGGCGCATTCGCGCCCTGTGGACAAAGACACCTCGCGTTCAGCCGAGGGGCCACCCATCAATACCGCCACTTTCGGGAGTGTCCTGCTCGACTTACTCACGACAAGCGCCTCAAATGTTCCGGGGCTTCTCGCCCCTTGTTATGCGGTCGTAAATTGACCCCAATTCGCGCAGGCCAAGGCCTGCTTTTTCGTCTTGCGAGGCCTATTCCCCGCACCGGACGGACCACTGTGGTTCGCCGTCACCACATTAACGTCATAAACGTTACCGGCCCGTTAACAGTGCCTTTACCAAGATCGCGCTTTTCCAGTTCGCCAGCTGCTGCGATTCCCACAGGAGCGACCTGCTGATCAGAGATAACCCCCTGAAAAACATGGCCTTTATCGGCTATTTGGAAAGCGGATCCCCCACCCGCATGATTTCCCACTCTAGCGTTATGCCAGAATTGGCGTAAACCTCTTTTCTGACATCTTCGCCCAATCCCTCAAGATCTGCGGCAGATGCGCCACCTGTGTTAATCAAGAAATTGGAATGCTTCTCGCTCATCTGCGCACCGCCGCGCCGGGCGCCGCGCATTCCGGCATCATCAATCACTTTCCAGGCCTTCAGATCATGGACATCATCGGCCTGACCGGTCGATGAAAACCCCGCCGGATTGCGAAAGGTCGACCCGGCTGACCGGTCCTTCGTCGGCTGGGTGGCATCGCGTTTGGCCAGCTGCTCTTCCATGCGCGCATGCAGGGCTTCGGGATCGCCCATCGGGCCGCGCAACACCGCCGAAACCAGCACGGCCCCCTCCGGCAGGTCGCTCTGGCGGTAGGCGAATTTCAGGTCCTCACCGCTCAGCCTCACCACTTCACCGCTGCGCAGCACCACCGTTGCCGACTGAAAGACATCTGCGACATAGCTGCCATAGCAACCGGCATTCATCCGCACCGCGCCACCGATCGATCCGGGAATGGTGCGCAGAAATGTCAGATCCACCCCCGCATCCGCGGCCTTGCGGGCCACATGGGCATCCAGCGCAGCAGCGCCAGCGGTCACCGTGTCGCCCTCGACCTCAATCGCGTTGAACCCGCGCCCCAGCCGGATCACCAGCGCCCGCAACCCGCCATCACGCACGATCAGGTTTGAGCCGACCCCCATCGGGAACACCGGCACCGACGGATCCAGAGACCGCAAAACATGCGCCAGATCCTCCACATCGGCAGGCTGAAACAGATAGTCCGCCGGTCCGCCAACCCGCAGCCAGGTCAACCCTGCCAGATCGCGATTCGGATGAAGCTTGCCGCGCAGCCCGTCGATGTTCATATGCTCTGCCCCTGCCTGTCTTGGCGTCCACCCCGGCCAAGCCAGCCGACGCAGCACCCAGCGGGCAAACGACGGCGAGACTCAGCAGCCCGGACCGGCCCTGCGTGTACTCCGGTTTTGCCCATGCACACAATGGCCCAGCCGGCAGCCCGGCGCAAAGGGCAGAGCGCTCATTCGTGGAAATCGGCGGGGTTCAGCTGCGGCTCAGGCGGTTGCGCAGCCAGCGGCCCAGATAGATCACCGGCCAGCGCAGCATCGACATGCCCGCAAACAGCGCCGCCAGCCCCCACCAGGGACCGTTTTCATAGGTGACATAGCCCAGCAGCGGGATGCCAAAGGCAATCAGGAGATAGGCGCGCGACCAGTGATTGTCCCGGCTCGGCAGCATCGCCAGCACATTGGCGGCCACCACCCAGAGACAGGCCAGGATCAGCGACTGCGTCATTCGCCAACCTCCGGCCCGGAGGCTCGGCGCAGGCGCGACAGCACATGCAGCAGCGGACGGCGGAACATCGACACCAGCGCAAAACAGCCAAAGGCAGCGGCAAACCAGCCGTGGTCTCGCCCCAGGAAATAGATCAGCACCGGCGCCACAGCGACCAGCGCAATCCCCGGCCCGCGCTGCCAGCGAACCGGCAGGGCGGCCACGCCGGTGGCAATGAACACCCACAGGACAGAGGCCAGCAGGCTCAGCATGGCGCTGCCTCAACCGCCGGGACCCTCGCCCGCGGATAGGAGATCACGCCAGCCACCCTCAGCCCCGCAACCGCTCGGGCAGACCATTGGCCCAGGCGCTGATGGTACCCGCCCCAAGGCAGACGACCATATCGCCGGGTCGGGCCTGTTCACGCACCAGCCGCTCCAGATCGGGTTCGTCCAGCAGCGCGCGGGCATGGCGATGGCCATGACGGATCAGACCGGCCACCAGATCGTCGCGCCCGGCGCCCTCGATCGGGTCTTCGCCCGCGGCAAAGACCTCGGCGATGGCGACCACATCGGCCTCGTTGAAACAGGCGCAGAAATCCTCGAACAGGCTGGACAGGCGCGAATAACGGTGCGGCTGATGCACCGCGATCACCCGGCCCTCGCAGGCCTGCCGGGCCGCTTTCAGCACGGCAGTGATCTCGACCGGGTGGTGGCCGTAGTCGTCAATAATGGTGACACCGTCCACTTCGCCCACTTTGGTAAAGCGGCGGTTGACGCCGCCAAAGGCCGCCAGAGCCTCGCGGATCTCGCTGCTCTTCATGCCCAGATGGCGCGCCACGGCCACTGCCGACAGCGCGTTGGAGACATTGTGATCCCCCGGCATCGGCAGAGTGCAGCCCTCGATTACGCGATCCTCGGCCTGAAGATGAATATCAAAATGCGCCACGCCCGCCTTGTAGGTCAGGTTGACTGCCCGCACATCTGCCTGCGCGTTGAACCCATAGGTCACGACCCGGCGGTCGGTGATCCGGCCAACCAGCGCCTGCACCTCGGGATGGTCGGTGCAGCAGACCGCGACGCCGTAGAAGGGAATATTGGAGACAAAGTCGTAAAACCCGTCGCGCAGCGTGTCGAAATCACCCCAATGCTCCATATGCTCAGGGTCGATATTGGTGACGATCGCAATGGTTGCGGGCAGGCGGTTAAAGGTGCCGTCGCTTTCGTCGGCCTCAACCACCATCCACTCGCCCTGGCCCATCCGCGCGTTCGACCCATAGGCGTGAATGATGCCGCCATTGACAATGGTCGGGTCGAAATGACCGGCCACCATCAGCTCCGCCATCATGGTGGTGGTCGTTGTCTTGCCATGGGTGCCTGCGATGGCGATGTTGGATTTGAGCCGCATCAGCTCGGCCAGCATTTCGGCCCGGCGGACCACCGGCAGGCCACGCAGGCGCGCCTCGTCCAGCTCTGGATTGCCCGGTTTGATCGCCGAGGAAATGACCACAACCGCCGCGTCTTCCAGGTTTTCCGCCGCCTGCCCGACAAAGATCCGCGCGCCCAGCTCTTCCAGCCGGTTGGTGATCTTGGAAGCTTTCAGATCCGAGCCCTGCACCACATAGCCAAGGTTCAGCAGCACTTCGGCGATGCCGGACATGCCGATGCCGCCGATGCCAACAAAATGGATCGGGCCCACATCACCGGGGAGTTTGGTCGCAGGGTTCATGTCATTCCTTCCTCGGACAGCTGTTCAACAAGCCCCACCAGCCGCTCGGTCGCATCGGGAATACCCACTTGCAAGGCGGCCCGTGCCATCTGGCTGGCACCATCGGGATTGCTGAGAACCGCGCTCATTTGCTCTGTCAGCGCCGAAACGTCAAGAGCGCTTTCCGGGATCAGGATCGCCGCCCCGGCATCGACCAGCCCACGGGCATTGGCGCTCTGGTGATCGCCAGCCGCCGCGGCAAAGGGGATCAGGATCGACGGGCGGCCGATCACCGAGATATCCGCAACCGACGACGCACCGGAGCGCGAGATCACCAGCTGCGCCTCCGACATGCGGGCGGGCACATCGGTGAAAAACGGCTGCACATCCGCCGCGATCCCCTGTTCGGCGTAGAATTGCGCAACCCGCGCACCATCTTCATCGCGCGCCTGATGCGAGACCCGCAACCGGCTGCGCAGCGCCTCTGGCAGTGCGGCAATCGCTGCGGGCACCACGTCAGAGAGGATCCGCGCGCCCTGGCTGCCGCCCATCACCAGCACCGACATCGGATAGTCACCCGGCGGAATATAACCGGCCCCAGCCCGCTCCAGCACCGCAGCGCGCACCGGGTTACCGACATGGACGCCATCAACCCCCTCCGGCAGCGCCGTGGGCCAGACGCCACAGGCCACCCCGGCCACACGGGGAGCAAACAGCTGATTGACCCGGCCCAGCACGCCGTTCTGTTCATGGATCATACGCGGCAGCTTCAGCAGGGTCGCAGCCCCCAGTGCCGGGATCGACGGATAGCCGCCAAAGCCGACCACCACGTCAGGCCGGTCCCGCCGCATCTGCATCGCCATCCTTGTGACACCTGCGGCGATCTTCGGCGCGACCATCGCCTTGGCCAGCAGCCCGCCGCGGGCAAAGGTGGCCGAGGGCACCTCGGCAATCTCGGTGGTATGCGGATAGCCGCCGGTGTACCGCGCGCCCCGCGCGTCCGTTGACAGTTTCACCCGCCAGCCGCGTCTCAGCATTGCCTCGGCCAGGGCCTGCGCGGGGAACATGTGCCCCCCGGTGCCACCCGCCGCCATCAAGAGCAATTTCTGCGCCATCGTATTTTCGGTCTTTCTGTCTCTGCTCACTCACCCCCCCGACCGCGCAGGGCAGACCGAGGGGTGCGCTTCGATCGGGCAGGCTCAGCCGCGCCCGTGTCCGCGCAGGAAATCTGCAATCTCGCCCTGCGGGCGCGACCGCGAAAACGCCAGCAACATCCCCACCGCGATCCCGCCGGCAATCAGCGAGGAGCCACCGTAGCTCACAAACGGCAGAGTCATGCCCTTGGCCGGCAAGAGCCGCACCGCAACGCCCATGTTGATCATCGCCTGCACGCCAAAGGTACAGACAAGACCGGTTCCGGCAAGCCGGATAAACGTGTCGCGCTCCCGCATCAGGCGGAACAGCGTGCGGGCCACCACCGCCGAATAAAGCAGGATCAGGATCACCACCAGCACCAGCCCGTATTCCTCGGCCGCCACTGCGATGATGAAATCGGTATGGGCATCCGGCAGCGACCATTTCACCTCGCCCTCGCCGACGCCGACACCGAACAACCCACCTTCGCGGATGGCATTGGTGGCATAGCCCATCTGGGTGGTCGGGTCGATTTCAGGGTTCAGGAAGCCGTCGATGCGGCGGGCAAAATGCTCGGAGCTGGAATAGGCCACAACCCCGCCCATCACGACCACCGCCGCCATAATCACCAACAGCAGCATCGGCGCACCGGCCACGAAATACATCACGCCCCAGCCAAACAGCACCAGACAGGCCTGACCAAAATCAGGCTGCATCACCAGCATCAGCACCACCGTCAGGCACAGGCCAAAGGACATCAGCGTGCCCGGCGGGCCGTTGATCTGCTGGCTCGCGGCGATCATCCAGGCCGCCACCACGATGAATCCGGGCTTCAAGAACTCCGACGGCTGCAACGAGGCAAAGCCGAGGCTGTACCAGCGCGTCGCGCCCTTGCCGAAATCGGTGCCAAACACCGGCAGCAGCGCCAGTGCGACAAAGGCGCAGATAAACCCGATCACCGCCAGTCGCCGCACCAGCGTTGGCGACATCATCGAGGTGATCAGCATCGCCACCAGCCCGGTGATGCCAAAAATCGCCTGCCGCTCGACATAGTGGAAATTGTCAAACCCGTTGCGCTCGGCCAGCGGCACCGAAGCGGCCAGCCCCAAGAGCAGCCCGATGACAAACAACATCAGGACGCAGGACATCGTCCATTTGTCCAGCGTCCGCCACCATTTGGGTAGAATCGGCTCGCCCGCCTGTACGGGGAGCGCGCCATAGACCATTTCAGTCATGGAAGTACCGCCACTATCTGCCTCGTCATCCGTCCCGTTTTCGGGATCGTTAGGCAAACAGTAACCGGAAACTTTGCCTCAGGCCACCCTCTTCCTCTTGCCTTTGGCAGTTATCCGCGCCTATGGCCGGGCATGGCATATGAAACCCTGATCCTTGGCGCCGGCGCGGCCGGCATGATGTGTGCAACCCGCTCCGGCGCAAGCACCCTGGTGATTGATCACGCCAAGGCGCCGGGCGAGAAAATCCGCATTTCCGGCGGCGGGCGCTGCAATTTCACCAATATGTACGCCAGCCCCGAAAACTACCTGTCGCAGAACCCGCATTTCTGCAAATCCGCCATGGCGCGCTACACCCAGTGGGATTTCATCGAGCTGGTGGACCGCCACGGCATCGCCTGGCATGAAAAGACACTGGGCCAGCTGTTCTGTGATGGCTCGGCCAAACAGATCGTCGCCATGCTGGTGCAGGAGATGCAGGCCGCCGGGGCCGAGCTTTGGTTGCAGACCTCCGTCACCTCGGTAAGCCGCAGCCCGGATGGGTTTCGCGTCGCGGTGGAGCGAGAGGGCAAGCCGCAGGTGCTGACCGCGCGCAATCTGGTGATTGCCACGGGCGGCAAGTCGATCCCGAAAATGGGCGCGACCGGTCTGGCCTATGATCTGGCGCGCCAGTTTGAGCTGCCGCTGACCGAAACCCGCCCGGCACTGGTGCCGTTCACCTTCTCCGAAGACCGCTTCAAACCTCTCGCGGGCGTCGCCCTGCCCGCACGGCTTTCCAATGAGCGCACCAGTTTTGACGAGGCGCTGCTGTTCACCCATCGCGGCCTCTCCGGCCCCTCGGTGCTGCAACTGTCGTCCTACTGGCGCGAGGGGGAGCAGATCCGCGTCAACCTGATCCCGGAAACGCCGCTGTTTGATCACCTGCGCCGCCAGCGTCAGGAAACCGGGCGCAAGGATCTGACCACCGAACTGGCCCGTCACCTGCCCGGACGGCTGGTGGAGTTCCTGGCCCCTGAATTCGCCCTGAAGGGGCGGCTCGCCGACCAGTCCGACGCCGCCTTGCGCGATCTCTGCGACCAACTGGAAAACTGGACGCTCACCCCTTCGGGCAGCGAAGGCTATCGCACCGCCGAGGTGACGCTGGGCGGCATCGACACCGATGCGCTGTCGTCAAAGAGCATGGAGTCCAAGACGGTTCCGGGGCTTTATGCGATTGGCGAAGCGGTTGATGTGACCGGATGGCTGGGCGGCTATAACTTCCAATGGGCCTGGGCCTCCGGCGTCGCGGCCGGAACCGCAATCGCCGCCAAGGGCTGAGCCTCGGGCGTCTCCGCTCGGGCCAGCCCGAAACGCCGCCCCGTTCACCCCTCGCGTCACTCCTCGACAAACACCTTATTGGCCGGCGTGACGCCGCGCGTATAGGTGCAGAAGGTGTCATGCGCATCAGGCGTGGTGGTATGGATCTTGATATTGGTGATCACCTCCACCGCCCCGGCATCAAGACAGGCCTGTTCGGCCTGTTTCACGATCCCCAGCAGCTGATCCAGCTCACCACGCATCGTGGTCTCCATCGCCCCCACCTGAAACGGCAGACCTGAGGCCTTCACCACATCAATCGCGCGGTCCACAACCTCGAAGTTATTGCCCTCGCGCAGCCGGGGAATGACCTGAAAGGCCAGCATCACCGTGTTCTGCGGCGCTGTCGTCTCGGCCATCAGATTGCCTCCCCATCGGGTTGCACCGGGGCCTCCGCCTGTCGCTTCTGCACCTCGGCGATGAAATCCTCTCCGCGCTGCTCGAAGTTGTCATATTGGTCGAAACTCGCTGCCGCCGGGGCCAGCAGGATGGTATCACCCGCCTCCGCCTCAGCGGCGGCCCGGGCCACCGCCTGCGCCATGGTGATGCAGACCTCGGCCTCCACATCCAGCTGCATGGCAAAGCCTGCCGCCTCGCGACCGATCACATAGGCCTTGCGCACTTTGCCGGTCTGGCCGCGCAGGGCGGTCAGGCCGCCCTCTTTCTCCAGCCCGCCACAGATCCAGCGGATATTGTCAAACGCGCTCAGCGCCTTGGCCGCGCTGTCAAGATTGGTGGCCTTGCTGTCATTCACATAGCGCACCCCCTGATGGGTCGCGATGGTCTGGCTGCGATGCGGCAGACCCGGATAGCTGGCCAGCGCCTCCTCGATCAGGCGCGGGGCCAGCCCCAGTGCCCGCGCCGCCGCATAGGCCGCACAGGCATTCTGATGGTTATGCGCGCCCGGCAGCCCCTGCATCTGACGCAGATCAATCGAGGCCGCCTGCCGCCCTTTGCGGTATTCGCTCAGGAACCCCTTGCGGGCAAAGACCTGCCAGCCCGGTCCGGTCAGTTTCTGGCTGGCAGAAATGCGGATCACCCGGTCATCGCTGGCCGCCTCCGACAGCTGACCGGCCAGATACAGCCCCTCATCCTCATCGACGCCAATGATCGCGCGATCCGGGCCGCCTTCGGCAAACAGTCGGCGTTTGGCCGCGAAATAGCCGCCCATGCCTGCGTGCCGGTCCAGATGATCGGGGCTGAGGTTGGTGAACACCGCCACATCCGGCGTCAGCGCCCGCGCCAGATCGGTCTGATAGCTCGACAGCTCCAGCACCACCACGCCCCCGGAGCCCGGCGGATCAATATCCAGTACACCGCGGCCGATATTACCCGCCAGCTGGCTTTCGCGACCGGCCTCCTCCAGGATGTGGTGCAGCAGCGCCACCGTGGTAGATTTGCCGTTGGAGCCAGTGACCGCCACGATACGCGGCGCCTGATCGTATTGCTCCCAGCCCTGGGTCGCGATGGACCGGAAGAACAACCCGATATCATTGTCCACCGGCACCCCCGCCACCAGCGCTGCGCGGATCACCGGGTTGGGTTTGGGGTAGAGATGCGGAATACCCGGCGAGACGATCAGCGATGCAACATCGTCAAAGGCGCCGGATTTCAGCAGATCCCGGCAGGTGAACCCCTCGACCTCGGCCCGGGCCCGCGCGCCGGGGTTGTCATCCCAGCAGACCGGCTCTGCCCCGCCTGCACGCAAGGCCCGCGCGGTGGCAAGGCCAGACCGTCCAAGCCCCAGCACCGCTACAGTTGCGCCTTCGAATCCGGTCACAGGGATCATCGCCTGCCCTCCCATTTGATCTTTGCTCGAATCGCTACCCGATCACGGGAACCAACACCAGTCCCGTTGCGTTTGCCAGTCCGCCGACACCCGGCTAGTGTCGGCCAAAAATTGGGAGGCCCCACAGCCATGGACGCGCGATTGCAGCAGATCCTCGATGCCATCAACCGCGATCTTCGCGACGATCCCGACCGGGGCGACGTGGCCAGCTACATTCCCGAACTGGGGCAAGTCGATCCCCACCAGTTTGCCATCTCCGTGGCTACCGCCGACGGCCAGATCTACAGCGCCGGGGATGCCGCCACGCGGTTCTCGGCCCAGAGCATCACCAAGCTTTTTACGCTGGCGATTGCGCTCGGGCGCTCCGGCGATCAGCTCTGGCAGCGGGTTGGTCGCGAACCCTCCGGCACCGCCTTCAACTCCATCGTGCAGCTGGAACATGAACGCGGCCGACCGCGCAATCCATTTGTGAATGCAGGTGCCATTGTCACCACGGATGAGGTGCTGGCGGGCCGCGAACCGCGCGATGCGCTGGCCGAATTCCTGGGCTTTATCCGCGCCGCCGCCGAGGATGACGATATCCACATCAATGGCGCGGTTGCCCGCTCCGAAACCGCCCATGGGCACCGCAATTTCGCCCATGCCCATTTCCTTGCCTCCTGCGGTAATCTCAAGAATGACCCGGACAAGGTGCTCGGCACCTATTTCCACCATTGCGCCACCGAGCTGACCACCACCCAGCTGGCCCGTGCCGGCCGTTTCCTGATCGGCGCCGGTGTCGGTCCGCGGCTGGTCTCGCTGGACCGGGTGCGGCGGCTCAATGCGCTGATGCTGACTTGCGGGCATTACGATGGCTCGGGCGAGTTCGCCTATCGCGTCGGCCTGCCCGCCAAAAGCGGGGTTGGCGGTGGTATTCTGGCCAGCGTACCGGGCAAGGCCAGCATCGCCGTCTGGTCGCCGGGGCTGGACCGCAACGGCAATTCGAAACTGGGCACCGAAGCGATGGAGCGGCTGGCGCGGGAGATGGACTGGTCGGTGTTCTGAGCCGCCGTTGCCAGCCCGGCGCACGCAGGGCTTACCATCCGTTCAGGCGGCAGCGCTATGCTCACATCCGTTGCAACACCAAGATCAGGAGAACGTCCCCGCCCAACTGACCCTTTCAAGGTCAAGACTCCGGGCGTATGGGGATCCGCACAGGCCGACAGACGGAGATGACCCCTGGCAAAGGTCATCCACCCTCCGCCCCTCCGGCGGCGCCGCCTTCTTCTTACGCAAAACCGCCCGAAGCATTTTCAGCCCCGAGCGGTTTCAGATATCAGACCAGATCGGCACACCGCCCCGCAGGATGACCTGCGCGGCGGCGATCCGGCGTGGCTCAGCGCACTTTCAGCGTGGCCAGACCGATCATCGCGAGGATCAGCGAGATGATCCAGAAGCGGATCACGATGGTCGGCTCCGCCCAGCCCTTTTTCTCATAGTGGTGATGGATCGGCGCCATCAGGAAGACCCGTTTGCCGGTGCGCTTGAAATAGAGCACCTGAATGATCACCGACAGCGCCTCCACCACGAACAGCCCGCCGACAATCGCCAGCACCAGCTCGTGTTTGGTGACCACCGCGATGGCGCCCAAGGCGCCGCCAAGGGCGAGCGAGCCGGTATCGCCCATGAACACCGCCGCTGGCGGCGCATTGTACCAAAGGAAGCCCAGACCGCCGCCAAACAGCGCCGCGGCAAAGATCAGGATTTCCCCGGTGCCGGGCACGTAATGCACATCCAGATATTCGGTAAAGTCCACACGCCCCACCGCATAGGCAATCACCCCAAGGGTCGAGGTCGCGATCATCACCGGCATAATCGCCAGCCCGTCAAGCCCATCGGTCAGGTTCACCGCATTGGCCGCGCCGACGATCACGCAGATCGAAAACGGCACGTAGAACAGACCAAGGTTGATCAGCGTATCCTTGAACACCGGCAGCGCCAGCTGGTTCTGCAACTCCACCGGATGATAGGCAGAGGCCCAGAGGGCGGCGATCACCGCAATGGTGATCCCAAGCGCCAGCCGCAGCTTGCCCGGTACGCCTGCGGTGTTCTGCTTGGAGACCTTGGCATAATCATCGGCAAAACCGATCAGCGCAAAGGACAGCGTCACAAACAGCACCAGCCAGACAAAGGGATTGTCCCAGCGCGCCCAGAGCAGCGTCGCCGTCACCAGCGCGCCGACGATGAGCAGCCCGCCCATGGTGGGCGTACCGGCCTTTGCCAGATGCCCTTCGGGGCCGTCATCACGGATCGGCTGACCCTTGCCCTGCTTCTTGCGCAGCACATTGATCAGCGGTGGCCCAAACAGAAACCCAAACAGAAGCGCCGTCAGAAACGCCCCGCCCGCGCGGAAGGTGATGTAGCGGAAGAGGTTGAAAAGATCGCCCCCATCCGACAGCGCGGTTAACCAATAGAGCATGTCAGCCGGTCCTCAGTTCGTCAAAGTTCAGAAAGTGGCCTCGCCATGGCCCAATTCGCGGATGCCGTCAACAACCTTGGCCAGCGCCATGCTGAGCGACCCCTTGGCCAAAACCACATCCCCCGCCGCGATCTGACCCGCCAGATCCGCCTGCACATCACCGCTGCTGGCATAGTGACCACCACGTTTGTCCGCAGGCAACGCCGCATGAAGTGCCCCCATCAGCGGGCCGATGCAATGCACCACATCGAGATCCGCCATCGCGGGCAGATCGGCAAGGGCCGCGTGCAGATCGGCCTCCTGCGGTCCCAGCTCCTTCATATCGCCCAGATAGGCAATCCGCCGTCCCGCGCAGGGGGTCGCGGCCAGAACCGCCAGCGCCGCCGCGACCGAGGTCGGATTGGCGTTGTAACTGTCATCCAGCAGCAGGATCTCGCCCCGCCCCGCGCCAAGCGTCACGGTTTCACGCGCCCCGCGCCCGGTGACCGGCGACCAGAGCGACAGGCTTTGCACGGCCTTGGCCAGATCCAGATCCAGCGCCGCCAGACAGGCCAGCGCGCCAAGCGCGTTCATCGCAAAATGGGCGCCAAGCGACTGGATATTCAGGCGATATCGCTGCCCATCCGGCAGCGTGACCTCGGCCTCTGTCTCATCCCCGCGTGAGGCGGTTCCGGTCAGGCGATAGCCCGGAACGATCGGCCCCTGACCGGTGCCAAACCACTGCGCAGGGCGCGCAGCCTCCTCGGCAACGGAGTGCAGGATCGGAGCCTCGGCAATATCGGCGTTCAGCACCGCAACACCGCCCGGCTCCAGCCCGTCGATGATGGCGGCTTTCTCGGCGGCGATGCCCTCGATCCCGTCAAAGGCCTCCAGATGCACCGGCGCCACGGTGGTGACCATCGCCACATGCGGACGCGCCTGCTTGGCAAGCGGGCTGATTTCACCGGGGTGATTCATGCCGATCTCGATGACGGCAAATTCGGTGTCCCGCGGCATCCGCGCCAGCGTCAGCGGCACGCCCCAATGGTTGTTATAGCTGGCAACAGCCGCATGGGTGCGCCCCTGATCGGACAGCATCCGCGCCAGCATTTCCTTGGTCGAGGTCTTGCCGACCGATCCGGTGACGGCAATCACCCGTGCATCCGTGCGCGCACGACCTGCCCGGCCCAGAGCCTCCAGCCCGGCCTGCACGTCATTCACCAGCAACAGCGGCGCATCGTCACCGACGCCCTCGGGCCTGCGCGAGACCAGCGCCGCACCAGCGCCTTTCTCCAGCGCCTGCGCCACGAAGTCATGGCCATCGCGCGCCGCCTTCAGCGCCACAAAGAGATCGCCCGCCGCAATGCTGCGGGTGTCGATGGAAATGCCATTCACGCTCCAGTCGCCAATCGCCTGACCACCGGTGGCCGCTGCCGCCTCCTCAGCTGTCCAAAGGCTCATACCAACCTCCCGTCGAGAGCCGCGACCGCCATGCTGGCCTGCTCCACATCATCAAAGGGCAAAACATCACTGCCAACGATCTGGCCGGTTTCATGGCCCTTGCCGCAGATCAGCAGGGCATCGCCGGGTCCCAGCGCATCAACGCCGCGCAGGATCGCCTCGGCCCGGTCGCCAACTTCCATCGCATCCGGCGCGCCGCCCTTGACGGCGGCGCGGATCACGGCCGGGTCCTCGCTGCGGGGGTTGTCATCGGTCACGATCACCAGATCGGCATTGTCCTGCGCCGCCTGTCCCATCAGCGGGCGTTTGGCGGCATCGCGATCACCACCGGCACCAACAATGGCGACCAGCCGACCCAGCACATGCGGGCGCAGTGCCTTGATCGCGGTGGCCACGGCATCAGGCGTATGGGCGTAATCCACAAAAACCGTCGCGCCATTTTCGCGCGTGGCCGCCAGCTGCATCCGGCCGCGCACGGTCTGCAAATGCGGCAGCGTCGCAAAGACCGCATCCGGGTCCTCGCCGCTTGCAATCACCAGACCGCAGGCCAAAAGGATATTCTCCGCCTGAAAGCCGCCAATAAGGTTGAGCCGGGCCTGATAAGGCCGGTCGTGCCAGGTAAAGCGCATGTCCTGCCCCGAGGCGTCATAACGCGCACCGACAAGGCTCAGATCACCGAGACCGCGCCCGACCGATATCACCTCATGCCCGCGCGCAGCGGCGACCGCCCGCATCTCGGCGCCGCGCGGGTCGTCCATGTTGATGACGGCCACGCCATCATCGGGCAGCACCCGGCGGAACAGGCCCGCCTTGGCGGCGAAATATGCCTCAAACGTCTCGTGGTAATCGAGGTGGTCCTGGGTGAAATTGGTGAACCCCGCCGCCGCCAGATGCACACCATCCAGACGCCGCTGATCCAGCCCATGCGAGGAGGCCTCCATTGCGGCATGGGTAACCCCCGCCGCCGCCGCTTTTGCCAGCGCGTCATGCAGGGTAACCGGCTCCGGGGTGGTGTGGTTGAGCGGATGGCTCCAGGCGCCCTCAACCCCCGTGGTGCCGAGGTTCACCGCCTTATGGCCCAGCTCCACCCAGATCTGGCGCACAAAGCTCGCCACCGAGGTTTTGCCATTGGTGCCGGTCACTGCCACCATGGTTTCGGGCTGTGCGCCGAACCACAGCGCCGAGGCATAGGCCAGCGCCTGACGCGGGTCTTCGACCACCACCAGCGCCACGGTCGACTCGCGCAGCAGCTCCGCCGCAATCGACGCGCCTGTCGCATCGGTGAGAATCGCAGCCGCCCCATTGCCGAGAGCGGCGGGCACAAATTTGGCGCCATGCACCTGACTGCCCGGAAGGGCTGCAAACAGCCCCCCTTCGACCACCTTGCGGCTGTCCACGGCAATGCCATGGATCGTCGGATCGACACCGCCGCGAGCGGTCAGCCCCAGCTGGCTAAGAGGACGGTTTTCAATGGTGCCCATAGCAACCCCACCTGATCAGTTTGAGGTGAGGGTTATAGCAGCCATCTCATCCGGTTCAACTTGCGGTCTGAGGCCAAGCAGCGGCGCGATCCGACCGATCATTTCGCCAGCGACGGGCACAGCGGTCCAGCCTGCGGTGCGGCGCTCCTCGCCATGGGCGATGACCGAGGGTTCATCCAGCGTCACCACCAGCACATATTTCGGATCATGGGCCGGGAACATCGCGGCGAAGGTGGCGATGACCTTGCTTTCGTAATAGCCGCCGCGTGGTTTGGGTTTATCGGCGGTGCCGGTCTTGCCGCCCACCTGATAACCCGGAACCTCGCCAAAGGAAGCGGTGCCGCTGGTCACCACCTTGCGCAGCATGGCGCGGGCCTGACGGGCCGCCTCAGCCGACATCACCCGGTGGCCCAGCTGCGGCCCCTTCTGGCGCAGGATGGTGGGGCTGACATATTGGCCGCCATTGGCGATGGCCGCATAACCGGCTGCCAGATGCATCGGGCTGGTGGACAGCCCGTGCCCATAGGAAATCGTCACCGTGCTGAGCTCGCCCCATTTGCTGGGTTTGAGCGGCTTACCGCCTGCGGCCTCGGCGATTTCGATCGGCGTCGGATCAAACATCCCCATGGCGCGCAGGAAATCCTGCTGCCGCTGGGCACCGATCTGCAGCGCCAGGCGCCCGGTGCCCCGGTTGGAGCTGTTGACGATGATATCGGCGACACTCAGCTTGCCGTAGTTCTTGTTGTGGAACTCGCCAATCGGAAAGCGCCCGATCCGCATTGGACCGGAGGTGTCGATAATGGTCTCGGAATTCACCAGCCCCAGATCAACGGCCTGAGCTGCGGTGAAAATCTTGAAGGTCGAGCCCAGTTCATAGACCCCCTGCACCGCGCGGTTGAACAACGGGCTGTCGGAGGGATCGAAACCGGAGGTCGGCGGACGTGGGCGGTCATTGGGATCAAAATCCGGCAGCGACACCACCGAAATCACCTCGCCGGTGTGAACATCCATCAGGATCGAGGTGGCGCCTTTGGCGTTCATCAGCTTCATGCCGCCGAAAAGCACCCGCTCGGATGCCGCCTGCACCGTCAGATCCAGCGAGAGCTGCAAGGGCCGCCCGCCGTTGGCCGGGTCGCGCAGGTAGTCGTCGAACTGTTTTTCGACCCCGGCAACACCGATCACCTCGGCGGCGCTGACGCCTTCCTTGCCGAAACCGGCGCCGCCCAGCACATGGGCCGCCAGGCTGCCATTGGGGTAAAGACGCATTTCGCGCGGACCAAACAGCAGCCCCGGATCGCCGATGTCATGGACGGCCTGTTTCTGTTCGGGGCTGATTTTTTTCTTGATCCAGATGAACTTACGCTTGCCGGAAAAATCCTTCAGCAGGCGTTCCAGCTCCAGATCGGGGAAAATCTCCACCAGACGCCGCGCCGCCCCGTCCGGGTCGACCATCTGCGGTGGCTGGGCATAGAGCGAATGGGTCTCGAAGTTGGTTGCCAGAATGCGGCCCTTGCGGTCGACGATATCGGCGCGCTGCATGGCAATGGCGCTGCCCGGCGCGCTGGCGACCGGTTCGACCGGCTCCGAGGTGGCCAGCGTTGCCATACGGGCGCCAATCGCGGTGAAGGCGCAGAGGAAGAACATGCCCAGAACCAGCAGCCGCCCCTCGGCGCGCTGGCGGGCATGGGCCTGCATCTCGGCGTGGCGCTGGCGCAGGTTTTCGCGTTCGATGGCATCCGGGTTCTCGCCCCGCGCGCGCGCGGTCAGGATCCGCGCCAGCGGGCGTAGCGGCGTGCGGATCATGGCTGTGTCCCCGTTGCGGTCTGCCCATTGGCCCCAAGCGAGGAAACCTCAACCCCGTTGGTAAAATCCAGCAGCTCATCCTCCTGCGGCGGATAGGCGACCTCATCCACGCGGCCAAACTGTTCCGGGCGCAGCGGCAGCAGGCTGAGGCGATCAAAATTGAGTTCCGCCAGTTCGCGCAGCCGGTCGGGACGGTTGAGATAGGCCCATTCGGCGCGCAGCACGCTGAGCCGGACCTGCGATGCGCCGATCTGGCGTTGCAGGCTGCGGGTTTCCTTCAGCACCTGCTGGGTGGTGTAATTCTCGCGGTAGGCCCAGAAAGCCAGCCCAAAGACGGCGAGACAGGTGGCGATATAAAGCAGGGTCTTCATCAGCGTTTCTCTCTTGCCTGCGCCTGTTTCAGCTGCGGCATGCCAATATCCTTGGCGCTGATCGCAATCGGCGCGGCCCCGGTGCGGCGACCGACGCGCAGCCGGGCAGAGCGTGAGCGCGGGTTGTCCGCCAGCTCCTGATCGTCCGGCCCGACGGCCTTGCGAGTGACCAGCGTGAATTGCGACGGCGTTTCCTCGACCTCGGGGGCGTAGCGGTTGGCGCGACCGGTTTTGCCCGCGCGATGCTGGAAGAAGCGTTTGACCATGCGATCTTCGATGGAATGGAAGGTCACAACCGCCAGCAGACCGCCGGGTTTCAGCGCGCGTTCGGCGGCCAGCAGCCCCTCGAACAGCTCTTCATATTCGGCGTTCACCGCGATGCGCAGCCCCTGAAAACTGCGGGTTGCCGGATGTGACTGGCCGGGTTTGGAGCGCGGCAGGCAGCTCTCGATGATTCCGGCGAGCTGGAGTGTAGTGGTGATCGGCGCCTCGGTGCGGGCCTTCACGATGGCGCGGGCAATACGGCGGCTGGCGCGTTCCTCGCCAAAGAGGAACAGGATATCGGCCAGCGCCGCCTCGTCCAGTTCCGCGACCAGATCGGCGGCAGAGGGGCCATCCTGCGACATCCGCATATCCAGCGGCCCGTCGCGCATGAAGGAAAAGCCGCGTTCGGCCAGATCCAGCTGCATGGAGGAGACGCCAAGATCGAGGACGACGCCGTCGAGATCCTGCGCATATTCATCCATGCGGGAGAACACCCCCTGTTGCAGGGTCAGGCGGCCATCGTAGTCGCCGATCCAGCTTTCAGCCATTTCAAAGGCCAGCGGATCGCGATCAACGCCGATCACGTGATCGGCCCCCGCCTCCAGCAGGCCCCGGCTGTAGCCCCCGGCCCCGAAGGTGCCATCGAGCCAGCGCCCGGAAACCGGCGCCACGGCTTTCAGCAGCGGACGCAGAAGGACCGGTACGTGAGGACCGGTTGAGGTTGGGCGGTCCGTTGTCATGGATCAAGCGCCTCCGGCGCCATCGAGGAATTCCGCCGGGTCAAAGTCCTCGGGCAGATCGTCCAGCCACTCCTCGGATTTTGCCAGTTCTTCCTCTTCATAGGTTTCAGGCTTCCAGATCTGGAAGGTGTCGCCGGCGGCGATGAAGAACGCCTCGGCCTCCAGATTGATCTTGTTGCGCAGCTTGGCGGGCAGTACTAGCCGCCCGGTTTCATCAACGGTGGTCGGGAAGGACTGACCGTGGAACATGCGCTGCAACATCTTGCGCGGCATCGAGCCGCGCGGCAAGGCGTCGATTTTGGCGTCGACTTCCTCGATCGCCTCCATCGTGTAGCATTCCAAGAAATTGCGGCGGTGGTCACCATAGACGATGACCAGTTCGGGGTTGCTGCCGGATTGCCAGTTGGGGTCACCCGCTTCCAGAACACGGCGAAAGGAGGCCGGAATCGAGACCCGCCCCTTTGTATCCACCTTGTGGTGGCTTTCACCTCTGAACCTACGGCCCAATCTATCGTCCCTTTTTTCAGCGTCCCTCGTGCCGAAGCTATCCCCAGAAGCAAAAGGGGCGGGCTGATCTGCTGCCACTGATCAACCCGCCTCCTTGTCCCGACTTGCGGGGTGTCCGACTGCGCGCGCCACCTGGGGGGATGTCTGCTCGCTCGCGCGCCGGATCTCTCTATTTTCGATGAAAGCGAAGGCCTGTATGAAACCTGCTTCTTAGTAGTCTTGGTTGGGGTCGTTTGGTGCCCCTGCTCTTCGTCTCATTCGATGAACTAGGGATACTATGGGAATACGTGGGCGACAACTGTTTTTTATGGACCACATCTGCACATCTAGATAACGACGAGCCGATTCTACGGGAAAGAATCGCAGATACGTCCAGTGGTAGATTAAGTTACCATAAAGGCCACTATATGTAGGGTCACATCTGGCTTTGAAAAAGTGCCATGATTTCCCAGAAATTTTGAGAGCGAGTCTGGAGAATCAGAATGTTCACATTCTGTTCATGGGTGCGTGTGGCAGTTGGACCGGGGCAATTCCCGTGATCCGGGCGATATCGCCTGAAAATCACGCCAGAACAGCACAGTGATTCGGGAAAGCGGGCCAAAATGTCTCAACGCCGCCCATAATTTCCCACATGGCCCATCAATTCCCACGCGGCCCATGATTTCCCAGCAGCGCCGGGAGCGTTTCAGCTTCGCGATCTAGGCCATGCCGCCGCGGATCAGACCTTCGGCCATTTTTGCATAGGCCTCGGCCATCAGACCGTCACCGGCAGCGATGGGAGTGCCATTGTCACCGGCCAGCCGGGTCTCAAGATCAATCGGCAGCGCCCCGAGCAAGGGCACCCCGATGCGCTCAGCCTCGGCAGCAACCCCTCCGTGACCAAAGATGTGATGTTCGCCGCCACAATCCGGGCAGGCAAAGAAGGACATGTTTTCGATCAGGCCCAGCACCGGCGTTTTCAGGGTGTTGAACATGTCAATCGCCTTGCGCGCATCCAGCAGCGCCACATCCTGCGGGGTGGAGACAACGATGGCGCCGGACAGCTCGGCCTTGGTGCACAAGGTCAGCTGCACATCGCCGGTGCCGGGCGGCAGATCGACGATCAGCACGTCAAGCTCCCCCCAGTTCACCTGCCCCAGCATCTGCTGAAGCGCGCCCATCAGCATCGGGCCGCGCCAGACCACCGCCTTGGCCTCGTCAACCATGAAGCCGATCGACATCAGCGTGACGCCATGGGCGTGCAGCGGTTCGATGATCTTGCCGTCAGGGCTGGCGGGGCGGCCGCTCGCCCCCATCATGCGTGGCTGGCTGGGTCCATATATGTCAGCGTCGAGCAGGCCCACCTTGCGCCCCTGCCGGGTGAGCGCCACGGCGAGATTGGCGCTGACGGTGGATTTGCCCACGCCGCCCTTGCCCGATCCGACGGCGAGAATGCGTTTCACCCCGCTGGGTTTCAGCGGCCCCTGCTGCGGCTTGGGGTGGCCGCCCAGTTTCAGGGTCGGCGCGGGCCGCGCGGCGGCATCGGAGTGGGCGGTCAGCGCCGCGGAGACGCTCTCCACACCCGGCAGCGCCAGAACGGTTGCCTCGGCAGCACGGCGCAGCGGCTCCATCTGGGCGGCGATCTGCGGGCTGGGCGCCTCGATCACGAAGCTGACGCGGCCTCCCTCCACCATCAGCGCGCGCAGCATGTCGCGCGAGACCAGCGTTCCGCCATCGGGCAGTTGCAGCCGCGCAAGGGCGTCGCGAATCTCATCCTGGGTGGGGGTCATGGCCTGTCTCCTGTTGGTTACCCGCCATATAAGACCTGCGGCCGACAAGCCCAAGACCGCATCGGACCCTGCACAGGCTCCCGGTCGGCCCCAATCTGCGCGCGGCCTGTAGCCTGCCCGTTTGCCGCCTGCCGCGAATTTAGGCATCAGCACACCGATTGGCGCATACCTCGGCAAGATCAACCCGGTTTCCGCGAGGAAACCCATGCATTTGCTGCATAGCAGAAATGCCTCTTTCAGGGATTGTGCGTGTGCAGCATTATCATATTTATGAGGCCAAGAGAGGCCGGGAACGGCCAGACATTCATAGACGTTAAGGACAACACCGATGGCCGCTGTTGACAATATCACAACCCGCAAAGGCGCTCTGGCCTTCAGCCCGCGCGCCATGTTCGACGAGCTGAAAGGCAAGATTGCACGCTACCGCCTGTATCGCCAGACCATGGATGAGCTGTCGACGCTCTCCGGTCGCGAGCTGGCTGACCTGGGGCTGAGCCGCTCCATGCTGCGCAGCGTCGCCTATGAGGCCGCATACGGCACGAAATAAAGAGATCAGGCTCTCTTCTCCTCCTCCCTTGGGAGCCTGCTATCGCGGTGACATCCTCCTCCTCCCTGATGTCACCGCACCCTATACCGGCGTCATAGCCGGACCCTGATACACCATGCCTCCTCCTCCCTGATGGTATGGTGTTGTACAGAACGGCGGTGCCCTCCTCCTCCCTGGCACCGCCGTTTTTTGTGCCTGATTGCCTGATCGGCAGCGCCTCCCATTGATGACAGGACGCAAAAAGGCGCCGGCAAACTGCCGACGCCCGAGCTGGTGCCCGCCTGCCGATGGCGGGGATCTATCGGTGCTGGATCAGACCCGCAGTCGGCGCGGTCAGAACGGCACGTCCTCTGCTGCGGTGACGAAACGGGCGACAACCTTTTTCGTGCCGGCCTTCTCGAATGCGACTTCCAGCTTGTCCCCCTCGATCGCGGTGATCGCGCCATAGCCGAATTTCTGGTGGAACACCCGTTCACCGGCAGTGAAGGCGGAGGTGGCGGTGAGGTCGATGACGCTGGACTTGCTTTCCTTGGGCTGGGACAGACCACGCTCTCCGGCGCGGGACTGCATGCGTTTCCAGCCCGGCGAGTTGTACCCATCGGCAGAGGCCATGCGGTCCTCAATCGTGGAGCGCACGCCCCCGAAACCGCCCGGAGCCGCCGCGCCGTAGCCGCCGCCGTAGAGACCGGGCGGGGTCAGCACCTCGACATGTTCTTCGGGCAGCTCATCAATGAAACGGGAGGGCAGCTGCGATTGCCACTGACCAAAGACACGGCGGTTGCCGGCAAAGGAGATCGTGCAGATGTCCTCGGCCCGCGTGATACCGACATAGGCCAGACGGCGTTCTTCCTCGAGGCCCTTCAGGCCGCTTTCGTCCATCGAGCGCTGCGAGGGAAAGAGACCATCCTCCCAGCCCGGCAGGAAGACGGCAGGAAATTCCAGCCCCTTGGCGGCGTGCAGCGTCATGATGGAGACCTTCTGCGCCGCATCCTGTTTGTCATTGTCCATGATCAGGCTGACATGTTCGAGGAAGCCCTGCAGGTTTTCAAACGCCTCCAGCGCCTTGACCAGTTCCTTGAGGTTTTCCAGACGGCCCGGCGAATCCGGGTTCTTGTCGGTCTGCCACATGGTGGTGTAGCCGCTCTCGTCGAGGATGGTTTCGGCCAGCTCCATATGGGTCATGTCGGCGTCGCCCGCCAGACGTCCCCAGCGGGAAAGATCGGTGACCAGCTGGCGCAGGGCATTGCCGCCCTTGCCCTTGATCTGGCCGCTCTCCACCGCGAGCCGCGCGCCCTCGACCAATGAGACGCCATTGCTGCGCGCCATGGTTTGGATGGTCTGCTGCGCCTTGTCGCCAAGACCACGTTTGGGGGTATTGACGATCCGCTCAAACGCCAGATCGTCCTCCGGGCTGACCACCAGCCGGAAATAGGCCATGGCATCGCGAATTTCGAGCCGCTCGTAGAAGCGCGGCCCGCCGATGACCCGGTACGGCAGACCAATGGTCAGAAAGCGGTCTTCAAAGGCGCGCATCTGATGCGAGGCCCGCACCAGAATCGCCATATTGTTGAGGTCGATGGGGGCAAGGCCACGGGTGCCGCGCTGCATCGCCTCGATCTCCTCGCCGATCCAGCGAGCCTCCTCCTCGCCGTCCCAATGGCCGATCAGACGCACCTTTTCGCCGCCGCGTGCCTCGGTCCAGAGTTCCTTGCCCAGACGTCCGCTGTTGCCCCGGATCACCCCGGAGGCGGCGCTGAGAATATGTTCGGTCGAGCGGTAGTTCTGTTCCAGCCGGACCACATTGGCGCCGGGAAAATCCTTTTCAAACCGCAGGATATTGCCCACCTCGGCCCCGCGCCAACCATAGATCGACTGATCATCGTCACCAACGCAGCAGATGTTCTTATGCGCGCCCGCGAGAAGCCGCAGCCAGAGATACTGGGCCACGTTGGTATCCTGATATTCGTCCACCATGATAAAGCGGAACCAGCGCTGGTATTGTTCCAGCACATCCGGGTTGTCCTGAAAGATGGTGACCATATGCAGCAGAAGATCGCCGAAATCGACCGCATTCAGATCCTTCAGCCGCACCTGATACTGCGCATAGAGGTCCACGCCACGGTGATTATAGGCGCTGGCATCCGCAACCGGCACCCGGGAAGGCGTCAGCGCGCGGTTTTTCCAATCGTCGATCACCCCCGCCAGCATCCGCGCAGGCCAGCGTTTGTCATCTATGCCTTCGGCCTTGATCAGCTGTTTCAGCAGCCGGATCTGATCGTCGGTGTCCAGAATGGTGAAATTGGATTTCAGCCCGACCAGTTCGGCGTGACGGCGCAGCAGTTTCACGCAGATCGAGTGGAAGGTGCCAAGCCAGGGCATCCCCTCAACCGCCTGCCCCAGCATTCCGGCGACGCGCTCCTTCATCTCACGCGCGGCCTTGTTGGTGAAGGTCACGGCAAGGATCTCGTTTGGTTTGGCCGTGCCGGTGGTCAGCAGATGGACAATCCGCGCAGTCAGCGCCTTGGTCTTGCCGGTGCCGGCCCCTGCCAGCATCAGCACGGGACCTTCCAGACATTCGACGGCGGCGCGCTGTGCGGGGTTCAGCCCGTCAAGATAGGGCATCGGCCGCGCCGCCATGGCCCGCGCGGACAGCGAAATCCCCTCATAGGGGTCGATATCGTCAAAACTGCTCATGGGCAGGACATTAACGTGATTCAATCCCGGCGGAAAGAGGGCGTTCACAGTCTGTTCCGCAGGCATCCGCAACAGATCAACCGAGCAAATCCCGAAAATCTTCAGTAGTTTAAACCCCGACACCCCGGAATTTAGGTTAACGATTAACACAATTGAAAACTCAACCGACCAGCATGGACCAGCGGCCATAGCGCCGTGAGGGCACTCTCAATCGGACGGCAGACGGCACAATGAAACCTGATCTCAAAACCAGCGTCGCGGAGAGAACCCGCAGCATGTCACTCCTTTTCGTGCTGGTTGTGGCCGCGGCCGCCTCGGTCTGGGCCGTTTTTGCGGTGCCAACCCCCATCGTCGATCACATGCTGGAAGCCGACATCCGCAAACAGGCGGAACTCTGGCAGCGGCGGATCGTCCTGCATATGGCAAACCCGGAGGAGTCGTTCGAGGAGGGCATCATCCAGCCGCATGACGCCCATATGCTGGCGCTGTTCACCGAGGAAACCGATGTCTACCGCTATCGCCTGCTGACCAGCTCGGGCGAAATTTTCTGGTCCTCGCGCAGCGATGAAATCGGCGAGTTTGAGGCAAATGTCTTTTTCACCACCAAGGTCGCCAAAGGTGAGGTCTACTATATGCACGATGCCTTGCCCGCCTATGACGTCGACGGGCTGACCCTGGCAACCGGCAACTACAACAGCGAGGTCACGCGGGAGATCGCACAGGTATACATGCCCCTTATTCATAACGGGCATTTCGACGGTGCGATTGATTTCTATACCGATATCACCGAGCTGCGGAACATCTTCATCAACCGGGTGCGGCTGTCGCTGATCGTGCTGACATCCATAGCGCTGCTGGCAATGACAATTGCTGTTTATGTCGTGTTCAAATCGAACCGATTCCGCATGAATCAGCTGCGCCAGCGCAACGAGACCGAGCGCGAGATCCTGGACGAGCAGCTGCGGCTGGCCCGTGAAGTGCAGCTGCTGGGAGAGCTGAACGAATGGCTGCAATCCAGCCGTTCGCTCGACGAGCTGTTCGACATGGTGGCCCGTTTCATGACCCATATCCTGCCGACGGCTGAGGGCAGCGTCTATGTCTACTCCAACTCGCGCGATGTGCTCGACGGCTGTGCCAGCTGGAATGGCGGCAGTCACAAGGACCATATCCACCCGGAAGAATGCTGGGGGCTGCGTCGCGGCCGCAGCTATGAATTCGGCTCCTCCGAGATTGATTTTGTCTGCGAACATGCCGAGCCGCATGACGGCCGCGCCTATTACTGTTTCCCGATTCTGGCCCATGGCGAGACCGTCGGCCTGATGCATCTGCGCGCGCTGAGCGACGCCACGGAAGAGTTCCGCAGCAGCAAGAAACTGGCCCAGATGTGCGCCGAACAGATCTCCATGGCGATCGCCAATGTGCGGATGCGCGACCAGCTGCATGATCAGTCGGTGCGTGATCCGCTGACCGGTCTGTTCAACCGTCGCCACATGACGGAGACCCTGCGCAAGAGCATCTCCAGCAGCCAGAAAAGCGGCACACCGCTGAGCCTGATTGCGGTGGATGTGGATCATTTCAAGAAGTTCAATGACAATCACGGCCATGATGCCGGTGACATGGTCCTGCGGGCGGTCGGTTCGGTGCTGGAACAGGCCTGTGACGGCGATGAAGTGGCCTGCCGTCCGGGCGGAGAGGAATTCACGCTGATCCTTCCCGGGGTCAGCCAGCAGGATGTGATGACCAAGGCCGAGCTGCTGCGCCAGGCCGTGGAGGCGATTGTCGTCCGCTACGGCGAGAAGGCGCTGCCGGGGATTTCGATCTCGCTTGGCGTGGCCCATTACCCGCGCCACGGCACGATGCCACAGGACCTGCTGCGCGCCTCCGACGAGGCGCTCTACGAGGCAAAGGCGAAAGGCCGCAACCAGGTCTGTGTCGCCTCCGCCGCAGAGCAGGCGCCACGCAACCCTGCCGCGCAGACAGGTCCCTCAAGGCCGTCGGATTCGGGCAACTCGATCGCTGCGGAGTAGGCCGGAGACCCCTGCCCCCGCAGCAGGAACCGGGCCGACGGGCATTGACCAAAGCCCCGTCACAGCGACCAAACGATGCACCCGGCGCCAGCGCCCCAGTTGCGGCGGCTGGATTGACGGCGTGACCGGGCAACTGGGCGCTTGGGCTGACCGCCTTCGACATGGGCTTCGCGCTCGCTGCGCGATCCTTCGGATCGGTCATTGACCAGCCAACAGGATGACACGCCCGACGCCGACCGTTGGCCCATCGGGCGCGCAATAGCCCCCTTTTGCAATTGGCGGACACATCGCGCGCCCGATGGACCTGGCTCTTCGCCTGGCGCGGCCCCACGACCCGGCGTGACCCCCGCAGGGCCGCGACAAGACGCCGATCAGAAGGCTCGCAAGCGATAGAGGTCCGCACAATGCACCGGGGTGGGTAACGGATGGCAGCGACCCGCGAGAGAGGCACCAAAAGGGCGCGCAGCAGGTGGGACATACGGACGACAACAGCGCCGGAGCTGGAACGGGTGCGGTCCAAATAGTTACAAAAATGTTTCAATGCTGCACTCCACACTAGACTTTTGCTGCAAGGCAGCGACAAATGCGCAGCATGGATCTGCACCAGCGTTACCCCGCTCTCAGTGACCTTCGCCAGCGCGCCCGGCGGCGCCTGCCCCGTTTCGTTTGGGAGTATCTGGACAGTGGCACCGGGCGGGAGGCGACCACCGCCCGCAACCGCAAAGCGCTGGATTGTATCGGCTTTGCCCCGTCGATTCTGCATGGGCCGCAACAGCCCACGCTCAGCTCCGAGTTTCTGGGCGTGTCGCGCCCGCTGCCGTTTGGCATTGCGCCAGTTGGCATGTCGGGGCTGATCTGGCCCGACGCGGAACGCCAGCTGGCCCGCTGCGCCGCGGCGCAGGGCCTGCCCTACTGCCTGTCGACCGTGGCAAGCCAGTCCCCCGAAGATCTGGCCGATGACCTCGGGGCGGCGCCGTGGTTCCAGCTTTACCCGCCGAAGGATCCCGCCATCCGCCGCGATATGCTGCAGCGCGCCAAATCCGCAGGCTTTGCCGGTCTGGTGCTGACAGTTGATGTGCCCGTGGCCTCGCGCCGGGAACGGCAGACGCGCTCCGGGTTGACGCAGCCCCCCCGGCTGACGCCCCGGTTGCTGGCACAGGTGGCGATGCGACCGGCCTGGGCCCTGGGCATGGCGCGCCGGGGGATGCCGCATATGCGGACGCTGGATAAATATGTGACCGGCCAGAGCGGCAGCCTGTCGTCGACGGCCCATGTCGGCTATCTGCTGCGCACCTCGCCCGATTGGGATTATGTGAAATGGCTGCGCGATCATTGGGAGGGGCCGCTGATCATCAAGGGGGTGATGCGCGCCGAGGATGCCGCACCGCTGGAGGCGCTTGGCGTCGATGCGCTGTGGGTATCGAACCATGCCGGGCGCCAGTTCGATGCGGCCCGCGCCACCATCGAGGCCCTGCCGGATATTCGTGCGGCCACCACCCTGCCGCTGATTTTCGACAGCGGTATCGAAGGTGGTCTGGATATCCTGCGCGCGCTGGCGCTGGGGGCGGACTATGTCATGTTAGGCCGCGCGTTCCACTTTGCCCTGGCAGCGCTTGGCCCGCAGGGGCCGGACCATCTGATCGATCTTTTGCGCCTGGATCTGCTGGCAAACATGGGCCAGCTGGGGGCGGAGGACCTGACGATGCTGCCGCAACCGCTCCCACTTCAGCCGATTGCGCCGCCATTTGCGACATTTAGGACCGATACGGACCTAAAATCTCCGCCGTAATCGTATTTTTTGCCGGATTCTGGCCTCAGGTCAGCGCTATCACGCTGTCCATACCCAGAACTACGTCTATACCGGACCCTAATTTGCGCTTATCACTCCGCCAAACTGCACGACCCCGAGGAAGCCATGACTGACTTCAAGAAAATCCTGATCGCCAACCGCGGCGAAATCGCCATCCGCGTCATGCGGGCAGCCAATGAGATGGGCAAGAAGACGGTTGCCGTCTATGCCGAAGAGGACAAGCTGGGCCTGCACCGGTTCAAGGCGGATGAAGCCTATCGGATCGGCGAAGGTCTGGGACCGGTGGCCGCCTATCTGTCGATTGACGAGATCATCCGCGTGGCCAAGGAAAGTGGCGCCGATGCGATCCACCCCGGCTACGGCCTGCTGTCGGAGAACCCGGATTTCGTGGATGCCTGCGCCCGCAACGGCATCACCTTTATCGGTCCGAAGGCGGAAACCATGCGCGCGCTCGGCGACAAGGCCAGTGCCCGTCGCGTCGCAATCGAGGCCGGCGTGCCGGTGATCCCCGCCACCGAAGTGCTGGGCGATGACATGGATGCGATCCGCGCCGAAGCGGCTGAGGTCGGCTATCCCCTGATGCTGAAAGCCTCCTGGGGCGGCGGCGGTCGCGGTATGCGCCCGATCCACAGCGAATCCGAACTTGAGGAAAAGGTGCTGGAAGGCCGCCGCGAAGCGGAAGCGGCCTTTGGCAATGGCGAGGGCTATCTGGAAAAGATGATCACCCGCGCCCGCCACGTCGAGGTACAGATCCTGGGCGACAAACATGGGCAAATCTACCACCTTTATGAGCGGGACTGCTCGGTCCAGCGCCGCAACCAGAAAGTGGTCGAGCGTGCGCCCGCCCCCTATCTGACCGAGGAACAGCGCGCCGAAATCTGCGATCTGGGCCGCAAGATCTGCCAGCATGTGAACTATGAATGCGCAGGCACTGTCGAATTCCTGATGGATATGAACGACGGCAAATTCTACTTCATCGAGGTAAACCCGCGGGTGCAGGTGGAGCATACGGTGACCGAGGAAGTCACCGGCATCGACATCGTGCAGGCGCAGATCCTGATCGCCGAGGGCAAGACCATTGCCGAGGCCACCGGCAAGGCGTCGCAGGACGAGATCCAGCTCAATGGTCATGCGCTACAGACCCGGGTGACCACCGAGGATCCGCTCAACAACTTCATCCCGGATTACGGTCGAATCACCGCCTACCGCTCGGCCACGGGCATGGGCATCCGTCTGGATGGCGGCACCGCCTATGCGGGCGGCGTGATCACCCGTTACTATGATTCGCTGCTGACCAAGGTGACGGCCAAGGCCCCCACCCCGGAAAAGGCGATTGCCCGCATGGACCGCGCGCTGCGTGAATTCCGGGTGCGCGGTGTCAGCACCAATATCGCCTTTGTCGAGAACCTGCTGAAACACCCGACCTTCCTGTCGAATGAATACACCACCAAATTCATCGACGAGACGCCGGAGCTGTTCCAATTCGCCAAGCGCCGCGACCGCGGCACCAAGGTGCTGACCTATATCGCCGATATCTCGGTGAACGGGCATCCCGAAACCGAAGGTCGCCCGGCGCCTCATCCCGATCTGAAAGAGCCGCGCGCGCCAAAGGCCGATGCCGCGACGCAGCCCTATGGCACCCGCAACCTGCTGGAGCAAAAGGGCGCGCAGGCGGTGGCCGACTGGATGAAGGCGCAGCGTCAGCTGCTGCTGACTGATACCACCATGCGCGACGGCCACCAGTCGCTGCTGGCCACCCGGATGCGCAGCCATGACATGATCAAGGTGGCCCCGGCCTATGCCCAGAACCTGAGCCAGCTGTTCTCGGTCGAGTGCTGGGGCGGTGCGACATTCGACGTGGCCTATCGCTTCCTTCAGGAATGCCCCTGGCAGCGCCTGCGCGACCTGCGCGAGCGGATGCCAAACCTGATGACCCAGATGCTGCTGCGCGCCTCCAATGGTGTCGGCTATACCAACTATCCCGACAATGTGGTGCAGAGCTTTGTGAAACAGGCGGCCACCGGCGTTGATGTGTTCCGCGTCTTTGACAGCCTGAACTGGGTCGAGAACATGCGCGTCGCCATGGATGCGGTCGTTGAAAGCGGCAAGATCTGCGAAGGCACCATCTGCTATACCGGCGATATCCTGGATCCGAACCGCGCCAAATACGACCTGAAGTATTATGTCGGCATGGCCAAGGAGCTGGAAGCGGCAGGCGCGCATATTCTGGGTCTGAAGGACATGGCGGGCCTGCTGAAGCCAGCCGCTGCCCGCCAGCTGGTCAAGGCGCTGAAAGAAGAGGTTGGCCTGCCGGTCCATTTCCACACCCATGACACCTCGGGTGTGGCTGGTGCCACCATCCTGGCGGCAGCGGATGCCGGCGTCGATGCGGTGGACGCGGCTATGGACGCCTTCAGTGGCGGCACCTCGCAGCCCTGCCTCGGTTCCATCGTCGAAGCGCTGCGCAACACCGACCGCGACACCGGGCTGGACATCGCCAAGATCCGCGAAATCTCGGACTATTGGGAACAGGTGCGGATGCAATATGCCGCCTTTGAATCCGGGTTGCAGGCGCCCGCCTCGGAGGTCTATCTGCACGAGATGCCCGGCGGCCAGTTCACCAACCTGAAGGCACAGGCGCGCAGCCTGGGGCTGGAGGATCGCTGGCATGAGGTCGCCCAGACCTATGCCGATGTGAACCAGATGTTCGGCGATATCGTGAAGGTGACGCCCTCGTCCAAAGTGGTTGGCGACATGGCACTGATGATGGTCAGCCAGGGTCTGAGCCGTGACGACGTCGAGGATCCGAAGAGTGATGTGGCCTTCCCTGACTCGGTTGTCGACATGATGCGCGGCAACCTCGGCCAGCCTCCGGGTGGCTTCCCTGAGGGGATCGTCTCCAAGGTGCTGAAAGGCGACGCGCCCAATCTGGATCGCCCCGGCGCCCATCTGGACCCGGTCGATCTGGAAGCGACCCGTGCGGAGCTGTCGCGGGAGCTGGAAGGCAAGGCCGTCGATGACGAGGATCTGAACGGCTACCTGATGTATCCCAAGGTGTTCCTCGACTACATGGGCCGCCATCGCCAATATGGTCCGGTCCGCAGCCTGCCCACCCGCACCTTCTTTTACGGGATGGAACCGGGCGAGGAGATCACCGCAGAAATCGACCCCGGCAAGACGCTGGAAATCCGCCTGCAGGCCATCGGCGAAACCGATGACAAGGGCGAGGTGAAAGTCTTTTTCGAACTCAACGGCCAGCCCCGCGTCATCCGCGTGCCGAACCGTCTGGTCAAGGCGACGACGCAGGCCCGGCCCAAGGCCGAGCAGGGCAATGCCAACCATGTCGGCGCGCCGATGCCCGGTGTCGTGGCCACCGTTGCCGTGCAGGTCGGCCAGCCGGTGCATGAGGGCGACCTGCTGCTGACCATCGAGGCGATGAAGATGGAAACCGGCATTCATGCCGAGCGCGATGCGGTGGTGAAGGCCCTGCATGTGCAGGCAGGCGGGCAGATCGACGCCAAGGATCTGCTGATCGAGCTGGAGTGATCACAGCCCGCGCCTGTCACCGATGACAGGCACTGCGACTATCACATGAAGGCGTCCCCGCATTCCGGGGGCGCCTTTTCCTGTCAGGTGGCGCGGTCTGCCAGATGCGCGGTGGTCAGATCAGCGCCTGTGTCTCGATCTGTGGTGGCATCATCACCGGGGCCTCGGCGGTATGAAGACCCGCAGCCTGCCCATCCGTGGTGAGTTTGGCGCCGATCGCCAGACCAATGGCGACGGTCAGGCCAAGGATGCGCAATGTGTCCAGCCTGTCGTCCAAGGATTTACCCATCCGGTCGCGCAGCGGTTTGCTAAGCAGTGTCATCTCGGGGCTCCCTTTCGGTTTCGCAGATATCTCCGCGGGTTGGCCCGGCTCGTTGGCTCGCAAACATCAGGTCGTCTTGGCCAGGCTCATGTCATCATCATAAGGGTAAAACGCCGCACGTGGCGGCTTCCGTCGCTCAAAACACCGTGACGGTCATTTTTTGCCGACGGCTTTGCGTTTTTCCCTTGCAGCCCTGCCTGTGAATGACTAAATCCGCTTCACCGAATGGCAGCGCGGGCGTAGCTCAGGGGTAGAGCATAACCTTGCCAAGGTTAGGGTCGGGCGTTCGAATCGCCTCGCCCGCTCCATTTGGATACATGAAAAGGCCACCGCTTGCAGACGCAACGGTGGCCTTTCGCGTTTGTGAAATACGACATAGCCTCTGGCTTGCGCGGAATCACTTCAGCGCCTAAGAACAGAGCGCGAACAGCTGCAACGGCAGCATGAGAACAGGTGATACGGCAGCATGCTCACATCGGTAGAACTCTGCGCTGGTGCAGGCGGCCAGGCACTGGGGCTTGAGAAAGCCGGCTTTGACCACACCGCGCTGGTCGAAATCGACAAACATTGCTGCGCCACTCTGCGCCACAACCGGCCCCAGTGGAATGTGCTGGAAGAGGATGTGCGCGCCTTCAAGGCGGATGCCGACGCCTATCGCGGCATTGACCTGCTGGCCGGCGGGCTGCCCTGCCCACCATTTTCGGTGGCCGGCAAACAGCTGGGCGAGAAGGACGAGCGCAACCTCTTTGACGATGCCATCGAAATCGTCGCCGCCACCCGCCCCCGCGCGGTGATGATCGAGAATGTGCGCGGCTTTCTGGATGCAGTATTCCATGACTACCGCGAGAAGCTGAAGAAACAGCTGGCCAAACTGGGCTATGAGACCGACTGGCGCCTGCTGAATGCTTCCGACTTCGGCGTGCCGCAGCTGCGCCCGCGGGTGGCCATCGTCGCCCTGCGCAAGGAATTCTCCGGCCAGTTCAACTGGCCCGAGCCGCTGCCGCATAATCCCCGCACCGTGGGCGAGACCCTGCTTGACCTGATGAAGGAACGCGGCTGGCGCGGGGCCGAGGAGTGGGCCGCCAGGGCCGATGAGATTGCGCCAACGATTGTGGGCGGCTCCAAGAAACATGGCGGGCCGGACCTCGGCCCCACCCGGGCGCGGCGCGCCTGGGCCGCTTTGGGCGTCGAGGGGCGCACCATCGCCTATGAGGCGCCGGATCCCTTTCACAACGACATGCCGCGCCTCACCGTGCGGATGGTGGCGCGCATTCAGGGCTTCCCCGACAGCTGGCATTTCACCGGGGCCAAGACCAACGCCTATCGCCAGGTCGGCAATGCCTTTCCGCCGCCGGTGGCCGAAGCCGTGGCCCGGCAGATCCGTCAGGCCATCGCACGCCCCAGCCTGAAGGTGGTGACCAGCCCTGCCACCGGGCGCTGATCGGGCCGTTGTGATGGCGCTGCGCGATGTGGGGCCACATCCTGCCCTGTCACCTTTCCCAAAATACTCAAGCCACGGCTGCAACCGGGAGCAGGCTCTGCGATGAAACAGAAACTGCCGCCCAGCCGGATCCATCCCGGCCATGCCGATCACCTGCTGCTCAGCGCGCTGGCACAGGATATCACCAGCCGCGCAGGCGGCCCGATGGAGCTGGCGGCGGGCTTTCCGCTGATGCTGCGCACGTGCATCGACGATGTGATCCTGACCGCCAAGACCGGGCGGCGCGCCTATGAGGATCTGGAAAAAACCGAGAAGACCTATATCGGCACCCGCGTCGAGATTGAGCTGCGGGCGCTGCTGCGCCTGCCAAAGGGGCGGCTGGATACCGTGATCCTCGGCCATGATGTGGATATCAAACACACCATGGGCAGCAATTGGATGATCCCGACCGAAGCCGTCGACCAGCCCTGTATCCTGGTGGCGGCGGATGAGCCGCGGGCGCGCTGTTACCTCGGGCTGATCGTCGCGCGGCAGGCCTATCTGACCGCCGGTCAGAACAAGGACGCCAAACGCTCGATCTCGGCCGAGGGGTTTGGCAATATTCTCTGGCTGCTCTGCGATCAGCCCTATCCGGCCAATTTCTGGCGCCTGCTGCCGGAGCGGGTGGTGGCGCGTATCTTTGCCGGGGAGAGCGGCAATGCCCGGATGGCGACGCTGTTCCGGGAGGTGCAGCGTCAGCCGATTCCCCGTGACGTCGTCGAGGCGGTGGCCGCGCAGAAGGATTTCATGCGACGGATCCGTTCGGATGGCGGCCATGGCACGCGGGACCTGCTGGGGCGGGAGGGCATCGTTATCCTCGAGGGGCGCAAGGATGCGCAGCTGATCCGCGCGCTTGACCTGCCCCATTGCGGCGGCTCGGAGTTCATATCGGCGCAGCTCTCCAACCTGACGCAGGCGCGGCTGGCCGCCAGCGCTGGTCACACGATCCGCGAAGATTTTTTCGATCCGAGGTGAAAACCCGCTGTTTTTCGGTTGCAGCCCTGCGCGCAATTGCCTATTCACCGCCTCACCGGATGGCAGCGCGGGCGTAGCTCAGGGGTAGAGCATAACCTTGCCAAGGTTAGGGTCGGGCGTTCGAATCGCCTCGCCCGCTCCATCGGGATCACAAAGGCCGCTCTTTTGAGCGGCTTTTTGTTTTTCTACCAAAAACACAGGGTTAGCCGGCCATCTGCGGTGTCTTTACGGCGATGACGATTGCGGCGATCTGGATCTGCGCGCAGGGCTGACGTGCGGGTGGGCGTCCGATTAATTTCTTCACGCAGCTGTCATTTTTCCTCTTGCAGGTGCTGCGGCAATTTCCTAAACACCGCCTCACCAAATGGCAGCGCGGGCGTAGCTCAGGGGTAGAGCATAACCTTGCCAAGGTTAGGGTCGGGCGTTCGAATCGCCTCGCCCGCTCCATTTGGACTGCAAAGGCCGCTCTTTACGAGCGGCCTTTTGCGTTTCCGCACCCGGATCAGCGCCACGATGCGCTTGCGCGAACATTTGATCAAATTCCTTTGACGCGACTCTCAAAACCCGCCAATGCTGTGCCAAAGGGGCCAGAGCCCCATCGCCTATGCGCCGCAGGTCTGGCGCTTCAGCTCAGGAGGACAACAGCCCATGGCCCCGGTCATCTATCCCACCACCAATTTCACCGCCACCGAACAGCTCTGCCTTGAGCGCGGCGAGGGCATCTATGTGTTCGACAGCGAGGGCAACAAATATATCGAAGGGCTGGCCGGGCTCTGGTGTACATCGCTGGGCTACAGCAATACCGAAGTGATGGATGCGATCACCGAGCAGCTGCATAAGCTGCCATTTTCGCACACCTTTGGCGGCAAGACCCATCAGCCGATCCAGGATCTGGCGAAGAAGCTGGCCGCGATGGTGCCGGTGGAGGACGCCTATATCTTCTTTGGCAACTCAGGCTCCGACGCCAATGACACCCATTACAAGATGCTGCGCTATTACTTCAACGCAATCGGCAAGCCGGAGAAGCGCAAGATCATCACCCGCGAGCGCGGCTATCACGGGGTCACGGTTGCAGCCGGTTCGCTGACCTCCCTGCCCGCGAATCTTGCGCATTTTGATGCCCCGCTGGAGGCGCTGTCGATCCTGCGCGCCGACTCGCCGCATTATTACACCGCCCGCAAGGGCAATGAGACCGAGGCGCAGTTTGTCGAGCGCATCCTTCAGAACCTCGAAGACCAGATCCTGGCGGAAGATCCCGAAACGATTGCGGCGATGATCGTGGAGCCGATCACTGGCGCCTCTGGCGTGATCGTGCCGCCGGAGGGCTACTATGAGGGGCTACAGGCGCTGCTGCGCAAATATGGCATTCTGGTCTGGGCCGATGAGGTGATCTGTGGCTTTGGGCGCACCGGCGCTGATTTCGGCTGCACCACCATGGGCATCAAGCCGGACCTGATGACCTTTGCCAAGCAATTGTCCTCGGCCTATTTCCCGATCTCGGCCTCGGTCATTCCGGGCTGGATGTATGAGGCGATGGTGGATCAGACCAATCAGGTCGGCGTGTTTGGGCATGGCTATACCTACTCCGGGCACCCGGTCGCCTGTGCCGCCGCGCTGAAGACGCTCGAAATCTACGAGCGCGACAATCTGTTCGACCACGCCGCCGAGGTTGGCAGCTACATGCAGGCGCAGCTGCGTGAGATCTTCACCGATCATCCGCTGGTGGGCGAAGTGCGCGGCAAGGGGCTGATCGCGGCGCTGGAACTGGTGTCGAACAAGACCACCGGCGCAAGCTTTGACAGGGGTCTTGCCGGGGCCACCGCGCAAAGGCTGTGTCAGGACAATGGTCTAATCCTGCGGGCCGTGGCCGGGAATGCGGTCGCGCTCTGCCCGCCGCTGATCATCACGAAGGATGAGGTGGACGACATGCTGGCACGCCTGAAAACCGCGATCGACGCCAGTTTCGAAGAGCTGAAGGCAGCCGGTCACCTGGCGCATTGAGGCCGCAGACGCCCCAGTGTGCAACGACGGACCGACAAGAGCAGCGCCCCGGCTGAGGCGCTGCTTTTTTATCGCCCCCAAGACCTCCGCCTCGCCAGACAACAGGCTGATAGCGACACCCGCGAGATCTGTGCGATATCCGATAATGTCACAATCTTGCGGTTTTTCCCCGTGAAAGGATCACAAATTACTGCGAGGTTTGTCTTATCCCAAGGGTGTTCCAAACCTTGCATTTCAGCACCAGCGCATTTCGCGATCCCGCATGGCCCTGTCGTCGGATGGTTTCGGGGGGAACCTGATGGTCCGGGACCTGTGGGATACGGAGACCAATGGGTCCGGGGACCACTGTATCCGGTAGGTCGGGGGAACCGGGGCATGGGACGTGAGGCGGCACGGACCGCGTCACTCCCTGCCGCCGGACAGTCTGGCTGAAACTCTGCGTGAAGTTCTGCCTGACAGGCTGCGGGCCGCAGAGCTTCCTGTCTGAGCCTCTGAGCCGGATCCCAGGTCAGAACACCTTGAACGTCATCGTTGTCAGCGAGCGTTCGATTCCCTCGATATCGAGCAGCTGATCGTTGATGTATTTGCCAACATCCTGATCGCTGGGAATGTAGAGTTTCATCAGGAGATCATAATCGCCACTGGTGGAATAAAGCTCGGAGTGGATTTCACGCAGGGCAATCTCTTCGGCCACTTTGTAGGTGGTGCCGGGTTTGCAGCGGATCTGGATAAAGACGCAGGTGGACATGATGGCCCTCAACTGTTTGGGAATGCGTGGTTTGCGCGCCAAGCTGGCATGCGGGCGCAGCAGAGGCAATCCCCGGCGACGGGCATGAGAGGCTGGCCGCAGACAATTGGCGCAACAGTTTTGCGCCAATTGACGCGGCAGGCTTGAGCGCGGCCCCGCCCTGCCCCTATAAGCAGCGGCAGGATATCAAGGACATGCCGACCATGCGTACCGCTCAGATCACCCGCAAGACCGCCGAAACCGAGATCAGTGTCGAGATCAACCTCGATGGCACTGGCGCCTATGACAATCAGACCGGCGTCGGTTTCTTTGATCACATGCTGGACCAGCTGTCGCGCCACTCGCTGATCGACATGACCATCCGCGCTAAGGGTGACTATCACATCGACGACCACCACACGGTGGAGGACACCGGCATTGCACTGGGTCAGGCGCTGGTTGCCGCACTTGGCGACAAGAAAGGCATCAACCGTTATGGCGAATGCCACCTGCCGATGGATGACGCCCAGGTGCGCTGTGCGCTGGATCTGTCGGCACGCCCCTTCCTGATCTGGAACGTTGAGCTGCCAACCCAGAAGATCGGCAGCTTTGATACCGAGCTGGTGCGCGAGTTCTTTCAAGCCTTGAGCACCCATGGCGGCATCACCCTGCACATCGACCAGCTGCACGGGTTCAACAGCCACCATATTGCCGAGGCCGCGTTCAAGGCGGTGGCGCGCGCGCTGCGCACCGCCGTTGAGACCGACCCGCGCAAGGCGGATGCGATCCCGTCCACCAAAGGCGCTCTGTAAATGCTGACCGCGATCATCGACTATGAATCGGGCAATCTCCACTCCGCCGAAAAAGCCTTTCAGCGCATGGCGCGGGAGGTGAATGGCGGCGAGGTGATCGTGACCTCTGACGCGGATGTGGTGGCGCGGGCCGATCGGCTGGTGCTGCCCGGCGACGGCGCCTTTCCGGCCTGCGCAGAAGAACTGCGCGGCCATCGCGGCATCTATGAGGCGATGGTGGAGGCGATCGAGCAGAACGGCCGACCCTTCCTCGGCATCTGCGTCGGCATGCAGCTGATGGCCACCACCGGTCATGAGTATCGCGAGACGCCCGGCCTTGGCTGGGTTGAGGGCGATGTGGTCAAGATCACCCCAAGCGACCACAGTCTGAAAGTGCCGCATATGGGCTGGAACAATCTGGTGATTGACCATGACCACGCGATTTTTGATGGTATTTCCTCAGGCGATCACTGCTATTTCGTGCATTCTTATCATTTCCGCGTCACCGATCCGGCGGAACGGCTGGCGCATGTGGACTATGGCGGCGATGTCACGGCCGTCATCGGGCGCGACACCATGGTGGGGATGCAGTTTCACCCGGAGAAAAGCCAGGATATCGGCCTGCGGATGATCGGGAATTTTCTGACCTGGCGACCGTGACGCAGCGGTTGACCCGCAGCATATGAAAAAGCCGCCTGCTGCACAGGCGGCTTTTGTTTTTGAGTATTTATGAAAAGATGACAGGCGGGGCGCGATCAGGCCGCTGCCCTGCGCAGCGAGAGCGGCGCCGCACCATAGGCCTTGCGAAAGGCACGGCTGAAGCCTTCGGGGCTGGCATAGGCATAGCGGCGGGCCACCGCCTCCACCCGGTCGCCGCGCGTGAGATCCTGATGCGCCAGAATCAACCGCCAGCGGCGCAGGTACCCCATCGGGGTTTCGCCGACAGCGGCCCCGAACAGCTCGGCAAAGCGGGACAGCGACAGGCCGGCGACCTCGGCCAGATCGGCATTGCTCCAAAGGCGGCCGGGGTGATCGTGCATCGCCACAATCGCCCGGCTGAGACGCGGGTCGGAGAGCCCTGCCAGCAGCCCCGGCTCCGTAGCACCCTCGCGGATCTGATGCCGCAGCAGCCGCACCATCAGCACCTCCCCCAGCCGGTTGATCACCGATTGCGCCCCGCAGCGCTGCGCATCAGCCTCGTCCCGCATCAACCGCAGCAGATCCCGGGCCTCCGGCTTGTCGGCGATATCATAATCCACCAGCCCGGGCAGTGCGGCGATGAGCGGATTGCGGCGCCCTGACCAATCCACCCGTGCCGCCCACATCACCCTGTCGGGCGGTTGCGCCGGGGCATCATCACAACTGCTGTAGAGCAGCCGCACCGGCTCCCCCGACGCATCCGCCAGAGCGATAAGATTGGCCTCTCCCGGTGCGGCAGCGCGAACGGAGAGCTGGAAACGCTCCATCAATGTGGTCAGGCGGTCCATGGTATCGGTGTTTCCGTCAGGTTTTTCGGATTTATCTGACACTATGCTGCGTCATACTTCGAGACAAGCCCCCAGAGCTGACTTCGAACAAGGAGCGACAACATGTTGATGCCACGCCAAACCACGCCCGATCTGACCCTGCCAACGCTGGACCATGGACCGTTTGACCTGTCGCGGGAAGACAGCCAGCGCGGCACCGTGATCTGCTTCTATCGCGGACTGCACTGCCCGATCTGTGCCAACTACCTCAAGGAACTGGAAAAACGGGTGGCCGATTTCGCCAGCCGTGGCGTGAACTGCATTGCGGTCAGTTCGGACGGCGAAGAGCGCACCCGCGCCATGGCCGAGAAGATTGAGGCGAAGAACCTACGGTTTGGCTATGATCTGCCCTTGAATGTCGCCCGCCAATGGGGTCTGTACCTGTCGACCTCACGCGGGAAGACATCAATCGGGATCGAGGAGCCGGCGCTGTTCTCCGAACCGGGCCTGTTCATGGTGACCCCTGAGCAGACGCTCTACTATGGGTCGGTGCAGACCATGCCCTTTGTCCGGCCGCATTTTTCAGAGCTGGTATCGGCGCTGGATTTCGCCATCGCCAACGACTATCCGGCGCGCGGCGAATACGACGGCGACGTCTGACGCGGGCTGCGCCAGGTCGCGGCGCCTGTCGGCCACGGCGTGCTGTGGCCGGATCGCCACCTGCCTCAGGTCGACAGGTAGAAATCCGGGCAAGAATGGATGGACAGCGGTGCCGCACAAGGGCATACACCGCAGACCCAGATATCCCAGTCGCTTGCAGGTCACCGTCCGGTGCAGATCCGTCTTGAAAAATTCGACCACCAGGAAGGCCAGCACCGCTATTGCGTGCTGCATCTGAGCCGAACCCTGTTTGGCGAATGGTGTGTCGAGCAGACCAGCGGGCCCTTGGGTGAGGCCGGAGGGCAGCAGCGGCGCAGCTACTATGCCTCGCAGGAGATCGCGCTGGCCGCAGCGGCGCAGCAGCGCGACCGTCAGATCAAACGCGGCTTTGTCCCGATTCCGGTTCAGCTGGGACTGTTCTAGACCGGCACAAAAAAGGCGGCGCAGACATACCGTCCACGCCGCCCGTCCGATCACTCACAGCAATCCGGCTGTTTACTTCACGCGGCTCCAGGTCTGTTTGGAGCAGATCAGCCCGCCCGCGACACAGCCCCGCAGAGCCAGCGATGCGCCCGATAGGTTCATCTTGCCGATGTAGATCTTGTTGTTCGACGGCCGCCAGACCTTGCCCGCATAAGACCCGTCGCCATTGGCCACCATATCGATCACCAATGTCTTGCCGATATTGGGGGATTTATACTCTCCCTCGGCATTGAAGGTCCGGCTGATCTTGCCGCAGACCGCCGCGCCGCAGGGCGCCATGGTGACATGCGCATAAGAGCCGTCATCCGTCTGCGTCTTCCAGGTGCCCAGCACCGGATCCGCCGCCGCCATGCCCGCCAGCCCCAGTGCAAATGTCACGCCAAGTGCCAGTTTCTTCATGTATCATCCTCCCTTTTGCAGCCAGTCTGGCCGCCAAGAGGCAATTCAGGCAAGCTTGACCTCGGGTCGCGTTGCAATCACGGGCCGCCTTGTGCAAAAGAGGCGTCAGAGCAGGCCCGCCCCGATCACCGGCGACCGGAGGCGGCGGCCCCGGCTCAGACAGTTCTGGCAGTACCGATAAGGGCACGCGATATGATCCTCTACCCCGCAATTGATCTCAAGGACGGGCAAGCCGTTCGCCTGCTGCATGGCGATATGGACAAGACAACGGTCTTCAACGACGATCCGGCAGCGCAGGCGCTGGAGTTTGTCGCCGCTGGCTGCGAATGGCTGCATCTGGTCGATCTCAACGGTGCCTTTGCAGGCGAGCCGGTCAATGCGGCCCCGGTCGAGGACATTCTGAAACGGTGCCAGGTGCCCGCACAGCTGGGCGGCGGTATTCGCGATATGGCGACCATCGAACGCTGGATCGACAAGGGGCTGGCGCGGGTGATCCTTGGCACCGTGGCGGTGGAAAATCCCGATCTGGTCCGCGAGGCGGCACGTGCATTCCCGGGCAAGGTTGCCGTCGGCATTGACGCGCGCAATGGCCGCGTAGCGACCAAAGGCTGGGCCGAGGAAACCGATGTGATGGTTACGGATCTGGCAAAATCCTTCGAAGACGCAGGTGTTGCCGCGATCATCTACACCGATATTCTGCGCGACGGCGCCATGAAGGGGCCGAATATCGAGGCAACGGCAGATCTGGCCAATGCCGTCAGCATCCCGGTGATCGCCTCGGGCGGCGTGTCCTCGCTCGACGATTTGCAGGCCCTGAAATCCTGCGGCGCGCCGCTCAATGGAGCGATTTCCGGCCGCGCCCTCTACGATGGGGCCATCGACCTCGCGCAGGCGCTGAAGATCCTGAAGGGCTGAGACCTGGTCTTCTTCTGGCCGAAAATATCCCGGGGGTGAATGGGCCAAAGGCCCAGAGGGGGCAGCGCCCCCGCCCCGGCCCCCGGCCCCCGCTCCCGGTTGGCTCCAGCTGCCCCCGCAGCGGATCAGCGCGCGGCGGCCGCCGTCAGTTTTGCCAGCGCGCCCTGCATCTTGGCGATGACATCGGCATCAGCCGCGATATCCAGACCCGCCAGCATCTCTGCCGGGTTTTCATAGGTCAGCCAGACCTGCCCCTCGGCATCCTCATGGACCAGAACCTTCAGCGGCAGGAAAAGCCCCGCCCGGATATCCGCCTGCATCGCGGGGGTGCCCAGCTTGGGATTGCCAAAGATCAGGAGTTGCGCCTCGGCGAGGGACATATCCACGGCTGCCGCACCCGCAGCGTGGTCTACCCGGGCAAAAACCGTGGCCCCGGCGCCTTCGACCGCCGTCTGTAGCGCATCCATGGTGTCAGACACGGAACTCGGGCTCGGAACCGTCATCAGTTCGGCTGCGGCCGGGATCGCGGAGAGCGCAGCAAGAGTTCCGGCAAGGGCGAGGGATTTGATCATGGCGATGGCTCCGAGAAAATGACAACATGCCAGCAGCACAGGCCAAGCGGGGCAAACAGGCAATTCACATCTCAGGCATCGGCAGAGTGTCGCTGACCTGACCGCCCCTCGGTGGCCCACCCTCTGCCAGGCAAGACCCGCGGTCGACACCCCAAGGCCGCGCGCGGCCTGCGGCACCGCGCCTGCTTTCCATTCCTCACGTAATGGCGTCTATTGCGCGGCGACAGCGCAATCGGCGCCTCCGGTTGCGATCACAGACACGAAAGTTCTCCCATGCCCCGCGTCCGCAAGACCCGCCTCCCAGACAGCGCCCGTTTGTGGCAGATGGTATCGCCCGGTGATTTTGTCGATGGCTATGCGGTCGACAGCCCGCTCACCCCGCGTGAGGCCGCCGATATCGGCCTGTCGATGCCGGGCTGGGCAGCCGCACTCCTGCGGCTGCGCAATGCCTTGGTCCGTCCGTTCGGACTGAAGACCGAGCTGAGCGACAGCGGCGAGGGCGCGATTTTTCCGGTGACATTCGAGGACAGCCGCGAGCTGATCCTGGGCGCCGATGATGCTCATCTCGATTTCCGGGTCACCGTATTGCGGCACGAAGGACGGATTCACATGGCCACCTGGGTGCATCGTCACAATCTGCTGGGACGGATCTATCTGGCGCTGGTGATGCCGTTTCACATCCTGATCATCCGTGACAGCATGCGCCGCATCGCGCGGCACCGCCCGATGATTGCATCCCAACCACCCGCGCAGTAAAGACACAAGGCACCCCCAGCGGCAAAGGGATCGCCATGCTGAAGACCCGTATCATCCCCTGTCTCGACGTGGCTGACGGCCGCGTGGTCAAAGGTGTCAATTTTGTCGGCCTGCGCGATGCCGGAGACCCGGTTGAGGCAGCCAAGGCCTATGACACGGCAGGCGCGGATGAAATCTGCTTTCTCGACATTCATGCAACCCACGAAAATCGCGGCACCATGTTCGATATGGTGCGACGCACCGCAGAGCAGTGTTTTGTGCCGCTGACCGTGGGCGGTGGGGTGCGCACAAAGGATGATGTGCGCGCGTTGCTGCTGGCAGGCGCCGATAAGGTGTCGTTCAATTCCGCAGCCGTGGCCAACCCGGATGTGATCCGCGAGGCGGCCGATCAGTTTGGCAGCCAGTGCATCGTCTGCGCCATCGACGCCAAGACCGTGGCCCCCGGCAAATGGGAGATCTTCACCCATGGCGGGCGCCGAGAAACCGGCATTGATGCGGTGGACTTTGCCCGGCTGGTCGTTGCCAAGGGCGCCGGGGAAATTCTGCTCACCTCGATGGATCGCGACGGCACGAAATCCGGCTTCAACCTGCCGCTCACCCGCGCCATTTCGGATGCGGTGGACGTGCCGGTGATTGCCTCTGGCGGGGTTGGCACGCTCGACCATCTGGTCGAGGGCGTCACCGAAGGCGGCGCCAGCGCGGTTCTGGCGGCGTCGATCTTCCACTTTGGCGAATACACCATCCAGGAGGCCAAAGAGCATATGGCCAAGGCCGGTATCCCGATGAGGCTGACATGAGTCTGCTGCACGATCTCGAAGCCACCATTCTGTCCCGCAAGGGGGCTGATCCGGAGAGCAGCTGGACCGCCAAACTGCTGGCCAAGGGTCCAGAGAAATGCGCCGAGAAATTCGGCGAGGAAGCCATTGAGGCCATCATTGAGGCGGTGAAGGACAACACGGCCGGACTTGCCTCCGAGGGCGCCGATGTGCTGTATCATTTTCTGGTGATGCTGGCGGCCCGCGATGTGGCGCTGGATGATGTGCTACAGGTGCTGGCCGAGCGTCAGGGTCTGAGCGGCATCGCCGAGAAGGCCGCCCGCCCCAAAGGCTGAAATCCAGGCCATGCGGCGGATCAGGGGAGGCGCAGCCTCCGCGCGGCACGCGCGGCTTGCCCTTGACGCGCAAAAGGCCCCTTACAATCGTCAAGGCCCTTCGAGGGATCCCAACACATCGTCTGCGCCGCGCAGCGGCGCCCGGCCCAACCGTGTATGCCGCCCGTCAGGGCGGCGGGAATGGGCGGGAGCGCCCTGCCCGGCGGTCGGGCATCACAGTTTCGACGAGATGATTCCGGTGGCAAACCCACCCATGCGCAGCTCGCCAAACAGGCGCTGATATTCAATCTTGGGGCACCGGTTCTGGATCACGGTGAGGCCTGCCGCTTCTGCCCGTTCAGCCGCTTCGGCATGTTCGACCCCGATCTGCATCCAGATCGTCTGCAGCCCCTCGCAGACCTCCAGCGCCTCCTCGACAATGGGTGGGACTGCCTCTGAGCGGCGAAAGATGTCGACCATATGCACCGGCTCGTCGATGTCCCGTAGACTGGCGTGAATGGTCTGGCCGAACAGGGTTTTGCCGGCATGACCGGGATTCACCGGCAGGACGCGATAGCCCTTGAACCCGAGATAGCGGGCCACATAGTAGCTGGGACGCACCGGGTTCGTGGAGACCCCGACCACGGCAATGGTCTTGCTGCGTGTGAGCACGTCCTTCAGATGTCGATCGGAATAGTCTGGCATCGCTCCCCCGGCTGTTCTGGCCTTGTATCAAGGCGCCCTCATCGCGCTTCGATCTGCCTGAGCCTATCGGCTGGGACACGAGGTGCAAGATGAATTGCAACGGCTCTGACGCCCGCAGACGGACCAGCCTGTTGGTGCAAGAACGAGAGATAAAGCCCGGTCAGACAATAAAAAAGCGCCCAGGACAAACCTGGGCGCGAGGTATGGAACGAGGGACAGTGAAAAAGATCTGCGAAGGTTCCAATTCGCAGTCTGTTAATAATATGGGATGGTCATCGCGTTTTGAAAGGGATCCTCTCAAATTCGTGACATTTCTCCTGCGGGGCCAGTCACATAGGCCCATAGCACAAGCAGGCGTTCGAGGCGGTCATTTGCGCAGGACGGCTGGCCACTGCTGTTCGGCATCAGCGATCAACCTCAGCCGCTCCGCCTCCCAGGCGGCCAATGCGCTGGGGTTGTTCAGGAGATAGAGTCGCCCGTCGGCAATCACCCAGAGCGTCGGATTGCCGGGCGCCAGATATCCCTGCGACAGCGCATAGGCGCAATAGCCGCCAAATCGTGGCGCAAAAGCTCTGGGATTGCGTTCGAATTCTTCCTGATTCTGCGATGAGGCAAAGCGCCAGATCGCCCCGCGCCACAGGATCGCATGGTCTTGCTGACCGGGAATTGCCGCGCCATCCTGAAAGAACGCCACCACGTCATGGCCGCCCACCGCCAGCCCCCGCGGCGCGGAGACCAGTGCAACCTCCGCCCGTGCTGGCGCGGCTGTCAGCGTCGCTGCGGCCAGGGTGATCAGCGCGCCCAGGCACAGGGCGGCGAGCCTGGATCCCGCCTTGGCATCGCTTCGCGTCGCGGCCCCGCCGACCACCAGACCGACCAGCAAACTGGCCAGCAAACCAGCCACCAGTCCTGCCGAGGCACCCAACACGGGCTGCGCGCAGGCGCGCCAGCTCCGGCAGATGATGGCAGTCGAAAACGTCACGGGCGTGCAGGTCCTTGTCAGGCAACTGGGGTTGAATTTAAAGCGCAGCAAGAACAGTCGCTCTTGCCCGGCCAAGTCTGCCCGGCGCGCAGGCCGCTGCAAAGGGTGGATACGCATTTGTGATGGATCCGTGACCTTTGCACAGATGCGCCCAACCCCTGATCGGGGCTGGGCCGCCGCTAGCGGTTCAGCTGGCGGCATCGACAGGCAGGCAAGGCTTAGCGCGCAATGGAGGCATAAAGCGCAATCGCCGCGGCATTGGAGACGTTCAGCGATCCGAATCCGCCCGCCGCGTCAATCTTCACCAGATGATCCACAGTTTCCTTGGTCTTCTGGCGCAGGCCCGGCCCTTCTGCCCCCAGCACGAGGGCTACCGGATCCCCCTTGCGCCCCTCAAGCACGGTTTCGATGGTCTCTTCCGCCTCGCCATCAAGGCCGAGCACCAGAAACCCCATCCGCTGCAACTCGACGATGGTATCGGCGAGATTGCGCATCCGCAGATAGGGCTGGCGCTCAAGCGCGCCGCTGGCGGTTTTGGCAAGGGCGCCGGTTTCCGGTGCCGAGTTGTGCCGCGTGCCGATCACGGCGCTGGCGCCCAGCACCTCGGCCGAGCGCAGGATGGCACCGACGTTATGCGGATCAGTGACCCGGTCCAGGAGCACCACACGCGGGCGTTCGGCACCGATGCAGTTTTCCGCCAGACCACCCCAGTTCAACGGCTTGACCTCCATCGCCGCGCCCTGATGGACGGATTGTTTGTCGATCGGCGGGTTGAACTTGCGCGGGTCGATCACCTCGGCCTCGATGCCCGACTGGGCGATGGCATCGGCCAGTTTCGCCTCGGCGTTCTGGGTCACCATCAGACGCAGTTTTTCGCGCTTGGGATTGAGCAGCGCATCGCGCACCGCATGCAGACCAAACAACCATACCGTTTCCGCCGAGGCTGCCTTTTTGGACTGCTCTTTTTCGACGACCCATTTGGGTTTTTTAGACATTTTGCTCTCCAGCAGAAAGAAATCCGGACCCGTGTGAAAATCTGGCGATTTTCCTGTTGACGCCCCTTTGGCCTGCTTGTAATCACGCCTCCACATCAGGTGCAACACGCAACTGATTGTGGGCGACAGGCCGCAAGGTGTGGCAGGGGACTGTAACTCCCTCGCGGAGACGCACGCCTGGTTCGATTCCAGGGTCGCCCACCATCTTCTCTCTTTCAGTGACGGTAAGCAAGAAGATGGTGGCAGCCGCCCGGACCATGGGCGCATCTCGCAAGCCTCTGATACATATCACTATTCCGGCACATCAAGACGCTCGGCCGCTGAGCTGCTTTCCATGTCATCTGCTGATGATCCGTGGCTGCGGCAGAAGAAAACCGGCGCAGCAATCTGCGCCGGCCTCATCGAATTGGAGGTTGGACGCGAAGGCTTCAGCGCTCCTGTTCGGCCTGTGCGACGGCGGAATGGACCCAGCTTACCAACGCCTCAAGGTCCGGTTCGGCCTCCTGTGCCAGCCCGTCGGAAAAGCTCTGAAACGCCTCCACATTCATCCGGTTCACACCTGAAACCACGACCGCGCCGCGCGCCAGCGCTTCGCCGATAACGGGGCGCATCCCGCGTCCGTCAGCTTCGTGTTTGCCAAATTTATTGACCAGCAGAACCTGCGGCGCCGGGTCCTGCCCCAGCGCTGCCGTGACCTGTCCAACCGCGCGCTCCAGCGCCTCGGGGTTCAGGCGGCAGCCGCGTGCCTCGGGGCCGAGAGACTGCGAGATGCGGATGGTTTCGCCCGCGGGCAGAACGCGCACATCCATGTCACAGAGCTGGCTGTCGTAGCATTCGGTGTTGGTCTGGACGATGCCAGCCAGCCGCAGCCCATCGGCCTGCAACCGCTCCGCCAGGGCGCTGAGCAGTTTATCGGTGGCACCGCGTTCCTGGGTCATCACGTAGGACAGATGCATTGTGGCCTCTTGCTAGGAAATTGCGTGCCCGCAGGCTAACCCCAAATGCACATGACAGCCAGAGGCCCGATTGCCGCGCGATACACGACTTTGGCATCAGACACGCTGTGCCAGCATCAGCACCGGATCATAGGTCAGCCGCACGCCCCCCTGATGGCCAAAGCGGCGACGATAGTCCTCCTCGAACTGGCGCAGCCTTCTGCGGGTCCAGCCTCCCCGAGACTGGCCATTCACGCCCGTTGCCCGCAGGTGGCGCAGCACGGCGCGCGGGGTCTCAAAGCTGAGCGTGATCGGAGCCTGCCGCAACTCGACAAGTCGCAGTCCCGGCGGCAGATGCTGCGCCCATTCGTGGTGATCCATGTAGTTGGGCGCCGCCGCCCCGGACCCCAGCGCGACCAATTCGTGGAAATGCGCGTGCCCAAAGCCAGAGAGCGCCAGCCAGCCACCGGGGCGCAGCGCGGTCTCAAACCCTTGCAGGAGGGAAGGCAGGTCGCCGATCCACTGCACAACCGAGGCAGCCGCGATCAGGTCCAGGTTTTCGGGCAGCGCGAGGGTTTCGATCCGTCCCGGCAGGAAGAGCGCCGATTGCCCATGCGCTGCCAGAACCGGCTGAAGGCCTGCCTCTGCCTCTGGCACAAGGTCGTTGAGCGTGAGATGGCGGACCGACAGATCCCGCAACAGCGCATCGGTCAGATGGCCGGTCCCTGCCCCGAATTCAAACAGATGTGCGACGGGGGAGGTGCCGATATGTGCAGCGAGGAGCGCCGACAGCTCTGCCGCGATCTGTGCCTGCGCGCTGGCAGCATCGTGGTAGCTCCCAAGCCCACGGCGAAAGGCGCGGGCCACGCGGGCGGCATCCACGGTTGGGGGGGGCAGATCCCTCATGACAGCAGGGCCTGCCAGCTGTCGAAGTGATCAAACGGCGCGTGGGCGGCTGTAGGCAGCTCCCTCAGCGCCACGCCCGCCCAGGCCCGGTGCTGATTTGCGGGCGGAAAGATCCGGTCCCGCCCGGCGATCCAGACCAGATCAAAGCCGACAGCCGGCGCCGGTCCGCGCTGCGCGACCGCATGCAGCTCGGCCCGGCGGGCGTCGATGTCGATCTCATGGGGAGACTGCGGCGCATTGAATGTCCGGCGCAGGAACTGGGCAAAGCTCTGCTCACTCAGCCCCTCTGCGGTCCTGGCCATCACCTCCGGCGGGATGCCGCGCGTCTCGTCCACAGGCGCAAGGGTGCCGTTGACCGCGACCTTGCGATCAAAGGGATCGCCGCGCCACTGCTGCCAATGGGCATAACCCGCAACGCCGAAAGACCAGGCCAGCAGCGTGACATGATCGTAGCCAGACAGATCGGGGAGATCGGCATCAAGGCTGCGGAAATCGCTGACAAACAGAACATCCTCAGGGCCGGTCAGATGCGCAAAAACATCCGCCCCAATCGCCCAGCCGCCGAAGACCACGATGGCCTCGACTGCCTCGTTCTGTTTGAGCCAGCGGAATTCCATCGCCTAGAGTTCCCGCGCCAGCCGCAGCATGCCTGCGGTGATTTCGCTCAGCTGATCTGCCGATGTGATGAAGGGCGGCATGGTGTAGATATTGGTGCCGAAGGGGCGCAGGAACACGCCCATCTCATGCGCCCGCGCGTGCGCCTCATCCGCCGAGACGCGGTGCTTCATCTCGATGACACCAATGGCGCCCAAGACCCGCACATCAGCCACATTGGGTAGATCGCGGGCCGGGGCCAGTTCGGCCTGCAACTGCTCAGCGATGGCCGCCACGGTGCCGCGCCAGTCCTGTCCGGTCAGCAGATCCAGAGAGGCCTTAGCCGCGGCGCAGGCCAGCGGATTGCCCATGTAGGTCGGCCCGTGCATGAACAGACCGGGACTGCCGCCGCCGATGCCCTCCGCCACACGGTCGTTGGTCATGGTGCAGGCAAAGGAGATATGGCCGCCGGTCAGCCCCTTGCCAAGGCAGATGATATCCGGCTCCACTGTGCAAAAATTGGTAGCGAACAGCTCCCCCGTGCGACCAAAGCCGGTAGCGATTTCGTCGAAGATCAGGAGGATACCCAGCTCATCGCAGATGATACGGGCCTGATTGAGATATTCCGGGTGGTAGAAATACATACCGCCAGTACCCTGCACCACAGGTTCCAGGATGAAGGCGGCGATCCTTTCTGCGTTGGCCTCCAGCACATCGCGCAGTTCACCCAATCCGTTTAGGGCCGGGTCGTCCACCCAGTCCTCATGGATGCGGACCGGCGGGCGTGAGACGAAATGCTGCACGCTCAGCGCGCCCTGGAACAGGTGGTGCATGCCGGTGTCGGGGTCGCAGACGCTCATCGCCTTCCAGGTATCGCCGTGATAGCCGGCGCGGATGGTGGCGAACTGCTGGCGGTCCGGCTGGCCGATAGCGTGCTGGTACTGCACCGCCATCTTCATCGCGACCTCGACCGAGACCGAGCCGCTGTCGCAGTAAAAAATGCGCGTCAGGCTTTCGGGCGCGATCTCCAAGAGCTTGCGGCCCAGGTCGATGGCGGGGTCATGGGTCAGCCCGCCGAACATCACATGCGGCAGGGTGTCGAGCTGGGCGTGGATCGCCTTGGTGATTGCCGGGTTCCTGTGGCCGTGCATCATGCACCACCAGGACGACATGGCGTCGATCAGCCTTGTGCCGTCGTCCAGCGTGATGTACATGCCCTCGCTTTCCTTCACCACAAAGGTCGGGCCAGGCTTGGCGACGTTGGTGTAAGGGTGCCAGAGGTGCTGCTGGTCGAATTCCAGCTGGGTGAGGTCTGCCGCACTCATGCCATCTCTCCTTGGGCCAAGGCCTCCTTGATCAGGTCCACGTTGATGCTTTCGGCAAAGGTATCTTCGAGCACCGTTCTTGTCCGGTCGATAGACCGGGCCGCGCCCGACCCTCCCCCCGGAAGGGCGCTTCGCACCCGCCCAGGCTCGGGCGCGGCCCTCAGCTCTTCCATGAAGGGCAGCCGTCCCAAATGCGCGACCTGGCCGAACTGGCAGATGGTTTCCTCCACCGCCGGCTCCGCGTCGCCTATGAAGGCCACGCCGACCACCGGACAGCCTGCATCGCGCAGCGCCCTCAGCGACAGCAGCGTATGGTTGATCGTGCCCAGCTGCGTCCGGGCGCAGAGGATCACCGGTGCGCACCAGCGGGCGAACAGGTCGAGGTACAGCAGCTTGCGGTTCAAGGGCACCATCAGCCCGCCCGCGCCCTCGGCCACCAGCACGCCGTCCACCTCGGGCAAGGACAGCGTATCCGGGTCGATCTCCACCCCTTCGGCCTCTGCCGACAGATGCGGCGAGGCGGGCAGCTGCAGCAGGTATCCCTCCGGCAGCGCCGGGCGGCCCGACAGGCGGGCGACGATCTGGCTGTCGGTCTCCTCCTCCAGCCCGGATTGCACCGGCTTCCAGTAGGTGGCACCGAGCGCCTGCACCAGACCGGCGGAAAAGATGGTCTTGCCGATGCCGGTATCGGTTCCGGTCACGATCAGCGCGCTCATGCTGCACTCTCCATTTCCCGGGCGAGGTCTTCGAACATCCGGGTGATGACCTCTGCCCCTGTGTTCAATGTGATCGACAGCCGCAGCCGCGAGGTGCCGCGCGGCACCGTCGGCGGGCGGATGCCGCGAATGTCATAGCCGCGGGCCTGCATCCTCGCGGCCAGCGCCATGGTGCGCTTATCGTCGCCAATCACCACCGGCAGGATCTGGCTTTGGAATCCTTCCAGCCCGCACTGGCGTTTGGCCTCATCATGCGCATGAGTAATCCCCTGCCACGCCCGCTCGCGGCGGCCCGGGTTCTGTTGCAGCTCCTGCAAGGCGGCCCGCACCAAAGCCGCATTCAAGGGTGACGGCGCGGTTGCGAAGATGAAGCCGCGCGCCTTGTTGATCAGCGTTTCGATCAGAACCCGCTGGCCGCAAATCAAAGCGCCGGAACCGCCCAGCGCCTTCCCGCAGGTGTGCAAGGAAAGGACGTTGGGGCGGTGGGCGATGTCATGTGCCAGTCCGCGACCCAGATCGCCGAACACGCCGGTCGAATGCGCCTCATCCACCACCAGCACGGCGCCCTCTGCATCCGCCAGCGCCATCAGCGCCCCCAGCGGCGCGAGGTCGCCGTCCATGGAATAAACCGCCTCTACCGCGATCCAGACCTGGCCTGAACCGCCTGTCGAGCGCCAATCCTTCAGCACCCGTGCCGCGTCCTCCGCATCGCCATGAGCGAAGCTGCGGGTCTCTGCCCGGCCCAGCCGCATCCCGTCATGGGTGCTGGCATGGATCAGCACATCATAAAGCACCAGATCATCTTGATGCGGCAGCGTGGAGAAAATCGCCTGATTGGCATTGAAACCGCCGCCCATGAACAGCGCCGCCTCGGTGCCGAAGAACGCGGCCGCCTCCGTCTCCAGCAGCTGGTGCTCCGCATCGTTGCCACGCAAGAGGCGCGAACCGCCCGCCCCCACCGGAACCCCGCGCGCCAGCGCATCTGAAGCGGCGGCGCGCAGCACATCGCTGCCTGCCAGCCCAAGGTAGTCGTTGGAGGCAAAGTCATGCCCGTCCCGCGGCATCAGTTGCCGGTAGCGTCCACGTGTGCGCAGCGCTTCCAGCGATCTGTCATGCCTCGGGAAGGCGCCCGCCATCAGCGGCTGCCGTCGCAGCCCGCGGCCATGGCGGTGATGCCCAGACGGTCGAACAGCTGCTGATCCTTGTCCTCTTCGGGGTTGTCGGCGGTCAGCAGCGTGTCGCCCACAAAGATCGAGTTGGCACCGGCAAAGAAGCACATCGCCTGCATCTCGTCCGACATATCGGTGCGGCCTGCGGAGAGGCGCACATGGGATTTCGGCATCAAAATCCGGGCCAGCGCCACGGAGCGGACAAATTCGATCGGATCCAGCTTCTCGACATTGGCGAGCGGCGTGTCGGCAATCGGGATCAGCATATTGACCGGCACTGAATCCGGATGCACCTCGAGCGTGGCCAGCGCCAGCATCATGTCGATGCGGTCCAGCTGCTGCTCGCCCATGCCGACGATGCCGCCGGAACAGACCTTGATGCCCGCCTCGCGAACCCGGTTCAGGGTGTCGATCCGGTCGGCAAAGGTGCGGGTGGTGATGATCTCGGAGTAGTAACGCTCGGAGGTGTCGATGTTGTGGTTGTAGTAGTCGAGACCGGCGTCGCGCAGGCGGAACACCTGCTCTTCGTCCAGCATGCCCAGGGTCATGCAGGTTTCCATGCCCAGGTCCTTGACGCCCTGCACCATCGCCTCAAGTGCGGCCATGTCGCGGTCCTTGGGCGAACGCCAGGCGGCGCCCATACAATAGCGCGTCGCGCCGCCTTCCTTGGCTTTCCTGGCCTCGGCAATCACTCGCTGCACCTCGATCAGCTTGGAGGCCGAGAGCTGCGCGCCGTTGCGCGCCGACTGCGAGCAATAGGCGCAATCCTCGGCGCAGCCGCCGGTCTTGATGCTCAGGAGCTTGGATTTCTGCACCTGATTGGGGTCGAAATACTGTCGGTGCACGCTGTGCGCCTCAAACAGCAGATCCATGAACGGCTTGTTGTAGATCGCTTCCGCTTCCTCGCGGGTCCAGTCGGTGCGGATGGGTGCAGCGTCCAGCATGCTGTCTCCTGTTCTCTATACCTGTCGGCCATGCGCGGATGGCGTTGCGGTTTTATAGATAACTTGCAGGGTTGCGATCAAGCGTAAAGCTGCGATGCAGCGATTTGCCCCACCGGAGGAGTCATCTTGGATTTAGCGCATTGTTATTTATACATATAAATAATCTATAAAATTACAGGTTGACGGGATGACAGCATCTCCCCTACCCCTAAGGCACGCAGGGGAGTCCCGCCAAGGGGACTGAGAGGCGTTTTGGTGCGGGGCAACCCAAACCGGCGGCGCGACCCTTTGAACCTGACCCAGTTGATACTGGCGTAGGAAGCTAGGCATGCACGGCGCCGGGACAAATACACCCCGACCACCCTGCGTTGACCGAACAAGAGGGCCGCGCGCCCTCTGTTTCCCGAGCCAAGCCTCATCTGGTGTCTTTTCTGAGTCTAGGCTTCGAGGAGCACCATAATGAACGTCCCCAACCCAAAGATCACCACAGGTGGCCTGCCCGCATCGCGCAAGATCTACGTTGCAGGCGAGGTCCATCAGGACATCCGCGTGCCGATGCGCGAGATCGCCACCCACCCCACTGCGGGCGAGCCGCCGCTGCCGGTCTATGACAGCTCCGGCCCCTACACCGACCCGGATGTGCTGACCGATATCCGACAGGGCCTGCCCGCCCTGCGCCGCCAGTGGACCCTCGCGCGCGGCGACGTCGAGAGCTATCAGGGCCGCGATGTGAAGCCAGAGGACAACGGTTTTGTCGAGGGCGACCGGCTGGTGCCTGAGTTCCCGGTGAAGCCTGCCCCGCTGCGCGGCAAGGACGGCGCCGCGCCAACCCAGCTGGCCTATGCCCGCGCCGGTATCATCACGCCGGAGATGGAATTTGTGGCGATCCGCGAAAACCAGCTGCGCGAGCTGTCGCCCTGCCACGGCAAACGCGACGGCAATGACTTTGGCGCCAATATCCCCGACTACGTGACGCCGGAATTCGTGCGCTCCGAAATCGCCGCCGGTCGCGCCATCATCCCGGCCAACATCAACCACCCTGAACTCGAGCCGATGATCATCGGCCGCAATTTCAAGGTGAAGATCAACGCCAATATGGGCACCTCTGCTGTCACCTCCTCAATGGAGGAAGAGGTGGACAAGCTGGTCTGGGCGATCCGCTGGGGTGCTGACACGGTGATGGACCTGTCCACGGGGCGCAACATCCACAACACCCGCGAATGGATCGTGCGTAACTCCCCCGTGCCGATCGGCACCGTGCCGATCTATCAGGCGCTGGAGAAGGTGAATGGCATCGCCGAGGACCTGACCTGGGAAGTGTTCCGCGACACGCTGATCGAGCAGGCGGAACAGGGCGTCGATTACTTCACCATTCATGCGGGTGTGCGGCTGCACATGGTGCCGATGACCGTGAACCGGGTGACCGGGATCGTCTCGCGCGGCGGCTCGATCATGGCGAAGTGGTGCCTGCATCACCACAAGGAAAGCTTCCTCTATGAGCATTTCGAGGAGATCTGCGACATCTGCCGCCAGTATGACGTCAGCTTCTCGCTGGGTGATGGCTTGCGCCCCGGCTCCATCGCCGATGCCAATGACGAGGCGCAGTTTGCCGAGCTGGAAACCCTTGGGGAACTCACCAAGATCGCTTGGGCCAAGGACTGCCAGGTGATGATCGAGGGGCCGGGCCATGTCGCCATGCACAAGATCAAGGAAAACATGGACAAGCAGCTGGAGTGCTGCCACGAGGCGCCGTTCTATACGCTGGGGCCGCTGACCACCGACATCGCGCCGGGCTATGACCACATCACCAGCGGCATCGGGGCGGCGATGATCGGCTGGTTCGGCTGCGCGATGCTGTGCTACGTGACGCCGAAGGAGCACCTGGGCCTGCCTGACCGGGACGACGTGAAAACCGGCGTGATCACCTATAAGATCGCAGCCCATGCCGCCGATCTGGCCAAGGGTCTGCCGGGGGCGCAGCGCCGCGATGATGCGCTCTCCCGCGCGCGGTTTGAGTTCCGCTGGGAGGATCAGTTCAACCTGTCGCTGGACCCGGATACTGCGCGCGAATTCCACGACCAGACTCTGCCGAAACAGGCCCATAAGGTGGCGCATTTCTGCTCCATGTGCGGGCCGAAGTTCTGCTCCATGCGGATCAGCCACGACATCCGCGCCGAAGCGCAGAAGGAAGGCATGGAGGCAATGGCGGCCAAGTTCCGCGAGGGCGGCGAGCTCTATGTGCCTGCACCTGAGGCTGCGGAACCGGCGGAATGATCACCATCGCAGGCGCAGGCCTCGCCGGTCTCGCCTGCGCCTATGAGCTGGCGCAGCGCGGGGCCGCCGTGCAGATCTACGAACGCGCGGCTGCGATCGGTGCAGGCAGTGTCGCGCGCTATGCCGGCGGCATGCTCGCCCCCTGGTGCGAACGCGAAAGCGCCGAGGAGGCGGTGATCACCCTCGGTGGCCGCGCCATCGACTGGTGGGCCAAGGTCACGAGCGTCCACAGGCGCGGCACGCTGATGTTGGCGCCTGCCCGCGACCGGGCCGAGCTGACCCGCTTTGCCCGCCGCACCACCGGGCATCGGGGCGTGGACGAGGCCGAGATCGCGACGATGGAGCCGGCGCTGGCGGGGCGGTTTGCGCAGGGGCTGTTCTTTGAGCAGGAGGCACATCTGGACCCGCGACAGGCGATCCGGGATCTGGCGGCTGCGGTCTCTGCCCTTGGCGTTGAGATCTGTCTGGGGGCTGATGCGCCGGGAAGCGTTGATATCGACTGCCGGGGCATCGCCGCCGCCGACCGGCTAACGGGTCTGCGGCCTGTGCGCGGAGAGATGGCGATACTGCACTGCCCGGAGGTCATGCTCACCCGCACCCTGCGGCTGCTGCACCCGAGAATACCGCTGTACCTCGTCCCACGCGGCGACGGGCTGTTCATGATCGGCGGCACCATGGTTGAAAGCACATCCACCCGTCCCGTCACCCTGCGCTCGCTCAGCGAGCTGCTGAATGCAGCCTTCACCCTGCACCCGGGCTTTGCCGAGGCCAGCGTTGTGGAAACAGGTGCCGGGCTGCGCCCCGCCTTTGCCGACAATCTGCCCCGCCTTCATCAGGACGGCGGGACACTATTCCTCAACGGGCTGTACCGCCACGGATTTCTGCTGGCGCCCGCGATGGCGCAGCAGGTGGCGGACCGCCTCAGACCGGAGACATCAGATGAACATCACCGTGAACGCCAAAGCGCATGAGGTGAGCGCCCGGACGCTGGAAGCTGCGCTGCGTGAGCTGGGCTATATCAGCCCGTCGGTCGCCACCGCGCTGAATGGCGCCTTTGTGGCCCGCACCCGACGCGCTGACACCGAGCTGAACGAGGGCGACCGCATCGAAGTGCTCGCCCCGATGCAGGGGGGATGACGATGCAGATCTATGGAGAAGAGATCACCTCGCGGCTGCTGCTGGGCACCGCCCAATACCCCTCGCCTGTGGTCCTGAGCGAGGCAATCAGGACCAGTGGCTGCGAGATCATCACCGTGTCCCTGCGGCGCGAGACCGCTGATGGCTCCGGCGCGGGATTCTGGGACGGCCTGCGCGATACCGGCTGCCGCATCCTGCCCAACACTGCAGGCTGCCACTCCGTGCAGGAAGCAGTGACCACCGCCCAGATGGCGCGCGAACTGTTCGGCACGCCCTGGATCAAGCTGGAAGTGATCGGCCATTGCGACACGCTGCAACCGGATGTGTTCGGGTTGGTCGAGGCCGCGCGTACGCTGTCTGACGATGGGTTTCAGGTCTTTCCCTACACCACCGACGATCTGGTGGTCGGAGAGAAACTCCTTGAGGCGGGCTGTGAGGTGCTGATGCCCTGGGGCGCGCCGATCGGATCCGGTCAGGGCTTGCGCAACCCGGATGGCCTGCGCGCGATGCGGGCCTATTTCCCTGAGGTGCCGCTGATCGTGGATGCGGGCATTGGCCGCCCGTCGGATGCGACGCAGGCGATGGAGCTGGGCATGGATGCCGTGCTGCTAAACACCGCTGTGGCCAAGGCCGGAGATCCTGCCGGAATGGCGCACGCCATGGCGCTGGCGATTGAGGCCGGGCGCGCCGGATATCACGCAGACCCGATGGAGCGGCGCGATATGGCGGTGCCCTCCACCCCTGTTCTTGGCCTCGCAGCGCTAAGCTGAGCTGCGCCCCCCTTATTCACGGAGACGACAATGGAGCGTTTTTACCTGATCGTTGGTCATGTCAGCCAATTGGAACTGCTGGTTCCCCATGGGGTGCGCCTTGTGCAGCTGCGGCTGAAAGACCTGCCGGAGCCAGAGATCCGCCGCCAGATTGCCCGCGCGCGGGATTTCTGCGCCGTGCATGGCGCGCAGCTGGTGGTCAATGACTATTGGCAGGCCGCACTGGATCTGAACTGCAGCTTTGTGCACCTGGGACAGGAAGACATGGACACGGCCGATTTCGAGGCCCTGCGCCGCAAGGGCGTGCGGTTTGGCCTGTCGACCCATGACGAAGCGGAGCTGGAGCGCGCCCTCGCCCATGGCCCTGAGTATGTGGCGCTTGGTCCGGTTTATGAAACCCTGCTGAAACAGATGAAATGGGCCCCACAGGGGCTTGACCGGGTGCGCCGGTGGAAAGCGATGGCGGGAGACACACCGCTGGTTGCCATTGGCGGGCTGACGCCCGAACGCCTGCCCGGGGTCTTTGCCGCAGGTGCAGACAGCGCTGCCGTGGTGACGGATATCCAGCAGGCCGCCAACCCGGAGGCGCGGACCCTGGAATGGATCCGGGCCTGCGCGAGATGAGCCGCTTTGACCGCCAGACCGCTTTGCCGGAGGTGGGCGCCGAGGGACAGCAGAGGCTGGCCAGCGCCCATATTCTTGTTGTCGGGGCCGGCGGGCTTGGCTGTCCGGTTCTGCAATATCTTGCCGGTGCCGGTATTGGCGAAATCACGGTGATGGACGGGGACCGGGTTGAGGCAACCAACCTGCCACGCCAGCCACTCTATACATTTGCGGACGTTGGTCGCTACAAGGTCGAGGCCGCGCGCAGGCGGCTGATCGCAATGGCGCCGGAGCTGCGGCTGCACCCCCATGCACGCGACCTGACACCGGACAATGGCGCCGCTGCGGTCGGCCCCGCCGATCTGGTGATAGATGCTGCCGACAGCTATGCGGTGTCCTACACGCTTTCGGATTGCTGTCAGCCGCTGGGGCGTCCGCTGATCAGTGCGTCGGCACTGGCGCAATCGGGTTATGTCGGCGTCTTTTGCGGGGGCGGCCCCTCGCTGCGCGCCGTCTTCCCCGACCCGCCCGACAGGAGCGCCACCTGCGCCAGTGCCGGGATTATGGGGCCGGTTGTCGGGGTGATTGGCGCCCTGCAGGCACAGCTTGCCCTGAAGTTGCTACTGGGCCATCAGCCAACCCCGCTGGGGCGGATGTTCAGCCTCGACTTTGCCGGGCTTCAGATGGGCGGGTTTGATTTCGCCACGGCCGCAGAGCCTGCGTGGTCGCTGCCCTTTATCGGGATGAACAGCGTGACCGCCGCCGATTACGTGATAGAATTGCGCCCGGAGGATGAGGCCGCTGAACCGGCCACGACGACCGCTGTCCGCATCCTGCCGGATCGGTTGACGGCGGCTGATCTGCCGACGGACCGCCGGGTTGTGCTTGCCTGTCATAGTGGCCTGCGGGCCTGGCGCAAGGCGGCGGAGCTTGCGCCTGACTTTGCCGGAGATCTGGCGCTCTTGGCAGCGGGGCGGCGGCAATGAGCGCGCTGCTGATCATCGCAGGCACCGACAGCAGCGGCGGCGCCGGGCTGACCCGTGATATCGCCGCCGCCACGGCGATGGCCCGCATGATCCCGCAGTTCGCGGCCCGATCGCTGAGCCTGCGACCGGTGGTGACAGCCGTGACCGTGCAGACCAACCAGGCCTTGCAGGAGATCTACCCGACGCCGGTTGACGGTATTCTGGGTCAGATACAGGCCGCTGTTGAGACCGGCCCGATCAGCGCGGTGAAGATCGGCATGGTCGGAAGCGCGGCAGCTGCCGAGGCAATTGCCGCAACTCTGGCGCGGTTGCTCCCGCCGAGTTGTCCGGTTGTGCTGGATCCGGTTCTGCGCAGCAGTTCAGGCGGTCGGCTGATGCACGCCGGTGATCTGGCACCGTTAATGGCCCGCGCCGATCTGATCACCCCCAACTTGCACGAAGCATCGCAGCTATGCCCAGGCTTGCACGGCGCAGTTCCGGGCGGCGGGAGCCGCGTTGACCCGCAGCACTTCGGCATGGCAGCGCAGGCGGGCCAGCTTCACCAGGCGGGCGCCGGAGCGGTTCTGATCAAAGGAGGACATGGGACCGACGCGATGGCAGTGGACCATCTTTTCTGCGACGCCACCCATGTCGCCTTCCCGCGGCCAAGACTGAAACAGACCAAGCGCGGCACCGGCTGCACCCTGGCCACCGCAATCGCAGTCCAGCTGATGGCCGCGCAACAGATCGAGACAGCCTGCCGGGCGGCTGGCGACTATGTGCATGAGTGGCTGAAAGAGATCCCTGCCTGATTGGCGCATGGTCGGTTCCCCGCCGCCTGTTTCCGGTGCTCGCTGCTGTGATGTCGGTTTCCAGCCGCAGATTTCTGGAGCGCTTTGAGACTGACATTGGCCGTTGATCGCGACGATCGGCATCCGGCGCGACACCAGGGCCGATGGATCATGGCACTGGAGCACTGGAGCACTGGGGAATCGCGGCATCATCGCGGCAGGCGTCAGCCAGACCGCAGGCATGGAAAAACCGCGCCGGGATGGTCCGGCGCGGTCTCTGTCTCGGTCGTTGAAATTCTGGCTTTCAAGGCCCGTTTCCGGGTCAGAAATCCTGCCAGATATCCTTGGCCGCGTTGCCACTGGTACTGGCGACCGCCGGGGCCGGGGTCGGTTTCACCGCCTCCAGATCCCAGTCATCGCCATGGGCACTGGGCGCCGCCGGTTTGGGGTCATTTCTGGTGACCCGCGGCGCCGGGGCCGCTGCTGGGGTCTTGCGGGCAGGTTCCGAGGCCGGTCTGCCCCCCGCCGCGACCCGGAAATGGGCGACCAGCTGGGCCAGCTTGGTGGCATCGGCATTGAGCATATGCCCGGCGGCAGTGGCCTCTTCGACCATGGCGGCGTTCTGCTGGGTGACCTGGTCAAGCTGGGTCACGCCGGTGTTGATCTCATGCAGACCGGTCGACTGTTCGCTGGCACCGGTTGCGATGCCCGAAACCAGTTTCGAGATATGGCCGACCCGCTCCACGATGCTTTGCAGCGCGTCGCCGGTTTTGCCCACCAGATCAACGCCCCGCTCCACCTGTTTGGTGCTGTCGCCGATCAGCGTCTTGATCTCCATCGCCGCATCCGAGGACCGCTGCGCAAGGGCGCGCACCTCGCTGGCGACCACGGCAAAGCCCTTGCCCGCCTCGCCGGCCCGCGCGGCCTCGACACCGGCGTTCAGCGCCAGGAGATTGGTCTGGAAGGCGATGTCGTCAATCACCCCGATGATCTGCGAAATATGGGTCGAGGACTGCTCGATCTCGGTCATTGCGGAGACGGCGCTCTGCACCACGGTGCCACTTGTTTCGGCCTCCTGTTTGGCTTCCTGCATGATGCTTTCGACACTGCGGGCACCTTCGGCGGCGGATTTCACGCTGGCCGTCATCTCGTCCAGGGCGGCGGCGGTTTCCTCCAGCGTGGCGGCCTGGCTTTCGGTGCGGTTGGACAGGTCGTCGGAGGCCTGGCTGATCTCATTGGCGCCGTTGCGGATGCTTTCGGCAGTGTCGATCACCTGGGTCACGGTCGCGCTCAGCGTTTCCGCGGTGCGGTTGAAGTCACGCTGCAGCTGGGCGTAATCCTCCGGCAGGGTCTCGTTGATACGCACGGTCAGATCGCCCTGCGACAGTGCCGCGAGACGGCTGGAGATGATCGACACCACATCGGACCGCTCGGCGTCGCGGGTCTGCTGCTGGCCTTTCAGCACGTCTTGCTCCTGCAGCTTCCCGCGGAATGCCTCAAGCGTTCGGGCCATTTCGCCGATTTCGCTGCGCGCCCGAGTATAGGGTACATCCGTCGCCGTCTCGCCGTCGGCCATCGTGGCCATCCGCGCCTTCAGACCGTTGATCGGGCCGGTAACACTGCGCAGCAGGACCGTCGAGGCAATCACCAGAAGAATCAGGCTGATCGCGAGGGTGGCCATCGCTTCGGTCCGCATCTGGGCAAGATCCGCCCGAATGTCAGAGACATAGGAGCCGGTGCCAATGACCCAGCCCCAGGGTTCAAAGGCCTTCACATAGCCGATTTTCTGCTCTGGAGTGGTCTGACCCGGTTTCTGGAACCAATAGCGGACCGAGCCGGCACCATCAGCTGCGGCAACCTTGCCCAGCTCCTGGAACACCTTGATACCCTTCACGTCTTCGAAGCCGGACCGGTCAGTGCCGACCCAGTCCGGCACCATGGGGTGCGCACGCACGATAAGTTCCTTGTCGAATGCAAAGAGGTAGCCGGAGGTTTCGAAGCGAATTTTCTCAATCACTTCACGGCCCTGAGCGCGCGCCTCCTCGGCTGTCAGCTCACCAGACTGTACCCGCGCCTCAAGATCGGCAAGCAGGCTGATTGAGGTATCGATGATATTGCTGAGCTCACGGTCGCGCATGGCATAGGCGTTGTCGACTGCGCGTGACAGCAGCAGGACGGTCAGCAGCACAGAGAGCGCGAGTGCCATCGCCACCACAGCGTAGATACGGATGGGAAGACGAAAGAATATGGACGGCATCGGTTACTTGGTCCTTTGAGGAATTACATCCCCGAACACTAGGACCGGCGCCCCTAACAAAGCGTTAGGCAAAGACCCAAAATCGCAGGCTTCACGCCATTATTGCATAGAATTTCAATCTCTTATCTTAAGAGTTTGGAAACCTTCGCCCGCCTCGGGCCGCAGCTGGTCGCGGCGGCGCTGTGGCGCCCCTCGCGGCACAGGAAAAACGGCCCCGCAAAGGGGGCCGTTTAATCTGCGATTCGCGGACCGCTCCGGACGGGTCAGCTCACCGGCAACATGCCCTTCTCGGACGCCAGCTCGCGCATCTTCTTTTGAAGTTTCTCGAAGGCGCGTACCTCGATCTGGCGGATACGCTCGCGGCTGACGCCATATTGCGTGCTGAGGTCCTCCAGCGTTTTCGCCTGATCGGCCAGCCGGCGCTGCGTCAGAATATCCTTCTCGCGATCGTTGAGCACATCAAGCGCATTTGCGAGCAGCTCGCGGCGGGCCTCAAGCTCATCGCGCGCCTCGTAGTCGCCGGCCTGATCGGCATCCTCATCCTCCAGCCAGTCCTGCCACTGCATCGTGCCTTCGCCCTCGCTGCCGACGGTGGCATTGAGAGAGGCATCGCCGCCGGACATCCGCCGGTTCATCGAAATCACCTCCGTCTCGGTCACGCCGAGGTCGGTGGCGATCTTCTTGACGGTGTCGGGGTGCAGGTCGCCCTCCTCCAGCGCGCCGATACGGGCCTTGGCCTTGCGCAGATTGAAGAACAGCTTCTTCTGCGCCGAGGTGGTGCCGAGTTTCACCAGCGACCAGGACCGCAGGATATATTCCTGGATCGAGGCGCGGATCCACCACATGGCATAGGTCGCCAGGCGAAAGCCCTTTTCGGGATCAAAGCGTTTGACCGCCTGCATCAAACCGACATTGGCTTCGGAGATCACCTCGGCCTGCGGCAGACCATAGCCGCGATAGCCCATGGCAATTTTCGCCGCCAGACGCAGGTGCGATGTCACCATCTTATGGGCCGAGGCACTGTCCTGCTCTTCGACCCAGCGCTTGGCCAGCATATATTCCTCTTCCGGTTCCAACAGCGGGAACTTGCGGATTTCCTGAAGGTACCGGTTCAGCCCGCCTTCGGGTGTCGGTGCGGGCAGATTTGCATAATTTGCCATTCTTTGTGTCCCTCCCAATGTATAAGGACTTAACATCTCGTCATATGGGTTAACGCACAGCCCCGTTCAAGAGTTGCCAAGTTTATCTCTTATAGGAATCATAAGAAAAGCGGTCTGTGACGAAGTTCACAGCAAGTTGCAGACCATCGACCCGCCGCAACGCGCGGCGGGATCTCGGTTTTTCTGCAATAAATCAGGAGCTCGCTGATCGCAGGCGTGATTATTCCGCAGGCGTTGCCAACATTTGCAGCAGATCTGTCATATCTTCTGGTACCGGCGCTTCAAATCGCATGTCGTCACCGGTGACAGGATGGACAAAGCCCAGAACCGCAGCATGCAGTGCCTGACGCGGGAATGACTGGATGGCCGCTGCGGTGGCCTCGGGCAGCGATTTTGCGGCAAGTTTGCGCTTGCCGCCATAGACCGGATCGCCGACCAGCCCATGGCCTGCATGGGCCATATGCACCCGGATCTGATGGGTGCGGCCGGTTTCAAGCCAGCATTCGATCAGCGCCACCACCGGCGGCGTGCCGTAGCTGTCGACGATACGGGCACGGGTGACAGCATGGCGGCCGCCCTGGAACAGCACCGCCTGCCGCTGCCGGTCGGTTCTATGGCGCGCGAGCTGTGTGGTCAGTTTGAGGATATTGCCGGGTTCAAAGCTCGTCCCCTTTACCCCGCGCAGGCGCGGATCATTGGCATCCGGCACACCATAACAGATAGCGCGGTAATAGCGTTCGACCGTATGTTTCTCGAATTGAGCGGCCAAACCCTGATGGGCGACATCGGATTTCGCGACCACCAGCAGCCCGCTGGTCTCCTTGTCGATGCGGTGCACGATGCCGGGGCGTTTGACGCCACCAACGCCGGAGAGGTTATCGCCGCAATGGTGCAGCAATGCGTTGACCAGCGTGCCCGATGGTGTTCCGGGGGCGGGATGGACAACCATGCCTGCGGGTTTGTTGACAACGATCAGATCGTCGTCCTCATAGATCACCTCAAGCGGGATATCCTCGGGGCCGATGTGGCTGTCCTCGGCCTCTTCCACGGTGATCTCGATCAGCGCACCTTCCTCGATCTTGGCCTTGGGGTCGGTCACGACCGTGCCATTGACCTGCAGCTGCCCTGCCTCGATCAGCCGCGCCAGACGGGTGCGCGACAGGGTGGCTTCCTCTGGCACATCACGCGAAACCGCTTTATCAAGCCGTTTAGGCGGGTTTTCCGCGATGACAAACTCGATCCGGCGGCGGGCCATGACACATCCTTCTGAGACAGATATTCAAAGTGAACCGCCCCAGCTGGTGTTCCTGCGGCGGATGGTGACCACATTAACGGTGATCATGATTTGCGGGTTCTTAGTGGTTCTGACCCTGCTTGTCATCCGTTTGTCTGCGTCAGGTCCAAAGCTGCCCGAAACGGTGACGCTGCCAGCCGGGGTCAGCGCGCGCGCCGTGACCTTTGGCGACGGCTGGATTGCTGTGGTCACCGATGGGGATGAGATCCTGATCCTGAACAATCTGAGCGGTGCTATCGAACAACGCGTGGCGATCCAACCGGTCAGCGACTGATCTTCACCGGCTCGTTCATGCAGGCTAACCCAGGGTAAGCCGCTGAATTACCGACATGAAAACAGGCGTCGTGCCTCTGGCGGTCCAATGTGGTCATATCAATATCATCTGAAGGGTGGTACCACCTCCCCGGCTCGAACGGGGGACCTCCTGATCCACAATCAGGCGCTCTAACCAACTGAGCTAAGGCGGCACTGAGGGCGATTTAATACAGGGGCGATGAGAGCGCAAGAGGCAAGCGGCAAGTTTTTTACCCCGAATGTGAAGAGATTTGCCGTCACGCTTGCGATCTTCTGCCCCGCCCGCGAGGTCCATCTGGAAGCCGCGAGTGCTTGCCATTACAGTGGCAGCAGGCTAGCAGAACCCGTCACCGCAAGCCCCATGACAGGAGTGCCGCATGAGCATCAACACCGAGCGCGACATCGAAGCCAATATGCAGATCGGCCCCACCGACGCAGGCATGGTCCGCATCTTCATCGAAGCCGACGGGATCGAAATCCCGATGGATTTTGATCCGGATGAGGCCAATGAAATCGCCGAAGAAATCATGGCCGCAGCCCAGGCAGCGCGCAGCCTCGATACCTGAGCCCCACGAACACCCGGCGGCGGGCTGACGCGCCCGCCCTGCCAACCGACGCGCCGCCAGCAATCAGGCGCCGCGCGCCTCGCTGTCCCATATCCCATCCATCCCCGGTCGCGGGTCGCGCAGCCGATGCAGGCGGCTGGCGGCGTCCATTGCGAATTTCTGGATCAGCTTCTTGCGACGGGCGGCGGGCAGTTTCTGTTCCGGCGCCATGCGGATGATCTCGGCGTCATAGTCATCGGCGATGATCAAACCGCTGTCGTCAGGCAACAGCTCATTCGGAAACGCCAGATCCACCGCCCAGAAATAGCGATCGCACCATTCAAGATAGCCCCGCCATTTGCTGTCGGACTGATAGTCGGCGCGGCTGGATTTGCACTCGACCACCCATAGCTCACCCTTGGGGCCAAGCGCCATGACATCGACCCGCAGACCACGGGCGGGAACGAATTCTTCGACCGTGACAAAACCAAGCGCCGCCATATGGCGGGCCACACCACGCGCGAGGCGCTGACCGGGGGCAAGATCCTGCATCATGGGGCCAATGTGAACAATTCATGAACAAATGACAAGGCCATGGCGCAGGCACCTTGCAAACGCACTGGTCAGATATTGTATCAAGACAGCCTGCGGCCATGCCACATCCGCCACGGTGAGAGGGCCATGTCGAAAAGACGGCGGACGCCCCTTGTCTCCGCCTGCCCCGACGCCTAGTTAGAACGGAGGCGGGTTCTGCCCTTCTCGTGACAGGTAGCATTCCAGTGGCCTTAAGCAATTCCGAGGGAGCTGGCTCTGTTTGGACCCTGGTCCTTTTACCTGGCGCCCACCTGTACATACAGGTCCTCGGGAATCATAACCGCACGGTTGCCTGGTGGTCCCGCCGCATTCCACCACTGTTCTGGCTGACAAAAGAAAAGCCGCGCCTGAGGGGCACGGCTGACTGAGGGCTTGCTGGTCTGGACGTTTGGTGTCCAGATCTGCGGATCAGCGGCGCGGCAGCTGCCGAGAGGCTTTCTTGGCCGGAACGCGCACCGGAACCATCTCAGAGTGCATATCGGGGGTGATCCGCATCCCGCCGCGCGGGGTGTCTTCTTTCTGCGCCAGCGACATCACCGCATAGCCGAACTGCACCCCGGCAAAAACGATACCGTTCATGAACCACAGGATCGCAACCGCCAAAACGCCACTGTCCGATGTGCTGACCAGATGCCAGAGGTTCATCACGTTGAACCACAACAGCAGCCCGACAAAAGCTGCGGCAATGGCAAAGCCGATCACCACGTTGCGAATATAAAGACTCACCAGCTTTGGCATGGCATACCCTCCTGCTTCGGCCAAAACGGTAGCACTCTTTGCGACATGGTCCAGCGGCAATTGCCGGATCGGCGGGATTTGACGCATGTCGACCAGCATTTTACGGCAGTGTTCTGGCAGCCCGGCGGCAGACGAAAAAAGCGCGCCCATCGGGCACGCTTCTCGATCCTCGTTGCGCCACAGCAGCTGGCGCCTGTCGCAAGCCCCGGTCAGAAGCTCCCAGTCAGATTGCCCTGGTTAGAAGGCTTCGGGGCATGCCTCACGCGCCATATGGTCCAGAACGGCATTCACGAATTTCGGCTCCTTGCCCTCTGGAAAGAAGGCCCGCGCGATGTCGACGAACTCATTGATCACCACCTTGGGCGGTGTCTTGCCTGCCAGCATCTCAGAACCCGCGGCCCGGAACAGGGCGCGCAGCGTCGGGTCGATCCGTGCAATCGGCCATTTGGCCACCAGTGCGCGGTCGGTCATCTGGTCGATCTTGGCCTGATTATTGACTGCGCCCTCGATCAGCTTGCGAAAGCTTTTCGGATCGCCCTCTGCCATCTCATCGCCTTCGTAGACCGCCCCAAAACGGTGGTCCTCAAATTCGACGATGACCTTGTCGAAAGACAGGTTGCTATGTTCCATCTGAAACAGCGCCTGCACGGCATAGAGCCGCGACGCTGATTTCATTTTATGCTTGTCGCTGCCCTTGCGAGCGGCGCCCTGGCTTTCCGAAGTGGTCATACGGTGGTGGGTCCATTGTCTGAGTCGGCCAGTCTGATGGCCTCGGAAGGGGCTTTGAAGCCGACTCCCTTGGTTTGGGCGCCCCATTTACGCGTCAGCGCGATCAGATGCAAGGCCGCAGCCGCAGCACCGCCACCTTTGTTCTGATCCTTCACATCGGCGCGGACCTCCGCCTGCTTGCGGTTTTCCACCGTCAGGATGCCATTGCCGATGCACAGCCCCTGTAGCCCCATCAACTGAATCGCGCGGCTGCTGTCGTTGCAGACGGTTTCATAATGGGTTGTTTCGCCACGGATCACGCAGCCCAGAGCCACGTAGCCGTCGAAGTTAGAGCTGCGGTCGGCAATCGCGATCGCGGTCGGCACCTCCAGCGCACCCGGCACTTCGATCAGTTCGCAGGTGCCGCCGACGGCTTCGATCTCGGCCTGGGCGCCGGCCACCAGATTGTCGGCGATATCCTTGTAATAAGGCGCGACCACGATCAGCAGCTTGACCGGTTTGTCGAATGTCGGACGGTCCAGCGTATAGTGAGTTTCATGTGCAGCCATATCAAGCGTCCTTCAGAAGAGGTTTGGTGCCAACGATGCTCAGGCCGTAGGCGTCTAGTCCAACATAGGTGGTCGAGGGTGAATCCGTCAGCAACACAAGCTCATGCAGACCCATTTTGGACAGGATCTGCGCGCCCAGCCCGGTCTGCTTGATGGTGCGCGGGCCTTCGTCGTCCTGCGCATAGAGCGAATTGCGCGGCTCGCGGAACAGGCAGACGACGCCGCGCCCCTCGGCCGCGATCAGTTCCATCGCGCGCGGCAGCTGTCGGCCCGGTTTGGGACCAAGTCCCAGAAGATCCGTTGCCTCATGCAGCGCATGGGTGCGGGTCAGGACCGGTTCAGGGGTGGTGATATCGCCCTTGGTCATCACCACATGTTCAATGCCGTGGGTCTGGTCGGTAAACAGGCGCAGTTCCCAATCGCCACCGATTTCAGACGTGACGGTCTTGCGCGAGGTCTCCACCACCAGATTGTCGTTGCGCGCGCGGTAGGCAATCAGATCACTGATGGTGCCGATTTTAAGCCCGTGCGTCCGGGCAAAATCGACCAGCTCCGGCAGCCGCGACATGGTGCCATCCTCATTCATGATCTCGCAGATCACGCCCGAGGGGTTCAGACCAGCCAGACGAGAGATATCAACCGCCGCCTCGGTATGGCCTGCGCGCACCAGCACACCGCCGCGTTTGGCCCGCAGCGGAAACACATGCCCCGGTGTCGCCAGCGCGGCCATCGTGTTGCTCTCGTCAATGGCCGCCGCCACGGTCAGTGCACGGTCGGCAGCGGAAATCCCGGTCGAGACACCTTCGCGGGCTTCGATCGACACGGTGAAAGCTGTTTCATGGCGCGAAGAATTGTTCACCGCCATCATCGGCAGCCCCAGCGCATCGACCCGCTCCGCCGTCATCGGAAGACAGATCAGACCGCGTCCGTGAGTCGCCATAAAGTTGATCGCCGCAGCATCCGCAAATTCGGCGGCAATCACCAGATCGCCCTCATTTTCGCGGTCCTCGTGATCGACCAGGATGAACATCCGCCCCTGACGGGCCTCTTCGATGATCTCTTCAATAGGGCTGATTGCGTCACGCAACTGGGCTTCAATCGGCCCCGGTGTTTCAAAGCTCATTCAGGCAACCTTTCGGTGGGCAGTCGTGGACAATGGTCAGTGCGACCTCCACAACCCCGAGCAAGGCCGTGGATACCCCAGCGGGATAGACCAGCCGCAGCGTAAATACCAGCCCCGCTTGCGGCAGCCCATGTACCGGACGCGGCGTCGCGGTGGCGCGTTCCCCTGTCAGAGGCTGTTTCAGGGTCAGCGGTTGCGGCGGCAGATGGCCCCTTGCACAGGCACGACGCAGCCACGGCAAAGGTCAAACTGCGCCGCAAGATCAGCTCCCCTCGTCGCGGGAGATCGCTGACGCGCGCCGCCCCTGCGGCGCGCCACGCCCAACGCCTGAGACGGCATCCGCGATGCCGGGAAACGGGGGCGGGAGCCTTTTGGGACGCCCCAGGCAGACAGCCCCAGATTGCACGGGGGCGCGCGTGAAAGAGGCTCAGCCCTGCTCGTTCAGCCGGGCCACGTAACGGGCCAGCGTGTCGATCTCAAGATTCACCGCATCGCCAATCGCAACATCCCCCCAGGTCGTCACTTCCTTGGTGTGCGGGATGAAGTTGATGCCGAAATCACATCCGTCGACATCGTTCACAGTCAGCGAGGTGCCATTCAGCGCCACCGATCCCTTTGGCGCGATAAAGCGCGCCAGCTCCTGTGGCGCGCGCAGGGTCACGCGGGTGCTGTCCCCTTCATCGCGGATCTCCACCACCTCGGCCACGCCATCGACATGCCCCGACACGATATGGCCGCCCAGCTCATCACCGACCTTCAGCGCGCGTTCCAGATTGACGCGCTTGCCCAGGGTCCAGCCGTTGCCGCCGATATTGGTCTTGGACACGGTCTCGGCAGAGATCTGCACATCATACCAATCCTCCCCCAGTGCGATCACCGTCAGGCAGACACCATCAGAGGCGATCGAGGCCCCGATGTCGATGGTTGCAGTGTCATAGCCGGTCTTGATCCGCGCCCGCAGGTCGCCCTGCTGCTCCAGCTCGGTGATGATGCCGATATCGGTGACGATGCCTGTGAACATGGGCGGGCTCCTGCAGGTTGCATATGCGGTTATGGCCGTCTTGGTCGGCCGGCGCCTCTCTGGTAGCCATTGGACCGCCGCGCGGCAAGCCCCGCTGTTGCCGGATAGGCGCGCCCGGGTCGCTGTGGCGCAGAACAGGCCGCCACTGGGCTTGCCTCGCCCAGCCGCGCCAGCCTACCCTTGCGCGGAAAGATGGTTAAATCCGATTAGGGGTTAAGCCATTGTTTGTACAATCGGGATATATTCGGCCCATTATGCACAAGACCGACCATCCACAACGCTGCTTTTTGTTTCTGCAAGGGCCTCATGGCCCGTTCTTTGCCAGCCTGGCAGAGATGTTGCAGGCTGCGGGCTCAGACGTGTGGCGGGTGGGGTTCAATGCCGGCGATCAGGCGTTCTGGCGCGACCGGGCCAGCTACCTGCCCTATCGCGGCGCCCCACAGGATTGGCCCGCCCATCTGGACACGATGCTGGACGACAAGAAGATCACCGATCTGGTGCTCTACGGCGATACCCGCCCGATCCACGCCAAGGCGGTGAGCATCGCGCGGGGCCGCGGCATCCGGGTACATGTCTTCGAGGAAGGCTATCTGCGCCCCTATTGGGTCACCTATGAGCGGGACGGCTCCAACGGCAACTCGCGGCTGATGGACATGCCCGTGGAGCAAATGACCGCAGCGCTTGCGCTCTCCGATATGGAGGCGCCGCTGCCCCCTTCACATTGGGGCGATACCCGGCAACATGTCTTCTACGGCGCGCTTTACCACGGCTGTGTCATGCTGCTCAATCAGGGGTACCGCCAGTTCCGCCCGCATCGGGCGCTGCCGGTCACCCGCGAATTTCAGCTCTATCTGCGCCGCCTGCTGCTGATGCCAATTCAGGCGCTGGAACGCAGATTGGCGACCCGGCGCATCCGCAACGGCGGCTTTCCCTATCATCTGGCCCTGCTGCAACTGGAACATGACAGCGCCTTTCAGGAGCATTCCCCCTTTGCCAGCCTCACAGATTTCCTGACCGAGGTGTTCCAGGGCTTTGCGGAGGGCGCGCCGCGCCATCACCATCTGGTGGTCAAGGCGCATCCGCTGGAAGATGGCCGTGTTCCGATCCGGCGCGCGGTGCGCCAGCTGGCAAAACACTATGGGCTGGAACACCGCGTCCACTACGTGCGTGGCGGCAAGCTCGCCGCCCTCCTGAACGAGGCCCGCACAGCGGTCACAGTGAATTCGACGGCCGGCCAGCAGGTGCTCTGGCGCGGCATCCCGCTGAAGGTGTTTGGCAAGGCGGTCTACGACAAGCCCGAATTTGTCTCCACCCAACCCCTGCCGGAGTTCTTTGCCGCGCCCGCACGACCGGACAATCGCGCCTATAAGGATTATCGCCGCTATCTTCTGGAAACCTCGCAGCTCCCCGGTGGCTTCTATTCCCGCAAGGGCCGCCGCCAGCTGCTGCGGCAGGTGGTGGATATGATGCTGGCGCCGGAGGACCCCTATCAGGCGCTGATCCAGGGGACAGCGGCACCGCGGCAACAGTTGCGTGTGGTGAACTGACGAGCCAGACCTCCAAGGCTGGATTTTTTCAAAACACTGCGCTAGCTTGGCCTTAAAACTTGAGGCAGAACAATAATAGGTCGAGGAGACCGAGCAGTGAAAACCGTTCCCTTGCAATGGGCGCGCCCGGTTGCGATTCTGGCCGCAGTCACGCTGGCAGCATCCTGCGGCCTGCCCCAGGTCGGCCCGAACAAGCGTCAGATCTATGCCGGTTCCGTGCAAAAAGAAGGCGATGCCTTCATTGTATCGGTCAATGATCGCGTGACCCGCGCCACCGCCGTTGTCCCGGCGCTTGGCTTTTCCGAAAGCTTCCGCAGCGCCGGTCAGCTGACCTCCGACGTGATCCGCCCCGGTGATGTTCTGGGCCTCACCGTCTGGGAAAACGTCGATGACGGGCTCTTGGCGGCAGAGGCCACCAATGCCACGGTGCTGGAAGAGGTGCAGGTCGACAGCGCCGGCTTTATCTTCGTGCCATATGCCGGTCGGCTGCGCGCCTCAGGCAATACGCCGGATCAGCTGCGCCGCACCATCACCAAGAAACTCGAAGATCAGACCCCCGACCCGCAGGTTCAGGTCCGCCGCCTCGCAGGCGATGGCGCCACTGTCAGCCTAACCGGGGCTGTCGGAGGACAGGGGGTTTACGCGATCGAACGTCCAACACGGACGCTGGCCACCATGCTGGCCCGCGCCGGCGGCGTCGCGATTGAGCCGGAAAACGCCCAGATCACCGTTATTCGTGGTGCGGAGCGCGGTACCATCTGGTTCCAGGATCTGTTCAAACACCCCGAGCTGGACATCGCCCTGCGCGGCGGCGACAAGATCCTGGTGGAAGAGGACAGTCGCTCCTTTACTGCTTTGGGCGCAACCAGCGCGCAGGCGCGTGTCCCGTTTGAAAGCCAGAACCTGTCCGCACTTGAGGCCATCGCCCAGGTCGGCGGTCTGGTCTCCACCGCATCAGATCCGACAGGCGTCTTCGTCTTGCGCAATGAGCCTGCGGAAATTGCCAATCAGGTGCTCGGGCGCAACGATCTGATCGGGGCGCAGCGGCTGGTCTACGTGCTGAACCTGACCAAGCCCAACGGGTTGTTCGTGGCGCGCGACTTCGTGATCCGCGATGCCGACACGCTCTATGTGACCGAGGCACCCTACGCCCAGTGGACCAAGACCATCTCGCTTCTGGCCAGCCCGCTGGCGCCGATCGCCAGCGTCGAAAGTTTGGCCAGCGGCGGCTGATGACATGACGGGAACAGACCCGACGACAAGGGCCGGGGGCATTCGCTCCCGGCTTTACTATTTCAACGCCGGTTTCCTGCGCCAGCGGCGGCTGCGGCGCATCCTGTCACTGGCGGGCTATGACCTGCGGCTGGGCAAGCCGACGGCAGAGGATCTTGTCGCGGTCTGGGGCAATGCCGATACCGCTCATCGTGGTCTGGCCGTGGCGGCGGCACAGGGCTGTGGCCTGCTGCGGGTCGAAGACGCGTTTCTGCGCTCGATCTATCCCGGCCGTGAGGGAGAGCCGCCGCTGGGCTTGCTGCTCGACCGGTCAGGGTTGCATTTCGATCCCGCCACCCCCTCGGATCTGGAGCAGCTGCTGGCCACGCACCCGCTGGATGACAGCGCGCTGATGCGCCGCGCCCGGCGCGCGATTGCCCGGCTACAGGACGCCCATCTGAGCAAATACAACGCCTATTCGCCAAACGCGCCGGTGCCGGAACCGGGTTATGTTCTGGTGATTGATCAGGCCCGCGGCGACGCCTCCGTCCGCGCATCCACCCCTCATGAAGGAACCGATCACGCGCGCTTTCAGGAGATGCTTTACTATGCGCAGGACGAACATCCCGGCGCCCGCATCATCATCAAATCCCATCCGGAGGACCGCGCAGGCCATCGCCCCGGTTACTATACCGCCGCAGACGCGCAGAGACGGGTCGAGATCCTTGATGCGCCGGTCTCGCCCTGGGCGCTGCTGGAGGGCGCCATCGCCGTTTATACCGTGTCTTCGCAGATGGGGTTCGAGGCCATCCTCTGCGGTCACAAACCCCGCGTTTTTGGCCAGCCCTTCTACGCAGGCTGGGGCCTCAGCGAGGACGAATTCCCGATCACCCGGCGCCAGCGCCGCCTGACCCGCGCGCAGCTGTTTGCGGCGGCGATGATCCTCTATCCGACCTGGTACAGCCCCTATCACGACCGGCTCTGCGAGCTGGAGGAGGTGATCGACGCGCTGGAGGCCGAAGCCCGCGCTTGGCAGCAGGATCGCGCAGGCTGGATCGCCTCAGGAATGCGGCTGTGGAAACGACGGCCGCTGCAACAGTTCTTTGGCCGCTACCGACGTCTGCGGTTTAGCGACAGCCCCAAGGTCGCGCGCGCCAGCGGGCGCAACTGGATGATCTGGGCCGGGCGCACCGGCACCGGGCAATCTCCGGGCGCCCATCGTGTCGAGGACGGGTTTCTGCGGTCCCGCGGGCTGGGGGCGGCGCTGGTGCCGCCACTGTCGCTGGTCGTCGACCGGCAGGGTATCTACTACGATCCGCATCAGCCCAGCGACCTGGAAGACCTGATCGCCGCCCGCGCGACCCTGACCGCCCAGCAGCAACAGCGCGCCGAGAACCTGACCCGGCGGCTGGTGCAGGACAGCCTGTCGAAATACAACCTCGGCGGAACGGTCCCGAACCTGCCCGAGGGGCACCGCATTCTCGTGGTCGGACAGGTGGCAGATGATGCCTCGGTCCGTCTGGGATGTGAGAAAATCGCAAGCAATGCCGACCTGCTGCGGGCGGCCCGTGCGGCCAACCCGGACGCCGTGCTGATCTACAAGCCGCACCCGGATGTGGAGGCCGGGCTGCGCGACGGCAGCATCGCCGCCGAGGGGCTGGCGGATGTCGTCGTGCCCGACAGTGACCCGATGGCGCTTCTTGACATGGTGCATGAGGTCTGGACGATGACTTCGCTTCTGGGCTTTGAAGCGCTGCTGCGTGGGGTCAAGGTGACCACGGTTGGCGCACCGTTCTATGCGGGCTGGGGGCTGACCCGGGATCTGGGCGCGGTGCCCGTTGCCCGACGGCAGGCCCGCCCCTCCCTGATGGGGTTGGTCCATGCCGCGCTGATTGATTATCCGCGCTATGTGGATCCGGTCAGCGGCCTGCCCTGTCAGGTCGAACTGGTGGTGGAGCGGCTGGCGAAGGGCGATATTCCTGCCCCGGGCACCGCCACCCGGTCCCTGGCAAAGCTTCAGGGGCTATTCTCCACCTATGCGCATCTCTGGCGCTAGGCTGCTGCCATTAGGCGACCTAGCCCAGTGAACGGGCCCAACGGTGCTGGATATCTGCCCCAACGGGACGCATGTCGATCAGATCAAAGCGCGGCGCATCGGCCAAACCCTTTAGGCCCATGCTGCCAATTGAGGACAGACCATCACCCCCGATGGCCAGCCCGGCAGTGAAGCCAATCAGCTCATCCACCAGATCCTGCGCCAGAAGCGAGGCTGCAAGCGCGCTGCCGCCTTCGCAGAAGACGCGTGTCAGACCCGCCTGCCCCAGCTGCTGCAAGACATCAGCCGCATCCAGCTGCTGACCCTCTGCGGCGCAGGGCAGCAACCGCGCGCCCAACCCTTCCCAGGCGCGCAGGCGCTCAGCATCGGCGCCGGTCCCATGGCAGATCCAGACCGGGATATTGCGTGCACTGCGTGCCAGCTGCCCCATCAGCGGCAGGTCGAGATGTCGCGAAATCACCACCCGCACGGGCTGACGGCTCACCCCAAGATCCCGCACGGTCAGTGACGGGTCATCCGCACGAGCAGTCCCACCACCCACCATCACCGCATCATGGCGTGCCCGCATCGCGTGGACGGCACGGCGGGCCTCGGGTCCGGTGATCCATTTGCTCTCGCCCGCAGCGGTGGCAATACGGCCATCAAAGCTGCTCGCAAGCTTCAGCGTCACAAAGGGGCGGCCTTGTTCCGTCTTCAGAAAAAACCCGGCATGATCCCGCGCTGCCGCGTCCGAGCACACCCCGGTGGTGACCTCGATACCGGCATCGCGCAGCATCGCAAACCCGTGGCCTGAAACCCGTGGATCACTATCTTCCATGGCCGCCACCACCCGCGCCACGCCAGCGTCGATCAGGGCCTGAGCACAGGGAGGTGTCTTACCGGTATGGGAACAGGGTTCCAGCGAGACATAGGCGGTAGCGCCGCGCGCCAGTGCACCGGCCTGGCGCAATGCCTCGGTCTCCGCATGAGGGCGGCCCCCCGGCTGGGTCCAGCCCCGGCCGACAATGCGGCCTTTGCGCGCGATCACACAGCCGACAGCCGGGTTCGGCCAGCATTGCCCCTGCCCCCGTCGTCCCAGCGACAGGGCCAGCGACATATAGCGCGTATCCCCAGCCCGCATCCGTCCGGAGGCGTTCACTCTTCCGGCGCCTCCGGCGGGCGCAGCTCGTGAACGAAATCCTCAAAATCATCCGCCGCCTGGAAGTTCTTGTAAACACTGGCAAAGCGGACGTAGGCCACGGTATCTATACGGGCCAGCGCCTCCATCACGATTTCACCGATCTTCTTGGACGGGATATCGGTCTCACCCATGCTCTCCAAGCGCCGCACGATGCCCGAGATCATCTGATCTATGCGTTCCGGTTCAATCGGGCGTTTCTGCATGGAAATGCGGATCGAGCGCTCCAGCTTGTCGCGGTCGAAATCTTCACGTTTGCCATTGGTCTTGATCACCACGAGGTCACGCAGCTGCACCCGCTCATAGGTGGTGAAGCGGCCACCACAGGCCGGGCAGAACCGGCGCCGCCGGATCGAAACGTGATCCTCAGCAGGGCGCGAGTCCTTTACTTGGGTGTCGATATTTCCGCAAAACGGGCAGCGCATCAGCTGTCCCCCCTGTTCCAGTCCGCCGGTCAACCGGACGCCGCTGCGCCCTTATCCACAACTATATGGCAGCCTCTAGGGTTTGGGTAGAGGTGAATTAAGACCACAAGATGCCGGGGCTTAAACCAAATGCGCGATCACCCTGCGGCTGTGCGCTGCGTCGCGATGCTCGAACAGGTAGATGCCCTGCCAGGTGCCCAAGGCAGGCCGCCCGGCGGTCACCGGGATCGACAGGCTGACAGGCAGGATCGCTGCCTTGATATGGGCAGGCATATCGTCTGGCCCCTCATAGGTGTGGCGCAGATAGGCCATCGACGGATCGGACGCGGGCGGCACCAGACGCGACAGATAAGCGAGGAGATCGCCCTGCACCTCCGGATCGGCGTTTTCCTGGACCAGCAGCGAACAGGAGGTGTGCCGCACAAAAAGCGTCAGCAGCCCGGCGTCGCAGTGTGCGCGCAATACCCAGTCCACGATCTGATCGGTGATTTCATACAGCCCCTGCCCGCGGGTGGAGACGGTGAACTCTGCCTGCATGGATCACCTCGATGCCCAAACTTCTGCCCGGCTATCAGTTACGGCTGCGAAAGGGGAAAATCCAGTCTTCGCATTTGCCATAGGCCGCATTGGCACGAAACGCATAGCCGGGCGTCAGGATATCACCGGTCCAGTTGCCGGTGAATGGCGTCACCCCGGCGGCGGCCGGATCCAAGGTGAACCGCACGGCGGAACGTGCACCGGTGGTGCTGCTGGCCCCGATGCCGTCCACGGCGTAGATCTTTGTCTGCCAGGGCAGTCCGAGCGATTTGCGCACATAGTCTCCGGCGGCACACCAGTAGTCGGATTTCAGCGCCCCGGCCCGTCCGATCACCTCAAACTGACTCGCCCCCGCGGGCACGACCTCCAGCCGGTTAATCGCACGAAAGGCGGATGCCGGCACCGCCAGCGCCAGAAGGCCAAGCCCAACACCCACAACGGCGAGTGCCGTCCGGCGTGGTCCAGCCCGACGGCCCCTGGAGATCTGACGCGCTCTGCGGAATTTGAAACTGGGAAAGCCGGTCATGATGAACCTCGCCGATTGCGAATGAGGGCGCTGGTCAGAAGCGAACAAAGGCGGTGGTGCACTGGTGATCGGCCTCCTGAACGCTGAGCCGGTCACCAACGCGATAGGCATTTGTCCGTTTCAGCCAACTGTCAGGACGGTCACTTGCAACCGGGCTCAGGCTGAAATGCACGGTGGATTTACGGTTCACGGCGACGCCCTCGCCGATACCGCGCACGACATAGATGCTCTGCCCCCAGTCGGCACCAAGCGCGCGGCGCGCGTAGTCCGCCGCGCCACACCAGAATGCCGAGCGCACTGCGCCCTGCGGCGGGACCACTTCGAAACTGCCGTCAGGAAGAGCAAAGACACGCGCCTGATCGACGGTCACATGGCCGGTCGGGGTTGCTTCGGCGCAGGCTGACAGCGCAAGCGCCGCCGCAATAGTCACAGAAAATAGTCGCATGATGCCTATCCTTGATGAGTAATTCAGCCCGCGGCTCTGAGGATGCGCGCGCAAGCTGACCTGCGATCTGCGCGAAGCCCACAGCTTAGAGATAGAGGGCCAACGGCAGGATTCCAGATACCGCCGACCACGGCCAGTCACAACTGTTCACATTCAACGCTGCCGAAACAGGCCCATCACCTGCGCAACCAATCGGGCACTCGCCGCGTTGAGCGGTCAAACAACCACAAGACAGAGGATCCTCCCATGGCTCAGAAAACCCTGTTCATCACCGGCGCATCCAGCGGCATCGGCGCAGCAACCGCGCGTGCGGCCCATAAGGCAGGCTGGAACGTCGGCCTGTTCGCACGGTCCGAAGACAAGCTCAACAGCCTCGCCGAGGAACTGGGCGACGGCGCCCTGGCCTTGCCGGGAGATGCCACCAAATTCGAGGATCAGGTCGCCGCCCTACAGCATCTGCGCGACAGTTTCGGCCAGATCGACGCAGCCTTTGCCAATGCCGGGACCGGTCTCAACACTCCCGGGACGGAAAACGGCGACCCCTCGGAATGGCATGACATGGTTCATATCAACATCATGGCCCTGCTCTACACGGCAAAAGCCGCTATCCCGCATCTGAAACCGCAGAAAGGACACATCGTGCTGACCGGTTCGGCGGCAGGGCGGGTGCATATCCCCGGCTCCATCTATGGCGCCTCAAAATGGTTCGTCCATGGCTATGGCGGCAATCTGGCCGAAGAGATGAAGGACTGGGGCGGGCGCTGTACCGTGGTTGCGCCGGGGATGGTGGACACCGCGTTCTTCGACGAAGCCAAGCCCGACAAGCTCCAGCCCGAAGACGTGGCCGATGCCGTTGTCTTTGCGCTGGAGGCCGACCCGCGCAATGCCGTGCGGGAGGTCTTCCTGATGCCGACCGGTTGAGGCCGCACGCGCCGCAGCACTGCGGGGGAGTAACGCCCATAAAAACATCCGGAAGGGTCACCCCTTCCGGATGTGTCACCTCAGGCGCGGTGACGCGGCGGTGCCTATGGCCCGCTCAATGACGTCGGTCGGTGGGAAACGGAATGATTTCAGCTGTTTGCCCTTCGGTTAGGGCGGTCGCCAGCACCTCCAGAACATCTGGATCTGCGGCATCTCCTGCGCCCTCACCAAAGCACTGGCAGGCGCGGTCCATCAACATCGCCCGGGCAGCAGGGGCTTCCATCTGTTCCAGCAGGGCGCGATCTTTGCGCATGATTTCGACAAGAAAGGCATTCGCCTTGGTCAGCGCGCTGAGCGAGCGGAGCTTGTCGTCCAGCACATTAAGTGCCTCGTTCAAATTCGAATGATGCGCCATTGGACCCCTCCGATCTCGCAAAGTTAACCTATTGGTAACTTAGGTATTCGCGGCCCAAAAACAATTGCTGACTGTTAGGAATGGTTAACAACGCCACCCAGACAGGCGGGCCGGTCTGCGACGGGCTGGACCCGCAAAATCCATGCCGAACCGCCCCCTGCTGCAAGGCACACAGCAAAAAGGCGCCCCACCGGGGCGCCTGTTCTGTTCGGATATCAACTGCCGCATTACTGGTCGAGGAAGCTGCGCAGTTTGCGAGACCGGCTCGGGTGCTTGAGCTTGCGCAGCGCCTTCGCCTCGATCTGGCGGATCCGCTCGCGGGTCACGCTGAACTGCTGGCCCACCTCTTCCAGCGTGTGGTCGGTGTTCATGCCGATGCCAAAACGCATCCGCAGAACCCGCTCCTCACGCGGGGTGAGCGAAGCCAGCACGCGGGTGGTGGTTTCCTTGAGGTTTTCCTGAATGGCGCTGTCGAGCGGCAGCACGGCATTCTTGTCCTCGATGAAATCGCCCAGCTGGCTGTCTTCCTCGTCCCCGATCGGGGTTTCGAGAGAGATCGGCTCCTTGGCGATTTTCATCACCTTGCGGACCTTTTCCAGCGGCATCTGGAGCTTTTCGGCCAGTTCTTCCGGCGTCGGCTCGCGGCCGATTTCATGCAGCATCTGGCGGCCGGTGCGGACCAGCTTGTTGATCGTCTCGATCATATGGACCGGAATACGAATGGTCCGGGCCTGATCCGCGATGGAGCGGGTGATCGCCTGACGGATCCACCAGGTCGCATAGGTCGAGAACTTGTAACCCCGGCGGTATTCGAATTTATCCACCGCCTTCATCAGGCCGATGTTGCCTTCCTGAATGAGGTCAAGGAACTGCAGGCCGCGGTTGGTGTATTTCTTGGCGATCGAGATCACCAGACGCAGGTTGGCCTCAACCATTTCCTTCTTCGCCTGACGGGCTTCTTTCTCGCCCTTCTGGACCTGCTGCACGATGCGGCGGAATTCAGAGATGTCGAGACCGACATACTGACCGACCTGCGCCATATCGGCGCGCAGCTCTTCGACCTTGTCGGTGGAACGTTCGACAAACATCTGCCAGCCCCGTCCCGGCTTCTCCGCCATATCGGCCAGCCAGTTCGGATCCAGCTCGCGGCCACGGTAGGCATCCACGAACTCGCGACGGTTGATACGGGCCTGATCCGCCAGTTTCACCATCGAGCTGTCGATCTGCATGACACGGCGGTTGATGCCATAAAGCTGGTCGATCAGCGCTTCGATCCGGTTGTTGTGCAGGTGCAACTCGTTGACCAGCAGAACAATTTCAGACCGCAGAGACTGATAGATCTGCTCATCCTGCGCGCTGAAAGAGCCATCTTCGTTCAGGGTGGCCGAAATCCGGCTGTCCTGCATTTCGCTCAGCTGTGCATAGTCGGAGGAGATCTGTTCCAGCGTGGTCAGCACCTTGTCCTTCAGCGCCGCTTCCATCGCGGCAAGGGACATGTTGGCCTGATCGTCCTCGTCCTCGTCGTCGTCCGATGCAATCGGGTTGCCGTCAGCGTCGAGCTCTGGACCGGTGTCTTTCGCCACAGGTTTGCTCGCGGCAACGACAGAGGTATCCACCACCGGCTCGCCAACTTCACCGTCTTCGTCCAGCTGGTTGCCGAACGTCGCCTCAAGGTCGATCACATCGCGCAGCAGAATGTCTTCAGACAGAAGTTCGTCATGCCAGATGGTGATCGCCTGAAAGGTCAGCGGGCTCTCGCAGAGACCGGCGATCATCGTGTTGCGGCCAGCTTCGATCCGCTTGGCGATGGCGATCTCGCCTTCGCGGCTCAGCAGTTCGACCGATCCCATTTCGCGCAGATACATGCGGACGGGATCGTCCGTGCGGTCCAGCTTCTCAGCTGCCGCGCCAGCCACCGCCACTTCGCGGTTGCTGTCGGTGGTCACCAGATCGGTCGAGCCCTTCTGCTCTTCCTCTTCGGCTTCCTCATCTTCGATGATGTTGATGCCCATTTCGGAGAGCATCGACATCACGTCCTCGATCTGCTCCGAGCTTACCTGATCCGGCGGCAGGACCTGATTGAGCTGATCATAGGTGATGTAACCCTTCTCGCGCGCTTCGGCGATCATCTTCTTGACCTGAGCCTGGCTCATGTCGAGAGAGATTTCGGGCTCCTGATCGTCAGGTTTGCGGTCGTCGGTATCTTTGGCGGCCATTCAATGCTCCTCGTCGGGGCTGGGGCGATTCGGTTTCGCGAATCATTATCGCGATCCGCTGATTCGTCACCCGGTTTACCCGTTTTTCTTTCGCTCTTCCTTAGCAAAACGACCTGACTGCGGCGCAGCGGTCACTTCTTGGAGTAGCCAATTCGTTCCAAAAGGGCTCCGAAAGCGTCGCGTTCCTCACGGTTCAGACGCGCTCCGTTCTCCCCCACATCATATTGCGCTCGGTCTTCGTTCTCACTGCGCACGGCTTTGTTGCGCGCTTCGGCAGCCTGTCCCAGCCGCCATGTCACAGCCTCATCAGCCAGCCCGTCCAGATCCTCTTCCGCCTCGGCCAGCTCTGCATCCAGGCCCCGGCTTGCTTCCAGCTTGGCAAATTCCTCCGCCAGGGTCAGGCTGGCGATTTCCACATCGCCGGGACGACGCAGACAGGGGCTGATTGCCACATGGCGAAGCGCAAAGAGGTTTTCAAGGGCATGGCTGCCGGCAGCCTGTGCAATTTCCTCTTTCAGCCGTTCAGGCGCATCGACACCATGGCGCAGCACCAGATCGCGCAGCAGCGCGTGATCCGAGCCGACACAGGCCATACGTTCCAGATTGACCTCATATTTTGCAATCACCGCCGGTGTGGTGATCACCGTCGCCAGAATCACTGCCTCACGGACGCGCACCAGCGCTTCCTCGCTGCCGCCAGCAAGCAGCGAATTACGGGTCGTCTCCAGCGGCTGTGGTGGGGCGTTCTTGCCGCGCCAGGGCATCCGGGCACCATCGCGGAAACCACCAGCCTTGCGGAATTTTCCAGCGCTGTAATTGCCCTGATTGCCCGCCTGAGCCGGGGTGACGGGCGGCGGCGGCGCCTCATAACCGGGATCAAATCCACTGTCGTAGCCCGGATCGTAGCCGCTATCATAATCGCCATAATCGCCGCCAAAGTCGGGATCGCCCGCAGCTCCAAAGCCCGGATCAAAGCTTGGCCCCGGATCAAAACCGGTATCAAACCCCGGATCCGGCAGCGCATCGAACCCGGCGTCCAGCCCCGGTGCCGCTGTCGCTTCGCGCGGGCGGCCGCCGCGAAACAGCTGCCAGCGCAGATCCTGCAGATCCTCGCCATAGTGGCGGCGGATCGAGGGATCGCGGATCAGCCGGATCTTGTCGCGCAGCGCCTTGTCCAGCGCGGCCTTGCGCTCGGGACTGTCGAAAACCTTGCCCTCCGTTTCGCGCTGCCACAGCAGCCGCACCATCGGCATCGCCTGATCAAGCACCCTCTGCACCGCCTCCGGCCCTTCGGCTCGGATCAGGTCATCGGGGTCCTTGCCCTCGGGCATCAGCGCAAACCGCAGGGATTTCCCCGCCTCAAGCAAGGGCAATGCCAGATCAATCAGCCGCATCGCCGCGCGCAGACCAGCGGTATCGCCGTCCAGCGCGATGATCGGCTCATCCGCAATGCGCCACAGCATCTGGAGCTGGTTTTCGGTGATCGCAGTGCCCAGAGGCGCCACCGCCGCCTCAAATCCGCCCTCTGCAAGGGCGATCACATCCATGTAGCCTTCGGCGACCAGCAGCTGGCCGGATTTCCCCGACGCGGTGCGCGCAGGCCCGTGATTGTAAAGGCTGCGCCCCTTGTCAAACAGCGCGGTCTCCGGCGAGTTCAGATATTTTGCATTGTCGCGCGGATCCATGGCTCGGCCGCCAAAGGCGATCGCCCGCCCGCGCGCATCGCGGATTGGAAACATGATCCGGTTGCGAAAGGTGTCATAGGGCTTGCCACCTTTGTTCGAGGGTTTGGCCAGCCCCGCACCCATGATCAGCTCTTCCGGCACACCCTTGCCGCGCAGCGCGTCCCATAGGTTCTGCCAGCCGTCAGGGGCAAAACCGATCTCCCAGCGTTCCAGGGCCTGACCCGTCAGCCCGCGCCGCGCAAGATAGCTGCGCGCAGCCTCACCCGACCGCGTGTTGAGCTGAAGGCGGAAAAACCGCACCGCCTGTTCCATCACCTCGGCCAACTGGGCCCGGTGGTCCTGCTTCTGCTGGGCCTTGGGGTCGCGGGCGGGCATCTCCATCCCCGCCTCCTGCGCCAGGATCTGCACCGCCTCCATGAAGCCGACGTTCTCGGTCTCCTGCACGAATTTCAGCGCATCCCCTTTGGCATGACAGCCAAAGCAGTAATAGAACCCCTTGCGGTCATCGACATGGAAACTGGCGGATTTTTCATGGTGGAAGGGGCATGGCGCCCACATGTCGCCCTTGCCCTGATTCGATTTTCGCTGATCCCACATGACCTTGCGCCCGACAACCTGAGAGAGGCTGACGCGGGTGCGCAATTCATCAAGGAAACCGGGGGGAAGCGACATCTCAGTTGCTCTGCAACTGCTTCTGCATCTTCTGGATCTGATCCCAATTCGCCAGACATTGCTGCTCCAGCAGCGCGCCGAAGTCATTGTCGCGCAGATCGCGCTTGCGCAGACTGTAGATATGCGCGGTCAGCTGCGGAATGGCTTTGCTGTACTGCTCGGGCCAGGCGGGATCACTGTCCAGAATCGTCTGGGCAACATCGGCCTGTTTCACACGGTCCAGCCGCGCCTGCTGCACGGCCGCCATGACCTGCCCTTGATACTTGCAGCTTTCTTCTTTTTTTTCAGCGGCATAGGCTGGCGCGGCCAGCAAAGCTGCGACAAGGGCAAGACGGATCATACACTTGGCTCCCGGAATCAGTTGGTGATCCCCGAGATTACCCCCGTGCCGCAACAGCTTCCATCGCTGTTTTCAGATCATCCACAAGTGTCTCCGCCATGGAGCGGAACACCATGATCTGCAGGCTCTTTGGCCCGAGCCGGGTGACCGAGGCCGCCATGTGCTTCAGCTCACATCGGACGGTATGGCCGCGTTTGAACACGGCGGGCCGCAAATCCACCGGGCAGAGCCGTGCCAGCACCGCGTCGCCCTGCGCGCCTTCCAGAAGCACCACGGCCCAGCCATCGCTCTGATCGGTCAGCGCGGCATGATCTGCCAGCGCAGGATCCGGCCGCACGCCGGACAGCAGCGCCAGCTCACGGCCAAACCAGATAATCCGCGCCCCGGCCTTGCTGTTGCTTCGGTTCGGCTTCGGCCAGCGCAGCCCATGCGCGGCCGACAGCACTTCGGAGAGCGCGGCTTCCTGACCGGCATAGGGCGCGAGGGTGGTCATCTCCTCCAGCGTCGCCTCCCTCAGCGACAGATCCCCCACCTGCACAGGCAGCAGCCCCGCACAGGGCGATTTTGCAATCAGCTTAACCACGCGCACGCTCCCCCTCTGGATCAAAGAACACCGGCTCGACAATCTCGCAGAGCACGTCCAGCCCTGCCGTGTGATCCACCATGCGGATCGGATCGCCAATCCGGTCTGGACCGGCCTTTATCAGCGCCAGACCAATCATATGCCCCAAGGTCGGCGAATAGCAGACCGAGGTGACATAACCCTGATCATGTGGCCGGTCGACCGGATCCTCCGGGTCAAACAGATGCGCCCCGGCGGTCAGCTGCTGCACCGCGCCGGTCGGTCTGATCCCGACCAGCCGCATCCGCGCCTTGTCGACCAACCCCTCGCGCAGGGCCATCGCGCGACCGACACAGGGTTTGCCGGAACGGAGCATCCCGCCGAATCCCAGGTCATGCAGCGTGGCGGTGCCGTTGATCTCGGCATGGGTCAGAAACCCTTTTTCAATGCGCAGCACATTCAATGCCTCCAGCCCATAAGCCCCACCGCCAAGCGCTTCCGCCCGGCGCAGCAATTCGCCAAACAGGCTCTCGCCATAACGCGCAGGAACCGCCAGCTCATAGGCCTCCTCGCCCGAGAAAGAGATCCGGAACAGCCGGGCCGTGACCTCTCCCAGCGCCACTGCGCCACAGGCCATGAACGGCCAGTCCTCGCTAACGAATGCCGCGCCGAGGAGATCCTGCAACAGCCTCCGCGCCTTCGGGCCTGCGATGGAAAACTGCGCCCACTGCTCGGTCACAGAATGGATCCGCACGTCCCACTCCGGGTGCAGCGCCTGGCTCACGAATTCCAGATGCGCCATCACCTGCCCGGCGGCTGCGGTCGTGGTGGTCATCACATAGTGGTCTGGCGCCAGACAGGCGGTGGTGCCGTCATCCATGACAAACCCGTCTTCGCGCAGCATCAGCCCATAGCGCACCCGACCGGGTTGCAGCGTGGCAAACCCATTGGCATAGACATAGTCCAGTAACCGCGCGGCATCCGGCCCCTGAATGTCGATCTTGCCAAGGGTGGAGACATCCGCCACCCCAACCGCATTGCGCACATACCCGACCTCGCGATCGCAGGATTGCCGCCAGCTGGTTTCACCCTGTTTCGGAAAATAGCTGGCGCGATACCACAGCCCCACCTCCATCATATGCGCGCCCATATCCTCGGCCAGCGCATGGGATGTCAGCAGCCGACGCGGCGCAAAGCCGTGATCCTGCGCGCCTGCCCCCATCACCCCGATCGGCACCGGCACATAAGGCGGGCGAAAGGTGGTGGTGCCGGTCTCGGGAATGCTGCGGCCCGTGGCCTCGGCCAGCACCGCCAGAGCCACCACATTGGAGCTCTTGCCCTGATCGGTGGCCATGCCTTGCGTGGTGTACCGCTTCATATGCTCGACCGAGCGGAAATTCTCGCGCCCCGCCTGACAGATGTCCTTGACCGTCACATCGTTCTGGAAATCCACCCAGGCCCGCCCGCGCCCCGGCACCGACCACAGCGGCGTCACCCGGCAGGGCGCATCCTCGGCCTCCGGCAGCTCCACGGGCACAGCGCGCCTGCCCAGCGCCTCCAGCGCGCGTGCGCCCGCTTCCGCCCCATCCCGCAAGGCCGCCGCAGTGGAGAAAGCTCCGCCACAGGCCCCGGCAACCGCCAGCCCCGGCACCGCGCCCTCCTGCGGCACAAAACAGGCCAGATCACGCCGCCAGCGCGGCCGCCCGTTCAGGTGACAGGTCAGATGCAGCGTCGGATTCCAGCCACCGGACATGGCCAGACAGTCGGTCTGCAGCTTTTCCTCCCCCGCAACGGAGCGCAGCGTCAGGCTTTCCAGTCGCTGACGGCCTGAGGCATTGCAGACCTGAGCCCCCCGGATCACCCGGAACTCATCGCTCTGTGGTGCGTCATGGCGGCTGTCGATGACCGCCGCGACATGAACACCCGCCGCCGCCAGATCCCGTGCCGTCCGATGAGCATCGTCATTGTTGGCAAACACCGTCACCCGCTCTCCGGGCGCCACCCCCCACCGATTGAGGTAGCTTCGCACCGCACCTGCCATCATGATGCCGGGTCGGTCGTTATTGGCAAAGGCCACCGGCCGCTCCAGCGCGCCGGATGCCAGGATCGCGCGTTTTGCCACCAGCCGCCAGAAACAGCTGCGCGCAGCCTTGCCGGACCCGGCAGCTGTGGTTTCAAGCGCACCATAGGTGCCCTGATCATAGACCCCGGTCACCGTGGTCGAGGCCATGCGCCGCACATTGTCCAGACTGTCCAGCTCCGCAACCACAGCCGCCACCCAGTCCCGTGCCGGCTGCCCTGCGATGGTCTCGCGCTCGCTCAGCAAGCGACCACCGGGCGCGCTATCTTCGTCACAAAGGATCACATCCGCACCACCCCGCGCCGCCGTCAGCGCCGCCATCAGACCCGCAGGTCCCGCGCCGATGACCAGAAGATCACAGAACCCAAATGCCTTTTCGTAGGTCCCGTCATCCGGCGCCCCGGACAACGCCCCCAGCCCTGCTGCACGACGAATGACCGGCTCGTAGATCTTTTCCCAGAAGACCGCAGGCCACATGAAGGTCTTGTAGTAGAACCCCGCGCCCAGAAACGGGGCCGCCAGATCATTGACGGCCATCACATCAAAGCCCACCGAGGGCCAGCAGTTCTGGCTCCGCGCCGCCAACCCCTGGTAGACCGGCAGGGTGGTGGCGCGCAGATTGGGTTCCTGCGCCGCCCCCTCGCCCAGGGTAACCAGCGCATTGGGCTCCTCGCTGCCCGCGGTCAGGATGCCGCGTGGCCGATGATATTTGAACGAGCGCCCGACAAGGTGAATGTCATTGGCCAACAGCGCCGCCGCCAGCGGCTCACCTTCATGCCCCCGCAACACACGCCCATTGAAACTGAAATCGACCTCGCGCGGCTCTGCCATGCCGCCCCAACCTGCAACCCGCATCAGCCCGCCTCCCCGGTTGCCGCAGGCGCGGCGGCGAGCATCTCGTGATTTGAGGTGTCGCGCCGCACCCTGATCCAGCTGCCACAGCCGTGCTGATGGTACCACCATTCCTCCAGCGGGCCTGCCGGGTTGAGCCGCAGATGGACATGAGCATGCCAGACCTCGAGAGGCGCGCCCTCCTCCGGCGCCTCCAGCACCGCCCCGCGATAATAGAACTCGCGACGATCACGCTCACCGCAGAGCGGACAGGTAATCCTCATGACGGGCGCCCTTTCACCTTTCCAGAAATACTCAAATACGCCGTCACGCCAGCCACGACGCCGGCGCGGACCACGCGACGGTCAATGCAGGTTATGCTGCGCACCGGTCGCCTCCTCATCCATCAGGCCCCGACCGGTCTCAAACCGGTCCAGCCGGAACGCTGCCGCCGCCTGATGCGGGCGATCCGTGGCGATCAGATGCGCGTAACACTGCCCCGAGGCAGGGGTTGCCTTGAAGCCGCCATAACACCAGCCCGCATTGAGATAGAGACCCTCAATCGGCGTGCGATCAATGATCGGCGATCCGTCCGGCGTCATATCCATGATGCCGCCCCAGCTGCGCAGCAGCCGCGCCTTGCCGATGGCCGGCAGCATCGCCATGCAGACCTCCATCGTGTGTTCCACCATCGGCAGATTGCCTCGCGCCGCATAAGAGGCATAGAGGTCAAGATAGCTGCCAAACACCAGCCCCCCCTTGTCGGACTGGCTGATATAGAGATGCCCCTCCGCAAAGGTGATGACATGGTCGATAATCGGCTTCAGCCCTTCGGAGACAAAGGCCTGGAGCACATGGCTCTCGATCGGCAGGGTCAGCCCCGCCATGGCCGCCACCTGGCTGGAGCGCCCGGCGGCGGCCATCGCAACCTTGCCCGCGCGGATCAGGCCACGGGGGGTTTCCACCCCGATGACCTTGCCGCCCTCGGTCCGAATGCCGGTGACCTCGCAATTCTGCAGGATATCGACACCGCGCTGATCCGCCCCCCGCGCAAAGCCCCAGGCGACCGCATCATGGCGCGCCGTGCCCGCCCGCCGCTGCAACAGCGCCCCCTGGATGGGAAACCGGTTATTGTCATAGTTCAGCAGCGGCACCATTTCGCGCAGCTGGTCACGGGACAGGATCTCGGCATCATCGCCCTGATTGATGATCGCATTCGCCCGCCGCACCGCGCTGTCGCGCTGCGCGTCATTGTGGAACACGTTCAGGATCCCCCGCTGCGACATCATCGCATTGTAGTTCAGGTCCTGCTCCAGCCCCTCCCAGAGCTTCAACGAATGGGAATAGAACTCAGAATTGCCGGGCAGATAGTAATTCGCCCGCACGATGGTGGTGTTCCGTCCGACATTGCCACCGCCGATATAACCGCGCTCCAGCACGGCGATATTGCGCATCCCGTGGTCCTTGGCCAGGTAATAGGCCGTGGCCAGCCCGTGACCACCGCCGCCGATGATCACCGCATCATATTCGGGTTTGGGATCCGGGTCGCGCCAATGGGCCTGCCAGCCCCGGTTGCCTGTCAGCCCTTCGCGCAGCACACGCAAGCCAGAAAATCGCATCCCCGCTCCCCCCTTTGTATCCCGGTTGATCCCCCGGTCATCCGCAGGCCAGGCCACCTGCACCCGCGGTGATCTCATGCCAGCCGCCGCGCCCTCTTGGGCGACAGTCTGGCGCGTTCCGCATCCCGATACCAGCCCTGATGCACCGATTGGCCCGCGCCCTGTTCCCGGTTCCAGCCCTGGCCGGGACACCCGTGCCGACCGGCGCTGCACCTGCCCTGATCCGCCCTGGCAAACGACACCGCCCGCTATCAGCAGCACATTCAATACACATGTGTCCAGAGCAAAGAAGCCAGCGTTGCCGGATCGCGCCTCGGGCCTGGCCAGCGGGCCGCCTTGATCGCAGCGCTACTGCTTTATCGGGGTTTCCGAAGGGCATCGGCGGCATTCCAACGCGTCGCAGCGGACATCCAAAACGCAAGAAACCCCGCCAAGCTGGCGAGGTTTCCTGTAGGTCGGGCGCAAAACCGCGTCAGCGCTCGGTGTGTTTGCGGGGACCCGATCCGGTTCGGGTCCTTCGCGTGACGATCAAAGCCCCTTGGCGCGGTAGCTCTTGGCGACCTTGTCGATGGACACCAGATAAGCGGCGGTGCGCAGATCGGTGACATCGTCGCGGCCATGCCAGACCTCGCGCATGGACTGATAAGCCGTGCGCATGGTGTCATCGAGCCCCGACCGCACCAGCTCCAGCTCATCGGCGCCCCGCAGGTAGCGTTCCTTGAACTTCGGATCCAGCGTCCAGGTCTTGCCCAGGCTTTCCGACAGCGCTTCCAGCTCATCCACGACCAGCTGATGGCGTGCCTCTTCCTGGCGGCGCTGCATCCGGCCAAAACGGATATGGCTGAGGTTCTTCACCCACTCGAAGTAGGAAACCGTCACACCACCCGCGTTGGCATACATGTCGGGAATGATCACCACGCCCTTCTTGCGCAGGATCTCGTCAGCGCCTGCAGTGATTGGACCGTTGGCCGCCTCGATGATCAGGTTCGCTTTCACGTTTGCCGCGTTGGAGAGGTTGATCACCCCTTCCAGCGCCGCCGGAATCAGGATGTCACAGGCCTCCTCCAGCAGAACCGCGCCGTTTTCGACGTAGCGGGCATCCGGGTAACCGGTGACGCCGCCATGGTTGGCAATCCAATGGGACACCGCTTCGATGTCCAGACCGTTTTCATCGACCAGACCGCCATCGCGTTCGATCACTGCGGTGATTTTGGCACCATCTTCGGACATCAGGAACTTTGCCGCGTGGTAGCCCACGTTGCCCAGACCCTGAACAATGACCCGCTTGCCGTCCAGCTTCCCTTCGAGACCGGCCGCAGCCACATCCTCGGGGTTGCGGAAAAACTCGCGCAGAGCGTATTGCACGCCACGGCCGGTGGCCTCCACACGGCCGGCAATCCCGCCGGCATTCAGCGGCTTGCCGGTAACACAGGCCTTGGCGTTGATGTCGGTGGTGTTCATCCGCGCATATTGGTCGGCGATCCAGGCCATCTCGCGTTCGCCGGTGCCCATATCGGGGGCCGGAACGTTCTGCGACGGGTTGATCAGGTCGCGCTTGGCCAGCTCATAGGCAAAACGGCGGGTGATGAGTTCAAGCTCATGTTCTTCATACTGGCGCGGATCAATGCAGAGCCCGCCCTTCGAGCCGCCAAACGGCGCTTCGACCAGCGCACATTTATAGGTCATCAGCGCCGCCAGCGCCTCAACCTCATCCTGGTTCACTCCCATCGAATAGCGGATACCGCCTTTGACGGGTTCCATATGTTCGGAATGAACCGAGCGATAGCCGGTGAAGGTCTGGATGCCTCCACGCAGGCGAACGCCAAAACGCACCGTATAGGTCGCGTTGCAAACCCTGATTTTCTCTTCCAGGCCTGGTGGCAGGTCCATCAGGGCAACTGCCCTGTTGAACATCAGGTCCACACTCTGGCGAAAACTGGGTTCTGTTGCACTGCTCATCAGGCTGTACTCCGTGCTTCTGCGTCGACTCAGTGAGATAGTGTTCGGACACTATGACTCTTGGATTAAGAAGGTGCGACCTTTTTGACCATTCCCATGCAAAAAGATTTATTTTTAGGCAATTTGAAAACAGTGGGCATTTGACTGAGTCGCCTCTTGCTCGCAGCTACCGTCGATTTGTTCGCAGCGCCCGAACAACCGGCGCGCCGAGACCTCATTGGGCCTGGAATTGACGACAATTCGCGCGATTTGGTCCGGTATACGCCCCAATTCCGCCACCTTCATAAAGCATTAATAAGTGTGAAATTCCATTTCTGATGGCGCTGTGCCGGGGGGTTAAGCGGCTGGGGGTTCGACTTATGACTACGCGTTTTGACAAGATATCCATCGCGGCCCGCAAGGCCTGCCTGACCGCCTGTGTCCGTGGCGATGCGCGGCTGCGGGCGTTCCGCGCGGATGAATCGGGCGTACTGCTGAAACCCATGGTGGGATTTCTGCTGTCGATGCTGGCCGTCGGCGGGATCGGCGTCGATCTGATGCGCATGGAGCGCGACCGGACCATCTTGCAATATACGCTCGACCGTGCGGTTCTGGCAGCAGCTGACCTCGATCAGCCACTGCCGCCTGCAGTGGTTGTTCAGGATTATCTCAACAAGGCCGGGCTGAACAAATATTACACCCCACCGGTGGCCGAAACCGGGATCGGTTTCAAAAAGGTGCAGAGCACCATCGACACCACATTTGAAACCCATATGCTGAAATTCTCCAGCGGTCAGGACATGCCTCTCTACGCGACCTCGCGCGCAGAAGAGAGCATTGACGGGCTGGAGATTTCACTGGTGCTGGATGTCTCCGGCTCGATGAACTCCAACAGCCGCCTGACCAACCTCAAGGTTGCGGCCAAAGACTTCATCGACACGATGGTCGCCAATACCATCGACAACAAGATGTCGATCTCGATCATCCCCTACGCCACTCAGGTCAGCCTCCCGGCGGATTTGATGGACCAATACACAACGACCGATGAACACGAATACTCCAACTGTGTGAATTTCACCGGCGCCCATTTCCAGAGCACCGCCCTGTCGACCGGGATCGAGCTGCAGCGCACAATGCACTTCAGCCCATGGTCCAGCGGTGATTACCGTCGCAGCTCGGACCTCGTCGCAAGCCCCGTCTGCGAAGATCGCGCAGACCGCGAGACGCTGCCGCTCCAGAAAGATGCAAACACACTGAAAACCTTCATCGACAACCTCTACGCAAGAGGCAATACGTCGATTGACGTCGGTATGAAATGGGGGACCGCCCTGCTCGATCCCTCCGCCCGCCCGGCCATCAGCGCGCTGGCCTCGGGGGGCGCTTCTATGGTTCCGGCAACCTTTGCCAACCGGCCTGCGAATTTCAACGACAGTGAAACCGTCAAGGTCATCGTCCTGATGACCGACGGTCAGAACACCGCGCAGTATTATGTGGAGCAGGATCACCGCGAGGGGCCATCCGACGTCTGGTACAATTCGGCGGCGACCGGATCCAATCCGCGCTATTCGCTCTATGACCCGCAGCGCGACAAATACTGGTGGGATCGCCTCAACCGCTGGGAAGACCACGCCTATGGTCAGGGCAGCTACCGCAAATGCGACAGCTATAGCTGCTGGTGGCAGGACGAACAGGGCGAGCCTGCCAATGTGCAACGGCTGAGCTACGCGGATCTCTTTGCCGACACGTCGCTGAAGTATCTCTATTCCAACCTCTATGGCGACTGGATGGGGCAGTCCTCGGCGCGCAGCGTCTGGTACTATGGTGTCTATGACTACTGGAACACCAGCGTCAAAAACGCCCGCACCAGCGCCATCTGCACCGCTGCCAAGAACCAGGGCATCGTGGTCTATACCATCGGCTTTGAAGCGCCCAGCGGCGGCACTGCGGTGCTGAAGGACTGTGCCAGCTCGGATGCCCATCACTTTGACGTCAACGGGCTGGAGATCAACGACGCTTTTGCCTCGATCGCCACGTCGATCCGCCAGCTGAGGCTGACCCAATGACCTGTCACCCCCCGCATAAGGGCCTCCATCGGCTGCGCCGGGCGCTGCGCCTGTTTCGCGATCGCGAAGACGGCAATGCCACGGTTGAATTTGCAATCGTGATCCCGGCCTTTCTGTTCCTGCTGATGAATACGGTGGAACTGGGCATGATCACCATCCAGCAGTCGATGCTGGAGCGGGCGCTGGATCAGACCGTGCGCGGCCTGCGCCTGTCGACCGGCGTGCCCAAACAGCACAATGAAATCCGCGATGAGGTCTGTAGCCGGTCCGGGTTTATTCGCGACTGCGGCACATCGCTCAGGCTGGAAATGGTCCAGGTCGACCCCTACGCCTGGATGCCCGTCGATCCCGAGCCCGATTGCATCAACCGGGTCGAGGACGTGCAGCCGGTCCGAACCTTCGTGACAGGGGCGTCAAACGAGCTGATGTTCATCCGCGCCTGCATGGCGTTCAAGCCGGTCTTTCCCCACTGGGGCCTGGCCGATGACATGGACAATGACGCCGACGGCCGGATCCGCCTCTATGCGACCTCCGCCTTTGTTCAGGAGCCTCGGTAAGCCATGTTGACCAATATCCGCGCCCTGTTTCGCCGCTACAAGCGAGAGACCGACGGTTCCGTCTCGGTGGAATTCGCCTTTTACATGCCACTGCTGCTCGGTGTCTTTGCGGCGATCTACACCTATTTCGATGCTTTCCGGCAGGAAGGTGTGAACCTCAAGGCCGCCTATACGATCTCGGACCTCATCTCGCGGGAGACCTCCACGCTCAACGAGGACTATATCGACAGTATGCACGAGCTGGCCAAGCTGCTGATCCGCGTGGATTCGTCGATCTCCCTGCGGATTTCGGTGATCCGCTGGGACGAGACGGACAACCGCTACTACGTTGACTGGTCCAAGGTGCGCGGCGGACAGTTCGCGGAATGGCAGGACGCCACGATCCAGCAGGTAAAAGCCAACCTGCCAAACATGCCCGATCAGGAGCGGGTCATTCTGGTGGAAACCCGCAACGACATCGACCCTGCGTTCAACATCGGCCTGCCAGCCATGGACATCGAGAATTTCGTCTTCACCCGACCCCGCTTTGCACCACAGGTAAAATTCGAAGGTCAGGATGGCAGCGGCGGCGGCCATGACGACAGCACACCGCCAACAGACTGACACCCTACGGACCACCCAAGAGTGGATCGAACAACAAAGGCGCCTCCGGTAACGGTGGCGCCTTACTATGTTCGTCGAACAAATTCGGGCTCAGACCTGTGGTTGTCCCGCCTCACGCCGTGCAATCATGATGGCGAGGATCTCGGCCATGGATTTGCTCTGCGCCCCCGGCGTCACACCCCCAATGCCAATGCGATGTCCCAACCGCCACCATAGCCCGGGCCGCCAGATGCGGTCGCCCTTTGAGGCGGTGCGGATCAGAAACCCGTTTGACGGCTTGAACGCAAATACGCCGCGGTCCACCGCGACGACATCTGCGACCTCGGCGATCACTGCCCCGTCAGAGCTACGCAGCACCTGTTCTGTCAGCTCGATCCGCAACGCTGTCGCCTGCCACAGACGCATCGCCAGCCACAGGCAGAAACCGCCGATGGCCAGCAGGAACACCAGCCAATGCGCGGCAGGCGGCGTGGCCAGTGCAACATAGATCACCAGCGCCCCCACCACGACCAGCATCACTGTCGCCAGCAGCCGTCGCGGCGCCGAGGCATTGACGGTTGCCAAAATCTCATCGCTCATCTCGCCCGATCCAGTCATCTCGCCCATCACCTGCTCCCTCAGCCTGTTCGTCGCACCCCGCCTGCATCATGGGGTCGGTCCGGGCGGATGTACCCTGATTGCGTCTGACCGCATAGCCCCCCTGTTGTCGCGGCACCGCTGCACCAGGGGCAGTACCGACTGCGGCTGTGCGCTCCCGCACATCAGCCGTTAACCGGAAGGGCTTTTCGACACACTCGCACAGGCCTATCTATGACGGAGCAATCAGCAACCGGAGACCCGCCATGTCGATCCGCCCTATCCTAGAGACCCGCCCCGCCACTCCGGCGCTGGAGGGCGCAGGCGTCAAACTGCATCGCGCTTTCGGCTTCCACGACCCAAGTGAACTGGACCCGTTCCTGCTGTTTGACGACTTCCGCAATGACCACCCTGCGGATTTCGAAGCGGGGTTTCCCTGGCATCCGCACCGCGGGATCGAGACCATCACCTATGTTCTGGACGGCACCGTTCAGCATGGCGACTCACTCGGCAACAACGGTGTCCTGGGCGCAGGTGACGTGCAGTGGATGACCGCAGGGTCAGGCATCCTGCATCAGGAAATGCCAAAGGGCAACGCAAAGGGTCAGATGCACGGCTTCCAGCTCTGGGGCAATCTTCCCGCCAGCCAGAAGATGACGGCGCCGCGCTATCAGGACATCACCGCCAAGGACATTCCCGAGGTCATCGACGATGACGGCACCCGCGTAAAGGTCATCGTGGGCGAATTCTGGGGCAAGCGCGGCCCGGTGGACGGAATTGCCGCCGACCCGCAGTATCTGGATGTCTCGGTGCCGCCCGGCGTGAAAAAGACCTTCTCCATCGACACCTATCGACGGGCCTTTGCCTATGTCTTTGCCGGTCAGGGCGCTTTTGTCGATGCCGCCCCGCCACAGGGGGTCCTGCTGGAAAAAGAGGTCGCAGGCGAAGAGCTGCATATCCGCGACATGTCAGGGGATCGCACATTGGTGCGTTTTGGCAGCGGCGAGGAAATTACCGTGCAGGCAGGCCCCGATGGCATACGCTTCCTGCTGATCTCAGGCGCGCCGATCGAGGAACCCGTGGCCTGGCACGGCCCGATCGTGATGAACACCCAGGAAGAGCTGCGCCAGGCCTTCAGGGATCTGCGCAACGGCAGCTTTATCCGTCCGGCGCATTAGACCTCAAACATCACCGCCCCGGCGGGTGCGGCGCCAACAGCGTCGCGCCCGCTGTTGGGCTGTCAGGCGCGCACGGATTTCTGCACCATATCCCAGTAAATCGCCTCGACCTCATCCAGCGACAAACGTCCACCGCTGCGATACCAGGTCATCACACCGTTCAGCATCGCAATCACCGCCAGCGTCGCGATCTTGGTATCGGGGATGTGAAACACCCCCAGCCGCACGCCATCCTTCAAGATGGTCTCCAGTGTATTTTCATATTCGCGGCGCAGGGATTCGATGGCTGCGAAATTGTCCTCTGACAGGTTTCTCAGCTCCATATAGGCGATGAACACCGCATCGGGCCGTTCTAGGTGAAAGCGAATGTGAAACCGGGTAAAGGCCTCAAGCCGCGCCACCACATGGTCCTCGGCACTGCCGGTTGTAACCGCCTGATCGGGGCTGCGCTGATCCTGCCAGGCCTGCAACAGCTCGGTCATGTGACCTTCCATCAGGCTGAACAGCAGGCTCTGCTTGTCTGGTGTATAGTTATAGAGCGCCCCCGCCTGCACCCCGACTTCTGATGCGATCTGGCGCATTGAAACAGCCGCATACCCATGCTGGGCAAACAGCTGCAGGGCGGCGGCACGGATGCGTGGGCCTGTGATATCGGAATGTGAACCTTGGGTACGTGCCATGCCTCAACAATATCTGAACAGATGTTCAGATAAAAGCCCCGCTTGTGCCTTTTCACCAATATGTGCATCAAGGGAACAGCGAACAAGGATGGTTTTGATGCAGTTGACCGCAGAGCCCGAGAACCGGCCGCAGATGCCCGCAACTGATAACGAGCGGGCGGCATGGATCAGCCACGGGACCACCATGCGCCTGACCTTGCTGACCGCGGCCGTGCTGCTCTGCGGCTGCGCGCGGGTGCCGGAGCTGGAAGACCGGCTGACCCCAGACCTGCGCGGTGCCGATTATCCGGCCCTTGTTCCGCTGGAGCAGGCCCTGAACCCCGAGACGCCCCCCGCCGAGGAGAGCAAAGCGCTCGAGCAGACGCTGGAGGCCCGCGCTGCCCGCCTTCAGGCCCGCGCCGATGCGCTGCGCGCAGCCCAGCCCTAAGCGACACCTGCCTTGGTCGCCGGTCGAGATGCCCCTGCGCGTGGATCCTCCGCGCTGGTCCCAGCCCCTGCTGTTCCGTCTCATGCGGCTGCATTGCTGCCGCCAAAACCCGCTCTTCGGAATTGTCCGCCCGGAGCCGCTGCTGCCGTTGCACCGCTGCGCCGAACCCGCTAAGGCGGGGAGACGTCTTTTCGGAATTAAAGGATCCCCAGCTATGACAGAGCCGCTTCGCCTTGGTATCGCAGGTTTGGGCACGGTTGGCACCGGCGTGGTCAAGATCGTCCGTCGGCAGGCGGCCATGCTGGAGGCCCGCACCGGACGCCGCATCGAGATCACCGCGGTTTCGGCGCGCGACGCAAGCAAGGATCGCGGCGTCCCGCTCGGCGACTACGCCTGGGAAACCGATCCCGTGGCGCTGGCAACCCGCGACGATGTGGATGTCTTTGTCGAGCTGATGGGCGGCCATGAAGGCGCCGCAAAGGCCGCCACCGAGGCCGCGCTGGCGGCGGGCAAGGATGTGGTCACCGCCAATAAGGCGCTCCTGGCGATCCACGGTCAGGCTTTGGCCGAACAGGCCGAGGCCGCAGGCCGCGTGATCCGTTTCGAGGCCGCTGTGGCCGGCGGCATTCCGGTGATCAAATCCCTGACCGAAGGTCTGGCCGGTAATCAGATCACCCGCGTCATGGGCGTGATGAACGGCACCTGCAACTACATCCTGACCCAGATGGAAGCCACCGGTCAGGGCTACAATGCCCTGTTCGAGGAATGCGGCCGCCTGGGCTACCTTGAGGCCGATCCGAACCTTGATGTGGGCGGCATTGATGCCGGGCACAAGCTTGCGATCCTTTCGGCCATCGCCTTCGGCACCAAGCCCGCCTTCGACGACGTGCAGCTGGAAGGCATCCAGCGCATCAGCCTGGATGATATCCGCCACGCCGCCGACATGGGCTACCGCATCAAGCTTCTCGGCGTTGCACAGCGCACCGGGCGTGGGTTGGAACAGCGCATGACCCCCTGTCTGGTGCCGGCGGATTCACCGCTTGGCCAGCTGGAAGGCGGCACCAATATGGTCGTGATCGAAGGTGACGCAGTTGAACAGATCGTTCTGCGCGGCCCCGGCGCCGGCGAGGGCCCAACCGCCAGCGCGGTCCTGGGCGATATCTGCGATCTGGCCCGTGGCACTCGTCTGGCCACCTTTGGTCAGCCTGCCACCTCGCTGGAGGATGCCCCCGCCGCCCGCACCAGCCTGGCCGCACCGCATTACCTGCGCCTGGCGCTGCTGGACAAACCCGGCGCGCTGGCCAAGGTGGCGGCGGCCCTCGGCAATGCCGGCATCTCGATCGACCGGATGCGCCAATACGGCCATACCGAACCGACCGCTCCTGTGCTGATCGTCACCCACAAATGCACCTCCAGCACCCTGCAGACCGCGCTGGAAGACCTCGCCAAGACCGATGTGGTGGCAAGCGAACCCGTTGCCCTGCGGATTGAAGAGGTCTGACAGGCCCAAACGCAGAAAAACACCGGTAGCGGCGTCGATTGCAGCGCGCCGTTACCGCCAACTGCCCTTGCCCGCGCTGCCAGATGCAGGGTATGCGACGGCACCGACCCGGGATTGAGATAGGACATTGGCTATGACTTCTGACACCAACGACGCCGCATTCAACGACCGCCTGCTGTCGCTCGGCCTGGCCCGTGTGGCCGAACAGGCCGCTCTGGCCTCGGCACCGCTGATCGGTCGCGGCGATGAGAAAGCCGCCGATCAGGCCGCCGTCAACGCCATGCGCGAGCAGCTGAACCTGCTGGACATCGCAGGTGTCGTGGTCATCGGCGAAGGCGAGCGTGACGAGGCGCCGATGCTTTATATCGGCGAGGAAGTCGGCACCGGCAATGGCCCCGGCGTCGATATCGCTCTGGACCCGCTGGAAGGCACCACGCTGACCGCCAAGGACATGCCCAATGCGCTGACCGTCATTGCCATGGGACCGCGCGGCTCCATGCTACACGCACCGGACACCTATATGGACAAGCTGGCTGTCGGCCCGGGCCTGCCCGAGAATGTCGTCTCCCTCGACATGAGCCCGCGTGAACGGGTCGAAGCCCTCGCCAAGGCAAAGAACTGCGCGCCCGGCGACATCACCGTCTGCATTCTGGAACGGCCGCGTCATGAGGCCATGATCGCCGAGGTCCGCGAAACCGGGGCCTCGATCCGCCTGATCACCGATGGTGACGTTGCGGGCGTCATGCATTGCGCCGAAAGCGAGATCACCGGCATCGACATGTATATGGGCCAGGGTGGCGCGCCTGAGGGCGTACTGGCCGCCGCTGCGCTGAAATGTATGGGCGGGCAGATCTTTGGCCGTCTTCTGTTCCGCAACGACGATGAGAAAGCCCGCGCCGCCAAGGCTGGCATCACCGATCTGGACCGGGTCTACAGCCGTGATGAAATGGTGACCAGCGATGTGATCTTTGCCGCGACCGGCGTCACCGGCGGTTCGCTGCTGCCGTCGATCAAGCGCCAGCCGGGCTGGGTTGAGACCACCACCTTGCTGATGCGATCCAAGACAGGCTCGGTCCGCCGGATGAGCTATCGCACTCCGCTGAGCGCGCATCAGTAAGCTCTGACCGTGCGGCTTGCAGCACCGGTCGGGATTTGAGTATTTGAAGAAAGGTGAAAGGCCGGGTCCGCGCAGATCCGGCCTTTGCCATGGTCAGCCCCGGTATCGGACTAGGGGCGGGCACGCAGGAAAGGGGCGCAGATATGAACTTTCTGGGAGTTGAGACCTCGCTCACCGGTCGTCGCTGGATCGGTCCCGACGTGGACACCGCCCGCGCCGCCGAAATGATGGAACAGCAGACCAACCTGCCCCCGGCCGTCTGTCAGGTGCTGGCCCGGCGCGGCGTCCCGGCGCATGAGGCCAGCGGCTTTCTGACCCCGCAGCTGAAGGAGCTGCTGCCGGATCCGCGCCGGATGAAAGATATGGAAAAGGCCGCCGCCCGGTTTCTGCAGGCGGTGGAGCGGCGCGAGCGGATTGCGGTCTTTGCCGACTATGATGTGGATGGCGGGTCTTCTGCCGCACTGCTTCTGGTCTGGCTGAACCAGGTCGGCCTGAGCGCCACGCTCTATGTCCCGGACCGCATCGACGAAGGCTATGGCCCCAATGACGAGGCGATGGCCGCCCTGGCGCGGGATCACGATCTGATCGTCTGCGTCGATTGCGGCACGCTGTCTCACGGCCCGATTGCCGCCGCCAAAGGCGCCGATGTGGTGGTTCTGGACCACCATCTGGGCGGCGAAACCCTTCCCGACTGCGTGGCGGTGGTGAACCCCAACCGTCAGGATGAGGACGGCGATCTGGGCTATTTCTGCGCCGCGGGTGTGGTGTTCCTGATGCTGGTCGAGCTGCGCCGCCAGATGCGCGACAAGGGACTTGGCACCGGGCCGGACCTGATGGCGCTGCTGGATCTGGTGGCGCTGGCCACCGTTGCGGACGTGGCGCCGCTGATCGAGGCCAACCGGGCGCTGGTCCGTCAGGGGCTGAAGGTGATGGCCGCCCGCCAGCGCCCCGGCCTGGTGGCGCTGGCCGATGTCTCGCGGATGGATTCGGCCCCTTCGACCTATCACCTCGGCTTCCTGCTTGGGCCTCGGGTCAATGCAGGTGGCCGCATCGGCAAGGCCGATCTGGGCGCGCGCCTGCTGGCGACCACGAATCCTGCCGAGGCCGAGGCAATCGCGGCCCGGCTGGATGAGCTGAACACCGAGCGTCGTGATATTGAAAACGCCGTTCGCGCCGCGGCGCTGGAACAGGCGGAGGTGCGCGGACTGGATGCACCGCTGGTCTGGGCCGCAGGCGAGGGCTGGCATCCGGGCGTTGTCGGCATTGTCGCCTCGCGCCTGAAGGAAGCCGCAGGTCGCCCCGCCATTGTCATCGGCCTTGACGGCGACGAGGGCAAGGGGTCGGGCCGCTCTGTCAGCGGCATCGACCTTGGCGCCGCGATCCAGCGGGTCGCCGCCGAAGGGCTGCTGATCAAGGGCGGCGGTCACAAGATGGCCGCTGGTCTGACTGTCGCGCGCGACCAGCTGGAGCCCGCCATGGCACGGCTGAGCGAGCTGCTTGCGAAGCAAGGCGCCGGTGATCTGGGGCCCAGCGACCTGAAGCTCGACGGAATGCTGATGCCAGGCGCCGCCACGGTATCGCTGATCGAACAGATTGAACTGGCGGGCCCCTTCGGCGCGGGCGCACCGGCCCCGCGCTACGGGTTCCCCGATCTGCAGGTACGCTTTGCCAAACGGGTTGGTGAAAGCCATCTGAAACTCTCGCTCAGCGACGGGCTGAGCAGCGGGATTGACGCCATCTGCTTTGGTGCCTTTGACACTCCATTGGGACAGCGCCTGCTGGACCACGGCGGCGCGCGGTTCCATTTTGCCGGGCGCCTTGAAATCAACACCTGGGGCGGCCGACAGTCGGTGCAGCTGCGACTGGAGGATGCGGCAGAGGCCTGACCGCGCGCCGCCAGCAGAGCCAGGGAGAGCACAACAATCTCCAGCTTTTGGCGGGGACAAAATAAATCGCGATGCCGGTGTTTTTTGGCTTGCGGCTTCCGGCCTGAGCCACTAAACACCCGCTCACACCAAGTGGCCCGTTCGTCTATCGGTTAGGACGCCAGGTTTTCAACCTGGAAAGAGGGGTTCGATTCCCCTACGGGCTGCCACTTTTCCTCCCCTTGCATATCCCTGTTGGTCGTGACGCCCCTGTTGCCTTTTGCGCATCTGCCTTGCCTGTCTGCGGGTCTCCCGCCGTCATGTTCCCTTGCAACACCGGCAAACGGCCCGTTCGAATAAATCCGAAAAGCTCTGATTATATTCTGAGGTTTTTCAGAAGCTTGCAGAGATTTTTGCGATTTGGAAAAAAACTGGTCTTCTTGTGAAAATCCCTCTTGCACCGGGGCAGCGTACTCAGTAAACACCCCCTCACAGACCAAGTGGCCCGTTCGTCTATCGGTTAGGACGCCAGGTTTTCAACCTGGAAAGAGGGGTTCGATTCCCCTACGGGCTGCCACTGTATCTCCCCCGATTTTGCTTCGAGATCCCTACGCGCTTGAGATCCGATTGGTCCTGTTGGTGGGTTCAAAGGGTATCCGGGTCTCGAATATATCACCCGTTTTCCCCGCAGATGCTGAGCCCCTGCGCAACGGGTGATCTGGCAAATCCATCTGAAAAACTGCCTCCGATGCGCCTCCAGCGACGTCTGCCGATGAGACAGGTCCAACTCGCCGGTCGCGAAATCAGGCCGCAGGGAGCATCAGACGCCTGAAGGCCGCGCGCAGGTCGCGCCGCCTCGGAACAGCCGCTTAAATCGGCTTGACGGTGTCTTTGTCTTCCATACCCGGCTGGTAAAAGAAATGGCGCGCGCGCCCGGCGTTTTTCGCCGCATAGAGCGCCACATCGGCCTGATTGAGCAGTGTCGCGGCATCCAGCCCGGCAGAAAACATCGTAGAAAGCGCGGTGCCTGCGCTTGCCGAGATCTTGCAGGTCTTGTCGCCAAAAGGGATCGGCTCTTCAATGCTGGCGATCAGACGGCGCGCGATGCCCGACAATTGGATCCGGTCAATAAGCCCCTCGAAGATCAGAACAAACTCATCCCCGCCGACCCGGGCAACGGTGTCGTTCTGGCGGGTACATTGCACCATAAGCTTTGCCACCCGCTGTAGCACGGTATCGCCGGCGGCGTGACCAAGCGTGTCGTTGACCTCTTTGAAGAAATCCAGATCCACATGCATCAACGAGAAATCCCGGCCCGAGGCAATCAGCCGGTTGAGGATATGATCCATCGCGCGGCGGTTCTTGACCCCGGTCAGCGTATCAGTGAAGGCCTGTTCCTCGGCGGCGATTTTTGCCCCCTGCAGGCGCAGGTTCAGCTGGCGTGACGCCTCCATCGCGGCCGATTTGGCCTCAACCAGATAGAGCATCTCGATGGTCAGATCGGTGGGGGAGAAATCGGCGCTGGTCAGGTCATAATCACGCACGGCCTCAAGCACGGAAATACCAAAAGACAGGTTGATGAACCCACCCTTCCCCTCTGGAAACGGTGCCAGAACCCCCTTCAGGCCGGTCTGCGGCGCATCGCGGAAATTGAGGTGCAGTTTGGCCCCTGCCGTCTTCATCAGATCCTCGGTCGAGCGCACCCGGCGCGGCCGCGCCAGATCAAAGATCCGAAAGAACCTGCTGCCCAGCCATTCCGTATCCGGGCGCAGCTTTCGCAGCGTCGCTCCGACCCCGGTAATCCGACCGTCATGGTTAATGACCACATGCATCGGGCAGATTTCATTGGCGATGGAGGAGATTTCCTGCATGCTCAGCATCATAGCGAATGGGCCCCAAGATCGAAGGCCCGGCCTTCGGCAAATTCGGTTTCGACCAATGTGATCGATATCACCTCGGCATTGTCCTGCGTGCCGGAGTGGTCAAGGAAGACCAGATCGCCGTAGTCATCCGCCATCGCCCGAAGCACGCCCATCAAAACATGGGCATAGCCCGGCAAACCCGGCTGGCAATGCAGTTCGAATTGCCCCGGTGCCTGTTCGATCAGTTCCAGTCCGGGCAGGTTCAGATCCGATACCGCAAGCCGCGCACGATCCGGCAGATCGTCCAGAGAATGCAGGAATTCCACATAGTTAACCCCGCCAAACCGCAGCAATCTGCGCAGCGACTCCAGCTGCGGGTTCGACACCAGAAACGTGCCCATATCCTCAAGCATTTCAGGCAGCGGACGCCTCAGTAGCTCTTCGGCGGTGCGCAGCATGGTCTGGGATTGTTCATCCGTGTAGGTGAGCATGGCTTCGAACTCGCTGAAGCCGAGCTCTGCCGAATCCATAATCGCCTGCCAGCTCTCCGTTCCGAAGGTGGTGCTGACAAACGCCTGGAATGCCCTGTTGATCAGACCGTGCATCACTGGCCCCTTGCTACATGTCTCTACTTTTGGCCCAGCCTGGTTAATAAAGGGCCAACAATTAAAATTGCTACGGTTTTCCCTCAACCGTCGATCAGGGGGTTATCAGAACCTCCAAATCGCCCAATTTCAACGTATTTTGCCGCGCGGGCGAGATTTCGAAACGACCCGCCTGCGCCGCCGCCAGCAGGGCCTCGACCTGCGCTATGGTCTGCTCTGTCCGGGCCGCCTCTCCAAGCAGAACGCTGCCCAGCATCTCGGCCCCATCCGGGCCAAACCGCAGGGCCAGACTCTCAAGCTGGGCACCGTTGCGGCCCTCTCTGAACAACAGCAGCGCCTGATCGTCGGCCGCATCAGCACTCACCCCGAGTGGCCCGCGAACCAGCACACATCCGGCGGCGCCATCCGGCAACAGCTGTTTACAGCCCCGGATCCAGCGGACCAGCTGATAACGTCTCAGCCCCCTGAAATCCTCAGGAGTCGGCACCGCTCCGGCTGGCTGCACCGGCATCACCTCCAGCAGGTCCCGGCGCAGATCATCGGTGACATCCTGCACATCCGCCGCCAGTTCCCAATAGGTCGCGGCACTGCGCGCCTCTTGCAGCCGGGTCGTCAGATCCGTGTTGCCCGAGGCCTCGGCATAGGCCGCCAGCTGCTCCAGCCCGTCGCGCCCGGCCGTCCCCCACCGATGCGCCATCTGCCACAGGGGCAATTCCGCCGCATCAGCGTCGCCCGCCAGCACCCGCGCCACCTGGCTCTTGGCGGCAATGCGCCCGGCATCCACAACCGGTGTCAGGATCAGGGCCAAGGCGGCCGCGGTCACCAGCGCAAGGCCAACAGCCGCCCGGCGCAGCCGACCGGGCCACGCTGACCCGCCAAAGACGGCACAGCCGCCATAGGCCAGCCCATGCAGCAGCAAGACCGCCGCGAACCACAGCGCATAGACCCGATCCGGGGTCCAGCCATATTGCCGCACGCGCATCAGCACCGCCCATACGGCAAGCCCGGTCACCAGCATCAGCGCACCCGCCAGCAGGCGCGCGGCAGCCCCGTTGACCCCGCTCGGGTGCTGTTGCCAGGTCAGCGCCACGCAGACCAGCATCATCATCACAAGAGCCATCGCCATCAGGGTTCCCGCCGACGACAGCTGGCCAAAGGCGCTGGACAGCCCCTGCACAGGGATAGCGGCCAGGAACAGGCCGACCACCAGCGCCACCGGGATCAACAGCAGGCTGAGCAGCCGGAACAGCAGCTGAGGCGCGCCGCTGCCACCCAGATCCTGCACCACCGCCAGCCCCAGCCCAAAGACAGCGCCGCTCAGCATCAGCGCCAGCCAGTCGATCTCGGCGATATCCTCCAGCAGGGTGATGTTCACCAGATCAAGAAGCGCATGGGACAGGAATCCCAGGATCCAGAACACCAGAACAAACCCGGCGCCACAGGACAGGCGGAACAGCATCCCCCAGCTGGCCGACGACAGATCAGCAAAACGCATCCAGCGCCCCGGCTGCGACATCCGCAACAGAACAAAGGGGCAGGCGATCGCCACCAGCACCACGGCCACCAGGACCAGAACTTCGTTGTCAAAGAGACCTGTTGCGACCTCGTACCGCGTTCCCGCCAGCAGCATCAGACCCGTGATCGGCAGCGCGATCCACAGCGCCCCCCGCAGCGCCCGCGCCAGCGATACCGGGCCAATCATCGCAAGCGCCGCACCGCAAAAGCTGGAGAGAAAGGCAAATACCGCCAGGAACCCGGCCTCCGGCAGGACCGTCTGATCCCAGGACCGCGCCAGCAGCCAGAAGGCAAACCCGCTGCCAGCCCCCAACGCCACCATCGGCAAGCGGGCCCGTAGCAAGGTCGCGGTATCCGGATCAGTCATGGTTGCGATTCTCTCGTTAGACCGTCCTGATTTATACAATCGCATCAATTAATGGCAGAGGTCCGAACAGGCGAAACTTCCCCTCAACCGGGATTAGAAGTCCGTCGGGGCACCTCCCTCGGATTTTCGCCGCGCGACAAACTCCGCCAGCTCCTCGCGCAGAGCGGGATCCAGCGGTGGAGCCTCAAACCGGGCGATGATCTCCTTGAACAGATTATGGGCGCGCTGCGGGGTCCAGATGGCGCCTGCCGCCTCCCAGGCCTCGTAATTGCGCCAGTCGCTCAGATAGGGCTGGTAAAACGCGGTGCTGTAGCGGTCCTGCGTGTGCTGGATGCCAAAGAAATGGCCGTCGTTCCCGACCTCGCGAATGGCGTCCAACGCGATATCCTCAGGGCCGGTCCCAATGATCTCAGGCTGCATATAGCGCTGTATCTGCTGGAGAATTTCGCAATCCATGATGAATTTCTCGGGGCTGGCGATCAGCCCGCCTTCCAGCCAGCCCGCCGCGTGATAGACCATATTGGTGCCGGACTGCACCGCCGCCCAGAGCGAATTGGAGGTCTCCCACATCGCCTGCCCATCAGGCACATTCGCCGCGCAGACACCGGAGGATCGCATCGGCAGCCCATAGTAGCGCGCCATCTGCCCGGTCATCTGGGTCGAGCGCATATATTCCGGCGTGCCAAAGGCCGGGGCGCCGGACTTCATATCCACATTGGAGGTAAAGGTGCCGATCACGCAGGGCGTCCCCGGGCGCACATATTGAAACAGGGCAATGGCCGACAGCGCCTCCGCGATGGATTGCGCAACAGCACCGGCCATGGTCACCGGCGCCATCGCCCCCGCCAGGGTAAAGGGCGTCACAACAATCGCCTGACCACGGCGCGCCAGCCGCAGACAGCCGTCGATCATCGGCTGATCATGTTTCAGCGGCGAGGTGGAGTTGATGTTGGTATACATATGCGGACGGGCCTCGAACTCCTCATGAGTAAGCCCTGCGGCGATGCGCACCATCTCCATCACATCCTCGACCCGCTCCTTGCCCAGCGAATAGGCGTGCATCGCCTTGTCAGTCAGCGTCAGCTTGTCATAAACCACGTCCAGATGCCGCACCGAGGCATGGATATCCACGGGTTCCACCGGGTAACCACCGGCAAAATGAATGCAGTTGAAATACTGGGTCAGCTTCAGCAGGTTCTGGCACTGCTCGCGGGTGCCTGCCACCTTCGCATTGAGCGACATGTCCCAGTAGTTCGGTGGCGAGGAGACATTGCCGAACAGCAGGTGATTGCCGCCCACCGGCAGGCTATGGTTCGGGTTGCGCGGGGTGATGGTGAACTCAGATGGTGCCTTGGCGATCATCTCCATCACGAACTCACGATCCAGATGCACGCGGTCGCCGACCACCTTGCAACCCGCTTCCCTGAAGATCGCAAGCGCCTCATCGTTGAGGAACACGATGCCGATCTCTTCCAGGATCCGCATCGCGCCATCATGGATCGCCGCAACCCCCTCGGGCCCCAGCGGTTCCACCGGGCGGTCGATGTTGCGCGGAATCGACCAGGGCATCTGTTCGATCACCGCATCGCCGCGCCGGGCAGCCGCCCCCGCGCGCCCACCACCGCGCCGTCTGGATCTGGTCTCGGATGTCATGGCGGCCCTCCCCTGCTGTCATCCAGCCGCAGCAGACACATTGAGATGCGCCCGACCGCCGGCTCATGTCTCTCAGCAGGCCCTGTTCACACCGGGCAGGAATGCCTGTTCCCGACAGGTTTTGTCGCTTTTCAGCGCCAAACCGTCTCAGAACACATAATTCTGGGCATATGTGTCCAGTCCGTCAAACCCTGACCGCCGGTCAGCGATCCAGCCAGGCCGGGATATGGCCAATATCCGGCAGGACCACATCGGCATGCGCTTCCAGCTCCGCGGCCCCGGCAAGGCCGGTCAGAACCGCGATCCGTCGCATCCCCGCCGCCGCACCGGCCTCCAGATCGTGCAGGCTGTCGCCCACCATCGCCGTCCGCTCAGGTGCGATCCCGGTGGCGGCGCAGAAGGCCAGCAGCGGATCGGCATCCGGCTTTGCGCCATGGCCGCTGTCGAACCCCGCCACAAAGGCAAAGCGATCCAGCACACCGACGCGGCTCAGCTGCGATTTGGCCGAGAGTTCCGCATCATTGGTCATCACCCCAAGCACCTTGCCCCGCGCCAGCAGATCATCAAGGAAGGCCGCCAGCGGCACCGCCTCTGCAAGCTCTGCCGCCCCGGCGCTTTCAGCCATGTAACGCTCCAACGCATCCAGATCCATCGTCGACACATATGGCGCCAGAGCCTCGGCAACCTGTCGATTGGTCGAGGCGATCACCAGACTGCTGGGCAGGATCTTTCCCGTCTCCAGGTCAAAATCTATCGCCGCCGCCATCGCCTGCAACCGCTCGGCATCGCCGTCCGACAGCAGCTCCAGCATCCGCCGGGTCCAGCGGTTCCAGGTCTCGGCAAAGTCGAACAGGGTTCCGTCCTTGTCGAACAACAGGGCATCAACGGGCATGGGCTCTCCTAGATCAAAGCTCTGTTTCATCCCGCGCCCTGACATCAGCGCAACGGGTCAGACGCGGAACGGTTGCCCGCAGGCTGCCGGAGACGTCGCCCGAGTCATAGGCGATTGCCACGCCCCACGCCAGAGCGCGGCAGCACCGCCCAGATCGCCTGGTTCAGAGAGGTTAATCAAACCCGTTAACACCAACACCGCGCCCACCGGCCGCGCACGTCAGCGTCACATTCCCGCCATCACAGCCGTTGCAGACCTGCCGCCCCGGCTGGAAGTCGTGGCTGGGCGTCCCTGCCGCGTGGCTCAGGTCCAATGCACCTGCGAACCGCCGGGCAACGCCATCCGCGCCTGCATCGGTTGATCATAGGCCAGCCCGACACTGTCGCAGAACTGCATGACCCAGGCGTCATCCATGGTCAGAAAATCAAGGACGGACCCCAGAAACTCGGGATTTGCGGCCTGATCGCGCAGATCCGCCTCGCTCGCTCCGGTTGCGCCCAGAAAAACCGGCAGCAACTCATCATTGCCCGCCAGCCAGGCAAGCGCTTTTAAGCCCAAAGTCTCGGCTGCATCGGCGGAAAATAGCATATGGGCACACATTCCTGACACTTCGCTGTCAAATTGATGAAAATACGAAAGGGTTTGTTAACCAGTCTCATTAAAACTTGAGTCAATTCCAATGCAAGGGGCGAAAGGGCACCACGTGCAGGGCACTATCCTCATAATCGACGGGGTTGCGACCAACCGGATCATGCTAAAGGTCCAGCTGTCCGCCGCCTATTACCGGGTGGTTCAGGCCGAAACGGTCGCCGATATTGCCAAGACCGCCAGACGCTGCCGCCCCGACCTGATCCTCAGCGCGATGTCACTGCCCGATGGCGAGGCGATGGATGTGAAACAGGCGCTGGCCGCAGATGACCAGCTTGCCGAAATCCCGATGATCGCCATTGATCGCGACAGCGACGCCGACCGCCGTCTGGCCGCTCTCAGCGCCGGCATCGACGACGTGCTGTGCCAGCCGCTCGACGACACCATGCTTCAGGCCCGCATCCGCAGCCTGCTGCGCGCCAGCAGCACCCAGGAAGAGCTGCATCTGCAACAGGGCGGCTCGCATGGCTATGCCCTTCCCCTGTCCAGCCCGCATATCAGCGCCGGTCTGGGCGGCGCCCATGTCGCGCTGGTCACCGAACAGACCGCCACTGCGGTCTACTGGCAGGCGCAGCTCGCGCCGCGGGTTCCCTACCACCTGTGCCACCACCAGTTCAGCGCCGTGCATCCGCTGATGCGCGAACCGGTGCCGGATGCGATCGTGATCGAACTCGGCCGCAATACGCTGGCGCAGGGCCTGCGCCTGCTGGCCGACCTGCGCGCCCGCGCCGCCACCCGGAAATCCGTCGTCATCGCTGTCGTTCACCCCGCCGATCCCGCCATCGCCGCAGAAGCTCTGGACCGGGGCGCTCATGATGTGCTCCAGTCCGGGTTCGATGTCGCCGAACTGGCGCTGCGACTGGATAGCCAGCTGCGCAACAAGGCGCGGATCGACCAGCTGCGCGACAATCTGCGCAACGGGCTGCGCGCCGCCGTCGAAGACCCGATGACCGGCCTCTTCAACCGCCGCTATGCCAAGCCATTTCTGGAGCGCGTCGCGCAGACATCGGCCAAGACCGGCGAGACATTTGCCGTCATGCTGGCCGATCTGGACCACTTCAAGCAGATCAATGATCTCTACGGCCACCCGGTCGGTGACGCCGTGCTGATCGAAGCGGCCAAGCGCCTGCAGACCGCGCTGCGCCCGGTAGACCTGCTCGCCCGCATCGGCGGCGAGGAATTCATGATCGTGATGCCCGCGATCGGCGAGGCCATGGCCGAGGCCGCCGCCAGCGATCTCTGTAACCGGATCAACAGCAAGCCGTTTCACATCGCCGGTGTCGAGACACCGATCTATGTGACCATCAGCATCGGTGCGGTGATCGGCGGGCGATCGACCCGGGCAGATCAGCACAGCCGCACCGCGCTGTCGCCTCAGGATCAGGACAGCGCCGTCAGCGCCCTGATCACCAATGCCGACCGGGCGCTTTACGCGGCCAAACATGCCGGACGCAATCAGGTCTCGCTCGCGGAGCTTGCCGCCTGACGCAGTCCACCACGGCTCCGGGACTTCTTGCGGGGCAAACGGCTCAGAGATATCCGCGCGGACCATGGCGCGGCGCAGGACACAGACCACGACCACCAGACACGGGACAGTGTTATGGGCGCCAGCGGCCACAGACCGGGACAACCCGGCAGGCCACTGGCACAGACGCAGGCAGGACCGGCCGAGCAGCCAAAGGGTCCAGAAACATGAAACGGGGCAGCGATCCTCTCACTGCCCCGTTTGGTATGGCTGCAATTCGACGAGGTGCTATATCCCGGTCATACGCACCTCATGCCTGTTAGCCTGCGCAGCAATGGCTCAATGCGGCCACCGGCGCCGACGCGGATGTTTGATCCGCTGTTCCAGATTGTCGGCATAGGCCGCCCGTTCGAGCGGGCTCATCGCCACCACCTGATCCAGCCAGGCCGCCTGCACCGAGCGCTGGAACCCATGCCGCCGCTCGGCGTGTTCATCCAGCATTCCGCTCAGCGCCTCGGCATCAAAGGGGTCGGCCCGCAGCAGATCCACCACCTTGCGCCCCTCGGCCTGGCGCCGTCCCTGATAGCTGCCGTGCTCGCCTTCTGCCGCTTTGCGCAGGCTGCGGCGGGTCTCGACCTCCAGATCCCGGAACAATATCGCGCCCACCGGCGGTGGCATCCCGGCAGCGGCCCTGCCGCCCGCAAACCGCCAGGCGGCCCCGCCCACAATGCCGACAATCACCAGGTTCAGCGCCAGAGAGGCAATCAGAAGCCAGCGCATCCAGCGACGCCGCTCAGGTCTGGGGGGTTCGTTGGTCATTCCATCTCCTCGCTCAGCACCATCGCCAGATCGTAACTGTCATCCGGCAACGCATCCTCACTCATCTCCAGCCCGGCAAGGCTCACCGGGTCGGGCAGGAACGACGGCGGCGCCAGCCCGATCCACAGCCCCGCCGCGCCCGCCACGCTAAGGCCTCCTAGGGCAGGCCATCCGCCCAGCCCGGCCAACAGATCCCGCAGCCCGGCAAAAATCCGGTCGCGCATATCAGCGGGCTCAGCCGCCAGATCCTCCACAGGCACGCTGCGCTGCAGGATCGCCGCCTGCGTCGCCTGTGCATCGCTCAGGATCGCGCGCTCCAATGCCGGGGGCAGCGCCATCGGTGCGGCGGTTCGCGCCTCGGCAAACAGATCGTCCAGCACCAGCTCCGCAGCTTCCAGCGCCGCCGGATCCAGCTCATGCAGCGCATCATCGCCCATATCCGCAGGCGCAGTTTTTCCAGTTTTTTCAACCATCACTATACCCCAGTTCAGCCCGCCGCCCGGCAAGAAGAGCCGCCAGCGCCCGCTTGCCCCGCGCGGTCAGACTTTCGACCGCCTCGACGCTGATGTCCATGATCCCGGCAATTTCCGGGTTCGGCAGATCCTCAATGTGGCGCAGCACCACCGCCTGCCGCTGACGCTCCGGCAGCTGCATCAAAGCGGCCTGCAAAGCATCCTGCCGCGCGCCATCCTGCATCTTCTCTGCGGCGGATTTCGACGGATCGGGCGGATCGGGTATCGCATCCAGATCCACATGCCCGCCGCGCAGGCGGCGCTTGTGATCGATACAGAGGTTCATCACCACACGGTAGACCCAGGTCGACAGCCGCGCCCGTCCGGGTTCCCAATGTTCCGCCTGTCGCCACAGACGCACCATTGCCTCCTGGGCGATATCCTCGGCCTCGGCCCGGTTGCCCAGAACCCGCATCGCGACCCCTAAGGCCCGAGGCGCCAGCCGCGAGGTCAGCAAACCGGCCGCATCGCGGTCGCCCGCCGCAAATCGGATCAGCAAGGCGCCATCGGGATCATCCAACACAGGACCATCCACAGCGCCCATATCAGCCGCCGCCTTGACGTCAGGCGGTGACATCAGCGGGCCCTCATCACGGGCCCGCTGCAGGGTATCGGCAGAATTATGCACCTCTCGTATCGGATCAGTTCTGTTCCGTCCCGCTGTCCTGCGCCCCGGCGCGTGGTCGGTGACCAGCGCCATGGCGGTCACGGAACTTTGCCCGGGCAGCTTCGAATTCATCCTTGCTGATTGCACCATCGTCATTGGCATCGGCGCGGTCAAACATCTTTCCGATCCGGCGCGGTTTCGGCAACTCATCCAGGCTTAGCGCGCCATCCTTGTTGGCGTCCATCCGCTCCAGCATCGCTGCGGCACGGGTCTTGGCACGGGCCTCGGCAGCCTTTTCCATCTCCGCCAGCGTCAGCTTGCCATCGCCATCCGCATCCGCCGCAGCAAAGCGCGCCTCGCGCAGACCTTCCATCTCGCTCCTGGTGACCTGACCATCACCATTGGTGTCCATCTCCTCAAAGCTCATGCTTGGACCATGCCCGCCCTTGCCCGCAAACCCCGGTTTGGCGATCGCACCGGTGGCCCCGATCAGAGCTCCGACAGCAACAACAGCGGCAATAAAATTGGTATGCTTCATATCTGCGCGTCCTCTTGCAGCAGGCAGCCCCATGCTGCCGATCACAGAAACAAAACGCAGCCCCATCCGGGTTCCGTCGCAAAAACTTCAAAACCGTCGCAGAAAGTTTCAACCGTCCATTGCACTGAAGCACTTGGCAGCGCAGTCTTGCGGCATGCCGACGCACTGTGGCGCACTGCCTCTTTAAACTTATGGGAGAAACGCTCAGATAAGCGGACAAAAGATAGGATTTGTCATGACCGAGTCATCTGTGGCCCTTGCGGCCGATATTCAATCGAACGATCAGGAAGACCGCCCCACCATGCCCGCCGTTCTGCGCGGCTGGCGGTGCAAATGCCCCAACTGCGGCGAAGGCAAGCTGCTGCACTCCTATCTGAAGGTGAACGACAGCTGCTCCAACTGCGGGCTAGATCTCACCCATGCGCGCGCCGATGACGGCCCGGCCTATCTGACCATTCTGCTGGTCGGCCACATCATGGCCCCGCTGCTGCATGTGGTCTATTTCACCTGGCGGCCCGAGCCGATGGTCACCTTCACGGTGTTCTCGCTGGGCTGTTTGCTGTCCTCGCTGTTCCTCCTGCCACGGATGAAAGGCATCGTGATCGCCTATCAATGGGCACGCCGGATGCACGGCTTCGGCAAGGACAGCTGATCCCGAAAATCGACAGGAAGACCCAGACATGAGCAAATCGCCCAGCCCGGCCCAGGCAACCATGGACACCGGCTACGCCGATGCCGCCACTGCCCGCCGGGACACAACACCGATCCGCAACGCCGCGACAATTATCGCCGTGCGCGACCGGATGGGCGACGACCCTCAGGTGCTGATGGGGCAGCGCGGGGCAAAGGCCGCCTTCATGCCCAACAAGGTGGTCTTTCCCGGCGGCGCCGTCGATCCGGGCGACGCCGATGTCCCGCTCGCCAGCGCCCTGCCGCCCCTCTGTCGCGAACGGCTGACGGAGCAGGCGCAGGAGGATCTGCATCACGCTCTTGCCGCCGCAGCCATCCGCGAGCTGTGGGAGGAAACCGGTCTCATCCTCGGGCAGCCCGGCAGCTGGCCGACAGCCCCCACCCCCGACTGGGTCGATTTTGCCGCGACCGGTCATCTGCCTGCCGCCGAGGCGCTGCAATTTGTCTTTCGCGCCATCACGCCCCCCGGTCGCCCGCGCCGCTTTGATGCGCGGTTCTTTCTGGTGGATGCGGCGCATGTCAGCAGCGATATCGACGATTTCTCCCGCGCCTCGGATGAGCTGTCGCACCTGCAATGGATCCCGCTCAGCCAGGTGCGCACCTATGATCTGCCCTTCATCACCGAGGTGGTGCTCGCCGAGGTCACCCGCCGCATCCGCCAGGAAGGCCCGCCCGCAAGCGTGCCGTTCTTTCGCAATGATGATGAATCGAGCCATTTTCTGCGGCTGAACGGCTATCCGATGCCGCAGGACGGCTGACCCCCGGCCAGTTGACTTGCCCGCATGATCGCTCAGATCGCCAGCAGCAGTGCCAGAATGGACAGGATCAGCAAGCCCATGCCCAGGATTTCCCGGCGCGTGATCTGTTCCCTGAAAAACAGCACCGATGCCAGCAGGGACAACAGTAATTCGATCTGTCCCAGCGCCTTTACATAGGCCGCGTTCTGCAGGGTGAAGGCCCAGAACCAGCAGAAGGATCCCGCCATGCTGGTCAGGCCCACCCAGATTGCCACCCGCCGCGCCGCCCAGACCCGCGCGATTTCGCCCGGCTCCCGCCACTTCAGCCAGACCAGCATGAACAGCGTCTGCAGGCTCACCACAATGGCCAGCGTGACCCCGGCACGAAACGCAGGCGCCAGCGCGTCAAGCTCAAGCGAGGCGGCGCGGTAGCTCACCGCGGAAAAGGCAAACAGCACCCCCGATCCCAGCCCCAGCAGCGACGCCGGGCTGGACAGATGCCGCCACCACGGCCCCTTGCTTTCGGGCGTCTTCGACAGCACCAGCACCGCGCAGAGCCCGATGACAATGGCCAGCCAGCCCAGCGGCGTGATCTGATCGCCCAGCACCACCAACCCCACCAGCGCGGTCTGAATCACCTCGGTTTTCTTGAAGGTGATGCCCACGGCAAAATTGCGCTGGCGAAACAGCGCTACCACGCAGACGGTCGCAAGGATCTGCGCCGTCCCGCCAATGGTGGCAAACACCCAGAACCGCCCGGTCAGCGCGGGCATCCCCTGCCCCGATATCGCCAGATAGGCCAGCAATCCGGCCCAGATCACCGGCGCCGAATAGACAAACCGGGCAAAGGTCGCGCCGGCCGACGACAGCGTGACGCTGCTCAGCACTTTTTGCAGCATGAAGCGAACCGTCTGGAAACTGGCCGCGGCGATAGCGATGGGGATCCACAATGTCATACCGCCCTTATGGGGCGCTATGGGCGCTCTGACCAGATCGGATGTGCCACTGGATCCTTTGCGCGCAGCGCATATCGGCGCAGGACCGCGCCATAAGACGGGTAGGCATAGCCTTCGTTGCGCCTGAGAAATTCCGCGCGCCGACTTCGGTACAGCTTCGGCAACACGTACCAGGGCACCCCCGGATGGCTATGGTGCACCACATGCAGGTTGTTGTTCAGAAACAGAAACCCCAGAACACCGCCCCGCTCGATGATCACCGTGCGCGCCGCCGGGCTGACATGGGCGCGATGCTCCAGAAAGGTGCGGATCTTCAGGATCGCAAGCCCCAGATAGGCCGCCAGCAGATAGGCCCATAGCGGCAGCGCGCTCTGTCCCACCAGCCACAACGTCAGCCCAGCCCCCAAGATATGCAGCAGCCAGTCGCGCAGCACTGCCATGCTCCCGCCCCGGATCAGCCGCCAGTCCGCCACCATAAAACGGATCTGCCCCAGCAGCGGCCCCAGCAGCACCCGCCCCAGAAGCGTGTTGTTCACCCGCAGCAGCAGCCGCGCCGACAGCCCCAGCCGCCGCCAGCGCGCCGGATCCAGGTAATTGCTTTCGGGATCATCGTAAGGATCGGTCAGCCGCTCATCCCGGTGATGCGCCAGATGGGTGTCGCGAAACCGGCCATAAGGAATGGCAAGGTTCAGTGGCAGCGCCATCAGCGCCTCGTTCAGCGCCCTCAGGCGGAACGGATGCCCATGCAGCGCCTCATGACAAAGCGAGGAATGCAACGTGATCAGACAGGCCAGAACCGGCACCGCCAGCCAGACAGATAGAGATGGTAGCCAGATCAGTGCCGCGCCCCAGACCGCGTAACAGCCGAGCATCAGCCCCAGCGTGCCCCATTCGACCCGCCCCGGATTAAGCACGAAACGGTCTAGGCCAGCGCTGCGGGCGGTATGCGGATCAGACATGCCGCCGCCCCCAGCCCACGCCTGCCCAGACCCGTTCATAGATCACATAGCACAGGAACCCGACGCAGCTGTTCAGGATCGCAAGCCTGCCGCCCAGCCCGGCAGATCCGGTCACCAGCCAGCCAACGCCTGCCATCATTATCAGGCCAAGCAGGTTCCAGATCACCGCCTTCGCCACGGATCGCGCCCGCGTTTCCATCCGCATCCTCCTGTTTTTTCGGCTCCCCTCAGGCCTACCCCGGCGCGACACGATGCAGAATTCGGAATATGATTAACAAAATTCAGCAGCAGTGATAATAATCACCACATGATTGAAATTCTGGACAAACGGCTACGCGCCGAACAGTTCCGCCTGCGTCTCAACCGCGCGCTCAGCGACAGCGGCCTCAGCCAGAGCGCGCTGGCCCGCGCCATCGGCGTCGACCGCTCCACCATCTCGCAACTGCTGACCGACGCCGGCGCGCGGCTGCCGAACGCCCATGTGGTCGGCGCCTGCGCTGCGGCCCTCGGCGTCTCTGCCGACTGGCTCCTCAGCCTGTCGGACCGCCCGGAGAACGCCGCCGATCTGGTGGCCGCCAGCCTGACGATGACCGCGGCCCCCCGCGCTCTGGTGGATGAACGTATCTTTGAATGGCACCAGGAGGCACAGGGCTACAAGATCCGCCATGTGCCCGCCGCCCTGCCCGACATGCTGAAAACCCGCGCCCTGCTGGAATGGGAATATGCCCCGCATCTAGGCCGCACCGCCGATCAGGCCATCGGCGCGTCGGAGGATCGTCTGACATGGATGCGCCAATCAGCCTCCGATTATGAAATCGCCATGCCCATCTATGAGCTGGAGAGCTTTGCTCAGGGCGTCGGCTACTATGAGGGGCTGTCGGCAGAGATCCGGCGGGAGCAGCTTGCCCACTTTGAACGCCTCTGTGAGCAACTCTACCCCCGCCTGCGCATCTATCTCTTTGATGCCAAGCGGCTTTATTCCTCACCGATCACCATCTTCGGCCCGCTCCTAGGGGTGTTCTATGCCGGCTCGCATTATCTGGCCTTCCGCGACAAGGAGCGGATTGCCACCTTCACCAGCCATTTCGACAATCTGGTGCGCGAGGCGGATATCACCGCCCGGCAGCTGCCGGGACGGCTCAGAGCGCTCAGCGCCGCGATCGGCAGCGGTTCCACCTAACACCGAGGGCTGCGCCTGCCTTGCAGCCGGGCAGAACATTTCACCGTTGGGCAAGCGTTTCCGCCCGCCACTCCACCGTCACAGCTTCGGGTCCGGATTCTCCGTGTGGCCATCAACCGCAATCACCTGCCCCGATACCAGCCGCGCCGCGTCCGACCCCAGAAAAACCGCCATATTGGCAATGTCGCTGGCCTCGACAAACCGTCCCATCGAGGTGCCGGAGGCATAGCCCGCATAGACCTCATCCCGGGTCATGCCCTTGGCCGCCGCCTCGCGCTCCAGCACGCCCTCCATCCGCGGGCCTTCCACCGCCCCGGGGCAGATCACATTGGCGCGGATGCCAAAGGGGCCAAGCTCCATCGCCAGCGTCTTCATCAGGCCGATGACCGCCCATTTGGCCGAACAATAAGGCGCCCGGTTCGGATAACCGTACTGCCCGGCAGTTGAGGATGTCACGATGATCGACCCGGCCTTTGCCGCCTTCATCAAAGGTGCTGCGTATTTGGCGGCCAGAAAGCAGCCCTCCAGATTGACGCTCACGCATTTGCGCCAGTCCTCCAGCGCAATGTCTTCGATCAATGCGGTCGGCCCGGCGATCCCTGCATTGGCACAGAGCACATCGAGCCCGCCCCAGGCGTCAGCGATTTCGGCAAACAGCGCCTTGACGCCCGCCTCATCGGTGGCATCCACTGCCGTCGCCCTCCAGCCCTCCGGCACGTCTGCCAGTGCGACGGCGCTCACATCCGTGACCCAGACCTGATGCCCGGCGGCGGCAAAGCCCTCGGCCATGGCGCGGCCAATTCCTGACCCGCCGGCGGTGATCAGAACCCGGCTCATCCCTTCAGAACTCACCGTGGCGCGCCGATGGCGCGGCCCAGCCCGTCCGGCGCGGGCAATGCGGAATGCGCCTCGGCCAGCTTCACCAGATTGGCCTCGATATGCGGCGCAGGCGGAGCAGAGCGGCGGGTCGCAAGATCCACATGCAGCAGCATATGCTCGCCCGTCGCCAGCAGACGCTCGCCCGAATACATCTCATGCCACAGGTGCATCTTCTTGCCAGCGCCCATGATCACCCGCGTCCGCACCTGGATCGGATCGCCTGCATGGACCTCGTCAATGTGGCGGATATGGGTCTCGGCGGTGAAGTAGCTGCCGCCACTGGCGATATACTCCGCATCGCAGCCGATTATCATCATCAGCCGGTCGGTGGATTGCGCAAAGGCATCCAGATAGCGGCTCTCGGTCATATGACCGTTGTAATCGGTCCAGTCCAGCGGCACCACGCGGCTCTGGGTCAAAACCGGCTGGCTCAGGTCTTTCAGGTCTTCGATCCGGCGCACCAGCCCGGCCTCGCCTTCGCGGTTCAGGTCATGACTGTTCTGCAGCGCGCCCGCACCCCAGTTGTTTGCGCCCAGCGCCCGCATCATGCCGACCAGGTTGTCATCCCGGTGCCGCTCCAGCTCGCGGATCGAATACTGGCCGGACTGCGCGTCCGACTGGCCCGCGATCAGGTCTACCAGCTCATCGGTGAACTCCGGCACATCCATCAGCTTGGTCCAGGGCCAGCTGAGGCAGGGGCCGAACTGCGCCATGAAATGCTTCATGCCCGCCTCGCCGCCCGCAACCCGGTAGGTCTCAAAGAGGCCCATCTGCGCCCAGCGGATGCCAAAGCCGTAGCGGATCGCGTTGTCGATCTCCTCGGTGGTGGCGATACCGTCCTTCACCAGCCACAGCGCCTCGCGCCAGACTGCCTCCAGAAAGCGATCCGCCACATGGGCGTCGATCTCTTTCTTCAGGTGCAGCGGGTACATGCCGATCTCGGTGATGATCGCCTTGGCCCGGTCGACAACACCCGCCGGGTTGGCCCCGGTGGTGACCAGCTCCGCCAGCGGCAGCAGGTAGACCGGGTTGAACGGATGCGCGACCACGATCTGACCGGGGTTCTCGCGCCCGTCCTGCAATTGCGACGGCTTGAAGCCGGAGGTGGAAGAGCCGATCACCGCATCCGGCGCACAATGCGCCTGCAGCTCGGCATAAACCTTCTGCTTCAGGTCCAGCCGCTCCGGCACGCTCTCCTGGATCCATGCCGCGCCGTCCACAGCCTCCGCAATGGTATCATGGAAGGTCAGGCTGCCCTCCGCAGGCAGCGCCACATTGCCCAGGCCCGGCAGCGAGCGGCGGGCGTTGGCCAGCACCTCGCCGATCTTGCGCTCCGCTTCCGGGTCCGGGTCGAACACCCGCACGTTCCAGCCGTTCAGAAGAAACCGCGCGGCCCAGCCGCCGCCAATAACCCCGCCGCCGATGATTGCTGCTGTTTTCATGTCAGAATACTCATCCAAGTCCAGGTCCATAGCGTGGCAATACCGACAAGAAATCCCACGCCTCCTACTTTTCCCGCTGTACTGATTCGCTTGCCGATCAAACCGATCACTGCGCCCGCCAACACCAATGCACCTGCGTTGAAACCGCTTCCCACGAGAAACGCAATTTGCCCATTCTGTTGCCAGCCCTCATGAAGAAATGCCGGAGCGGCCAACGCTGCAGCCATCATGGCGACCGCGGCCGCAAAGTACCTCCATCCGCCATCGCTTGCCTGAAGAAAGGCAGAAAGACCAACAATCCCTGCAAACGGAAGCGCCATTACCAAAACCATGCTGAAATCCCCTTTTTGGTTATGATTCGCATCATTGGGTTTTCGCTGCCAAGTTCAAGCAGGGCCAATTGGCCGGTGCACAGGGGGGCACAGAGGGTGCACGCATGTCACCCCCCGGTTTTGAATGCTTACTTCGCCACCGGTGCGCGTTTCACCAGACCCAGCTGCTCCCGCACGTCCTGCGGCCCCATCACACGGGCCCCCATGTTCTCGATGATGGTGCCTGCACGTTCAACAAGCTGCCAGTTCTCCGCCAGCTGCCCCTTGCCGAGCCACAGGTTGTCCTCAAGACCCACCCGCACATTGCCGCCCGCCAACACGGAGGCCGCCACATAGGCCATCTGATCGCGCCCCAGCGAGAACGCCGACCAGTCCCAGTCACCCGGCACATTGTTCACCATCGCCATGAAGGTGTTGAGGTCATTGGGCGCGCCCCAGGGGACCCCCATGCACAGCTGGACCAGCGCCGGGCTGTTCAGCGCGCCTTCCTTCACCAGCTCCTTGGCGAACCACAGATGACCGGTGTCGAAGGCTTCGATCTCCGGCTTCACCCCCAGATCGGTCATCATCTGGCCCATGGCGCGCAACATGCCCGGCGTGTTGGTCATCACGTAATCGGCCTCGGCGAAGTTCATCGTGCCGCAATCCAGCGTGCAGATCTCCGGCAGGCACTCCGCCACATGCGCCATCCGGGCGGTGGCGCCGATCATATCGGTGCCAGCCTCGCTCAGCGGCAGCGGGTTTTCGGTGTCGCCAAACACCATGTCACCGCCCATGCCCGCTGTCAGGTTCAGCACCACATCGACATCCGCATCGCGGATCCGCTCGGTCACCTCGCGGTACAGATCCAGCCGTCGGCTGGGGGCACCGGTCTCGGGATCACGCACGTGGCAATGCACGATCGCCGCCCCGGCCTTGGCCGCCGCAATCGCGCTATCGGCAATCGCCTGGGGCGATCTGGGCACATGCGGGCTGCGATCCTGGGTGCTGCCAGAGCCGGTCACGGCGCAGGTGATAAAGACGTTTTTGGCCATATTCAGAGGCATTTTGGTTTTCCCCTCGATGTACAGGGTTGTGCCCGAGTTATCCCCAAGCCTGCCCCCAGATTCCTGTTTGTGTTGCTTTCAACAGTGCCGCAGCCTTGGTGCATCCACTAGTCAACATGCGAATCGAACTTGATGAAATCCGCAAAAAACATCCTCCAGCCCGAGAATCAGCCGCTAAAAACCGCTGTTTTGGTGCTTGATGAGAGCAATACGCTGTCCTTCGCCGCTGCCGTCGATCCGATGCGCGCGGCCAATCGGCTGGCAGGTCGCGGCGCATTCGACTGGGACTATGTCACCGCCACCAGCGAGCCTGCGATGCTGACCAGCGGCCTCTCGGTGCCCGGCATCCCGCTGGCCCGGCTGCAAAGCTGCGAATTGCTGATCGTGATCGCCGGCTTCCAGCTCGCGCGCCATGCGACCCCCAGCCTGCTCGCCGGTCTGCGCCGTCTGGCGGCAGGTGGCGCGACCATCGCGGGCATCGACGGCGGCCCCTGGCTGATGGCCGAGGCTGGTCTGCTGGACGGCCACCCCGCGACGACACATTGGGAAGATCTGGACAATTTCGCCAGCCGCTTTCCCGGCGTGCAAAGCCGCAACGACCGCTTCACCCTCTCCGAGGGGCGGATGACCTCCGGCGGGGCGACCCCGGCGATCGAGATGATGCTGCATATCATCGGCAGCCGTCATGGTGCGGGCTTTGCCTCACGCGTGGCCGGCCTGTTCCTCTACGATGGCCCCGGCTCGACCGAACGGCCACAAAGCCGCCTTGGCAGCTCCAGACATTCCTCGCTCACGGCAAGGGCCAACGCCCTGATGGAGGCCGCGCTGGACGATCCCAAACCGCTCAGCGAGATTGCCGAGGAACTGGGAACCAGCACCCGCAGCCTGCAACAGCAGTTCCGCCTGCGGCTGAATACGACGCCGCAGGACCATTATCTGCAACTGCGTCTGGCCGAGGCACGCCGATTGGTGACCGACACCGATCTGCCGATCATGGAGGTCGCGCTGGCCACCGGCTTCAACTCGCAGTCGAGCTTTGCCCGCGCCTTCCGCACCGCCCATGGCATCACCGCGCGCGAACTGCGCCAGACCAGCCTCGCAACCGCCGCAACGCCACGTCTGGCGGCAAGCAAACCGCTGTTCAGCCAAGCCCCCCTGTCGCAGGGCCAGACCTCGCTGCGCCAGAGCGGACCGCTGCCACGGCACTCAACCGGTTCTTACTGACTGAGCCTTTTGCAGATCAGAACGGACGCCGCGGCGGGCGTGCCCGTTCTGCCAGCAGCACCGCCAGATCAATAGGGCATCGGATGGGCGCGATGGGCCGCGTCGATCTCGTCCATCACCTCCAGCGACAGCGTCAGATCATCGCCCGCCAGCGCGTGCTCCAGCTGCGCCAGCGTGGTGGCACCCAGAATGGCCGACGCCATGAACGGCCGGGTATGGCACCAGGCCAGCGCCATATGCACCGGGTCCAGACCATGGCGCGCGGCAATCTCCAGATAGGCAGCTACCGCCGGATAGACCCGCGGCGTATCACGCCCGCCCAGTTCCGGGTTCAGCGTCTTGCGGGAGGCCTCAGGCACCGCACCATCCTGATATTTCCCCGTGAGCAAGCCCGTTGCCAGCGGTGAAAATGCCAGCAGCCCGACGTCCTCATAGGCGCTCAGCTCCGCCAGATCGGTATCGTATAGACGGCACAGCAGCGAGTATTCATTCTGGATCGAGGCCACCCGTGGCCCGCCCGTCTCCTCCGCCAGCCGCAGCCAGTGCGCCGTGCCCCAGGCGCTTTCGTTGGACAGACCAAAGGCGCGGATATTGCCCTTGTCCACCTGCGCTTTCAGCGCCTCCAGGCAGCCGGCCATATTGTCCAGCACCTCGGCCCGGTCATCGCCACCCGGATCATATTGCCAGTTCTTGCGGAACATATAGCTGCCCCGATTGGGCCAGTGAAACTGATAGAGGTCGATGTAATCCGTCTGCAGCCGCCGCAGCGATCCCTCGACGGTGGCCGGAATGGTCTCTGCGGTGATCGCAGCGCCATCGCGCACCGCCTGCAACCCCTCGCCGGAATGTTTGGTCGCCAGGATGTAATCCCCGCGCCGCCCGCTGCGGGCATTCCAATTGCCGATGATCGCCTCGCTGTCCCCGATCGTCTCGGCGCTGATCGGATTCACCGGGTACATCTCGGCGGTATCCAGAAAATTCACCCCCGCCGCCAGCGCCAGGTCGATCTGCGCATGGGCGTCAGACTCATCCGTCTGGGTGCCAAAGGTCATGGTGCCAAGACAGATACGCGACACCTCCATACCGGTGCGGCCAAGCGGGTTCTTTTTCATTTCGCGCAGATCCTTCGTGTTGCAACTCGCAACAGACCCTAGCCCACCCGCGGCCCAGTGCAACCAGATCGCCTCCGTCGTGCATCAGGGCGTTAACCTTTCATGCACAATCCAGACGTGAAACACGATGGATATGATATGATTAAAATTGTCGCAAATCTAGAAAAGGAGAGTGACAACATGACGTTCTCTATGTCCAAAAGCTACAAAGACCTGATCGCAGAAGCTGAAGCCATCGTGGTGTCGATTTCCCCGGCAGAGGCGGCAGATCTGCATGGCCGTGACGACAGCCTGTTTGTCGACCTGCGGGTAATCCGCGAAGTTGAACGCACCGGCGTCATCCCCGGCGCCCTGTCCTGCCCGCGCGGCCTGATGGAGTTCTGGATTGATCCTTCCAGCCCCTACCACAAACCGGTCTTTGCCGAGGATCGGGCCTTCATCTTCTATTGTGACAACGGATGGCGGTCGGCCCTGGCTGCCAGCACCGCGCTGGAAATGGGATTGCAGCGGGTGGTCTTTTTGAAAGGCGGCTTTGATGCCTGGATCGCCGACGGGGGCGATGCCATCCCTTACAAGTGGTAAATACCGGCTGATACCGGACAAGCGGTGCTTGTCACCCCGCGCAAAACCCGGCAGCCTGTGCCTCTGACAGCCAGAGGGAGCACAGCATGCCGCAAACCATCACAAAAGGCGTCAAGGCGCTCCTTGACGAGGCCAACGCCGTCGTGGACACCATGTCCGTGGAGACCGCAAAAGAGGCCATCCATGATGACGCCTATGCCTTCATCGACCTGCGCGATATCCGCGAATTGCAGGCCAGCGGCATGATTCCAGGCGCCTTTTCCTGCCCGCGCGGGATGCTGGAATTCTGGATCGACCCGGACAGCCCCTACCACAAACCGGTGTTCAATCAGGACAAGACCTATGTCTTCTACTGTGCCAGCGCCTGGCGCTCCGCGCTGGCCGCCAAGGCGGCGATGGAGATGGGGCTCGGACCGGTGATGCACCTTGAGGGCGGTTTTACCGCATGGAGCAAGGCCGGCGGCGAAATCGCCCAGCGCGACGACTGACCCGCACCCCACCTGCGCCGGAACGACCTGCACCGGAATAACCCGCGCCTGACAGGCCTGCGCGGCAAATCTGCCGCGCCGCTGCACAATACGACATTCCTGACCGGCAAATGTCGGAAACACCCGTGCAATCCCGCGGCGCAGCGGTCATGACTGGCCATTATGCGGATGATGATTTCCTTTGCGGCGCTGTTTCTTTCGGTGATCCTGTTGCAACTGTCGACCGGCGGCGTTGGCCCGCTGGACGCGATCTCTGGCCTGACGCTTGGCTTTGACAAGGAGCAGATCGGCTTTCTCGGCTCGGCGCATTTCCTTGGCTTTTTTGTCGGCTGCTGGTGGGTGCCGCGCCTGATGGGCAATGTCGGCCACAGCCGCGCCTTTGCCGTCTGTACCGCGCTCGGCGCCATGGGGCTGATCGGCCACACCCTGACCGAGGATCCAATGGCCTGGGCCGTGATGCGCATGGCCTCCGGCCTCTGCGTTGCGGGCTGCTACACGGTGATCGAAGCCTGGCTGAACGCCAAGGTCACCAATGAAAGCCGTGGCCGCGCCATGGGCACCTACCGGATCGCGGATCTCTCCGCCTCGCTCGCGGCACAGCTGCTGATCGCGGTGCTGCCGCCAGCCTCCTACGTGTCCTACAACCTGCTGGCCATCCTCTGCTGTGCCGCGCTGCTGCCGCTCACCATGACCAAGGCGAGCCAGCCGGAGATCCCCGACGCCCCGCGCCTGCGCCCGAAACTGGCCTGGGCCTGCTCGCCACTCGCCGTCGCGGGGGTGATCGTCGCCGCGCTCAGTTCAGCCTCCTTCCGTATGGTGGGGCCGATCTACGGTCAGGAGGTCGGTCTGGAGGTCGGCCAGATCGCCTTCTTCCTCGCCACCTTTGTTCTGGGCGGCGCGCTGGCGCAATATCCGCTCGGCTGGCTGGCCGACAAATACGACCGCCGCTGGGTTCTGATCTGGCTGTCGGTGGTGGCGATCCTGTCCTGTGGCGTCACCATGGCGGCCAGCGGCATGGGCACATTGGCGGTGATGGCCTCTGCCGCCTTCTTCGGTTTTACCACCATGCCGATCTTCTCGGTCTCGGCCGCACACGCTAACGACTTTGCCACCTCGCAGCAGCGCGTCGAACTCTCCGCTGCGCTGATGTTCTTCTACGCCCTTGGTGCCATCGCCTCGCCGCTGATCACCTCGGCGCTGATCGAAAACTACGGTCCCGGCGCGTTGTTTGCCTTTGTCGCCGTGGGTCACCTTGGGCTGATCGTCTTTGGCCTGCTGCGGATGCGCGCCCGCCCCGCCCCCGAGGATCGCACACGTTATGTCTATGCGCCGCGCACCTCCTTCACCATAGGCCGCCTGCTGAAACGCTCCCGCGAGCGCCGCTAGCCCGCCGCGACCCGATACGGGAAAATGGCGGCAAAGCGCACCACGGGGTTTTCGGCGGCAGCGCCATGCGCTAGACGGGCCAGCAGAGCTTTAGTTGGATGGATGATATGGCGCGCTTTCTCATTACCTCGGCGATCCCCTATATCAACGGGATCAAGCATCTGGGCAATCTGGTCGGCAGTCAGCTGCCCGCAGATCTCTATGCCCGCTACCAGCGGGCGCGCGGCCATGAGGTGATGTTCCTCTGCGCCACCGACGAACACGGCACCCCCGCCGAACTGGCCGCCGCCAAGGCAGGCAAGCCGGTGGCGGAATACTGTGCCGAAATGCACGAGGTCCAGGCCGGTATTGCCAAGGGGTTTGGCCTCAGCTTTGACCACTTCGGCCGTTCCTCCAGCGCGCAGAACCATGCGCTGACCCAGCATTTCGCAGGCAAGCTGGCCGAACAGGGTCTGATCCGAGAAGTGACCGAAAAACAGGTCTATTCCCACGCCGACGGCCGCTTCCTGCCCGACCGCTATATCGAAGGCACCTGCCCCAACTGCGGCCATGAGAAGGCGCGCGGCGACCAATGCGAGGAATGCACCAAGCAGCTGGACCCGACCGATCTGATCGACCCGCGCTCCGCGATCTCCGGCTCCACCGATCTGGAAGTGCGCGAGACCAAGCACCTGTACCTCTGCCAGTCGCAGCTGAAGGACCAGCTGGATGCCTGGATCGACTCCAAGAAGGACTGGCCGGTCCTCACCACCTCGATTGCCAAGAAATGGCTGCATGACGGCGACGGCCTTCAGGACCGCGGCATTACCCGCGATCTCGACTGGGGTGTCCCGGTCAAGAAAGGCGATGAAGATTGGCCCGGCATGGAGGGCAAGGTGTTCTACGTCTGGTTCGATGCCCCCATCGAATACATCGCCTGCGCCAAGGAATGGGCCGACGCCAACGGCAAGACCGACGCCGATTGGGAACGCTGGTGGCGCACCGACAAGGGCGCTGAGGATGTGAAATACGTCCAGTTCATGGGCAAGGACAACGTCCCCTTCCACACCCTCTCCTTCCCGGCCACCATCCTTGGCTCGGGTGAGCCGTGGAAGATGGTCGACCACCTCAAATCCTTCAACTACCTGAACTATGACGGCGGCCAGTTCTCCACCTCGCAGGGGCGCGGTGTGTTCATGGATCAGGCGCTGGACATCCTGCCCGCCGATTACTGGCGCTGGTGGCTGCTGAGCCATGCGCCGGAAAGCAGTGATTCCGAATTCACCTGGGAGAATTTCCAGCAATCGGTGAACAAGGATCTGGCCGACGTGCTGGGCAACTTTGTCAGCCGCATCACAAAATTCTGCCGCTCCAAATACGGCGAGGCGGTCCCCGCAGGCAATGACTACGGCGAGGCCGAACAGGCGCTGATTGACGAAATCAGCACCCGCGTCACCGCCTATGAGGGCCATATGGCCGCCATGGATGTGCGCAAATCCGCGCAGGAGCTGCGGGCGATTTGGGTCGCAGGCAATGAATACCTGCAATCCGTAGCCCCCTGGTCCGTCTTCAAAACCGACCCCGATCAGGCCGCCGCTCAGGTGCGTCTGGGGCTGAACCTTATCCGGCTCTATGCGGTGCTGTCCGCCCCCTTCATCCCCGACGCGACCGAGCGTCTGCTGGCCGCCCTTCAGACCGAGGATCGCAGCTGGCCCGACGATGTGGCCGCCGCCCTCAGCGCGCTGCCCGCAGGTCATGCCTTCACCGTGCCGGAGGTGCTCTTTGCCAAGATCACCGACGAACAGCGCGAAGGCTGGCAGGAGCGCTTCTCCGGCACCCGCGACTGATCTCAGGGCCGCGCCCCGTGACAAAGACCAAGGCCGCTCCACCGGGAGCGGCCTTTTTCGTCAGATGCGGGCCATTCCGCCCAGCACCGCCACCACCCACACCTGCGCGCTGACAAAATATCAAGGCGCGCAAAAAACCTTAATCTGACTAAAAAAGTCAGGTTGACGATTCCGATTAAATCAGTCAGGTTTAGCGCAGTTCAGCCAACCTGTGATTGTGCAGCCAGCCCGACTGATAGCAATTCAACCGAGATCGTCCAGTGTCGTTTCTTCTGCAATTCTTTTCCCTGCGCCACCGCCCCGCCGAAGGTCGGAGCATACCGCACAGCCTGAACGCCTACGGGCTGCCGCGCGGCGATCAGGGGTTTTGCCTGGAGTGGTATCTGGATCGGTCGGAAAACAGAAACGGGTGACCCTGATGAACCAGATGAATTTTGACCACGCCACCACCACGACAACTGCGGCCACCGAAGTCTTCCCAACCTACCACGCCGAGGAACTGGCCCGTGGCGGGAACCAGGCCCGCATTCTGCTCAACGGCCAGATCTACAGCCTGCGGATCACCCGCGCCGGAAAGCTGATCCTGACAAAATGATTTCCAATACTGCAACAGCCGCATCTGCGGTCTCACGGGGCGGGGCCACTGTTGGTCTGCTGACCGACTTGCCCGCCCTGGAAGCCATGGTCGTGCGCCATCTGCGCCACTGGTTCAGCGGGGCCGAAACCCGCATCGCCCTGCGCCACCAGCTGCAAGACCTGCTTGGCCCGGTTCTTGGCCGTCAGACCTATGAGAATTTTGGCCGCCTCTGCAACTTCTGCGTGACCGAAGGCCGCCGCCCGCTGGTGCGCCACGGGATGACCTGCACCTGCCTTGGCGCTGACGAAAACTGCTTTGCCAATCTGGTCGCCGCTGCCGCGCGTGGCGAATATGAGGATGCCAATCTCTTTGCCGCGCTGATCGTGCAGCCCCGACAGGCGCAGCGCGCCACCGTTCTCGCTGCCAAGATCGGCCTGGTACTCGACCAGCTCGCGGATCGGCAGGCCCGCCCCTCCGCGCATCCGGCACCGCTCACCCCGCTGTCGGCAACTCTTCACTGACGGTCCGGCGCCGACCGGCACCCGTCGCTTAACCCGTTCCACTTTACCCGCTTCGACGACCACCTAAGGACCAACCAGATGACATCGCATTTCCTCGCAGGCACCGCTGTTGCAGCGCTCGCCACAGTTGCGGCTCCCGCTTTTGCGGCCGACAAGGCTGAGGTGCTGACCACCTACGCAAATATTGCCCAGGCCAAATACCAGGACAGCCTTGAAACCGCCAAAACCCTGCAAACAGCCGTGGACAGCCTGATCGCTGAACCCTCCGCCGAGGCGCTGGAAGCCGCCCGCAAAGCCTGGCTCGCCGCCCGCGTGCCGTATCAGCAGTCCGAGGTGTTCCGCTTTGGCAATGCCATCGTTGACGACTGGGAAGGCAAGGTGAACGCCTGGCCGCTGGATGAAGGCCTGATTGATTATGTCGATGCCAGCTATGGCGGTCCGACCGATGAAAACACCCTCGCCGCGCTGAACATCATCGCCAATCCGAGCTTTGAGCTGTCCGGCACCACCATCGACGCCAGCACCATCACCCCCGAACTGCTGGAAACCACCCTGCATGAGGCCGACGGCGTCGAGGCCAATGTCGCCACCGGCTATCACGCGATCGAATTCCTGCTCTGGGGGCAGGACTTGAACGGCACCGACCATGGCGCAGGCACCCGCGCCTGGACCGATTTCGCCGCAGGCGAGGACTGCACCAACGGCAACTGCGACCGCCGGGGCGACTACCTGAAGGCGGCGACCGATCTGCTGATCTCCGATCTGGAGTGGATGGCCGCACAGTGGAGCACCGAAGGCGAGGCCAGAACCACGCTTCTGTCGGACGAAAACGCAGGCATCACCGCCATGCTGACCGGCATGGGCTCACTCTCCTACGGCGAGACCGCAGGCGAACGTATGCGCCTTGGCCTGATGCTGAACGACCCCGAGGAAGAGCATGACTGCTTCTCCGACAATACCCACAACAGCCACTACTACGACGGTCTGGGCGTGCAGAATGTCTATCTCGGCGAATATATCCGCGCCGATGGCAGCCTGGTCTCCGGCGCCTCGCTCTCCGATCTGGTGCAGGATATTGACCCGGAGCTGGACGCTGAAATGCGCGGCAAGCTTGCGACCACCATGCGTGCGCTGGGTCAGATCAAAACCGCAGCCGAGGCTGGTTTCTCCTACGACCAGATGCTGGAACAGGGCAATGAGGCCGGCGAGGCGCTGATCATGGGCGGCGTCAACGGTCTGGTCGATCAGACCCGCTCCATCGAACGGGTGGTCACCGCGCTGGACCTCGACGGCGTCGCCATCGAAGGCTCCGACTCGCTCGACAACCCATCGGCGGTTTTCCAGTAACCCCGAAAACACTGCGCCAGCAGCACTGATCAGGCAGGGGCCGCGCATCGCGTGGCCCCTCTATCCGGGGGTCGGCCCGCCAGTCCGCTGCCCCCCGGACCCGCCCCGGCCCACCGGGGCACTTTAGTGCCCCGGCAAGAGTTGATGCCAGCTGCGGTTCCCCCTATCCATGGAAAGGAGGCACAGCGCCCGCCCAAGAAAAGTTGTCCTGCCCGTATGCGAGTTGTCCCGCCGCCCTGCCGTCCGCGCCTGCCCTCCCTCGTGGTGGGGCTCAGCCTGATCGCACTGGCCGCGCCGCTTGCGCCCGCCTCGGCAAATCCGCAGGCCACCCCGCTGTCAAAGACCCTCACCGGGGATGTTGCCAATACCACGGCGCGCCAATCCTCCCCCTTTGACATTCTGACTGACGCGCATCTCGCCACCCTTCCCCGCACCGCCCAGGAACAGACCCGCATCCGCGCCGTCACCCGCCCGGCAGATCAGTTCGACCGGACCGAACCCTATGAGGCGCTGCCCGCAGGGGCCGCCACCGTCCGCGCCCGCACCGATGACGAGGCGTTTTCGCAGCACAGCGCCAATCTCAGCTTCGAGGAAGAGCTGGAATTCAAGCTCGGCAACGGGCTGTTCAAAAAAATCTGGGTCTTCTCCCCCGCCTCCACCCTTGCCTCCGACGGGCTGGGCCCGCTCTACAATTCCCGCGCCTGCCAGCGCTGCCACCTGAAGGACGGGCGCGGCCATGTGCCGGATAGGCCGGACTATGCCTCGACCACGATGTTCCTGCGCGTCTCTGTTCCCGGCCCGGTGCCAGAGCAGATGCAAACCATCGCCGACTATATCGGCACCGCGCCAGAGCCGACCTATGGCGGCCAGATGCAGGATTTCTCCGCCCCCGGCATCGCCCCGGAATACCGCCTCGGCGTCACCTACACCGAAGACACCATCGCGCTTGCAGGCGGCGAGATCGCCACCCTGCAACGCCCCGAGTACAGCGCCAATACCCTCGGCTATGGCCCGCTGCACCCCGATGCCATGCTCTCCCCCCGCGTCGCCCCCAGCATGATCGGCCTTGGCCTGCTGGAGGCGATCCCGGCCGCCGACATTCTGGCGGGCGCCGACGAGGATGACAGCAACGGCGACGGCATCTCCGGGCGCGCCAATCTGGTCTGGTCGGTAGAGCACAACCGGATCATGCTCGGCCGCTTTGGCTACAAGGCCGGGCAGCCCACGGTGCATGAACAATCCGCCGCCGCCTTCTCCGGCGATATCGGCATCTCCACGCCGCTGTTTCCTGCCCATGCAGGCGATTGCACCACCGCGCAGACCAGCTGCCGCAGCGCGCCCCATGGCGGCGCGGACATCCGCGAGACCGAGATCGACCAGCCCAATATGGATCTGGTCACCTTCTACAGCCGCAACCTCGGCGTGCCAGCGCGCCGCACCCCGGACGACCCCGCCGTGCTGCGCGGCAAGGCGCAGTTCTACGGCGCAGGCTGCACCAGCTGTCATACCCCGAAATTCGTCACCAACCGGCTGGAGGCGCAACCCGCGCAGAGCTTCCAGCTGATCTGGCCCTATAGCGACCTCTTGCTGCATGACATGGGCGACGGCCTTGCCGACAACCGCCCCGAAGCCCGCGCCACCGGGCGCGAATGGCGCACCGCGCCGCTCTGGGGGCTGGGGCTGGTGCAGCAGGTCAATCCCCGCGCAGGTTTCCTGCATGATGGTCGCGCCCGCACCCTGCTGGAGGCAATCCTCTGGCATGGCGGCGAAGCCCAATCCGCCCGAGACACCGTGGTGGGCCTTGCGCCCGAAGACCGCGCCGATCTGATCCGCTTTCTGGAGTCGCTCTGATGCCCGCATCCCCCAACGCCATCCCCGCGCCATCGCGCCGCTGCCGCGCGCTCCTCACCGGTCTCGCTCTGGCCGCAACCCTTGGCGCAACCCTCCCCGCGCCGCCGCTGCTAGCCCAGACCTCCCCGCCGCTTCAGATCACCGCGCCGGAGCTGCCGCCCGCGTCGCTCAGCCGCGCGCTTCAGGTGGACTGGATCCTGACCCACCACATCCTCCCCGGCTTTGACGAGCTGGCCGCCCGCAGCACCACCCTGGCCGAGGGCGGCGCCCGCCACTGCACCCCGGATGATCCGGCCCTGCGCGATGCCTTTGGCCGTGCCTTTGATGCCTGGATCAAAGTCAGCCATCTGCGCTTTGGTCCCACCGAAACCGACAATCGTGCCTTTGCCCTCGCCTTCTGGCCCGACAGCCGCAACAAGATCCCCGGCACCCTGCGCCGCGCCGTCACCGAAACCCCGCGCGAAGAGCTGACCACCCCCGAGATCTTTGCCAGCCAATCGGTGGCCCTGCGCGGGTTCTATGCGCTGGAATATCTGCTGTTCGATGCGGACATGCAGACCGAAGGCAGCGCCGCACAACGCTGCGCGTTGGTGGCCGCCATCACCAGCGATATCGCCCGCACCAGTGCCGCGATCCGCAACGACTGGCACAACAGCTATGCCGCAACGCTGGTGACCGCCGGGCCGGGCTATCGCTACCGGTCCCAGGCGGAAATCCGGCAGGAGCTGTTCAAAACCCTCACCACCGGGTTTCAGGTGCTCTCCGACATGCGGCTGGGCCGTCCGCTGGGCCAGTTCGACGCCCCCCGCCCCAACCGCGCCGAGGCCCGCCGCTCCGCCCGCAGCCAGCGCCATATCGCGCTGAACCTCGCCGCGATGGAACCGCTTGCCCTAGCCCTTGCGGCGGGCGACCCCGCGCTGATGCAGGATATCGACGCAGGCTTTGCCAAGGCGCTGAAACGCGCCTCCGCGCTGGACGATCCGTCCCTCGCCGGGGTTGCCGATCCCGCCCGCCGCTTTCGCATCGAAGCCCTACAGCAGGATATCAACGACCTGCGCGACCTGATCTCCACCCGGCTGGGCGCGGCCCTTGGCGTCACTGCCGGGTTCAACTCGCTCGACGGGGACTGATCCATGGCAGGCCCCTCCCGTCGCGGCTTTCTCGCCGGTCTACTCGCCGCAGGCATGGCCCCGCAGGCCAGCTGGGCCGACCTTGGCCACCCGGCCTATCTCGCCGCCGGTAAAACCCCCGATGGCAGCTTCCTCCTCGCCGGTCTGGACCGCGGCGGCGCCATCCTGTTCCGCCACGCCCTGCCCGCCCGTGGCCATGCCGCAGCCGCACACCCGAGCCGCCCCGAAGCCGTCGCCTTTGCCCGCCGCCCCGGCCAGTTCGCGGATGTGATCGACTGCCGCAACGGCGCGGCGCTGGCGCGGCTGACGCCACCGACCGGGCATCATTTCTACGGCCACGGCGTCTTCTCACCGGACGGCGCCTATCTGTTCACCACCGAAAACGCCTATGAAAGTGGCGATGGTCGCATCGGGATCTGGGACGCCAGCGCGGGCTACCGCCGCATTGGCGATCATGCCTCCGGCGGGATCGGACCGCATGATATCCGCCTGCGCACCAGCCCTGACGGCCAGCACAATCTGGTGGTGGCCAACGGCGGCATCCAGACCCACCCCGACAGCGGCCGCGCAAAGCTGAACCTCGCCACCATGCAGCCCACCCTCAGCTACCTCAGCCTTGATGGCACCCTGGACGATCAGCTGATCCTGAACGCCGACATGCGCCTGAACTCGATCCGCCACCTTGCCATCAGCGCCTCCGGCACCGTCGGCTTTGCGATGCAGTGGCAGGGCGATGCGGGCGCCGATCTGCCAATCATCGGCCTGCACAATCCCGGCTCCGCCCCCCGCCTGATGGCCGAGGATGACCCCCGCCTGCGCAATCTTGATGGCTATGGCGGCTCCCTCGCCTTTTCCCGCGATGGAACACAGATCGCCGTCACCTCGCCACGCGGCGGCGTGGTGCAGATCGCCGACTGCGTCAGCGGCGCGCTGCGGCATGAGGTCCGGCTGGCCGACGTCTGCGGACTCACTGGCGCGGGCGCGGGCTTTATCGTGACCACCGGCGCCGGTGAGGTCAGCACGATCCGCAACGGCACGCTGACCCATCTGGGCCGGGCCGATCTCGCCTGGGACAATCATCTGGTTCCAATCCCCTGACGCGCCCTAGCAGAAAGCAAAACGAAAGCAAAACGAAAATAACTCGTGACTTTTCGCAATCGGAGGCCTAGATAAGCCTGCGAGAGGACGGGCTATGGACGCAACCGAAAGACAAACGGCAATTCTGGACCTGCTGACCCGGCAGGACCGGGTCGAGGTCGAGGACCTCGCCCAGCGCTTTGGCGTCTCATTACAAACCATCCGCACCGACCTGCGCGATCTGGCCGCCCGTGGCGCACTCTCCCGCGTACACGGCGGCGCGGTGCGCAGCAGCAGTGGCGCCAGCCGCGACTACGCCGAACGGCGCAAGCTGAACGCCCGCGGCAAACGCGCCATGGCGGCCCTTGCCGCTGATCTGATCCCTGACAACTGCGCCATCACCCTCAATATCGGCACCTCCACCGAACAGGTCGCGCGCGCGCTCTCCGGCCATCGCGGCCTCACGGTGCTCTCCAACAATATCAACATTATCAATATGATGATGGAGGATGAGAGCAAGGAACTGATACTTGTCGGCGGTGCCATCCGGCAAAGCGATGGCGCCATCGTGGGCGAGGACGCGCTGGAATTTATCGCCCGCTACAAGGTCGATATCGCCGTTATCGGCGCTTCGGCCATGGACGCCGACGGTGCCATTCTCGACCATGATGCACGCGAAGTCTCGGTTGCCCGCGCCATCCTGAAGAACGCCCGCAAACGGGTGCTGGTCTGCGACGGCAGCAAGTTCGAGCGCACCGCCCCGGTCCGCATCTGCGATGTTGCCGATCTTGACGTGGTGATCACCGACCGCCCCGTCCCCCCTGAATTTTCCCGCGCAGCCGAGGCTGCGGACACGCAAATCCTCTGGGTTGGCGAAAACGAAAGTAGCGAAAATGCCTGATACTCACGCGCAAGACCAGATCACCGATCTTTTCATCATCGGCGGCGGCATCAACGGCTGCGGCATCGCCCGCGACGCCGCAGGGCGCGGCCTGTCGGTGGCGCTGGCCGAAATGAACGACCTCGCCTCCGCCACCTCCTCGGCCTCCACCAAACTGTTCCACGGCGGCCTGCGCTACCTTGAATACTTCGAATTCCGTCTGGTCCGCGAGGCGCTGATCGAACGCGAGGTGCTGCTGAAGGCAATGCCGCATATCTCCTGGCCGATGCGCTTTGTCCTGCCGTTCCACAAGGACATGCGCTTTGACAACACCACACCGACGTCGAAACTGCTCACCACCTTTCTGCCGTGGATGAAGGGCCGCCGCCCCGCCTGGCTGATCCGCCTTGGCCTGTTCATGTACGACAGCCTCGGCAAACGCGGCATCCTACCCGGCACCTCCAAACTGGATCTCGCCAGCGACCCCGCAGGCCGCCCGCTGGACCCGAAGTTCAAGACCGCCTTTGAATATTCCGACTGCTGGATTGAAGACGCCCGTCTTGTGGTGCTGAATGCCCGCGACGCCGAGGCCCGCGGCGCCGAGATCATGACCCGCACCAAGGTCACCGGCGCCCGGCGTCGCGATGACCACTGGGTGATCCAGCTTCAGGATATCGCCACCGGCGAGACCTTCGAACGGCGCGCAAAGATGCTGGTCAATGCCGGTGGCCCATGGGTTGCCGATGTGCTGCGCCAGAAACTGGGCCAGAACAGCCGCGAAAGCGTACGGCTGGTGCGCGGCAGCCATATCGTGGTCCCGAAACTCTACGATCACGGGCGTTGCTATTTCTTTCAGGGCACCGATGGCCGCATCATATTCGCGATCCCCTACGAAGAGGACTACACGCTGATCGGCACCACCGATGCCGACCACCCGGATCCCGAAACCGCCCCGACCTGCACGCCCGAGGAACAGGATTACCTGATCAATTTCGCCTCGCAGTATTTCGCCAATCCGCTCAGCCGTGACGATATCGTCTGGACCTATTCCGGCGTGCGTCCGCTTTATGACGATGGTGCCAGCTCGGCCACCGCTGCCACGCGCGAATACGTGCTGACGCTGGACAACACTGCCGCGCCGCTGCTGAATGTCTTTGGCGGCAAGATCACCACCTACCGCAAACTGGCCGAGGCCGCGCTGGAGAAAATCGGCACCCAGTTTCCCGACCTCCCCCGCGACTGGACCGCAGGTGTCGCCCTGCCCGGCGGCGATTTCCCGGTCGGCGATGTGGCGAAACTCACCGCGAAACTGGCGCAGGACTATCCCTTCCTCAGCCCCTACGCGACCCGCCGCCTGATCCGCGCCTATGGCACCGAGGCCTGGGACGTATTGGGCGAGGCAACCTCAGCCGAGGATCTTGGCCAGGCTTTTGGCGCCACCATCACCGCGCGTGAACTCGACTGGACCATCGCCCGCGAATGGGTCCGCACCGGCGAGGATTACCTCCTGCGCCGCACCAAACTCGCCCTGCGCCTGACCGAGGAAGAGCGCGCCGCGGTTGACGCCTATATCCGTGCAAGGGCCGCCGATCTGACCGCCTGAGGTCCAGTTGCAGAGCGGGCGCGTCTCAGCTCGTTTCAGCCTGCGCGGCTTAACCCCGCGGCAACACCTCCCAGCCCTATGCGCCCGCAGCCTGCGCAACGCCTACAAAAAGTATCAGCCCCCCTGTCCGATTGTTTCGCACGCGAAACATTTGGTCAGAGGGGCTGACATTGTTGGCAGCAAGAGCGGCAATGCCCGGGGTGAGCAAGCGTTGCCATATTCCTTCGATCAAAAATCCGCAGCGGCCTTCGTCCGGCGCGGCCTGCCGGTGCTATGTCCCGGCACGACCCAAGGATCTCCCGCGCCTCATGCGGTCTGATCTGCGGGCGACGGATCGTTGGAGCACAGCTTGCTGATGTGCTGAAGCCGCTGCGAGATACGCTGCTGGAAGCGTCCCAGCTGGTCGATGATGTCAGACAGAGAATGCCCATCCTCGGGAAGCCGCGCGCTTTCGATTTTGCACAGCACCCGCGTCGAACTCAGCCCCAGCAGCTGGCGCTGCATGTTTTCGCAGATCTTGGTGATTCGCTCCGCCTCGCGGTTCACATCCGACAGCTGTGTGCGAGCATGTTCTTCCTGTACCATGGCTAGCGCCCGCAGCAGCGATTGCTCATGCGCCCGGCCCTCCTCACCCAGCACTGCATGATTTTCGCTTTGAAGCTGCTTGCTGCATTCACTGAAAATACGTACGACGCCTGCCACGAACAGGCTCTGGCTGACCTGCCCCTTGATCTTTGAAAAATTGCTGTCCTTGCCCATAACATGGGTGGCGAACCAGTTCGACATCTCCTGCGAGATGGACCCGTAGTTCTGTGACAGCACGGTCACCGGGCCGCCCGACGGTTCAATCCGCGACGCAAGGACCCGCAGGTTGTGGGGAATGGTGCGCATCGCCGCAAAATCGTCGATCAGACCACGGGTTTCTTCTGCAAGAACATCCGAGTTTGCGAGCATGGTCCGCAGGCGTTCAATCGCCAGATCAGGCGCATTTTCCATCCCCTGATCGCGGGCCGCCAGCTCATCTGCCAGCGCGTTGGCGGCAAACTGCTGGTAGTTCTCAAAACCCAGTTCACGACACCAGTCCAGCAGCCTGTCACGGCTTTCCTCAGGGCTGAGCCCGCCGTCCTGCTCGGCTTTCAGCAGATCCGCATAGCCTTGTGCGATCTTATCAAACAGTTTGCTGGTCGGTTTGATCCGCGCCGAAAGAAACCCCTCTTCGCAGGGGACAACAACTGCATAAACCCAGTAGTGCAGCCCATCGCGGGACTTGTTCTTTACATAGCCGCCAAAGAAATCGCCGGCCTGGATGGTCTCCCAGAACAGCTGGAACACCCCGCGCGGCATATCCTCGTGGCGGATGATCTTATGTGGCGCTCCGATCAGATCGCCCCACGGGTAGTCTGACACCCGCCGGAAAATCTCGTTTCCGATTTGAATAACCCCACGGCCATCCGTTCTGGAGTAGAATACTTCATTGAGCGCAAAGGGAGCCTCTCCCCTGAGCGGGCGCGCTTCGATCCGGCTGTCCATGAACGTCAAAGTGATTTCCCATCGCTACTTGTGTAGGTGACCTGCCTAAACCTTGTGCGTTACACAGCCGTAAATTCACCGTGGAAAATCGAGATAAATTTCAAGAATTCGGACTCTCCCGGCCCGGAGCCCGCCCTGCGGGTCCGCTTTCACCGCCTGCCACCGACCCCGCATCCGAACAACAATCGCCAACAAAAAAAGCCCCCGCAAAATAGTGCAGGAGCTTTCCGCCTCATGTCACGATCACGTCAGAAAATCAGAACTCCACACCCTTCTGGGCTTTGATGCCGTCGCGGAAAGGATGTTTGATCTGACCCATTTCGGTGACCAGATCAGCGATCTCGATCAGCTCTTCCTTGGCGTTGCGACCGGTCAGGACGACATGGGTCATCGGGGGTTTCTCGGTCTCAAGGAATTCCACCACATCGGCAATGTCGATGTAGTCATAGCGCAGCGCGATATTGATTTCATCGAGGAGCACCATGGCGTTGCGCTCGTCGCGGATCATCTCCTTGGCCTTCTCCCAGCCCTTCTGCGCGGCGGCAATATCGCGCGCCTTGTCCTGGGTTTCCCAGGTAAAGCCTTCGCCCATCGCGTAGAACTGGCACAGCTCGCTGAAGTTCTCCTCGATCAGGGTGCGTTCACCGGTCTGCCAGGCGCCTTTGATGAACTGCACCACTGCCGAGGGCATCCCATGGGCAATGCAGCGCATGATCATGCCAAATCCAGAGCTGGACTTGCCCTTGCCCGGGCCGGTGTGGACGATGATCAGCCCCTTTTCGCCATCCTTGTTCTGCATCATGCGGTCGCGGGCGGCCTTCTTCTTGGCCATTTTCGCCGCATGGCGTGCCGCTTCTGCTTCGGAAATGTCGGTCTCGGGCGTATCGCTCATTGTGGCTCTCCTACTGGTTCGCCCATCTCTTGACAAAGACAGGGGCAATGGCGCAAGGGGGTTTTGTTGGTTCCTGCCATTTGGCAGGCGAAGAGGGAATGTGACAGTTGGGCCATCAGGGTCCGTCAAAGCACAGCCGCCCCCGCGACCGTGACCGGAGAGGTCTCCGATGCCACTGAGTACCACTCGGGAAGGCAGGATGACCGTCAGGACCCGAAAAAGGTCCTGGCATCCGCAAGCCGGGAGACCTGCCAACGCACGAAATGCAACGGGCGGACGGGGTGTTCCGCGACCGGCTGGGATCCGCGCGCGACCCTCGCGCCCCCGCTGGCCCGCAGCCCCCTCGCTGAACCAAGTGAAGGGCGCTCATGGCCGAGGTAACATTGACGATCTGCACCACCTGCCGTCGCGGCGAGGTGACCGACCCGGAGGCCCCCCGCCCCGGTGCCCGTATGCTGGCCGCCCTGCAAGAGGCCGATCTGCCCGATGGCGTTGCGGTGCGCGGTGTCGAATGCCTCTCGGCCTGCACCCGTGGCTGTTCCATGGTGCTGAGCGGCGGCGACGCCCGCTGGAGCTACATCTACGGTGATCTTGATCCCGACGAACATGTGCCCGACATCCTGAGCGGCGCTGCCGCCTATGCCGCCACCACGGATGGTCTGGTGCCCTGGCGCGAACGCCCCGTGGTGTTCCGCAAGCAATCCATCGCCCGTATCCCGCCTGCGCCCGCACCTGCGGCGACCTCTCCCACTCCTCCCTCCTTATCCAAGGACTGACCCCATGAGCGATCTGAACAAAATCCCCGTCACCGTCATCACCGGCTTCCTTGGTGCGGGCAAAACCACCCTGATCCGCCATCTGATGCAGAACCCGCAGGGCAAGCGTCTGGCCGTGGTGGTCAATGAATTTGGCACCGCCGGTGTGGACGGTGAAATCCTGAAATCCTGCGCCGATGAGAACTGCCCGGCAGAGAACATCATGGAGCTCGCCAACGGGTGTATCTGCTGCACCGTGGCCGATGATTTCATCCCCACCATCGAACAGCTGATGAACCTGCCGGAAAAACCCGATCACATCGTGATCGAAACCTCCGGTCTGGCGCTGCCGAAACCGCTTTTGAAGGCCTTTGACTGGCCCGCGATCCGGTCGCGCATCACTGTGGATGGCGTGGTTGCGCTGGCCGACGCCGAAGCGGTCGCCAAGGGCCAGTTCGCCACCGATCTGGATGCGGTGCAGGCCCAGCGGGAAGCCGATGAGGGCATCGACCATGAAACCCCGCTGTCGGAGCTGTTCAAGGATCAGATCTCCTGCGCGGACATCATCCTGTTGTCGAAGGCCGATCTGGCCGGTGAAGAGGGCCTGGACAAGGCACGCGCGATGATCGAGGCCGAAGCGCCGCGCAAACTGCCGATCCTGTCGATGTCCGAAGGCGTGATCGACCCGCGCGTCATTCTGGGGCTTGAGGCCGCGGCCGAAGACGATCTGGATGCGCGCCCGTCGCACCATGAGCATCATCACCACCATGACGATGATCACGACCACGATCACGATCATCACCACCATGATCACAGCCATGACGATTTTGATACAATCGTGGTCGACCTCGGCGAAGTTTCCGATCCGCAGGCATTGCAAGATGCCATCGTGAAACTCGCCCGCGAGCGCAATATCCTGCGCGTCAAAGGTTATGTGGCGGTGGAAGGAAAACCGATGCGGATGCTTGTTCAGGCCGTGGGCGAACGCCTGCGCTCGCAATATGACCAGCCCTGGGGTGACATGCCCCGGCGTACCCAGCTGGTGGTGATTGCCGAGCACGACAACATCGACGCCGCCGCCATCCGCGCCGAGCTGGGGGCCTGAGCCGATGCCGGTCGGGCGCATTCGCACCCTCCCAGGCTCGGACGCAGCCCACACAGCGCCCGCCGCCTGCCAGAATACAAAGGCCTGACCCATGCATGTCGTCTTCCGCGAAAGCCACGGCCTCGACGAGAGTGATACACCACAGGATCTGGGGCAGACGCCTGCGGACCTTGTGGTGCTGTCGTTCTCCGACAGCGATCTCGGGGCCTTTGCGGCGGGCTGGCACCGGGCCGAGGGCAAGCTGCCCAGCCTGCGCCTTGCCAATCTGGTGGCGCTGAAACACCCGCTCTCGGTCGATGTCTATGCCGAACAGACACTGGAGGGCGCCAAGGGCGTTCTGGTACGTCTGATCGGCGGAGAAAGCTACTGGTCCTACGGGCTTGCCACGCTACAGGATCTGGCGCGGCGCAAGGGCATAGCGCTGGCGATCCTGCCGGCTGACGGGCGCGAAGATGCCCGTCTGGACGCCCTCTCGACCCTGCCGGTTTCAACTCTGCGCCGGCTCCAGCATCTATGTGATGCCGGCGGTGCGGTGGCGGCACAGGCGGCACTTGCCCAGCTGTCGCTGGCGGCGGGGCTTTATGCCGGTCCGGTCCTTGGCCTCAAGAGCACGCCCGAACACGGGTTCTATGACCCGGAAAAAGGCGTGCTGGCGGATCTGCCGGCGCAGGACAAACCCCTCATATTGGTGAGTTTCTACCGCTCCTATCTGACGGCCGCCGATACCGCCCCGGTGGATGCGCTGATCAATGAGCTGCGCGGACGGGGCTATGCGGCCTATGGCGCCTTTGCTGCCAGCCTCAAGGCACCGGCCAGCGCGGACTGGCTGCGTGACAAACTGCCCGGACTGGCCCCGGCAGCCATCGTGAACGCCACCGCCTTCTCGGCGCAGGGCACCGATGGCAGCGCGTCGCCGCTCTCCACCACCGGCTGCCCGGTGTTCCAGGTCGCCTTGTCCACCGCGCGGCGCAAGGACTGGGCCGAGGCCGATCGCGGGCTGTCCCCGGCCGATCTTGCCATGCATGTGGTGCTGCCCGAGGTGGATGGCCGCATTTTCGCCGGGCTGGTCAGCTTCAAGGCGCCGGGCAAGAAAGACCCGGATCTGCAATATTCCCGCTTTGCCCATCGCGCCGATCCCGGCCGCATCACCGCAGCCGTTGACCGGATCGAGGGCTGGCTGCGGCTGGCGCAGCTGCCCAATGCCGACAAACGTCTGGCGCTGGTGCTGTCCACCTATCCGGGCCGCGATCACAATCTGGCCCATGCGGTGGGACTGGACGCGCTGGCCTCCTGCGATGAAATCCTGCGCGAGCTCTGGGATCAGGGCTATGTCGTGGAACCGCTGGAAAGCACCGGCCTGCGGCTGATGGCGGAGACGCAGACCATCTCGCTAGAGGGCTACAGGGCTGCGCTGGCGACCCTGCCGAAGGTGTTGCAGGACAGGCTGTCGGAGGCCTGGGGTGCCGCTGAGGAAGACCCGGATTGCCGCGATGGTGCCTTTCACTTCAAGGCGTTGCGGGCAGGCAAGGCGCTGATCGCGCTGCAACCCGAACGCGGCGAGGTGAAAACCCGCGTCGATGATTACCACGATCTCGACCGCACCCCGCGCCATGCCTATGTGGCGTTCTACATGTGGCTGCGCAGCCAGTCCGACGCCATTGTCCACATCGGCGCCCATGGCACGCTGGAGTGGCTGCCGGGCAAGGCCGTCGCCCTGTCCGAGCACTGCTGGCCCGAGGTGCTGACCGGGCCGCTGCCTGTTGCCTATCCCTTTATCGTCAATGATCCGGGCGAGGCCGCACAGGCCAAGCGCCGCATTGGCGCCGTCACCCTGGGCCATCTGCCGCCGCCGCTGGCGCAGACCAATCTGCCCGCAGGCATGGCGCGGCTGGAAAGCCTGCTTGATGAATATTCCACCGCTGACGGACTGGATCCGGCCCGCCGCGACCGGCTGATCGACAGCATCCGGGCCGAGGCGCAGGGCACAGGCGTGGAGGCTGATCTGGGCCTCACGCCCGACACCTCGCCCGCCGAGGCGATCACCCGGATCGACGCCTTTGTCTGCGACATCAAGGAAAGCCAATACGGGGAAGGACTGCATATCTTTGGCACCGGTCAATGCGGCGCTGAGGAACGCGCCGGGCTGGTGGCCGCGCTGAATGGCCAGATGGTGGCCCCCGGCCCCTCCGGCTCGCCGTTTCGCGGCCGTACGGATGTGATCCCGACCGGGCGCAACCTCTTCACCACGGATCCCCGCGCGGTGCCGTCGCGCGCGGCGCAGGCGCAAGGGGTCAAGCTGGCAGAAGAGCTGCTGCGCCGCCATCTTCAGGACCATGGCGACTGGCCACGCGGGCTGGTGATTGATCTCTGGGGCTCGGCCACCATGCGCACCGCGGGCGAGGAATTTGCCATGGCGCTGCATCTGGCGGGGCTGGCGCCCAAGTGGGACGAAGGCTCCGAGCGCGTCTCCGGTTTCGAGGTGCTGCCGCTCTCGATGCTGAACCGGCCACGCATTGATGTCACCCTGCGGGTCTCCGGTCTGTTCCGTGACGTCTTCCCCGGTCTGGCGCAGATGTTCGAGGCCGCCGCCGCCGCGCTGGCAGGCCGCGAGGAAAGCGCGAGCGACAATCCCTATCTGGCGCAGACGCCCCGCGTTTTTGGCCCGAAACCGGGTCAATACGGCCTGTCGATGAACCCGCATCTGGATGACTACAGCGACGCGGCCCGCGCGGCAGCGGGCGAGGCCTGGCTCAATGCGTCGTCGCACGCGATTGATGCCAAGGGCACCATCACCGATGCCCGCGAGGCCCTGGAGATCCGGCTGCAAACCACGGATAGTTTTGTGCACCTGCAGGATCTGCCGGAAACCGACCTGCTGGTGGCCTCGGATTATGCCGCGCATGAGGCCGGATTTGCCGCCGCCATGGCGCGCATCGGCCAAAAGGCACCGGCGCTCTACCACATGGATGCCACCCGGCCTGACAAACCGCAGGCGCGCAGCTTGGGCGAGGAGATCGCCCGCGTGACGCGCGCCCGCGCCGCCAATCCCGATTGGGCCACCTCGATGATGAACCACGGCTTTCGCGGCGCGGCGGAAATCGCGGCGACGCTGGATCATATGGCGGCCTTTGCCCATCTGGCGCAGGTGGTGCAGCCGCATCTCTTTGATCTCTATTTCGAGGCCACTTTGGGCCGCGAGGATCTGGTCGACTTCATGGAGCGCGAGAACCCCGACGCGCTGGCTGCCATGCGCGACCGCTTTCGCGCGCTGTTTGATGCCGGCCTGTGGAGCACGCGGCGCAACTCGATCATGGCCGAGCTGGAGGGCGCGGTGTGACTGAGCAAGCCGCCTCCCCAGCGCCCAAAGTCTATGGCTGGTGTCCCGGTGCGCTGCGTCCGATGATGTCGGGCGACGGGCTGGTGGTGCGGGTGCGCGCACCTTTGGGGCGGCTCACACCGGATCAGGCGCGTGGTCTGGCCGATCTGGCGCAGCGCTGTGGATCCGGCATTGTCGATATTTCCGCCCGCGCCAATCTGCAACTGCGCGGCATTCGCGAGGACGCCCATCTGCCACTGATCGCAGGTCTTGGCGATCTGGGTCTGGTCGATGAGGATGCAGAGGCCGAGGCGCGTCGCAATATCACCCTGACGCCGTTCTGGCGCGCAGGCGACGACAGCCACCAGATTGCGCAGACGCTGGCGGCCGCGCTGACGGAGGCCCGCGATCTGGCGCTTCCCGGCAAGTTCGGCTTTGCCGTGGACTGTGGTGACCTGCCCGTGCTGGCCGAGACAGCCGCAGATATCCGCATCGAACGTGGCCCCGACGGGTTGATCCTGCGCGCCGATGGTGCAGACAGGGGCCTGCCGGTCACGGCTGACAGTGCCGCAGGCGACGCCCTCGCGCTGGCGCGCTGGTTTCTCGACCAAGGCGGCGCGTCCGGGGGGCGTGGCAGAATGCACCGGCTGATTGCGCGCCGCGGCCCCCCTGCGGCGCATGCGGCAACGGTCGGTGCCGCAACGTCTTCCTTCCGGCCTCTCCCGGGCGCATCGGCGCAGGGGCTGTTGGTGGCTTTGGAATTTGGCCAGATGCCTGCCCGCACGTTGGCGGCGCTGGCCGATCACGGCGCGCTGCGACTCACCCCCTGGCGGATGCTGCTTGTCGAAGGCGCCAGCACCCTGCCCCCCCTGCCCGACCTGATCCTGGATGCAACCGATCCCCGCCTGCGGGTGAGCGCCTGCACCGGGGCACCCGGCTGCCCGCAGGCGCGCGCGGCGACGCGCGCTCTGGCCCGCGATCTGGCCCCTGCGGTGCCTGCGGGCCTGCATCTGCATGTCTCCGGCTGCGCCAAAGGCTGTGCCCACCCCCGCCCCGCCGATCTGGTGCTGACCGCCACCGGTGACGACCAATTTGACCTGATCCGCAATGGCACTGCCGCCGATCACCCGCTAAACACCTCCCTGAGCGCCGCCCGCTTACGCGCCGCTCCAGACCTTATGACAGAGGGCAGCTGATATGCTCCACACCTATGAAACCAATGGCGCCGCGATCTATGCCGAAAGCTTTGCCACCATCCGCCGCGAGGCCGATCTAGCGCGCTTCAGCAAGGACGAGGAAATTGTCGTCGTCCGCATGATCCACGCCGCAGGCATGGTGGGGCTGGAGGAGCATGTGCGGTTTTCCCAAGGCATGGCCGAGACCGCCCGCGCAGCCCTTGCCAAGGGCGCGCCGATCCTCTGCGATGCGTATATGGTCTCCGAGGGCATCACCCGCCCGCGCCTGCCCGCGGACAATGAGGTGATCTGTACCCTGCGAGACCCCAAGGTGCCGGAGCTGGCCAAGGAGATGTCCAACACCCGCTCCGCCGCCGCGCTGGAGCTTTGGCGCCCGAAACTGGAAGGTGCGGTCGTGGCCATCGGCAATGCCCCAACCGCGCTGTTTCACCTGTTGAACATGCTGAAAGACCCCGATTGCCCCCGCCCCGCCGCCATTATCGGCTGTCCCGTCGGTTTTGTCGGTGCGATGGAATCCAAAGAGGCGCTGATGGAAGATCTGCCAGTGCCGTCGATGATCGTCAAAGGGCGCCTCGGCGGGTCTGCAATCACTGTCGCTGCCGTGAACGCGCTGGCGAGCTGGAAAGAGTAAGCCATGACCATTGCGAAGGGCAAAGTCATCTGCGCGGGGCTCGGCCCCGGCGATCCCGATCTGATGAGCCTGCGCTCGCACCGGATGATTTCCGGCGCGCGCCACATCGCCTATTTCCGCAAGGCCGGCCGCAAGGGCCAAGCCCGCGCGATTGTCGAAGGCATGCTGGCAGACGGCGTCACCGAACACGCGATGGAATACCCGGTGACGACCGAGATCCATTTCTCCGATCCCGAATACAACCGGGTACTGGCGGAGTTCTATGACCGCTGGGCCGACACATTGGCCGAGATTGCCCAGACCGAGGACGTCGTGGTGCTCTGTGAGGGGGATCCGTTCCTCTATGGCTCTTATATGCATCTCTACACCCGCCTTCAGGGCCGGGCCGCGCAGGAGATTATTCCCGGCATCACCGGCATGTCCGGCTGCTGGACCGCCTCCGGCCAGCCGATCACCTGGGGCGATGATGTGCTGACCGTGGCGATGGCCACCCTCAGCGAGGATGAGCTGGCCAAACGCGCGGCAGAAACCGACGCGCTAGTCGTCATGAAAATCGGCCGCAACCTGCCCAAACTGCGCCGCGCGCTGGAACGTGCGGGCCGCGCAGATGACGCCTGGCTGGTCGAACGCGGCACCATGCCCGGCCAGACAGTGCAGAAGCTGTCGGAGATCGACGGCGAGGTGCCTTACTTTTCTATCGTCTTGGTTCACGGACAGGGGCGCCGGCCATGAAACTATCGCAAAACGGCTGGGTGGTGATTGCGGGGCTTGGGCCCGGCAACGAGGCATTGGTAACGCAGGAGGTGCGCGACGCCATTGATGAGGCCACGGATATCGTTGGCTATATCCCCTACGTCAACCGGGTCGCGCCGCGCGAGGGGCTGACCCTCCACGCCACCGACAACCGGGTCGAGGTGGACCGCGCCACCCATGCGCTGGAAATGGCATCCGAGGGCAAGCGGGTTGTCGTTGTCTCCTCCGGTGATCCGGGGGTGTTTGCCATGGCCTCTGCTGTGTTTGAGGCGCTGGAGAACAGTGCCGAAAGCAACCCCGAGTGGCTGGATCTGGAGATCAAGGTGCTGCCCGGTATCACCGCCATGCTGGCCGCCGCTGCTGCCATCGGCGCGCCCTTGGGGCATGACTTTGCCGCCATCAACCTCAGCGACAACCTGAAGCCCTGGAGCCTCATTGAAAAACGCCTGCAACTGGTTGGCGAGGCCGGTCTGGCGATGGCGTTCTACAACCCGCGCTCCAAGTCGCGACCGCATCAGTTTGCCCGCGCGCTGGAGATCCTGCGCGAGGCCTGCGGTGCGGAGACGCTGATCACCTTTGCCCGCGACGTGACCAAGCCCGGGCAGGAGCTGCTGACCGTGCCGCTGAAGGACGCAACGCCCGAGATGGCCGACATGCGCACGGTGGTTATTGTCGGCAACCGCGACACGCGGCGGGTGGGCCATTACGTTTACACCCCCCGCTACGCGGCTGAGGGTTAAGCGGCGGAATGCAACAGCCAGGCCATCACCTCTGCCACGCTGCCCAATACGGGCCGCTGAGGCACCTCGGGTCTGCCGATCATGATGACCGGCAGGGCGAGGGTGCGCGCGGCGGCGAGTTTGGCTGCGGCCCCCGCGCCGCCCGCGTTCTTGGCGACCACATGGGTGATGGCGTGGCGCTGCATCAGATCTGTGTCGCCCGCCACGTCAAACGGCCCGCGGGCGATTTCGACCGTGGTGTTTGGCAGCGGCAAGTCTGCCTCCGGTTCGTCCACCAGCCGCAGCAGGTAGTGGTGATGGGGCTTGGCGGCGAATTGGCTGAGGTTCTGCTTGCCGATTGCCAGGAACACCCGCGCGGGGGAATCCGGCAGAGCATTTACCGCGCCTTCGATGCTGTCCGTGTGAACCCATTGGTCGCCCTCTCCCGCCTGCCAGGCCGGGCGTTCAAAGGCGCAGAGCGGCACGCCCGCCGCTTTGCAGGCGCGCACCGCGTTGGTGCTCATCTGAGCGGCAAACGGGTGAGTGGCGTCGACCACATGGGTGATGCTTTTGGCGCGCAGGTAGGCTGCCAGCCCCTCCACGCCACCAAAGCCGCCAATGCGCGTGGGCAGCGGCTGGCTGACCGGTTTGGCTGTGCGGCCCGCGTAGGAAAACACTGCATCCGCGCCAGTTTCCGCAAGGGTTTTGGCCAATTGCGAGGCCTCGGTGGTGCCGCCCAGCAGGAGGATGCGTGTCATGTCTGATGGCCTTTCCAAGCACTGGCTCACAATCGTTGGTCTGGGCGAAAATGGACTGGATTCCTTAAGCGATGCAAGCCGGAAGGCGCTGGAGCAGGCCGAGGTGATCTTTGGCGGCCCGCGGCATCTGGAACTGGCGGGTGCTGGGGCCAAGGGCCGGGCATGGCAGGTGCCGTTTTCCATTGAGCCGGTGCTGGCGATGCGCGGGCGCAAAGTCGCTGTTCTCGCCTCCGGCGATCCGTTCTGGCATGGCGCCGGCGGCTCGCTGATGCGGGATCTGGAGGCGGGTGAATGGGTGTCGCACCCGGTGCCATCCTGTTTTGCGCTGGCCGCCAATCTTCTGGGCTGGAAGCTGGAGGAGGTTCTGTGCCTTGGCCTTCATGCCGCGCCTTACGCCCGGCTGCTGCCGCTTCTGGGCCGGGGCGTGCGCCTGATCTGCACCCTGCGCGATGGCAAGGCACCGGCGGAGCTGGCGCAATGGCTGGCTGCAAACGGCCAGCCCGACGCGCGGCTTCATGTGATGGAACGGCTGGGCGGGCCAAGGCAACGGCTGCGCCAAGCAACAGCCGAAGCCTGGGATCTGCCGCAGGCAGAAGCGCCGGTCCTTATGGCCATCGAGGCCATGCGGCCCGGGCTGCCGCAGGCGTCGGGGCTGGCGGATGACCTCTTTGCCAGCGACGGGCAGATCACCAAACGCCCCATTCGGGCGCTGACCCTGTCGGCGCTGGCCCCGCGCGCAGGTGAGCTGCTGTGGGACATCGGCGGCGGGTCTGGGTCCGTCTCGGTGGAGTGGTGTCTGGCCGCACAGGGTGCGCGGGCGATCACCTTCGAGCCGCGCGAAAGCCGACTGGCGAACATCCGCGCCAATGCGGCGGCGTTCGGGCTGGATCACCGGATGACGGCGGTGCTGGGCAAGGCGCCGGAGGTGCTGGACGGGTTTGAGATGCCCGACTGCGTGTTCATCGGCGGCGGCGGCTCGCAGGCGCTGCTGGATCATCTGTGGGACATCCTGCCCGCAGGCACCCGGCTGGTTGCCAATGGGGTGACGCTGGAAACCGAAACCCTCTTGATGCAGGCCCATGCGGACCATGGCGGGCATCTCTTGAAAGCGGAGATCGCCGAGGCCGGGCCGCTGGGCACCATGCGCGACTGGCGCCGGGCGCGGCCTGTCATACAATGGAGTGTCACGCGATGAAGGTGGCAGGCATCGGGTTCCGCAGCACGGCCACGGCGACGGATTTGCAGTCCGCGCTGGCGCTGACCGGGGAGCGGGTGGATGCGCTGGCCTCCATCGCTCATAAGGCCGACGCCCCCGCTATGCAGGAGTTTGCGCGCAGCCTTGGGCTGCCGGTGATTTCGTTGCAGGAACAGGATATAGCCGGGGAGCAGACATTGACCTGCTCGCCAAGGATAAAGGCGCGGTTCGGCACCGGGTCGCTGGCGGAAGCCGCGGCGCTGGCGGGCGCGCGCCATGGGGTGAAGGGCGCACGCGCGCGCCTTCTTTCCCCGAGAGTTGTCACCGCGGATGGGCTTGCCACCGCGGCCATAGCAGAAAGACTTGAGCCATGACCGTTCACTTCATTGGCGCCGGACCGGGCGCTGCCGACCTTCTGACCCTGCGCGGGCGCGATATCATCGCCGCCTGCCCGGTGTGCCTCTACGCGGGCTCGCTGGTGCCGGAGGAGATCCTGAACCATTGCCCCGAGGATGCAAAGATCGTGAACACCGCAGCGATGGATCTGGATGCCATCGTGGCGGAGATCAAGGCGGCGCATGAGGCGGGACAGGACGTGGCGCGGTTGCATTCGGGCGATCTGTCGGTGTGGTCGGCGATGGGCGAACAGCTGCGCCGATTGAAGGCGGAGGGCATTCCGGTAAGCGTAACCCCCGGTGTGCCATCCTTTGCCGCCGCTGCTGCCGCGCTGGGGACCGAGCTGACCCTGCCGGGCCTTGGCCAGTCGGTGGTGCTGACCCGCACGCCGGGGCGCGCGTCCTCGATGCCCGAGGGCGAGACGCTGGAGAATTTCGCCCGTACCGGTGCCACGCTAGCCATTCACCTGTCGATCGGCAATCTGGACCATGTGGTGGACAGCCTCGCGCCCCATTACGGCGCGGATTGTCCGGTGGCGGTGGTTTACCGCGCCAGCTGGCCGGATCAGCAGATCATCCGCGCCACGCTGGAGACCCTGAAGGATGCGCTGGACGAGAAAATCTCCCGCACCGCGCTGATCCTTGTTGGACCGGTGCTGAAGGGCGAAGGCTTTGACGAAAGCTGCCTCTATTCCACCGAATACGATCGCCGCTACCGGCCGCAGAGCGCCGACAGCCCGTGGTCGAGCTGGAGCCATGGGGACGACTAAGGCCATGACAAATATGAACCCTCCCGGACTGATGATCTCGGCGCCCTCCTCGGGCACCGGCAAGACCACCGTGATGCTGGGCCTGCTCAGGGCGCTGGCCGAAGACGGGCTGGTGGTGCAGCCTTACAAGAGCGGGCCGGATTATATCGACCCGGCCTTCCACCTGGCGGCGGCGAAACGGCCCAGTTTCAACCTCGATACCTGGGCGATGGACGGCGGCCTGCTGGATGCAGTCACAGCGCAATCTGCGGGGGCGGAGATCTGCGTCGGCGAAGGCTCCATGGGCCTTTATGACGGTGTGGCGACGCGCGGGCAGTCGGGCTTTGGCTCCTCCGCCGAGACCGCCAAGCGTATGGGCTGGCCGGTGGTGCTGGTGGTAGACGTGGGCGGACAGGCGCAATCGGCGGCGGCCACGGCGCTGGGGTTCAAGAATTATGACACCGAAGTGCCCTTTGCCGGGGTGATCCTCAATCGTGTAGCCAGCCCGCGCCATGAGCGGCTGACCCGGCTGGGGATGGAGAAGGCAGGCATCAAGGTGCTCGGCTCCCTGCCCCGGCGCGGCGATCTGGCGCTGCCGGAGCGGCATCTGGGCCTGATCCAGGCGGTGGAACATCCCGATCTGGAAGCCGCCATCGCGGGCTATGCGGCGTTCCTGCGCGAGAATGTCGACCTCGACGCGATCAAGGCGGCAGCGCTGGCGGGGCCTGCCCCCGCCCCGGCGCGCCTGCCCAAGCCACCTGCCCAGCGGATTGCGCTGGCGCGGGATGCGGCGTTTTCCTTCACCTATCCGCACCTGCTGGAAGGCTGGCGCGCGGCGGGGGCAGAGATCCTGCCGTTCTCGCCGCTGGCTGATGAGGCCCCCGCGGCAGATGCCGATCTGGTCTGGCTGCCCGGCGGCTACCCGGAATTGCACGGCGGAGTGCTGGCGGCGGCGGAGACCTTCCGCGCCGGTGTCCGCAAGCACGCCGAGACCAAACCGGTGCATGGCGAATGCGGCGGCTACATGGCCCTGGGCGAGGCGCTGATCGACAAGGAGGGCAACCGCCACCGGATGCTGGGCCTCTTGGGCCTCGTGACCTCCTACGAGAAGCGCAAGTTCCACCTTGGCTACCGCCGTGCGGTGCTTCAGGCGGCGATGCCCGGATTTGACGCAGGCACAGCACTGCGCGGCCATGAGTTCCATTATTCGACCATTCTGGAAGAACCTGACGCGCCGCTGGCCAATGTCATGGATGCCGACGGCGGCCCGGTGCCAGAGACCGGCTCGATCAAGGGCCATGTTACCGGCACGTTCTTTCACCTGATCACGGGAGAGCGCGCATGAGCGGTTTTGTCTCCTTTGTCTCCTCCGGTCCGGGCGACCCGGAGCTCTTGACCGTGAAGGCGGTGAAGCGGCTGGAGGCTGCGGATGCGGTGCTGTTTGACGACCTGTCCTCGGGGCCGATCCTGACCCATGCCCGCGCCGACGCGGATCTGGTGGGCGTGGGCAAACGGGCCGGACGTCCCTCCCCCAAGCAGGACCATGTGAGCCAGCTTCTGGTGGATTATGCCCAAAGTGGGCTGCATGTGGTGCGGCTGAAATCGGGCGATTCCGGTGTCTTTGGCCGGCTGGAGGAAGAAATCACCGCGCTGCGGCAGGCGGGTATCGGGTTCGAGATCGTGCCCGGAGTTACCGCGGCCTCGGCAGCGGCGGCGGCGGCGAATATCCCGCTGACCCGGCGGCTGACGGCGCGGCGGTTGCAGTTCATCACCGGCCATGACGTGACCGGTGGGCTGCCCGATCAGCTGAACCTCGCCGCACTGGCGGACCCGGATGCGACCACCGTGGTCTATATGGGCAAGCGGACCTTTGCGGCGCTGGCGGAGAAGCTGCTGGAGGCGGGGCTGCCCCCGCAGACCCATGCGCTGATTGCACTGGGGGTCTCGACGCCGGAGCAGGAGCTGCATTGCCACACGGTGGGCGAGCTGCCGGAGGTGCTGCGTGCGATGGAGACCACCGCGCCGGTGCTGATCCTCTATGGCCCGCTTGCCGATCAGCCTGCGGATCCGGCCCATGCCGCCGTGAATGCCAAGGACGACCACTGACCCGCCGTCACCGCGCGGGTCCCTACGCCCGGACCAGAGGTCATCCCGCTCTGAGAGCGCCACACCCTCCCCGTGTTTCGCGGGTGGGGCATTTCCATTTTCGCGTGTTCGCCGCAGCTGACCCAAGGGCGCGTCGCAATCGCCTTCTCCGGGGCCGGATTCAAACTTGACCGAGTCGGGGCGCAGGGGCCACATAGGCGCCATATGGTGTCCAACGGCGCGAAGCGTCAGGACTGAAACGGGAATGAGGAACGGTGGACCCAATTGCGGCACCGAAGCCTCAACCGCCCCCGCGACTGTGAGCGGCGAGCAGCTTTCCAACACCCACTGGCCAACTGGCTGGGAAGGGGGAAAGCAAGCAGCGACCCGCGAGTCAGGAGACCGGCCATACCACATAATCAACCCGTCGGGTGAGACGGAGAGGAGACAGATATGCATATCGAACCGGGCATCGTTGATGCCACCAAAATTGGCTTGTCCTATGCCACCGCAGCCGGTGCCGCGACCTATGCTGCAAAAGAGACCTTTGTGGATCTGAAGAGGACCAATATCGCCTCCTACGCGATGCGCGCGATGATCGCGACCGTGGGTGTGCTGGTGTTCTTTGAAGTGCTGCCGCATTTCCCGGTGGGCGTCTCCGAGGTGCATTTCATTCTCGGCTCGACCCTGTTCCTGATCCTCGGGTCCGCGCCTGCGGCCTTTGGTCTGGCGATGGGTCTGCTGATCCAGGGCGTGTTCTTTGCGCCGTTTGATCTGCCGATGTACTTCATCAACCTGACCACGCTCTTGGTGCCACTGTTTGCGCTGCAGGCGCTGGCAAGCCGCATCATCGCGCCGGGCACCGCCTATATCGACCTGAAATACAGCCAGGCGCTGGCATTGAGCACCGCCTATCAGGGCGGCGTGGTTGCCTGGGTGGCGTTCTGGGCCTTCTACGGTCAGGGATTTGGCAGCGCGACCGTGACCTCGGTGCTGAGCTTTGGCGGCGCCTATATGCTGGTCATCCTGATCGAGCCGATTGCCGATCTGGCCGTTCTGGCGGCGGCAAAGGCGACGCGTGGCCTCAATGGCAGCGCGCTGGTCACGCCGCGTCTTTACAACAACGCCTGATCCTTGGCACATGAGTGAACCGGCACGGCCCCGCCTTCGGGGCCGTGTTTTCGTCTGAAAGGCCCCGCAATGATTGACCTCACCCTGATCGGCATTGGCACCGGCAACCCGCAGCATCTGACCCTGCAGGCCGTTGAGGCACTGAACGCGCAGGATCTGATCCTGATCCCCAACAAAGGGGCCGGCAAAGATGATCTGGCGGGACTGCGACAGGCGATCTGCGCCGAGGCGATCCGCAGTCGCGGACAGCAGGGCGATGGCCCCCGTATCGTGGAATTCGACCTGCCGGTGCGCGATGAGGCGACACAGGATTACCGCCAGCGGGTGGATGACTGGCATGACGCCATTGCCGAGATCTGGTGGCAGACCATCACCAGCCACCTGCCCGAGGGCGGCGCGGTTGGATTTCTGGTCTGGGGGGATCCGTCGCTCTATGACAGTACGATGCGGATTGCGGACCGGCTGAAAACACGGGCCGAGATTGCCCTGCGCGTCATTCCCGGCATCACCTCCATTCAGGCGCTGACGGCGGCGCATGCGATCCCGATCAATACGATCAACGGCCCCTTCACCATCACCACCGGACGACAGCTGCGCGATGCCGGCTGGCCTGCCACTGCGGATACCGTGGTTGTGATGCTGGATGGCGCCTGTTCGTTCCAGTCTCTTGAGGCTGACGGCATCGACATCTGGTGGACGGCCTATGCCGGCATGGCGAATGAGATTTCGATCTCGGGTCCGCTGGCCGAGGTCACCGATCAGATCATCGAGACCCGTGCCAAGGCGCGTGCGGATCACGGCTGGATCATGGATATCTACCTGCTGCGGCGCAGCTGACAACAGCTGCGCAGATGTCCGGTCTCGCGCTCGGCGATGACTGTGGCCACGGGCTTGAGCTTAGGGCAGCTGGAGTGGCGGGGAGACAGGGATTCGAACCCTGGGAACGCTCTCACGTTCAACGGTTTTCAAGACCGCCGCATTCGACCACTCTGCCACCTCCCCGGTCGGCGCAGGGTTTAGGCGCTGGTTGCCGTTCTGGCAAGAGGGAATTGCAGCGGGCGGCATTTCTGCAGCGCCGTGCTCAGCCGCTGTTGGCCCCCTGCGGGGATGTGGAGGGCGGGCGGATCCGCGATCTTCGAAATCTTGCCGAGCGGGCGGCGGCAGGGTTTCCATGCGATTGCCTGACGGCTATGCTGCGCCCAGCATAAGGGCGCCGGAACAACCGGTACAGGAACAGCTGACGCCGGAGCAACCGGCTCGGGGTGGGTGACTGGTCATATGGCTGAGCACAAGACCGGGCGCGGGACGCCGTCAGATACAGGCAAGGAAGCACACATGGTTCACGCTATGTCGACACGGAAACACAGCGCGCGACGCCTCGGTGCGCCGCGTCGCGGGGCGCGGCTGGCTGCGGCATTGGCCGGGCTTATGATCCTTGGTGCCTGCGAGGATGGCCCCGGGCTGGCCTTTCTGAAACCAAAGGCGCAGGACACGGGCGCCGTCACGCCCTCAAGCAGCACCCGGCTGGTGGAACGCGAGGTCGAGGCGCCGGAAGTGTTCCAGGTGACCGAAGCGGGTCTCTGGGATGGTCGCCCGTCGCTGGGCGGGGTCTGGGTCGCGCATCCGGATGCCGAGGATCCCGAACAGGTGATCATCCGCAATCAGGCCAATGGCAAATTTGTGATCGGAGCGCTGTTCCGGCGCGAGCGGGAGATCCCCGGCCCCCGGTTGCAGGTCTCCTCAGATGCCGCCGAGGCGCTTGGCATGCTGGCGGGCGCGCCGGTTGAGCTGAATGTGACCGCCCTGCGCCGCGAAGCTGTGGCCGACCCGGATCAACCTGCGCCGGAGCTGCTGGATGACGCGGATATCGCAATCAGCGATGCCGCTGACATCGACATCCAGCCGCTTGATCCGATTGCCGATGCAGCCGCTGCGATTGATGCCGCAGCCCCCACCGCCATTGCCCCGGCGCCCGCCGCCGTGAGCGCAGCACCCGCTGCGACAGCCAAGGTGGCGGCGGCCAGCTCATCGCTGAGCAAACCCTATATCCAGATCGGCATCTTCAGCGTTGAGGCCAATGCCAAACGCACCGCCGATCAGATGCGCAACGCCGGACTTGTGCCCTCTGTCCTGGCCCAATCCAGCAACGGCAAGCCGTTCTGGAGGGTGCTTGTGGGTCCGGCTCAATCGAAATCAGAACGCAGTCAGCTGCTGAAGAGCGTAAAGGACGTCGGCTTCTCCGATGCCTATGCGGTCACCAATTGACCCTGCCTGTGCGGCGCTGCCTGACCTGACCAATCGGAAAGACGACCCTGTCATGACCTTTCTTCCCTCCCCGTTTCGCTCTGCCTTGAAACTGACCTGTGCGGCTGGCCTTCTGGTCAGCCTCTCGGCGCTGTCGGCGGCGGCTTTTGATACCCGCGCCCGCGCCGCCTATGTGCTGGATCAGGAGACCGACACGGTGCTGCTGGCCAAGAACGCCGATCTGGCGCTGCCGCCTGCGTCGATGTCGAAGCTGATGACGCTCTATGTGGCGTTTGAGGCGATCCGCGATGGCCGCCTGACGCTGGACGAGCGGCTGCCGGTCAGTGAACACGCGATGAGCTACAAGGGCTCGACCATGTTCCTCAACACCCAGGACCGGGTCCGGGTGGAGGATCTGTTGCGCGGGATCATCGTGCTGTCAGGCAATGATGCCTGTGTGGTGCTGGCCGAAGCGCTGAGCCCGGATGGCACCGAGGCGGGGTTTGCCCGCTACATGACCAAGCGGGCGCAGGAAATGGGGATGGAGAATTCCACCTTTGCCAATTCCAACGGCTGGCCCGCCGCCGGGCACCGTATGTCGGTGCAGGATCTGGCGATTCTGGCGGAAAAGCTGATCGAGGATTTCCCCCAGTATTATCCGCTGTTTGCCGAGCGGGAGTTTGAATTTGATGGCCGCGCGCCCTCCAATGTGCGCAACCGCAACCCGCTGCTGGGTCTGGGCATTGGCGCGGATGGTCTGAAGACCGGTCACACATCCGAGGCGGGATATGGTCTTGTGGGCTCCGCGGCACAGGGTGACCGACGGGTGATTTTTGTGATCACCGGTCTGGACAGCACCACCGCCCGCGCAGAGGAGGCCGAGGCCATCGTTAACTGGTCGTTTCGCCAATTTGCCAAAAAAACGGTGGCTAAAGCGGGTGTTCCGGTCGCAGAAGCCGAGGTCTGGCGCGGGGCAGAGACAACCGTAGGGCTGGTGCCTGCCGAGGATCTGAATGTGTTGTTGCCTGCGCTTGCGGGCCGCGAAATCACCGGCGAGGTGGTCTATACCGGGCCGATTGATGCCCCCATTGAGAAGGGCCAGAAGCTGGCCGAGCTGGTGCTGCAACCGGACGAGCTGCCCGAGGTGCGCCTGCCGCTGGTGGCGGAGAAGGACATTCCGACCGGCGGCTTTCCGGTGCGGGTGAAAACCGCAGCCCAGGTGCTGGTGAAACGCTTCCTCAGCGGTCCCGAGGTCAGCCAGTGACAGCAGCCAAACCTGCCGCTGGCTCCGGCGGTGCCTCTGCTTACCCCGGCCTGTTCGTGACCTTTGAGGGCATCGACGGATCCGGCAAATCGACACAATGCCGGCTGCTGGCCGAGGCGCTGGAGGCGCGTGGCCATGAGGTGGTGCTGACCCGTGAGCCGGGAGGCTCCGATGGTGCCGAGGAAATCCGCCGTCTGGTGCTGGAGGGGGATCCTGACCGCTGGTCTGCGGAGACCGAGCTGCTGTTGTTCACGGCGGCACGGCGCGACCATATGGAACGGCGGATCCTGCCTGCGCTGGCGGCAGGCAAGGTCGTGGTCTGCGACCGCTTTGCCGATAGCACCCGGATGTATCAGGGGCTGTCGCGCGGCGATCTGCGCGCCAGCGTCGACCAGCTGCACGCGCTGATGATCGGGCAGGAACCGGATCTGACCGTGCTGATCGACATGGACCCGGCCAAGGGGCTGGCCCGCGCCAAGGGGCGTCAGGGCAGCGAGGAGCGGTTTGAGGATTTCGGTCTGAATCTGCAACAGCAGATGCGCGCAGGGTTTCTAGCGCTGGCGGAGGAGTTTGCCGACCGGTTTCGCGTCATTGACGGGGACCGCCCGATTGAGCTGGTGGCCGAGGATGTGCTGGCGACCGTCACCCCGTCGCTGCCCGGCGTGACCTCAGCCGCCGCAGAGAATGGCGCGGCGAGATGAGCAAGGATGACGCCCCCCTGCGCGCGGATCAGACCGTTGGCGCGCCGCACCCGCGCGAGACGGTTCAACTGTTCGGACAGGATCAGGCAGAGCAGGATTTCCTGACCGCCTTCAATTCGGACCGGCTGCATCACGGCTGGCTCGTGACCGGACCGCAGGGTGTGGGCAAGGCGACGCTGGCCTGGCGGATCGCGGCCTTTCTGCTGGCGCAGCCCCCGGCGGAGGATGCCGGTCTGTTTGGCGCGCCGCCGCCTGCCACCTCGCTGGAGATTGGCGCGGACCACCCGGTGAAGCATCGTATTCAGGCGCTGGCGGAGCCGGGGCTGGCTTCGATCACCCGCAGCATTAACGACAAGGGCAAGCTGCGCGATCAGATCGTGGTTGACGACATTCGCGCACTGAACAAGTTCTTTGGCCTGTCGGCAACTGACGGCGGGCGCCGGGTGGTGATTGTCGATGCCGCCGACGAGATGAACACCAGCGCCGCCAACGCGCTGCTGAAGATGCTGGAGGAGCCGCCTGCCCGCACGACGCTCTTGCTGGTGTCGCATCAGCCCTCGCGGCTGTTGCCGACGATCCGGTCGCGCTGTCGCCTGCTGCGGCTGTCGCCGCTGGGGCCTGAGGATATGCTGGCCGCGCTCAATCAGGCGGGGGCCGAGCTGCCCGGTCAGGCCGATCATCTGGCCGCATTGGCCAATGGCTCTGTCGGGGCGGCGCTGCGGCTGCTGAACCTTGGCGGCCTACAGGCCTATAGCGATGTGGTGCGGCTGCTGGACAGTATGCCCCGGCTGGATCGGCAGCGCGCCATGGCGCTGGCGGAACAGGCCGCAGCGCGCGGTGCGGCCGACAAATTCGAGCTGCTGCTGACACTGATCGACACCGCGCTGGCGCGGCTGGCGCGCACCGGGGCCACCGGAATGGCACCGCAGCCGGAGGCCGCCCCGCAGGAGGCCGCGGTGCTGTCGCGGCTTTCACCAACACCGCAGAAGGCGCGGGCCTGGGCGGATCTGGCAGCGCAGGTGACAGCCCGGATGCGCCACGGTCAGGCGGTGAACCTTGACCCCGCAGCACTTGTTCTAGATACGGTTTTCAAGATGCAGGACACTGCGGCGCGCTGATCCGGGCGACCGGACCGCCCCGCAGGACGCGACAGAGAGCACAGATGACCGAGAGCCTTTCCCCCATGCCCCCGTCCATCACGGACAGCCATTGCCATCTGGATTTCCCCGATTTCGAGGGCGAGCTGGACGCGCTGATGACGCGCGCGGCAGAGGCCGGTGTCACCCGGATGGTCACTATCTGCACCAAGCTGCGCAATGAACCCACCGTGCGCGCCATCGCCGAAGCGCATGCGCCGGTGTTCTATGCCGCCGGCACCCACCCGATGAGCGCCGCGGATGAGCCGCTGGTGTCTGTTGATGAGCTGGTGACGCTGGCGCAGCATCCCAAGTTTGTCGGCATCGGCGAGACCGGGCTGGACTATCACTATACCGCTGAGAGTGCTGAGGTGCAGAAGACATCGCTCAGGACCCATATCACGGCAGCGCGAGAAACCGGCCTGCCGCTGATCATCCATGCCCGCGCGGCGGATGATGATATGGCGATGATCCTGCGCGATGAGATGGCCAAGGGCGCCTATAGCTGCGTCATGCACTGCTTCTCCTCCTCGCCCGAACTGGCACGGGCGGCGCTGGATCTGGGGTTCTACCTGTCGATGTCGGGCATCGCCGCCTTCCCCAAGAGCCAGGAGCTGCGCGATATTTTTGCCGCCGCCCCCTTGGAGCGTATTCTGGTGGAAACCGACGCGCCCTATCTGGCGCCGCCCCCCTATCGCGGCAAACGCAATGAGCCGGCCTATACCGCCCATACCGCCCGCGTGGGTGCCGAGGTGTTTGGTGTGGACTACGCCGATTTTGCCGCGCAGACGCAGGCAAATTTCGACCGGCTGTTCTGGAAAGCCGCCCAATATGAGGCTGCCGCCTGATGGGCGTGCTGCGCTTTACCATTCTGGGCTGCGGCTCCTCCGGTGGGGTGCCGCGTCTTGGCGGGCATTGGGGCGCCTGCGACCCGACCAATCCGCGCAACACCCGGCGGCGCTGTTCGCTGCTGGTGGAGCGTGAGGGGCCGGAGGGCACGACAACGGTGCTGATCGACACCTCCCCGGATATGCGCAGCCAGTTGCTGGACAGTGGTATCGGGCGGCTGGACGGGGTGGTCTACACCCATTCCCATGCCGACCATGTGCATGGCATTGACGATCTGCGCATGATCGTCTTCAACATGCGCGACCGCATTCCGGTCTATGCCGATGGCGAAACGCAGAACGCGCTGCTGTCGCGGTTCGGCTATGCCTTTGTGCAGCCCGAAGGCTCTCCCTACCCGCCCATTCTGGACCTGCGCAGCATTGATGGACCGCTGACCATCTCTGGCCCCGGTGGCGATATCACCCTGCGCCCGTTTGAGGTCAACCACGGCTCCATGGATGCGCTGGGGTTCCGCATTGGCGATCTGGCCTATCTGCCGGATGTGGCCAAGATCCCCGACAGCGCGCTGGTGGAATTGCAGGACCTGGACTGCTGGATTCTGGATGCGCTGCGCCGCAAGCCACATCCCACCCATCTGTCGCTGGACGAGGCGCTGGAGTGGATCGACCGGATGGCGCCAAAACGCGCGGTGCTGACCAATATGCACATTGATCTCGATTATGCCGAGGTCGCCGCAGAGACCCCCGATCACATCGACCCGGCCTATGACGGGATGGTGATCGAATACCCGATCTGATCCGCGTCCGCCGGTGGGCAGACCCCTCTCCCGCCGATAGGAAGGCACGTCATGTTTCAGAGCCTGATTGATGTCATCCTGCCAGTATTTCTGGTCATCGGTGCGGGGTATATCGCCACTCGGCGGGGGTATTTTCAGGCCAGTCATGTCGATGGGCTGATGAAATTCACCCAGAGCTTTGCCATCCCCTGCCTGTTGTTCCGCGCCATTGCGACGCTGGATCTGTCGGCGAGTTTCGATCCGCGCCTGCTGATCAGTTTCTACACCGGCGCCGCGGCCTGTTTCTGTCTGGGCATGGCGGGCGCGCGGCTGATTTTCAAACGCGACTGGGAAGATTGCGTGGCGATCGGGTTTTGCTGCCTGTTCTCCAATTCGGTCCTGCTGGGGCTGCCGATCACGGAACGGGCCTATGGTGCCGACAATCTGACCGGCAACTATGCGATCATCGCCTTTCACTCGCCGTTTTGCTACGGGTTGGGGATCACGGTGATGGAGATCGTGCGCAGCCGGGGCGCTGGCAGCAGCAAGACGGTGAAGGCCGTGCTGAGCGCGATGTTCAAGAATGTGCTGATCCTGGGCATCGCCCTGGGGTTTGTCGTCAATCTCTCGGGCCTGTGGATCCCGCAGGCGGTGGATGAGGCGCTGTCGCTGGTCATTCGCGCCGCCCTGCCTGCGGCGCTGTTCGCACTGGGGGGTGTGCTGGTGCAATACCGGCCAGAGGGCGATCTGCGCGCCATTGGCTTTGTCTGCGCGATCTCATTGATGGTGCATCCGGCAATTGTCTGGAGCATGGGCACGGCGCTGAAGGTGCAGCCGGATCTGTTCCGCTCCGGCGTGCTGAACGCGGCCATGGCGCCGGGGTTCAACGCCTATATCTTTGCCAATATGTATGGGCGCGCGAAACGGGTGGCGGCCTCCTCGGTGCTGATTGCGACCGGCAGCTGTATCCTGACAGTCTGGCTGTGGCTGCTGATCCTGGGCTGAGGGGGCAAACAAACAGGGGCGCCACAGCGCCCCCGATGGTCTGTTTCCATGGCGCCCGTCAGTCGCCGTCCGCCACCCCGGCCTGACGCAGCCGCGCGCGGCGGGCGCGGTAGCTGGGCAGGATCACCAGAATGGCTGCCAGCCCCAGCAGGCCGATGGTCATCGGGCGTTCCATCAGGAAGCCCAGCCCATCATAGAGCTGCATCGAGCGGGAGAAATTATCCTCCAGCATCGACCCCAGGATGAAGCCGATCAGCAAGGGCGCGAGCGGATAGTCGGCAAAGCGCAGCACCGTGGCACAGATCCCCAGCCCCACAAGGATCAGCAACTCTGTCGCATTGTTCTGCCCGATATAGGCCCCCATCAACGTAAAGAAGAAGATGAAGGGGATCAGGTAGTTGCGCGGGACCGCCAGCACCTTGGCGATATAGGGGATCAGCGGCAGATTGAGGATCAGCAGAACCAGATTGCCGACATACATCGAGATGATCACGGCCCAGAAGATCTCCGGCTCATCCACCATCAGGCGCGGACCGGGCGAAACATTGAGCGCAATCAGCGCGCCCAGAAGGATCGCAGTGGTGCCGGAGCCGGGAATGCCCAGCGTCAGCAGTGGCACAAAGGAGCCGGTGCAGGCCGCGTTATTGGCGCTTTCGGGCGCGGCGAGGCCTTTGATCGAGCCTTTGCCGAACTCTTTCTGTTCGTCCTTAGGCGCGATATTGCGCTCCACCGCGTAGCCCAGGAAGGAAGCGATGGTGGCCCCGGCCCCCGGCAGGACGCCGATCAGAAAGCCCTGGATCGACTGACGGCCAATCACCGGCGCGATGGACTTGGCCTCCGCTCTGGTGATGCGCAGATCCTTGATCTCGCTGCTGCCGCCTTCGCTGGCAGAGCGGCTGGGATCAAGCACCAGATAAAGCGCCTCCGGCAGGGCGAACATCGCCATCGCCAGCGTGATGAAACCGAAGCCCGACTGAAGATCCATAATGCCCATGGTAAAGCGGGGCATGTTGAACAGCGCGCCCTCGCCCACGGTGGCCATGATCAGGCCAAGCACCGTCATCAGCAGCGCCTTCACCACCTGGCCGGTCCCCGCAAAGGCGGCGATGGCCGACAGCCCCACCACCATCAAGGCGAAGTATTCGGCGGAGTGGAACAGCAGCGCGACGCTGGCCAGTGCAGGCGCGAAAATCATCAGCAGCACCGCACCGATGCTGCCGCCGCAGAAGGAGGAGATCGCGGCCACGGTCAGCGCCTTGCCGGCCTTGCCCTGCCGCGCCAGCGGGTAGCCATCGAAGGACGTCGCCACTGTCGAGGCCACACCCGGCGCGTTGATCAGGATGGACGAAGTCGAGCCACCGAAGATGGCGCCATAGTAGACACCCGCCAGCAGGATCAGCGCGGCAGAGGGATCACCGATGGAGATCGCCACCGGGATCATGATGGAAATGATGCTCATCGGGCCTAGGCCGGGCAACATGCCGATAAAGGTGCCGATGAGGCAGCCACCGATCACCATCAGGAGGTTACTAAAGGAAAAGGCCGTGCTGAGGCCGATCAGAATACCATCCAGCATATCAGCCCCCAGTTCCCAAGAAGAAGGGCAGCGGGCGCAGGTAGATGCCCAGCACCTGCTGCACCAGATACCAGACCACGCCAGCCGCCAGAACCGCGATGGGGATCAGGATATGCAGCTTGCGCTCGCCAAGGATCATGGCGCTGATCACCAGAAAACCAACGGTGGCGATCAGGAACCCCACCGGACGCAGCGCCAGCGCGTAGAGAACCATCATCGCCAGAAGTGCCGTGGCCTGCCCCAGCTTGTAATCCAGCAGGCGGCGGTAATCGATGTCACCCGTCTTTGGGCCTGCATCGGATTTCTGCGGCGACAGCAGGATGATCAAAGCACAGATCACCGCCAGAACCGACAGCCCCTTGGGGAAGGTGCTGGGCCAGATGGCATTGAATTTCATGAACGGCGGCAGCCCTTCGTCCATGGTGAAAAAGGCCGTGTAGCCATAGGCGAGGCTGATCATGAGGATGACCAGCGCGATCCATCGGTCGAGCGCCATGAGGCTCTCCCCCCCTTTGGTGAGATATGTTCAGAATGAAACCTGAGAGGCAGCGCGGCTCCTCCCGAAGATCTGCGCCGCCGGTTTCTGTCGTCAGAGGCGGGCGCCCGACACCTCTCGGACCGGACGCCTGTCTGCTCTGCCAGACTTAGAGGAAGCCGAGTTCCTGCATCAGGCTCTTGATGACTTCTTCCTGACCTTCCAGGAAGCTGACGAAATCATCGCCGCTGTTGTGGATGTTGACCCACCCGTTGCGGGCGCGGACCTCTTCCCATTCGGGGGTGTCATACATCTTGGCCAGGGCCGCGCGATAGGCGTCGACCTTTTCCTGCGGAAGGCCGGGGGCGCCAAAGAAACCGCGCCAGTTGACGAAGGTTGCGTCGATCCCCTGTTCTTTCATCGTGGGGGCGTCTGCATAGGCCGGCACGCGGTCCTCGGCGGTGACGCCGATGATTTTCACCTCGCCTGCGTTGGCCAGATCAATCGCCTCGGAGAAACCGGTGGAGAGTGCTGCGATTTCACCGGACAGCAGCGCCGCCATGGCAACCCCGCCTGCATCGTAGGGGATGTATTTCACCGCCGTCGGCTCTTCGCCTGCGGCCTTCATCACCATCGCGGCAACCAGATGGTCCATGCCACCGGGTACCGAGCCACCGCCGATGGCGGTCTTGCGCGGATCGGCCTGATAGGCGGCAATCAGATCGGACATGGAGTTGATCGAGCTGTCCTTGCCCACCACGATGGCCGCGTAATCGCCAATGGTGCCTGCGACCATGGTGAGGTCACGGAAGTTATGCGGGAAGACACCGGTCAGCGAGCGGATCACAATCGGGGTGGAGTTCACCATCAGGGTGCCGTGGTTGCTCTCGGCGTTTTCGATCAGATAGCCGATCGCCTTGCCACCGCCGCCGCCGGACATGTTCTCGTAGGAGGCATTGCCCACAAGCCCCGCCTTGGTCAGCGCCTCACCGGTGCCGCGCGCGGTGCCGTCCCAGCCGCCGCCTGCGCCGCCGGGGATCAGAAAGTGGATGCTGTCCACCATTTCATCCGCAGAAACCGGCGCCGCAAAGGCCAGTGTCGCAGCGGTCACGGCCATCAGGGCGCGCCGGGTCAAAGTCATTTTCATCTGTTTGTCCTCCCATTTGACAAATGGCGGCTTGGCCGCTCATGACTGGAAGGGAACACGTTAAGCTGACACAAACCTGTCACACCCGATGCAGCCGCCACCTGCCCGGCCACCTGGATGAATGGACTCCTATGCGCTTCTTGCTGGTTGAAGACAATCTGAGCCTTGCGGCCGCCGTCGAGGACCGGCTGCGGATGGATGGCCATGTGGTGGACCATGCCCCGGATCTGGCGGTGGCGGATGACTATGCGGCGACCGCGGATTACGATTTGATTTTACTGGATATTATGTTGCCAGACGGGGATGGCCGCAGCTTCTTGAAATCCCATCGCAACCGTCAGGGCACAACGCCGGTGATTGTGCTGACGGCACGGTCCGAGGTATCGGACAGGGTTGGTGTGCTGGATCTGGGGGCGGATGACTACATCACCAAACCCTTTGATTTTTCCGAGCTGGAGGCGCGTTGCCGGGCGGTGCTACGGCGCCATGGTGGCGGCAGTTCCAACCAGAAACGATTCGGTGCGCTGATCTTTGATCCGCTTGCCGGAACCCTGACGGTGGGCGGCAGAACCGTATCGCTGCGCAACAAGGAGCTGCGGCTGCTGGAGATTTTCATCAACGCGCCGGACCGTATCTTTTCCAAGTCGAAACTGGTGGACCGGTTGTTCTCCTATGAGGAGGACGTTTCGGAAAATGCGATCGAGGTCTATGTGGCGCGGCTGCGCAAGCATCTGGCCGGATCTGAGGTGGAGATCACCACGGTGCGCGGCCTTGGCTACCGGATGTCGCTTGCATGAGCGAGGCCATCCGCACCAGTGGGTCGATCCGGCGGCGTCTGACGCTGCAACTGGTGGGGAGTGCGGCCTTTCTGGCGTCGCTCTTGTTCTTTATCGTGCTGGTCTTCACCCGCGATGTGTCGCAGCAGACCCATGACAGCATTCTACAGGCCTCGGCCACCTCGATCATGGATTCCGTTTCGGTCCGCTCGGGCGATGTGACAGTGGATATCCCCTATGCGGCGCTGTCGATGCTGGGCAACGTGAGCAATGACCGGGTATTTTATCGCGTGGCGCAGGATCAGCTGGTGCTGACCGGTTACGACGACCTGCCCCGACCCGACCCGTTGCCGCGACAGGGGGCGCCCCGGTTTCAAACGCTGAGCTACAAGGGCGACAGCATTCGGATGGTGACGCTGGCGCGGCGGGTTTCGCTGGGCGGGCAGGCATCCGACCTGATTATTTCGGTGGCGCAGACCCGCGAGGGGCAATCGGCGCAGCTGGCGCAGCTGACACGCCGCGCCTTGCAACTGGGGGTCGGTTTCTTTGTCATTGCCGCAGTCCTCGCGATCTGGGCGGCGCAATCCAGTGTGCGGCCGCTGGCCGAACTTGCCGGGGCGGTGTCGCGGCGCGGGCCCAAGGATCTGCGCCCGGTGCGCAGGCCCGTGCCCTCGGAGATGATCCCGCTGGTGTCCTCGCTCAACCGGTTTATCGACCGACTGCGGATTTCGCTGTCTCGGTCGGAGGATTTCATCGCCGAGGCCGCGCACCGGGTGCGCACGCCGCTGGCCACTGTGCGCACGCAGGCGGAGATCACGCTGCGCCGGGTTGAGCGGGACGAAAACCGCGCCTCGCTGCGCGAGATGATCCGCGCAATTGACGAAAGCTCGCGCGCGGCGGGTCAGCTGCTGGATCATGCGATGGTGACCTTTCGCACTGACAGCCTCTTGCGCGAAGAGGTGGATCTGGGGGCCCTCTGCCGGGAGCTTCTGAACCGGCTTCGTCCGATTGCCGAGCTGAAGGACATCGCGCTGCATTGCGACCTGCCGCAGACACCGGCCCTGTCGGGTGATCCGATCCTGATCCAGAACGCGGTGCGCAACCTCTTGGACAATGCAATCAAATATGCGCCGGGCGAAAGCGACGTGCAGGTGATCCTGCGCCGGGAGGGACAGGCGCTGCGGCTGAGCATCATCGATGAGGCCGGTGGGTTTCCGGATGGCGACACCGACGCGCTGACCGCGCGGTTTGCCCGTGGCACAAACGCCGAAGGCACCATCGGCTCCGGACTTGGCCTTACCATCGCGCGCGAGGTGGTTGAGGCCCATGGCGGACGGCTGCGCATTGCCCCCAGCGAGGCCACCACCGGCCCGCCAGCGGCGGCCCCAAGACGGGAGGGATCATGCGTATCCTTGTATTTTCCGCTGTCGTGAGCCGCCCGGTGCGGGGTCTGTGTCTGGCGCTACTGGCGCTTGTTCAGCTGGGGATCGCAGCGCAGGCGTTTGAGATCGAAGATCGCCGTCGCTTTGGGCCTGCCGCAGCCGAGGCGGCACCGGATCTGCTGCGGGTTCTGTCAACCACAGACACCGATCTGCTGGCGCCGCTTGTCGATAGCTTCCTGCGGACGCGACCGACCGTGGTGGTGGACTATGTTGCTGTCAGCAGTGCCGAGCTGATGCGGGCGGTCGTGGAGGAGAACGCGCCGTTTGATCTGGCCGTTTCCTCGGCGCTGGATTTGCAGACCAAACTGGCCAATGACGGCTATACGCTGGCGCACCGCTCCACCACGACGGCGCAGCTGCCGGTCTGGGGCAACTGGCGCGATCATGTCTTTGCCTTCTCGCAGGAGCCTGCGTCGATTGTGCTGTCGCCGGCGGCCTTTGAGGGGCTGGAGATGCCGCGCAGCCGGCAGGCGCTGATGTCGCTCTTACGGCGATACCCCAACCGGTTCCGGGGCCGCATCGGCACCTATGATGTCGAGACCAGCGGCCTTGGCTATCTGTTTGCGACGCAGGATCTGCGCACCTCAGAGAGTTTCTGGCGGATGATGGAGATTTTCGGCAGTCTTGACCTGCGGCTCTATTGCTGTTCCGGCGAGATGATCGAGGCGGTCGCGCGGGGAGATCTGGCGATTGCCTATAACGTGCTGGGCAGCTACGCCCGCGCGCGGGATGATCTGGCGGATCGGATCGAGATCGTGGATCCGCAGGATTACACCAACATGATGCTGCGCACCGCCGTGGTGCTGAAGGGGGCAGAGCGGCCGGATCTGGCCGGCGCCTTTATCGACCATCTGCTGCGCGCGGCCTGGGGAAGCAGCCGCGATCCGGCCTATCCGTTCCCAAGGTATCCAACCGGGGCCGCCAGTCCCGAGGCGGCGCTGCGCCCGATCCAGATGGGACCGGGGCTGCTGGTGTTTCTGGACCGGCTGAAACGGGCGCGTTTTATCGAAGAATGGCGCAGCACCGTGTTGCAGAAATAAGCCCGCCTGCCGCCCGCACCGCTCAACGATAGAGCAGCGACTGGCCGTTGTGGAACAGATGCAGCTTGGCCGGGTCGGCGTAGAGCCGCACAGAGGAGCCGCGCAACCCCTTGTGAATGCCGGGGAGTTTCGCAATCAGGGGATCCTTGCCCTCGCCTGCGGCGATGTAGAGCACCGTCACCTCACCCAGAGCCTCCACAATATCGACGCGGCTGTCGATCAGCGCGCCGCCTGTGCCGGTTTCGACCAGATCCTCGGGCCGGACGCCGACATTCACCGCGAGCCCCTGATCGGCGTCGGTCGTGGGGATATCGGCGATGACCTCTTCCCCACTGTTGAGCCGCACGGTGGTGCGTGGGCCAGTGGCGATCACAGTGCCGGGAATGAGGTTCATTGCGGGCGAGCCGATGAACTGGGCGACAAATTCATTCTCCGGGCGCTGGTACAGCTCCAGTGGCGTGCCGACCTGTGCGATGCCTTTGTCGGCCAGAACCACAATGCGGCTGGCCAGCGTCATCGCCTCCACCTGATCATGGGTCACATAGATCATGGTGCTGTCCGGCATCGCCTCTTTCAGCTGGGCGATTTCGATCCTTGTGGCGACCCGCAGGGCCGCGTCCAGATTTGAGAGTGGCTCGTCAAAGAGATAGACCTTCGGATCACGCACGATGGAGCGACCGATGGCGACCCGCTGGCGCTGCCCGCCCGACAGCGCCTTGGGCAGGCGGTCGAGATAAGGCTCCAGCTGCAGGATCTTGGCGGCGCGGTCGATGGCGGCGTCGATCTCAGGCTTGCTCTTCTTGGCGATTTTCAGCGCAAAGGCCATGTTGTCGCGAACGGTCATATGCGGATAGAGCGCATAGGACTGGAACACCATCGCGATGCCCCGCTGGGCGGGCGGGATATCATTCATCACCGCATCGTCGATTTCCAGCGTGCCGCCGCTGATCCGCTCCAGCCCCGCGATCATCCGCAGCAGGGTGGATTTGCCGCAGCCAGAGGGGCCGACAAAGACGATCAGCTCCCCCTGTTTGATATCGAGATTGATATCTCTCAGGACCTCGACGCCGCCCCCGTAGGTCTTGGCGACATTGGTCAATTTCAGGTTTGCCATCTACTGGTCCCTCCCCTGCTCGTCGTTTCTGTCAGACCCGCACCGCAAGGCAGGCCTGCCACGGTGCCAGCGCGACACGGGCGCCGCTTTGCGGCAGGTCGGCCAGGGCGATGTCGGTGTCGGGCCTGCGCCATGTGCCCTCCGGCAGGGTGATCTCTGCCGGGGTGTCCCCCAGATTGAAAGCGCAGAAGATCACCTCGTCGCGGTCTTGACGGGTGAAGAAGGCGACATTGCCCTCTGCCCGCAGCTGATCATGAGTGCCCACCGCGAGCGCCGGATGTGCCTTGCGCAGGGCGATGGCGCGGCGGTAGTGGTGCAGCATGGCCTGCGGGTCGGCTTCCTGACTGGCGACGCTCAGGCTGAGATGCTCGGGCGAGACGGGCAGCCATGGCTTGCCTTCGCTGAAGCCGCCTGCGCTGTTTGACGGTTCCCAGACCATTGGCGTACGGCAGCCGTCGCGGCCCTTGAATTCGGGCCAGAACTCAATGCCATAGGGGTCCTGCAGATCTTCAAAGGCGATGTCTGCCTCTGGCAGGCCCAGCTCCTCGCCCTGATAGATGCAGGTGGTGCCGCGCAGGCACATCATCATGGTGGTGAACAGGCGCTGCGCCTCCGGGCTGAGATCCCAGCGGCTGCTGTGGCGGATCACATCGTGGTTGGAAAACGCCCAGCAGGCCCAGCCATTTGCGGCCACACGGTCCACCTCGGCAAAGACTTCGGCCAGCCGGGAGGCGGTCAGCACATCCTTGGCCAGGAGTTCAAAGGCGTAGCACATGTGAACGCCGCTGTTGCCTGCCGTGTAGCTGCCCATGATCTCAAGACCGCGCTGCGCGTCGCCCACCTCGCCCACGGCCGCCTTGGCCGGGTATTCATCCAGAAGCGCGCGGAACCGGCCCAGGAAAGCCAGATTTTCCGGCTGGTTCTTGGAGTAGAGATGTTCCTGGTGATTATAGGGGTTTACCGAGGGCGCGATGGTGGCATTGCGCTGCTCTGGCGGCAGGGCCGGGTTTGAGCGCAGCTCAGCGTCGTGGAAATAGAAGTTGATGGTATCCAGACGGAAGCCATCAACGCCGCGCTCCAGCCAGAAGCGGGTCACATCCAACAGCGCGTCCTGCACGGCGGGGCAGTGAAAATTCAGATCCGGCTGCGAGACAAGGAAGTTGTGCAGGTAATACTGCTCCCGCCGGGGATCCCATTGCCAGGCAGAGCCGCCAAAGATCGACAGCCAGTTGTTCGGCGGCGTGCCATCGGGCTGCGGGTCGGCCCAGACGTACCAGTCAGCGCGGGCATTGTCGCGGCTCTGGCGGCTTTCGCCGAACCACGGGTGCTGGTCAGAGGTATGCGACAGCACAAGATCAATCATCACCCGCAGGCCCAGGCCGTGCGCCGTCGCGACCAGCTGGTCAAAGTCGGACAGGCTGCCGAACATCGGATCGACGTCGCAATAGTCGGAGACGTCATAGCCGAAATCCTTCATCGGGGAGGTGAAGAATGGCGAGATCCAGATCGCATCCACCCCAAGCGAAGCAATATGCGGCAGGCGCTGGGTGATGCCTCTGAGGTCACCGATGCCATCGCCGTTGCTGTCCTGATAGCTGCGCGGGTAAATCTGATAGATCACCGCACCGCGCCACCAATCGGGGTCAGCGGCGAGAACCTGTGCCGGGTCGAGTTGAGCTTGAGCGTTCATATCAGCTGTTTCCATAGTCTGTAGAGTAAGAGGCAGGACCGGTGTGATCCGGCCTGCGGATCACGTCACTTGACCGAGCCTGCAAGGAGGCCACGGACGAGGTATTTCTGCATGGCAAAGAAGACACCGAGCGGCACCGCAATCGAGACAAAGGCGGAGGTTGCGAGGATCTCCCAATTGCCGCCACGGGTGCCCAGCAGCTCAACGATCTGTTTGGTCATCACGGTGGTTTCCCCGGTGGCGTCGATCAGGAACACCATGGCCACCAGAAGGTCGTTCCAGGTCCACAGGAACTGGAAGATCGCAAATGAGGCCAGCGCCGGAAAGGACAGCGGCAGGATGATGCGGGTGAAGATCATGAAATCGGTCGCGCCATCGACACGGGCATTTTCGATGATATCGCGTGGAATGCCGACCATGTAGTTGCGCAAGAGGTAGATGGCGAGCGGCAGGCCAAAGCCGGTGTGGGCCATCCAGACGCCGATGTAGCCTTTGCCGATGCCGATCTCATTGTGGAATTTCAGTAGCGGGATCAGCGCCAGTTGCAATGGCACCACCAGCAGGCCAACGATGGCAGCCACCAGCAGGGCGCGGCCCGGAAATTCCATCCACGCCAGCGCATAGGCCGCGAAGGCGGCAACAAGGATCGGGATGATGGTTGCCGGAATGGTGACGGTCAGCGTGTTGAAAAATGCCTTGGCCATATTGTCGGTTGAATTGCCGGAGATGAGCACTGTTTCATAGTTCTCCAGCGTGAATTCCGGCGGCACGGTTGCGGTGACAAACACCCGGGGGCCGCGCTTGCCGCTGATTTCCTCGGTGCTTTCCAACCGGTAGGCGCCATCTGCCGCAACCGACAGGGTGCCGCCACGGCGCAGCTCGGCCGTTTCACCGGGCTGATAGGCGGCAGGCTCGCGCGCCGAGGTGCCCCAGGCGGAAATCTCGCTGCTGGTGTCTTCGGCAAAGAGGCGGCCCTCAATCACAAAGAGATCTCCCTGTCGCAGCTGTTCGCTGGGCGGGTCAATGCGCAGGGTCAGGTTCTGTTCACTGGGGAACATCGCGCGCCACCAGCCGCTGGTCGCGATCTGATCGGCGGTGCGGAAGGAGGACACCAAGAGGCCCAGCGTCGGGAACAGCCACAGCCCCACGAGCAGCACCACAGAAAGGCGTAAGGCCCAGGTCAGCGCAGGTTTTTGTCCGGCAATCATTGTCATGGCGGTCTTCTCCTCAGCGCATTTCGCGGCGGGCGTTGTAGACGTTCCAGACCAGGATCGGCAGGACCAGAAGCATGATGACCATGGCGCTGGCGGAGCCGACGCCCCAGTCATTGGCGCGGAACAGTTTGTCGTACATGTAATTGGCCAGAACCTGCGTCTCCCACTGGCCGTTGGTCATGGCAAAGACGATGTCAAAGACCTTGAGCACAACGATGGTGATGGTGGTCCAGACGACGACGATCGTGTCCATGATCTGCGGCACCTTGATCTTGAAGAAGATCTGAAACGGTCCGGCCCCATCCACGATGGCGGCTTCAACGGTTTCTTCGGGGATGCCGCGCAGGGCGGCGGAGAGGATCACCATGGCAAAACCGGTCTGGATCCAGATCAGCACCATCATCAGGAAGAAGTTGTTCCAGAACGGGATGGTCAGCCACTGCATCGGCCCGTCGCCGCCGAAATAGATGTAGAGCGCGTTCAGAACGCCGATCTGCTCGGTGCCCTCGGGGCGGGCGTCATAGACCAGTTTCCAGATCACCGCAGCCCCGACAAAGGAGATCGCCATCGGCATGAAGATCAGTGACTTCGCAATATTGCCCCAGGCCAACCGGTCCGTCAGCTGTGCGGCCAGCAGGCCGAAGGCGGTCGAGGCGGCAGGCACCACGAGAAGCCACAGGAAATTGTTCTTGAGCGCTTCCCAGAATTTCGCCTCGGCCAGCATCTGCTGGTAGTTGGCAAGACCGACGAATTCAGATCCGCCACCGGGCAGGCGTTCGCTGACAGAAAGGCGCAGCGTCTCGACCACCGGATAGGCCAGATAAAGCCCCAGCGCCAGCAAGGCGGGCAACAGGAACAGCCAGGGTCGGATCATGTTGGCGCGGCGGATATTGCGGGCGATATGCGCACCGCGTGCCGGAAAGATCACCCGGTCCAGCACCAGATTGGAGAAGTAGAAATAGCCGACACACCCTCCGACGCCAAAGGCGATTGTGAGCAGGCCCTGAATGGCTGGGTGCATGAGAAACTCCCTTCGCGGTGGGGTGGAGTGGGCAGATCAGCCCCCGGCAGCAACGCAGGCGGGCAGATCGGCGCGGATCTTCGATGGGAAAACTGCAAATGGTGCGGGCCGACCTGATAGAGGCAGCCCGCACCTGTGACTTATTTCAAAGCATCCCAGGAGGACTGGATCTCGGCCGCGACCTCTTCTGCCGGGGTGCCGCCAGCGTAGCCGACCATGCCTGTCCAGAAGGAACCCGCGCCGACCGCGCCGGGCATCAGATCCGATGCGTCAAAGCGGAAGGTGTCTGCGGACAACAGGATATCGCCCATCTTTTTCAGCGTATCAGTGGCATAAAGGTCGGTGTTGACGCCCTTGTGCGGGGTCAGGAAGCCCTGCTGCGCCATCCAGACCTCATGTCCGATAGGGGATTTCAGGAATTCCATCAAGGCGCGCGCGCCCTTGCTGTCGTTGGTGATCGACCACAGGGTACCTGCGCCCAGAACCGGGCTGCCCAGATCCTTTTCTTCATAGGCCGGGAAGTAGAAGAAATCCGCATCCAGCCCCACCTCGGTGCCTTCGGGGAAGAAGGCCGGGATGAAGGACGCCTGACGGTGCATCAGACATTGCGGCGGGCTGGCGAAAAGGCCCTTGGGGCTGTCGCGGAAATCTGTGGAGGCCACCGCCCCTGCCCCGCCCGAAACATAGGCGTCATTGCGGGCGAAATGCCCAAATTCCTCAATCGCACCGATGACGCGGGGATCGGTGAATGGGATTTCGTTGCTGACCCACTGGTCATAGACGGACGGGTCCTGGGTGCGCAGCATCATATCCTCGACCCAGTCGGTGGCAGGCCAGCCCGTGGCGCCACCGGACCCCAGACCAATGCACCAGGGCGTATTGCCATCCTCGACCATCTGATCGGTCAGCGCCTTCAGCTCTTCCATCGACTGCGGCACGTCGTAGCCGAAATCCTCAAAGGTCTCAGGCACGTACCAGACAAGGGATTTCACATCGACCTTGTAGAACAGGCCAAAGAGATCCTCGTTGCCATCCGGCCCCTTGAAGGTGCTGAGGTCGACCCAGGAGTCGCCAGCGGCGTAGTTTTCACGCACCCAGTCGGCGGTGTCGCTGCCCAGAGGCGAGATGAAGCCGCGCCGCGCCATGTCCGCCACCAGTCCCGGCTGCGGGAAGACGGCGATGTTGGGCGCGGAGCCGGCCTCGGCGTCCACCACGATCTGCTGTTCGAAACTGTCGGAGCCGGTGTAGCGCACATCGGCGCCGGTAGCCTCGGCAAAATAGGCCAGCACTTTCTCGACCAGTGCCTGATCGGGACCAAGCCAGGGTCCGAAGACGGTGACCTGTTCACCGGCAAGATCGGTCGCCTTTAGCGCCTCGAAGCTGTCCCAGTTGAACTCTCCCTCACCGACCGGAAAGGTCAGCGCCCCGTCGGCCTGCGCAAGTCCGGCTGTCAATGCCAACACGCCCGCAGCGGCAGTAAGCCTGCGTTTCATGATATTTCCTCCCGATAATCACAACGCCCTGCCAGATCCTGTTTGATCCGGTTATCCAAAGCGCTTTGGATTTCGCTACACTTCTAGATTCGCGCGGCGCTGTCAACAAATTACCAAGAAACACCTCTTATCTCTTAATTTAAACGACCCTTGCCAGCCTCACCTCACCCCTGCCATAACTACCTGAGCATGAGCACCGCGTTGCGATATGCGCCCGAAATATCAAAGCGCTTTGGAGACTTTCCGTATGAATCTGAAGGAACTGGCCGCCCATCTGAACCTGTCACAGACAACGGTCAGCCGTGCGTTGAATGGGTTTCCCGAAGTAAGCGAAGCCACCCGCAGGCGGGTTGCGGCGGCGGCGGAGCAGCACAACTACCGCCCCAACACCCGCGCCAAGGCGCTGGCAACCGGGCGTGCAATGGCCATCGGCCATGTGATTCCGCTGTCATCGCAGCATGAGATGGTGAACCCGATCTTTGGCGATTTCATCGCCGGAGCGGGCGAGAGCTACGCCAAGGCCGGCTATGACATGGTGCTGTCGCTGGTCGAGGACAGCAAACAGGAAAAGGCCTATCGCGAGATGGCGGCGAAGCGGAACGTCGATGGCATCGTGCTGCATGCGCCGCGCATGTCGGACCCGCGGATTGCACTGTTGCGCGATATTGGCCTGCCTTTTGCGGTGCATGGCCGGGCCTCCGATCTGGAGGGGCCGTACAGCTGGCTGGATGTGAACAACAAAAGCGCCTTTGAACGGGCGACACAATTCCTGCTCGATCTCGGGCATCGGCGGATCTGTCTGGTCAATGGTCTGGAGAGCATGGATTTCGCATGGCGCCGTCGCGCAGGCTACGAATGCGCGCTGACCGCAGCGGGCATCCCCCTGGATCCCGCGCTGATGTTTGCCGAGGAAATGACCGAGAGCTACGGTCACCGCACCGTCGTACACACTCAGGCCATGGCCGATCCGCCCACAGCCTATCTGGTGTCGTCGATCATCCCGGCGATGGGTGTGCGCCGCGCAATCGAGGATTCGGGGCGCCAGATGGGGCGCGATATTTCGGTGATCACCCATGACGATGATCTCTCCTATCTGCGCAATGGCGATGAGCTGCCGCAATTCACCGCGACGCTTTCTTCTGTGCAGGAGGCCGGCCGACAGCTGGCCGACCTGCTGCTGGCGCAGATCCGCGATCCGGGTGACGCCCCTTTGACACGCCTGCTGGAAGCGCAGCTGACGGTTGGCCGCTCCACCGGGCCTGCGCCGTCGCGCTAGGCTCACCGCTGCCCGCACCATCCAATCAGGAGAGCCGCCATGTTACGCAACAGCCGCCAGGACTTCCCCGAGGGTTTTCTCTTTGGCGCGGCAACCTCGGCCTATCAGATCGAAGGACACGGGTTTGGCGGCGCCGGGGCGACCCATTGGGACAGTTTCGCCGCCACCCCCGGCAATGTAGTGCGAGCCGAGCACGGCCAGCGCGCCTGCGATCATTACCACCGCTACGCTGAGGATCTGGATCTGGCGGCAGCTGCCGGGTTTGACTGCTACCGGTTCTCCACCAGCTGGGCGCGGGTTCTGCCCGAGGGGCGTGGCACACCCAACCCCGACGGGCTGGATTTCTACGACCGGCTGACGGATGCGATGCTGGAGCGGGGGCTGAAACCCTGCGTGACGCTCTACCACTGGGAATTGCCACAGGCGCTGGCCGATATGGGAGGCTGGCGCAACGCCGATATCGCCAATTGGTTTGGCGACTTTACCGCGGTCATCATGGGCCGCATTGGCGACCGGATGTATTCCGCGGCGCCGATCAATGAACCATGGTGCGTAGGCTGGCTGTCGCATTTCCTTGGCCATCATGCGCCTGGCCTGCGTGATATCCGGGCAACGGCGCGGGCGATGCACCATGTGATGGTAGCCCATGGCACCGCCATCGAAACGATGCGCGGCCTAGGCATGGAGAACCTTGGCGCCGTGTTCAATCTGGAATGGGCAGCCCCCGCCGACAACAGCGAGGTCGCCCGGCAGGCCGCTGCGCGCTATGATGCGATCTACAATGGCTTTTTCCTTGGCGGTGCCTTTCACGGGCGCTACCCGGATCTGGCGCTGGAAGGGCTGGAACCGCATCTGCCGCACGGCTGGCAGGATGATTTTGCCACCATCTCAGCCCCCGTCGACTGGTGCGGCCTCAACTACTATACCCGCAAGCTGATTGCGCCGGGCAGCGGCGCCTGGCCCCATTACGCCGAGGTCGATGGCCCGCTGCCCAAGACCCAGATGGGATGGGAGATCTATCCGCAGGGGCTTTATGATTTTCTGACCCGGACGGCTCGCGACTATACGGGAGATCTGCCGCTGATCGTGACCGAAAACGGCATGGCCAACGCGGATATGGTGACAGATGGCACCGTGCAGGACGACGCCCGGATTGCCTTTGTCGATGACCATCTGGACGCGGTGCGCCGTGCCATTGCGGATGGCGTGCCGGTGCAGGGCTATTTCCTGTGGTCGCTTCTGGACAATTACGAATGGGCGCTGGGGTATGAGAAACGGTTCGGGCTGATACATGTGGATTTCGACACGCTGACCCGCACCCCCAAGGCATCATACCGCGCGCTGCAATCGGCGTTGGCACCCCCGCCGTGATGCCGGTGCTTCGATCGCGGGCTGGCGTCAGTCCGCCAGCCGCGCTGCCAGCTGGTCCAGCACGCTGAGGCATTGCCCGAGCTGGTCAATGGCGAGGTATTCATCCGCCTTATGCGCCTGCGCGATGGACCCTGGCCCGCAGACGACCACATCCATACCCAGCGCCTGAAACAAGCCCGCCTCGGTGCCGAAGGGCACCAGTTCCGCGCTCTTGCTGCCCAGCAGCTCCGCCATGATGTCGCGGGCCTCATTCCGCGTGGTGGGGACCAGCCCTGCCACCTCTCCCACCACCTCGGTCTCGATGCTGGCCTCGGGGTAGACCGCGCGCATGGCAGGCAGCAGAACATCGTGGCAATAGCGTGCCATCGTGTCCTTCACATGGTCGGCGTCGGCCTGCTGGACCGGACGCATCTCCCAATCGACCTGCGCCTTTGATGCGATGACATTATGCGCGCTGCCACCGTTGAGCGCACCGATGTTCAGCGTGGTCCAAGGCGGATCAAATCGACTGTCCGGCGGGGTACGCTGCTGCAAATCCAGGCGCAGATCGAGCAGGCGGCTGACATAGCGCACCGCGTATTCCACCGCATTGACCCCTCGTGACGGATCCGACCCGTGACCCTCAAGTCCCTGAAAACGTGTGGTGTATTCGTGGCAGCCCTTATGGCCCTCAATGATGCGCATACTTGTCGGTTCACCGATCAGGGCCAGTCGTGGCCTGATCTCGCGGTCGCGCAGCGTCTGAACCAGATGACCGGCACCGACGCAGCCCACCTCCTCGTCGTAGGTAAAGGCGAAATGCAGGGGACGCTTGCCGATCTGCCCGGCGAACTGCGGCGCCATGGCGAGGGTCGCCGCGATGAAACCTTTCATGTCGCAAGTGCCGCGTCCGTAGAGCCGCCCGTCGCGCTCCACCATCGTGAAGGGGTCACTGCTCCAGTCCTGATCGGTCACCGGCACCACATCGCTATGGCCTGACAGCACGATCCCGCCATCGGCGTCCGGGCCAAGCGTGGCGAAGAGGTTTGCCTTCTGACCGCTGGCATCAAACAGCACATCAACACTGGCGCCGCAGTCCTCAAGCCGGTTGGCAAGATAGGCAATCATCTCCAGATTGCTGTCAGCCGAGACCGTTGGAAAGGCAATGAGATCCGACAGGATCCGGGTGGTCTCATCAATCACCGGCTCATCCTTTTATGAACAGTTTCCGCTCCACTGTGCAGAGCGGTTCGGCGGCGCCGGTGTCGCGGATCAGCAGGGTTTCGGTGGTCTCAAGCCCCCAGCTGTCCATCCAAAGCGCCGGCATAAAGTGGAACACCATGCCCGGTTGCAGCACGGTGGTGTCTTCGCTGCGGATCGACGCCGTTCGTTCGCCCCAGTCCGGCGGGTAGGACAGGCCAACCGGGTAGCCCATGCGGCCAGAACGTTCGATGCCGTGTCTGGCCATCACCGCCATAAAGGCGTCGGCAATGTCGCAGGTGCGATTGCCTGCGCGCGCCGCCTCGATACCGGCGGCGATGCCTTCGATCTGGGCAGCCTCGGTTCGCAGCATCTCCGCCGGAGGAGTGCCGAGGAAGACCGTGCGCGACAGTGGCGCATGATAGCGGCGATAGCAGCCGGAGAGTTCAAAGAACGTCGCCTCGCCCGCGCGCATCGGGGTGCCGTCCCAGGTCAGATGCGCTGCGGTGGCATCCAGCCCCGAAGGGGTCAGCGGCACGATGGCGGGATAATCCCCCCAGTCCTCGCCCACGCCGGTGATGCCCGCATGAATAATATCCGCGACCAGATCATTTTTGCGCACCCCGGGTTCGGCGCGGTCGATGGCGGTCTGGATCACCCGATCGGTGATCCGCGCCGCCTTGCGCATGAAGGTCAGCTCAGCCTCGGTTTTGATCAGCCGTTGCCAGTTGACCACTCCGGTTGCGTCCTGAAGGTCGGCCTGAGGCAGCTCTGCCGCCAGTACCGCATGTGCCTTGGCTGAATAGTAGTAATTCTCCATCTCGACACCGATGCGGGCGCCCTCAAGCCCCTGCGCGCGCAGCCGCTCGGCCAGATCCTGCATCGGATGGCGGTCGATTGATTGAACATAGTGATCGCCGTAGCCGAGAAGCCTGTCCTGAGCCATCCAGCAGGTGCGGCGGGCCCCCATCATGTCCATATGCCGCCCCCACCAGATCGGGTCATCGTCATGGGTGACGATCACCCCCTGATGGACATAGAAGGACCAGCCGTCATAGCCGGTGAGCCAGGCCTGATTGGAGGGATCGGTGACAAAGAGCGCATCCAGACCGGCGGCAGCCATGGCGGCCCGGGTCTTGGCCAGCCGCTGCTGGTATTCGGATTGCTCAAACGGGGTATTTGGCTTGACCATTTTGTATCTCCCTTCCTGCCCTCAGCCCAGAACCGCAGTGACGGCCCGGTGCGTTGCCGCGACCACCTGATCTGCCTCCTGCCGGGTCAGGCAGAATGGCGGCGCAAAGCCGAGGATATCCCCCTGCGGCATCGCCCGCGCAATCACGCTGTCCTGCTCTAACAGTTTGGCGGCGATCTGCGGTCCGATCTTATCACTGGCGTCAAAGAAACGGCGATCATCGCGGTCGGCCACGAATTCCACCGCGCAGAGCATCCCCTCGCCGCGCACGTCGCCCACATTGGGATGGTCTCCCAGCGCCTTGCGCATCTGATCATTGAGGTAGGCGCCAATGGCACCGGCGTTTTCGACAAGTCCGAGCTGGTCGATCAGATTGAGGTTGGCCACGCCAGCGGCGGCGCCGATGGGATGCGCCGAATAGGTCCAGCCATGACCAATCGGGCCGTTCTCATCTGTGCCGCGCTCCAGAACCTGCCACATCTTGTCTGACACGATAGAGCCCGACAGCGGCGCATAGGCTGAGGTCAACCCCTTGGCGATGGTGATAAGATCGGATCGCATGCCGTAGTGATCAGAGCCGAACATCGTGCCCAACCGGCCAAAACCGGTCACCACCTCATCCGCGACCAACAGGATATCGTGGCGCTCCAGCACCGCCTGAATGGCGGGCCAGTACCCGGCAGGCGGCGGCACGATGCCCCCGGTGCCCAGCACCGGCTCACCGATAAAGGCCGCGATGGTGTCGGCCCCCTCCCGCTCGATCAGCGCCTCAAGCTCAGCTACGCAATGGGCGACAAAATCGGCCTCGCTCTGGCTGCGATCCGCACGGCGGAAGTAATATGGCGCCTCGGTATGCACCACCTGCGCCAGCGGCAGATCGAATTTGTTGTGAAACAGCTCCAACCCGGTCAGCGACCCCGTCATCAGCCCGGATCCGTGATAGCCCCGCCAGCGGGAGATGATCTTTTTCTTTTCCGGGCGGCCGAGGATGTTGTTGTAATACCAGATCAGCTTGATGTTGGTTTCATTCGCATCGGACCCGGAGAGGCCGAAATAGACTTTCGACATGTGATCGGGCGCCCGGTCCATGATCATCTTGGCGAGGGTGATCGAGGCCTCGGTGCCATGGCCGACATAGGAGTGGTAATAGGCCAGATCGCGGGCCTGGGTGGCGATGGCCTCGGCAATCTCAGGGCGACCATAACCGACGTTGACGCAGTAAAGCCCGGCAAAGGCGTCCAGCATCCGATTGCCATCGCGATCCTCGATATGGCAGCCACTGCCGCCGGTCACCACCCGCTGCGGCAGGTTTCCGCGGGCAAATTCGGCAAGATGCGTGGAAGGGTGAAAAAAACTGTCGCGGTCCCATTGGTCCAGTTGATCGTTGTGCAGCATGGCTCTGTCCTTGGCTATGGCGGCGCGCCGCCTTTGGTCACATGAAGGGAGCCAGTTGCACGCGACAGGCCAGCGGGGCGGCCTGTTTTTGAGCAGAAGAAGGCTCCGCTCACCCGGACAGCAGCGCGCAATGCCTTTATTGCCAGGGTCGTGCAGCAGTTGGACCATGAGAGACCGGCCGATGGCAACAGATTTTTTTTGCGCCGTGGCTAGGACCGGTGGTCGCCGGCCCCTGCCCCGATGGTCGACGCCGCAGATCTGTTTCCAAACCGCGCGGTATCACAGATTCGACGGCAGCCCTATTCGGCAGGCGGCGGCGCCAGGGAGTTCCGTCTGACAACAGCTGTGTTGATGCAGATCGACTGACCGTCGGAACGGCCTTCAACCATGGCGATCAGCTTTTGAGCCGCCTTGCGCCCCATTTCACGGTGCGGAACATGCACCGTCGTCAGCGGTGGGCTGACGATCTCCGCCAGTTCAATATCATCAAAGCCGGTTATCGAGACATCCTGCGGCACCGCGATGCCAAGGCGATGCGCCTCGCCCAGCGCACCGGCTGCAAGGACGTCATTGCCACACATGACCACGGTCGGACGAGGATCACGGGCCATCAACTCAGCAAATGCCCTGGCGCCTTTTTCAATTTCATAGGGGGTTTCGATCAATGTCAGCGCCTGCGGATCGCAGCCCTGCGCTTGGAGGGCATCGCGGACCCCGCTGACGCGGTTCTGTGCCCGGTCATTGCCTTGCCGGATACCCGAGATCATGGCGATGCGACGGTGGCCTGCCGTTAGCACCGCCTGCGCCAGCTCATACATGGCCCTGGTATTGCTGAAGCCGACGGAGATCTGAGGCAGGTCGGGCGCATAGGACCAGGCCACCAGAACCGGCACCTGATGTTTCGCAAGATACTGGTAGATCTTCTCGTCCCGTTCATGGCCAATCAGCAGCAGACCGTCGGCCCCGCGCGCAACCAAAGCCCGGATCTGCTCCTCCTCCACGTCTGGGCTGTAGGCGGAGCTGGAGACGAGAAGCGTATAGCCATCCTCGCGCAGCTGGTCCTGAAAGGCCTGCAGGCCGCGGGCAAAGATCGCGTTGTCCATGGTGGGAATGATCGCCCCGATGGTGAAGCTGCGTTTGGCAGCCATCACCCGCGCGGCGAAATTTGGCGTGTACCCCAGCGATTCGACCGCTTCCATCACCCGGTCGCGGGTTGCCTTGATCACCCGATCAGGTGAATTCAGGCAGCGCGACACCGTCGCGGTGGAAACGCCCGCCGCCTTGGCAACATCGTTAAGTGTTGGAGCTGAGGGGATTTTTCCCATGTCTTACCTGCCATGTCTTTGGCGTATGTTAGCATAAATCGGGGCAGCTGCCAGCCACCAATGTAAGCGCTTGCATTATTGATGTAAGCGCTTACAAATGATGTTGAGATACAAACCGGGATCTTGCGATGTTTCTGATGGCGTCTGTTTGCGTATTTGTCGTGTTCTTTGCCAATGTTGCCCTCGGCGCGTTTGGCGGCGGCGGCTTCCTGGGCGATGTCGGCGAAATGGTGGTCCTGTTTGCAGCTTCCATTCTGTTTGTGGCGGCAATTCTCAAACGAGAGGCTGACCAGAAAAATCAAAACGGCAGCTGACGGATTTCCAAGGGAGGAAGACAATGACCAATGGCAAGGATGGCCTCAAATCTGCGGAGCGCCGCAATTTTCTGAAACTGGCCTCGACCGGCTCTTTTACTGCGGCGATGGTCGCAGGGGCTGGCGGTGTGCTCTGGTCCACTGAGGCGGTTGCGCAAACCGCCAAGGAGGAAAAGGAACGTGAGGGTGCGGCCGAGCATATCATGACCGTGGCAACCGCCTATGTGCTGGGCGCGTCGCGCAGCTATCCGATCATGCAGCTGGATCTGAAGGAAAACATCCAGAACGCCACCAACGGCAAGGTCTACGTGAAGCTAGCCCCCGGCGGGCAGCTCGGCGCGGGCGGCGCTTTGGTGCAGAAGGTACAGGGCGGCACCATCCAGGCGGCGCAGCATTCGCTGTCAAATTTCGCGCCCTTTGCTTCTACCGTAGACCTGATCAACATGCCCTATCTCTGCGGTTCCAACCAGCGGTTCACCAATCTGGTGACCTCAGATTTCTGGAACTCGGAGGTGCATCCGAAAGTGGAGGCCGCAGGGTTCAAGGCGCTGTTTTATGTGAACATCGACCCCCGTGTGGTGGCGGTGCGCAAGGGTGGCAACGCGGTAATGTCACCCGGTGACATGGCCGGGGTGAAATTCCGGGTGCCAGGCTCGAAGATGCTTCAGCAGTATTACCGCATGGTCGGCGCCAATCCGACGCCGGTGGCCTGGGGCGAGACGCCATCGGCCATCAAACAGGGTGTGGCGGATGCGCTCGATCCATCGGTCGGGGCGCTCTATGTCTTTGGCTTCAAGGATATTCTCAGCCATGTGACCTTTACCCAGGCGGTGCCGGACAGCCAAGTTTATTCCTGTAATCTGGAATGGTTCAATTCACTGCCCGCCGATGTTCAGGAGGGCGTGATGTGGGGGTCTGAAATGACCGCGCATCAGAACCTGTCCAAAGTGCCCTCCGCCCGTGCCTATGCAATGGCGGAACTGACCAAGGCCGGTGTCGAATTCCATAGCCTCAGCGACGATCAGCTGGGCGAATGGCAAGAGGCCGGCGGCTATCAGCGCAGTGAATGGGATTCCTTCAAGACCGAGCTGGCAGGCTCAATGGACAATTTCGCCAAGCTGGAGGAGGCCGCAGGCACCCAGGGCAAATACTTCGTCCACGACGCCTGAGCCGGACCGGGCGGGTAGCGCGAACCCCCCGCCCGTCCTTATTCCAACAGCCGCCGCCGCAACAGTCCCCCGGGCTGGTTGCGGGGGTGCGCCTGAACCACGGGAACGGCAATGCAGATCCTGCGAACGATCGACAAGAACGCGGAGCGCTGGCTGCTTCTGGTGTTCTACGTGATGCTGGTCATCACCATGGCAATCGAGGTGATCCGGCGCGAGCTGTTTGCCTTCTCCTCGATCTGGGGCGAGGAGATCGTCCGCTATTCCTTCATCTATCTGGCCTGGATCGGTGCCGCCGCCGCGGTCAAGGAACGTGCGCATATCCGCATTGATGTGCTGATGCACTACCTCGGCCCACGGCCCAAGGCGCTGCTCTATATCTTTGGCGATCTGGTGATGTTCATCGTGGCGCTGGTGGCGCTCTACTGGTCATTCGAGACGGTTCTGGTCTCCGCCAAGTTCGGATCGGTCAGCCACGGGCTGCGGATTTCGATGGTCTGGTTCCTGATGGCGGTGCCTGTGGGCTTTGCGCTGATGGTCTGGCGGCTCTTGCAATCCTTCCTGCGCGACTGGCGCAGCCTTCGCGACGGCACCCCCGTCTTCGAAGGCGACAAGCTGTTTGATTGAGGGGCGTTAAGCGATGCTGTGGAATTCACTCAATCAAACGGTCGAACTGGGATGGGATTTCTACCTGCCGGTGATCATGTTCGTGGCGCTGATTGCGCTGGCGGTGCCGGTCTGGGCCGCCATTGGTGCTGCTGCCATCACCATGCTGGTGATGTCGGGAGATTTGCCGCTCAGCGCCATCGGCGAAAGCCTGTTCACCGGCATTGATGCCTTTGCGCTGACCGCGGTGCCTTTGTTTATCCTGACCGGCGACGTGCTGGTGCGCACCGGCCTCAGCAAGAAATTTCTGGATGTGGCAGAGGCGCTGACCTGCTGGACGCGGGGCGGCTTCGGCTCGGCCACGGTGCTGGTCTGCGGCATGTTCGCGGCGATCTCCGGCTCCGATGCGGCCGGTGCTGCCGCCGTTGGACGGATGACCATCAACCGGCTGGTCGAAAGCGGCTACCCACGCCCCTATGCCTGCGCGCTGGTGGCTGCAGGCGCCTGTACCGGCATCCTGATCCCGCCCTCCATCGCCTATATCATCATCGGTCTGGTGCTGGGAATTTCCGCCTCCACCCTGTTCCTGGCGGCGCTGATCCCGGGGATTGCCATTCTGGTGTCGATCCTGGTCACCAATATCATCATGAACCGGCTTTACACTTATGAGACCGGCGGCAACATGGGGTTCGGAGAATGGCTGGGCAATCTGGGCCAGTCGCTGAAATCCGGCTGGTATGCCTTCATCGTGCCGGGGATCATCTTCTATGGCATCTTCTCAGGCCGCTTGACCCCGACAGAGGCCGGCGCCACGGCAGTGGTCGTCACCATCCTGATGGGCTTTGTCCTCGGCACCCTGAAACTGGCGGATTTCCCCGCGATGCTGGTCAGCTCTGCGAAGGTGAACGGGGTGATCCTGCCGATCATCGCCTTCTCCGCGCCGCTGGCAGAGGCGCTGGCGATCATGGGTGTGCCGCAGGGGTTTGTGACGGCTGTGACCGGGCTGACCGATGACCCCTCTGTGCTGATCCTGCTGATGATCTGCATCCTGATTGCGGCCGGCTGCGTGATGGAGACAACCCCCAACATCGTGATCCTGGCGCCGATCCTGAAGCCGCTCGCCGACAACATCGGCATGAACGAAATCCAGTTCTGCATCATGATGATCACCGCGCTGGGGGTCGGCTTTATCACCCCGCCGCTGGGCCTGAACCTCTTTGTCGTCTCCGGCATCACCGGCGAGTCCATCCTCAAGATCGCCGCCCGCGCCATCCCCTTTGTGCTGACCATGCTGATTGTGGTGTTGCTGATCGCCTATATCCCCGCGATTTCGACCACGCTGCTTCCTGATATTTACAAGTAGGACCCTCTGACATGACCCGTGAATACCTGAAAAAGGCGGCCCTGACCCCCAAGTCGGACGCGTCCGAGACCCATAAGATCGTGCAGGGCATCCTGGACGACATTGAGGCCGGCGGCGACGTCAAGGCGCTGGAGTACGCCGCGAAGTTCGACAAATACGAGGGCAACGTCCTGCTGACGGCAGAGGAGATCGAAGCCGCCTGCGCGCAGGTACCGGAGAAGCTCAAGGCCGACATCCGGTTTTCCCACGACAACGTGCGCCGCTTTGCCGAGCTGCAGAAAAGCACGATGCAGAATGTGGAAACCGAGATCTGCCCCGGCTTCATCACCGGGCAGAAGGTGATCCCGGTGGATGCGGCGGGCTGCTATGTGCCGGGCGGGCGCTACAGCCATATCGCAAGCGCCATCATGACCGTGACGACCGCCAAGGTGGCGGGCTGCAAGCACATCACCGCCTGCTCGCCGCCGCGCCCGGGCACCGGCGTGGCCCCCGCCATCGTCTATGCCGCCCATATCTGCGGCGCGGATAAGATCATGGCGATGGGCGGCGTGCAGGGGGTTGCGGCGATGACCTTTGGCCTCTTTGGCCTGCCCAAGGCCAATATCCTGGTCGGCCCCGGCAACCAGTTCGTGGCGGAGGCCAAGCGCATCCTGTTCGGCCGCGTCGGCATCGACATGATTGCTGGCCCGACCGACAGCCTGATCCTGGCCGACAGCACCGCCGACGCCCATATCGTCGCCACCGATCTGGTGAGCCAGGCCGAGCATGGCTATAACTCGCCGGTCTGGCTGGTGACCGACGATCGCGCCCTGGCCGAGGACGTCATGCGGCTGGTGCCGGGGCTGATCGACGACCTGCCGGAGGTGAACCGCGAGAACGCCGCCGCTGCCTGGCGCGACTATGCCGAGGTGATCCTGTGCAAAGACCGCGAGGATATGGCGGCCTGCTCCGACGAATACGCGCCCGAGCATCTGACCGTGCAGGCAGAGGATCTGGACTGGTGGCTGGAGCAGCTGACCTGCTACGGCTCGCTGTTTCTGGGTGAGGAGACCACGGTCTCTTACGGCGACAAGGCGGCGGGCACCAACCACGTGCTGCCGACCTCGCGCGCGGCCAGCTATACCGGCGGGTTGTCAGTTCACAAATACATGAAGATCGTCACCTGGCAGCGCGCCACCCGCGAAGGCTCGAAACCGGTGGCGGAGGCCACGGCCCGGATCGCCCGGCTGGAAGGGATGGAAGGCCACGCCCGCGCCGCTGATGTGCGGCTGGCCAAGTATTTCCCGGACGAAACCTTTGACCTGACCGCCAATGGCTGACCCGCGCGCCCTGTTCGATCTGACGGGCCGGACCGCCTGCATCACCGGCGCCAGCTCCGGGCTGGGGCGGCGGGCGGCCATCGCGCTGGCCGCCGCCGGGGCGCAGGTGGTGGCGGTGGCGCGCCGGGCGGAGGCGCTGGAAAGCCTTTGTGCAGAAATCGGACCAAGCGCGGCTTACGCAGTCGCGGATGTGGCGGACCGCAGCGCGATGGAGGCACTGCGGGACGCCGTCGCGGCCCCCTTTGGCGCACCGGACATCCTGATCCACGCGGCCGGCGTCAACACGCGGCAGCCTGCGGATGAGGTGACCACGGAAGGCTGGGACCGCACCCTGGCGCTGAACCTCTCGGCGCCCTTCTTCCTTAGCCAAACGTTTGTGCCTGTGATGAAGGACAGGGGCTGGGGGCGGATCGTCAATTTCGCCTCGCTCCAGACCTCCCGCGCCTTTCCCGGCGGCATCGCGTATGGCGCCAGCAAGGGCGGGATCGGCCAGCTGACCCGCGCCATGGCAGAGGCCTGGTCGCCCCACGGCATCACCGCCAACGCGATCGGGCCGGGGTTCTTCCCGACCGAGCTGACCCAATCAGTATTCGAGGATGACGCGCGCGCGGCCCGCAACGCCGCGCAGACCTGCATCGGCCGCAACGGGCGGCTGGACGATCTCGACGGGCCGCTCTTGTTCCTGTGCTCGGAGGCGTCGGCCTATGTCACCGGGCAAATCCTGATGGTTGACGGGGGGTTCACCGCGAAATGAAAGCCTTGGTTTATGAAGGGGTTGAGACGCTTGCCGTCCGCGATGTGCCGATGGCCGCGGGCCAGCCGGGCGAGCATCTGATCCGCATCCATGCCTCCGGCATCTGCGGGTCGGACATGCACGCCTATCTGGGCCACGACAGCCGCCGGCCCGCACCGCTGATCCTGGGGCACGAAGCCGCCGGGGTGACCGAGGACGGACCGCAGGCAGGCCGCCGCGTCACCATCAACCCGCTGGTCACCTGCGGCAGCTGCGCGGCCTGCGCATCGGGGCGCGAAAACCTCTGCGCCAGCCGCCAGATCATCTCCATGCCGCCGCGCGAGGGCGCCTTTGCCCAGTTCGTGGCGATGCCGGAACGCAATCTGGTGACCGTGCCGGACGCGGTCCCGCTGGCAAAGGCTGCGCTGGCAGAACCGCTGGCGGTCAGCTGGCACGCCGCCCGGCTGGCGCTGGAGGCGCTGCACCCGGACACCGAACGCCGCGCGCTGGTGATCGGCGGCGGTGCCATCGGGCTGGCGGCGGCGCTGGCGCTCAGCGCGATGGGGGTGGAGGACGTCACGATCCAGGAATCCAACGCCGCGCGCCGTGCCTTTCTGACAGATCGCTGCGGCCAGCAGGCGGTGGCGGAGTTTCAGGGCATGGTGCCGCTGGTGGTGGACGCGGTGGGCTATGCCGCCACCCGCGCCGCCGCCTCTGCCATTGCCGCGCCCGGCGGGGTGATCGCTCATGTTGGCTTGGGCGAGGACACCGGCGGCTTGGATATCCGCCGCATGACCCTGCAGGAAATCACCTTCATCGGCACCTACACCTATACCGCGCAAGACTTCCGCGACACCGCGCAGGCGATCTTTGACGGCCGCCTCGGGCCGCTGGACTGGTCTGAGCTGCGTCCGCTGTCAGAGGGCGCCGCCGCCTTTCGCGATCTGCGCAGCGGCGCGGTGGCGGCGCCCAAGATCATCCTTGACCCCTGGGCCTGAGCCCGCGCACCTAACAGACGGAGAGCAACGATGTATGACAAAATCCTGGTTCCCATGGCTCTGGATCACGGGGTGTCGGGGACAACGCTGAAGGCCGCCGCCACCCTGTGCAACCCCGGCGGGCAGATCACGGCGCTGCATGTCTATGAGGCACCACAGGGATCCGTCAGCACCTACCTCGACGAGGACGCCCTGCGCGAAGGCCTGGCCAACGCCCGTCTGCAGCTGACAAAGAAAACCGCAGATCATGGCGATGTATCGACAGAAATCGTCAAGGGCCGGTCCTACCGCGCCATTGTAGAATACGCGCAGCAACATGGCATGGACTGCATCGTCGTCGGCTCCCACAAACCGGGTCTCAGCGACTTTTTCCTCGGCTCGACGGCTGCCCGCGTGGTCCGCCACGCGCCCTGCGCGGTGCATGTCTGCCGCACCTCCTGACCCAGCGAAACAAGACACCCGAAGCAAAGGCAACCCACCATGACCATAGACAAGAGGATCGCTGACGATCTGGCGGCCAACGGCGTCTCCTTCGTCACCACCGTGCCCTGCAAGCAGCTGGCCGGGGTGATCCAGGAGATCGACCAGCGCGACGACATCTTCCATATCCCCTCCAACAAGGAGGATGAGGGCATGGGGCTGTGCGCCGGCGCCTGGATGGGCGGCAAGCGCCCGGCCATCATCATGCAGAACACTGCCATCGGGGTCACCATCAATACGCTGGCGACGCTGATCCAGTATTACCGGATGCCGCTGCCGATGCTGATCTCCTACCGCGGCGAGCTGCGCGAGCCGGTGGCCTGCCAGGTGGAGATGGCGGTGCATACCAAGGCGCTGCTGGCCCAGCTCAACATCCCCACCTACCACTTTCACTGGCAGAAAGATGTCGAGGAGCTGGACAACATCCTGAAATACACCTTCATGTGCAACAAACCCGTTGCCATCCTGACCGACGCCAATTTCTGGGGAGGCTATGGCGACCAATGATCCGTTCCGAAATCCTGAAAGAGATCGCGCCGATCCTGCGCAACGAGCTGGTGGTCTGCAACATCGGCATTCCGTCGCAAGAGCTGCACGCCATCGACGACCAGCCCAGCAATTTCTACATGCTGGGCACCATGGGGCTGGCGTCCTCCATCGGCTTGGGGCTGGCGCTGGCGCAGCCGAAACCGGTGATCGTGATCGACGGTGACGGCTCAATCCTGACCAACCTCGGCACCTTGCCCACCATCGGCAACAACGCGCCCTCCAACTACATCCTGATGATCATCGACAACGGCTCCTATGGCTCCACCGGTGATCAGCCGACCTACACCAGCCAGCGCACCGATCTGGCCGGCATGGCCCGCGCCGCCGGCTGCGCCCGGGTGGTGGAGGTGCAGGATAAGGACACCGGCCCTGCGCTGGAGGAGGCTTTGGCCAGCGGCGAGGCGACGGTTCTGGTGGTCAAATGCGACAGCGGCAACGCCAAGATGCCGGTGATCACGATGGACCCGGTGGTGATCCGCGACCGCTTCATGAAGGCCGTGGCCGGCTGATGGGTGCAGGCGCCATCCATTCGGCCGAGGACGCCCGCCGCCTCGCCCGGCGGCGGCTGCCCTGGATGGTGTTTGACTATATCGACGGGGCCGCCGGGCAGGAGACCGGGGCGGCGCGCAACCGTGCGGCCCTGGATGCCATCACCCTGCGGCCCCGTATCCTGCGCGATGTCAGCCAGCGGTCGCTGGCGGTTCGGATTTTCGGTGCCGAGGCGGACCGGCCCTTCGGGATTGCCCCCATGGGCATGTGCAACCTCGCAGCCCCCGGCGCCGACCTGATGCTAGCCCGGCTGGCGGCGCGCTACCGGGTACCGCATGGGGTTTCCACCGTTGCCTCGACACCGCTGGAAACCATCCTGGAAGCGGCAGAAGGCTACGCCTGGTTCCAGCTCTATTTCAGCGGTGACGGCAGCGGCACCTTCAAGCTGGCGGAGCGTGCCCGCGCGGCCGGATACCAGACGCTGGTGCTGACGGTCGATGTGCCCGAGGTGGGCCGCCGCCCGCGCGAGCTGCGCCATGGCTTCAAAATGCCGTTCCGCATCGGCCCGCGGCAGTTCGTCGATTTTGCCCTGCACCCGCGCTGGTCGCTGACCACCCTGCTGAAGGGCAAGCCGGTGATGGCGAATTTTCTGATGGAAGGCTATGACTTCGACCGCACCGAAAGCCGGGCGCGCGCCACATGGGACACGCTGGCACGGCTGCGCGACCTCTGGCCCGGCAAACTGGTGATCAAGGGCGTGCTGGACGTTGAAGACGCCCGCGCGCTGGTGTCCGCGGGCGTCGATGCCATTCAAGTCTCCAGCCACGGCGCCCGGCAGCTTGAGGCAGCCCCTACCCCGATCGAGATGCTCGCGAAGATCCGAGCCGCGCTGGGGCCGGAATTCCCGGTGTTCTACGACAGCGGCCTCCGGTCGGGTGAAGACATCCTTAAAGCCTTGTCCATGGGGGCTGATTTTGTATTTCTGGGCCGCATTTTGCAGTTTGCGATTGCTGCAAAAGGAGAATCCGGGCTGACCCAGCTTTGGCAGGCAATCAGCGACGAGTTGAGTATTGCCATGGCACAGACCGGGCGCCACTCACTGGATCGCCATAACCATCAGATCTGCTAAGATAACGAAATACCCGCGCGTGCCGCCCTGCGCATTCACGCCGCATCGCTGCGCTGGCTTTTTGCAACGACGCTAAGGTGGTAGGCTTGGCAGATTTCTCCACCCGCTTCGAACCGGGGGCCTGCCGAGCTTATCGAGAGGCTGGCCCTGCGCATGAGCAGCGCCGCCGTCACCGAGGTGATACACAAGAACGTATCAATATTCCAATCCCGGGCGAAACGGGCAAACCCCTGTTCCAGCAGCCGCCGCACCCGCATTCTGTCACGGGCTCCCAGAGTGTCTTCGATAAAGAACCGGCTGACCTCCCAGATCCCCGGATCCTGTGGCGCGGCGTCATCCAGCACATTGGAGGGCAGCCCCGGCAGCAGGCCCAGCTGCGCATCCCGCAACATATAGCTGGTGTTCATACATTGCGCTGTTGTGGGGGTCAGCCTAAAGCCGCCGAGAACAGCCATCCCGTCGTGAACTGCACAGTAGATACTCTCGGGCGTGTCATATTGGTCGAACTCCAATCCACGCACATTGGGCAGATCCCAGCGCCGTAACTTGACGAAATGACGGTAGCGCGCGCGCAAAAGCTCGGTAAAGAGCGCGCCGGTCTCCCCAAAATTATCAAATGTAATATCTGTCGACTGCATCCGCGATCCGGCCAGCTGTTCCTGCCGCCCGCGGGCGTGCATTCTGCAAATTTATCGAAAATTTGACTCAACCTATCCGGCAATCGTAAATTTTGAATTAATTCCTGTGGGTTGAACTTCTTTTTACGAACGGTTCTTGTCGGTGTGAGAGCCGATCAGACCGTGCGAGTTAACGACGGCATCGCTATCTTGCGAATTTCCGACAGTAGAACCGATTTCTTGACAGGTTTGGCAAGGTAACTGGCCGCACCCAGCTGCAAAAACAGCTCCTGCTCCTCAGGGGCCGCATTCGCTGTCAACATGATCACCGGGGTGGCCCCGATCCGTCCACCACGCCGCAGCATTTCGGTCAGTGTTTCGCGACCGTCCATGACCGGCATCTTCATGTCCAACAGCACAAGATCAACCGGGTTCTGCTCAAGCCAGGCAAGCGCCTCGACGCCATTTTCGGCATCTGTGATCTGGACGTTGCTGTTTTTGAGGAAGGCGCGAACGACCATTCTATTGGAGGCGGTATCATCCACCACGAGGATCGACAGCCCCCCGAGATCGCTGATCTCGCTACCGGTTGTCGGCTGTTGAAGGGTCTCAACCTCCGCAGGGTCGAGGCTTTTTATCGGACAGAAAAAGGTAAAGCAGCTGCCCCAGTCGGGGCTGGTCCGAACGGTGATATCGCCCCCCATGATGCGTGCCAGATGGCGGGCGATCGCCAGGCCCAGACCGGTGCCCGGCACATTTGGTGCAGCCTTGTCGATGGCACGATAGAAATCCGTGAACAGCTTGGCGCTCTGCTCGGGTGTCATGCCACGTCCGGTATCAGACACCGCGACACGCAGCATCGCATGCCCCTCGAACTCTTCGATATCGGCGACGACCTCGACATGGCCAGCCTCGGTGTATTTCACGGCATTCGAAACAAGGTTTCCGATCACCTGACGCAGGCGCAGCGCATCACATTCGGCATAGTCGGGAATACCCGGCTCCAATCTGATATGAAGCCTGAGCCCCTTCTCATCCGCCCGTGCGCGATACATTTCAACGGCACTGGAGATTTCTTCGCCCGGGACCGCTGTCGCGAGGTTCAGCTCGAACTGACCGGACTCGATCTTGGCGTGATCCAATACGTCATCAAGAATGCCGGTCAGCGCCTGCGACGATTTGCGCAGAAGCTGCGTCTGCTCCCTCAGCGTTTCAGAGCCGGAGTTTTCCTCCTCGATCAGCTCGGACATGCCGCAGATCGCATTCAAAGGTGTGCGGATCTCATGGCTCATCGCTGCGAGGAAACGGCTCTTCGCGCGGCTTGCAGCTTCTGCCGCACGCAGGGCCTCTTGCAGGCGGGCGGTCAGCCGGTGCTGCACCCACATGGCATGAAGCATGTAGGCGGCCCCCAGCAGGGCGACCACGGCTGCAATGACCATCTCTCCCGCACTGGCAAACCGGGACAGCGTCGCGCTGATCATATAACCGACCGTGCAGATGATCGGCACCGCCGTGATGATACCGAAATGAAGCCAGGCTGACCGCGCAACAACACAGTGGTTGAGCGCGATGATCAGCAGCATTGCACCCATCAGTTTCGGAAAGGGTTCCGGGTGCAGAAACAACAGCAATGACAGGGAGTTAAAGACGCAGACGCCGACGAATGCGGAGCCGGCAAACAGCAGCGTGTTGCGGACCGTCACCTCAGATATCAGCCTGCGATAGACCCGCAGCCCAACAACTTCGACAAGGACATAGGCGCCATAGACCACCGCGACGGCCTGAAACGACAGGAAGTAGAGCGACAACAGCGAGACCAGGCTGATGGAGGCAAACCGCGACGGAAGATCCGAGCGCACAAGCTGGTTTTGACTGGACACGGAGTTCACGAGGTCTGGCGATAAAGAAAACAAACGCATCCTCCTTCCCGTGTTTCTTTGGCGCTGTCCCTTCGGTTACGCCCAAGCGTGAAAACAAGCCTCACCTGACTGCATCACTGCTAACCGATTCGTCCCTACCGTTAAATTGCAGTCAAATAATGACTGATGACTTAATACAGTCACGCTGGCCTCTTGACACAGTCAGGTCGATTACCCTGCGCGGTGGCGGTGGATCGGATAGGTCCTGTACCAAAAAGGCCAGCCCGCAGTGCAAGGGCCGGAAAGACCCACGTCATGACCGAAGGTCGCCTGAGGGCATCCCATCAACTGATTGCGACTGCGAAGAGCGTAAATCAATCGATCATACCAGCTATGTCAGGTAAATGGTGCCCCCACACGGACTCGAACCGCGGACCTACTGATTACAAATCAGTTGCTCTACCAGCTGAGCTATAGGGGCCTTGGGCAGCGAAATAGCGTCTCTGGATGGAGGGTGCAAGACGAAAAATTCGTCACCCACCCGAGAATTTCGCGGCGTCAATTTCGCAGCAGAGCGCGTGCCCTCTCGTAGCGATCGGCGCAATGTTCGTCGTGGTCAGACAGGAGGCCGCTGAAGCCCTGCCTTGCAGGCGCATTGACGAAATAGTAGCGCTCAGGCGAAACCTGCGCCTGCTGGTTCGACAGGCAGGCGGTCAGGCAGCAGATGCCAATCTCTCCAGAGACCTACTGGCAGCGGTGGTGGAAATATATGATCATGGCCGCAACCGCATTGCAGGGGATGTCGCATACGTGTCGAAAGTATATGAACACCGCATCGCCAGAAAACCGGACGCCACAACATGACCGATCCCCATTTCAACATCATGATCATCGGACAGGCCGGACGGTTGCAATATGAGGCGGTGCTGTTTGCCGCCTCTCTGCGACACTATGCTCCCGATTTTGCCGGGCGGCTCTATGTGGCGGTTCCGCAGCCTGGACCCAAGTGGCACAAGGACCCGAGCATCCGCAGCCAGCCGGTCTTGCAGGCGCTGGATATGCTTGGGGCGCAACTCCTGCCATTTCAGTCCGACGTCTTTGGTCAGGCCTACCCCTATGGGAACAAGATCGAGGCGCTTCTGGCGCTTCCTGAGGGGCAGCCTTTTGTCTTCTTTGACAGTGATACGCTGATCACCGGTCCAATTGATCAGGTGCCGTTTGATTTTGGTCGGCCCTCGGCATCGCTGCGGCGCGAAGGCACCTGGCCGAAGCCCACGCTCTATGGGCCCGATATGACAGGAATCTGGCGGGCGCTCTATGACCGTTTCGATCTGGATTTTGACAGCAGCCTCGATCTCAGCCAGCCTGAAAATTTCTGGCGCCGCTATCTCTACTTCAATGGCGGCTGTTTCTATGGTGCCTGTCCGCAGGTCTTTGGGCGCCGGTTTCTCGACTATGCGACATCAATCCGCGACGACCTGCCCATGGCGCTGATCGGGCAGTCACTTGACCCTTGGCTGGACCAGATCGCCCTGCCCCTTGTCATCCATAGCCTGGGCGGTGGCCGCGACACGCTGCCGGAGGGATATCTCGACGGGGTGACCAGCTGCCATTACCGCAGCTTCCCGCTGCTATATGCGCGCGAGAGCGACGCCGTTGTCGACGCGCTGGAGACCGTGGCAAGCCCGAACAAAATCAAGAAAGTTCTGAAGCAATATGAGCCGATGAAACGGATGATCTACCAGGGGCGCGGTGCCAAGCTGCGCGCGATGTTTGACCGCGACAACCTGCCTCGCAAGGAGCAGGCCCTGCGCAATCGGATCAAATCCGCAGGCTTCTGGATGCGATAACCGGCACCGCCGCTGGTAGCCCCGGATCAGGACCAAGGGCCAGGCAGCGCTGTTTCAATCGGCCCCGGCGTCACCGATCAAGAGGCGCGTCCAAATTGCGCCTTGCCTTACGCGCCGTGGCGGAGTGTTCTTACGCGCGAGACGCATTCGACCATCCAAGGGGAGCACATCCATGTCTGAAGCGCCAAGCTACGGGTTCGACACATTGCAGATTCACGCGGGCGCAAAGCCCGATCCGGCCACCGGTGCGCGGCAGACACCGATCTACCAGACCACGGCCTATGTGTTCCGCGATGCAGATCACGCCGCCGCCCTGTTCAATCTGCAGGAAGTTGGCTTTATCTATTCGCGCCTGACCAACCCCACGGTCGCTGTACTTCAGGAGCGCATTGCGACCCTGGAAGGCGGCGTCGGCGCGGTCTGCTGCTCTTCCGGCCACGCCGCACAGATCATGGCGCTGTTCCCGCTGATGGGCCCGGGCCGTAACGTCGTTGCATCGACGCGCCTTTATGGAGGCACCGTCACCCAGTTCAGCCAGACCATCAAACGCTTTGGCTGGTCAGCGAAATTTGTCGATTTTGACGACCCGGATGCGGTTGCTGCCGCAATTGATGACGATACACGGGCCGTATTTGGGGAATCGGTCGCCAACCCCGGCGGCTATGTGACCGATATCCGCTCGATTGCGGATGTTGCAGATGCGGCGGGCGTGCCGCTGATCATCGACAACACATCTGCCACGCCATACCTCTGCAATCCAATTGCCCATGGTGCGACGCTGGTGGTGCATTCCACCACGAAATACCTGACCGGCAATGGTACCGTCACCGGCGGCGTGATTGTCGATTCCGGCAAATTCGACTGGTCGGCAAATGACAAATTCCCGTCGCTGTCGCAGCCCGAACCGGCCTATCACGGGCTGAAGTTCCACGAGACCTTTGGCGGGCTGGCCTTTACCTTCCACGGGATTGCCATCGGTCTGCGTGACCTCGGCATGACGATGAACCCACAGGCCGCGCATTACACCTTGATGGGGGTCGAAACCCTTAGCCTGCGGATGGAACGCCACTGCGAGAACGCCAAAACCGTTGCGTCCTGGCTCGAACAGGATCCGCGGGTTGATTATGTGACCTATGCGGGGCTGCCCTCGTCGCCATATCACGCCCGTGCCAAGGAGCACTATCCCAAGGGCACCGGCGGGCTGTTCACCTTTGCGGTCAAGGGCGGCTATGACGCCTGTGTCAAACTGGTGAACTCTCTCGAGATTTTCAGCCATGTCGCGAACCTTGGCGATACCCGGTCGCTGATCATCCACTCGGCCTCCACCACCCACCGTCAGCTGACGCCGGAACAGCAGGAAGCCGCCGGCGCCGGGGCCAATGTCGTGCGTGTCTCGATCGGGATCGAAAATGCTGAAGACCTGATCGCCGATCTGGATCAGGCGCTGACCGCCGCCACCAGCTAGGGCAACGGCACTGCCAAAACATGAAAAAGGCCGGGGTAACCCGGCCTTTTTGCTATGTGGTTAGTCGGCGTCGGTGGATTTGATATCGTAGACAACCGACACGCTGTGACTAAAGCTCAGCTCGCCCGCCTCGATCGGCATAGGGGCGCTGCGGGCCATCTCCATCGCCATCATCGGCTGGCCACCGCCGGTCTCGCGGTCATGGATCGACCGTACCGGCCCCAGTTCGACCCCAGCGGCTTCGGCGAGCTGGGTCGCCTTGCGCAGGGCATCCTTTACCGCTGCCCCCCGGATCTGGTCCTGCACCTTGGCCGGATCGGCCACACCAAAGCTAAGCCCGCGGAAATCATTGGCGCCGACCCTCAGCACCTGATCAAGCACCTCGCCCAGACGATCCAGATCGCGGATCCTGAGGGCCAGGGTATTTGACGCCGAGAACCCGGTAATCTTGCGGCGCCCGTCGTCATAGCTGCGATCCTGCGACCAGACCGGGTTGAGCGAGATCTGCTGGGTCTGCATATCCTCAGCCGCGATGCCGGCCGCTCTCAACTCATCGACGACCTCCACCATCTTGGTCGAGACGGCCGACATGGCCAGCGCGGCCTCATCAGCTTCTTCGGTCACGCCAAGCGTGATTGTTGCCAGCGTGGGCGTGACCGCGATACGTGCGTCCCCGGTGACGGCAATCTGCCGGTCGATGCGGGTTTCATCGGCACTTGCCAGACCTGTTGCCAGCACGACGGCCAGGGCCGAGGCCAAAATATGTGTCGCTTTCATAGAACTGCTCCCTTTCTGAGGTGTTACATGGGGATGGCAATTGACCGCCTGCAAGGGGGAAATGGTGTCTTTTCCTTTCCCTTGCGCCCGCTCTGCCGTATGGTCTGCGCCAAGATCGCCTTGCCACACTGGGGTATGGGCACATTAGAGCTGAAGGCGTGTTTGCATCATGAAACCGGGGTTTGCACTCTCTCTGTCCTCCACCGGCGTTTGCCTGTTGCAGCGAGCCGCTGGTGGCTGGCGTCAGATTGGCACGGTTTCGCTGGATGTGGAGGATCTGGGTGAGGCATTGGCAGACCTGCGCCGACTGGGCGAACGGTACGCCCAGGGGCCGATCGCCTGCAAGCTCATCATCCCCAATGATCAGATCCGCTATCTGACCCTTCAGACCGGCGTCACTGACACTGCGGATCGTCGTGCCGCCGCCGAACGGGGACTGGACGGGGCGACCCCGTATCGGGTCGATGAACTAGCCTTTGACCTCAGCGAGGATGGATCGCAGACGCATGTGGCCGCAGTTGCCCGGGAGACACTGCAGGAAGCCGAAGATTTTGCTCTGATGCACGGGTTTCTGCCGGTTGGTTTCGTGGCGGTACCGGGCGATATGGATTTTCTGGGAGAGCCCTACTTTGGCGCCTCGCAGACGTTGCTGCAATCAGGGGAAGAACCGGCTGAGCCTGATGGAATTGCGGTCGTCAACATAGGCCCCGCCGCGCCGCCTGAGCCTGAGCCTGAGCCTGAGCCTGAGCCTGAGCCTGAGCCTGTGGAAAGCACGTCTGACGGCACCGAGGCCAGACCCGACGAGCAGCCAGATGCCCTGCCGACCGATGCCGCTGCTGTCGCCAAGGACGCAACGGCGAACGAAGCGGTTGTGAACACGGCTGCAACCGCGCCTGAAGCGAGCAACACTGTCGAAGCCTCTGCGGTGGAGACCGCACCGTCAGCGACAGCCGACACCCCAAGCGACCCCGCCGAACCCGCTGCCGCGACCGGGTTTTCCACGCGCAGGCGCAAGGAGGGCGCAGTCCGGAGCGAACCAACGCTGCGCGCCACGACCGCCGCTGCGGATGTGGCGTCGATCCCGGCTGGAACTTCCACGGACGCGGCGCAACCGTCAGATAAACCGTCGGGCAAGGTCGCTGCTATAACACCAGGGCTGACTGCGAATGGCAAATCCCCTGATGCTGGTCGCGTGGTCCCGCATGCGGCGTTTGGCACGATCGCCCTGGCAGATAGCCCTGTCGGGTCTGGTGGTGGTCTGGGCAAGGCCCCGGCGATAGTTACGCCGCCCGCAGCCGCCAAGGCCATCATCCCCCCGGCGCCAAAACCATCGGGTCCAGCGCCTGTCCTGCCCCGCGATGAAATGGTTGAGATTTCCCTGACGGACACCCCGAAGGATAAGAAATCCCTGCATGAAGCAGGCAAGGCTGCTCTGCTGGCGGGCGTCAGAAAGAAAAAAATCGGCGGCAAACCACGTTTCCTGGGGCTTGCTCTGGTGACGGCTCTGCTCCTATTCATGGCAATCGTGGCCGCCTGGGCCATACTTGCGGAGAAGCAGACGCGCAATGCCGTGACTGATGGCACCGCGGTCCCTCTGGACACGCCCGAGACCGCTGAGGCTGGCGACATTGCCCCACAGGTAAGCGTCATTCCCGATCAGCCGGACGATGGTTCCCTGCTGCCGCTCGACAACATCTCCGATGACGCCGCCGCCGTGCCCTCCGACCCGGCAGAGAGCGACATGGATGGGCTTTCCAGTACCGATACGGCGGTTCTGGATGCCCTGCGGCTTGAACAGGAGGGGCCCGAAGCGGCGGAGCAGACGCTGACCGAAGACCTCGATCTGGCAGAGCTGGCACCTGAGGCGGACCCAGAAATGGGCGACGCCGAACAGGATACACCGCTGACCCGCGCCGCCCAATATGCGGCCACAGGTATCTGGCAGCACGCCCCCGAAACGCCGGAGGCACCGGGGGCGGAGAACCTCGAGACGCTTTACGTGGCCTCGATTGACCCGACAGACATTTCCGAAGATGCCATCGCGCTGCCGGATCCGGATCTCTACGCGACCGACCTGCAACTTGGTTCGGTCAGCACGCCAACGGCCGCCGGTCAGCAGTTTGAACTGGATGAGCGCGGCTTGGTCAAAGCGACTCCGGAAGGCAGCTTGAACCCGGATGGGGTCATGGTGTTCCTCGGTCGCCCGGAGAAAGTCCCGCCGCCGACACCGGCCCGCCCGGACCCCGAAGTTGCAGCGGCAGCAGAGGAAGCCGCGCGACAGGCGATCCTGTCGGAACTCCGGCCGAAGCAACGCCCAAGGGATCTGGTTGAGCAGAACGAACGGGCCCAGCTCGGCGGGTTGAGCCGCGCCGAGCTGGGCGCCTTACGTCCCCGCCCGCGCCCGCCCGGACTGAAGCCCGCTGAAGAGAACAGCCTGCCTGCAACCGCACAGGCCATTGCGCGCTCCGTGGTTCCGCGCGCGCGGCCGGCCAATTTTGCCAATCTGGTCGATCGTGCCCAACGCAACCCGCAGCGTAACGCGGAGCCGAGCATTGCCGAAGCCGTTGCCAGCAGCCCGCCGCAGACCGTGACGCCCCGGATCCCGTCCAGCGCGTCCGTGGCCCGTCAGGCCACGATCGACAACGCGATCAACCTGCGGCGCGTGAACCTGATTGGCGTCTATGGCACCCCTTCAAATCGCCGGGCGCTGATCCTGATGCCCAATGGGCGGTACAAGAAGGTGAAGGTCGGAGACCGGATCGACGGTGGCCGCGTTGTCGCTATCGGCGACAGCCAGCTGCAATACCAGAAAGGCAATCGAAATCTGACGCTGAAAATTCCGAGTGGCTAATTCCGAGTGGCTATGGGCTGCATCTTAACTGAAGACGCTCATTCGAAGCTGACTTGTCAAAGCCGGACCTGCATAGGCCCGGCTTCTTTGGTTCAGTGGGGTAAGGGACAGTTATTCTACCCCTGTAAGCTCTCCATTGGCGATCTGCTCGCGCTCGATCGATTCAAACAGAGCCTTGAAGTTCCCCTCGCCAAAACCATCGTCGCCTTTGCGCTGAATGAACTCAAAGAAGATCGGCCCGATCACGGTCTTGGAGAAGATCTGTAGCAGGATCTTGGTTTCGCCCCCGTCAACGACCCCTTCGCCGTCGATCAGGATGCCGTGTTTCTGCATCCGGTCCAGAGGCTCGTCATGACCGACGACACGATCATGGCTCATCTTGTAATAGCTCGCGGGCGGCGCCGGCATGAAGGTGATCCCGCGCTCGGAGATTTCGTCGGTCGCCCCATAGATGTCCTCGGTCCCGACAGCAATGTGCTGGATACCTTCACCGTTGTATTTCTTCAGATAGGACACGATCTGCCCGGTTTCGCCACGATCTTCGTTGATCGGAATGCGGATCCGGCCACAGGGGGAGGTCAGCGCGCGGCTCAACAGGCCGGTGAACTTGCCCTCGATATCAAAGAAGCGGATTTCCTTGAAGTTGAACAGTTCACCGTAGAACTTGAACCACTTGTCCATATTGCCCTTGTAGACATTGTGGGTCAGGTGATCGAGGTAGTAGAAGCCGACGCCGCGTGGTTTGGACTGCTTCAGCCACTCGAACTCTTCGTTATAGGGCGAGGTGTCATAGTACTGGTCGATGAAGTAGATCAGAGAGCCGCCGATCCCCTTGATCGCGGGCACATCCATGGTCTTGTCGTCGCCCTCATAGGCTTCGGCGCCTTTGGACAGGGCATGTTCGAACGCTTTTTGCGCGTCAACCACCCGCCAGCCCATCGAAGGTGCGCAGGGACCATGCTCGGCCACGAATTTCTCGGCAAAACTACCGGCCTCGGCATTCAGGATATAGGTGATATCGCCCTGCTGCCACAGCTCCACGCCGGGCTTTGCCTTATGATGACCAACCAGCTCATAGCCCATGCGCGTAAACAGATCGCGCAGCTCCTGAGGCTCGGGGTGAGCGAATTCGACAAATTCAAAACCATCGGTGCCGGCCGGGTTTTCGGCGCTGATGACGGACTTCGGGGCATTATGCGGGAATGGACCCATGCGGCTTCCTCCAGATCGGGAATGGTGTAGCTGCATCCAGAATACCGCAATTCCGATGCTTGTTTTGCGCATAGTTTAGGTTACACCTAGGACCAGATGCGCAGAACGCGCATTCATCGAGTGATTTACGTGAAAGTTCCGCACATGTTGGACGCAACCGATCAGAAACTGCTGGCAGCCTTGCAGAAGGATGCCCATCTTACCGCGCAGCAGCTGGGTGAATTGCTGAATCTCTCTGCCAGTCAGGCGGGGCGACGCAGGCAGCGACTGGAGGTCGATGGCTATATCCGCAGCTACGAGGCGCGGCTTGATCCTGACAAGTTGGGGTTGAGCGTACAGGGGTTTGTTCAGGTTCACCTGGAGAGCCACGGACCCGAACAATCTGAGCGATTTTCCCGGTTGGTCAGATCGCGCCCGGAAATCACCTCCGCCTGGACGATGACGGGCGAAGCGGACTATTTACTTAGGGTATTTTGCACTGATTTGGCCGCCCTGAATCGACTTTTGCATGAAATTTTACTGCCACATCCCACTGTTGCGCGGGTCCAAAGTCAGATCGTCATGGCACAATTAAAAAGCGATAGCCCCCTGCCAACTTAAGGTTCCGTGAACACTCGTGCGATATACAAACACGGTACAGACTCAGAGATTGGATAGAGACCGTGTCCTTTGTAGATCGTCGCATTGAAAGCCGCCCCTCCCGCGGAGAAGCCCCATTTGGGCTGAACGAAGTATTTTTCTCGCGCACTGACAGCCGCGGGGTCATTCTTGCCGGTAACTATGTATTTCAAAGGGTGTCCAATTACGACTGGGAAGAGCTGCTGGGCGCGCCGCATCGCACCATTCGCCACCCGGACATGCCCAAGGGCGTGTTTCAACTGTTCTGGGACACGATCAAAAGCGGCCAGACCATGGGCGCCTACGTCAAAAACAAATCGAAGGATGGCCTGTATTACTGGGTCTATGCGGTTGTCGTGCCCTGCGGCGATGGTTACCTGTCGGCCCGCCTCAAACCCAGCAGCAAGATCTTTGACAACGTGCGCGCCCTATATACCAAGCTGTTGGCTGCTGAAAAAGACGAAGGTCTGTCGCCAGAGGAAAGCGCCGAACGGCTGAAGAGCTGGATCGTCGAACACGGTTACGAAAACTACCGCCAATTCGCCACAAAAGCGATGAGCGAAGAACTGATCGCACGAGACATCGGGCTGGAGAACGAGCCGGATCAGATGATCGTCGATCTGTGCAAGATGCTGGCCAACGCCAAGACGCTTGTTGCGGAAACCGAAGGTCTGATCAAAGATTTCGACGCCATGCACACGATCCCGCATAACCTGCGGGTCATCGCGTCGCGCATTGAGCCGTCAGGCGGTCCGGTCACCGTGCTCTCGCAGAACTACGGTGCTATGTCGCGCGAGATGTCGGATTGGTTCGCGGCCCATGTAATGGGGAAAGACAGCAATTTTGCGGTGATTGAAACCGCCGTCGATGATTCACTGTTTGTCGAATGTATGGTTCGCGTTCTGAAGGAATGCGACATCCAGCTTCAGAAAGAGCGGCGCAGCCTTGGCGATGTCGACATGCAGGGCGAGCGTGAGGTACTGGCCGAACTGGTGGCTGCGCAGCTTGAGCGCGCGGGCAAAGGACTGGATCAGGTGGACCGCGAGGCGTCGCGCATCATGCATGCCTGTCAGGTCATGCACCGACATTTTCTTGGCCTCAGCTCAACCCGTGTCCTGTGTAAGATTGAAAGCGCCCGCCTGCCGGAATCGGGCGAGACACTTGCCGATATCATCGACCAGCTCGGCGTGTTTCAGGAACGTATTTCCCATCGCCTGGAACGTATCGCCAAATTGAGCAATGAAATCCGCTCGCTGGAACGCTGACACTAACCAAGCTGTTACGCGGCTCATTCTTTCGCATGGCGCTTTCGCGCGCCTGACCGGGGGCGCTCCTTGCTTTGGAGCGCCTCCGGGGTTCGTTGATCCCTCCGCATTTTGACATCCACGGCTGTGTCCCTGCCCGGTCTCCTGATCGGTGGTGTGAAAGGCCGACCGGCGGCAACGCTCCGCTATCGGGACGGCGGCATGTTAGACGTTGCCAACACGCCCTACGCTTGCGATATCAAAGCCTATGGACGCATTTCTTTATCAGGCGACAATTTACCTAGCAGCCGCTGTAATTGCGGTGCCCATCGCGGCGCGGTTGGGCCTCGGTTCCGTGCTTGGCTATCTGGCGGCCGGGATCATCATCGGACCGGTTTTTGGCTTCGTCGGAAGCGAAGCAGAAGACCTGCGGCATTTCGCCGAATTCGGCGTCGTCATGATGCTGTTCCTGATCGGATTGGAGCTTGAGCCGCGCGCGCTTTGGGCAATGCGGAACAAACTGCTTGGCCTTGGGGGATTACAGATCCTTCTCAGCACCGTGGCCCTGATGGGCGCGGCCATGCTGGCGGGGGAGACCTGGCAGGTCAGCCTGGCCGTTGGTCTGGCGCTCTCGCTCTCGTCAACTGCGATCGTCTTGCAGACCCTCTCGGAGAAAGGCCTGATGCGTACTGGCGGCGGGCGGGCGACATTCTCGGTGCTGCTGACACAGGATATCGCAGTCATCCCGATTCTTGCACTGCTGCCCCTGCTCGCTGCCCAGCATGGCGCTCAGATCATTGGCGATGGATCCATTGCGCGCAGCGCCGAGGAAGCCCATGCGGCCTCCGGCCACGCAACGCTTTCTCTGGTCGAAGGGCTGCCCGGCTGGGCCGTGACGCTGGTCACCATTGGCGCGATTGCGTCCATTGTGCTGGCCGGTGTCTATCTTGCCCGCCCGGTCTTCCGCTTCATCCACGCATCGAATCTACGGGAGATGTACACCGCCCTGGCGCTGATGATCGTCGTCGGCATTTCCTTCCTGATGACGCTGGTTGGTCTCTCGCCTGCGCTTGGCGCCTTTCTGGCCGGGGTTGTTCTGGCCAACAGCGAATTTCGCCATGAACTCGAAAGCGATCTCAACCCTTTCAAAGGGCTGCTGCTGGGGCTGTTCTTCATCACGGTCGGGGCTGGCATCAACTACCGCCTGTTCCTGGCCGAGCCGGGCGATCTGATCGGCCTTGCGCTTCTCGTCATCCTTGCAAAAGGCATAGTGCTTTATTTTGTCGGCAAGGCCTTCGGCCTGAAGAAACGAAATCACTGGCTGTTTACGCTGGGCCTTGCACAGGCGGGGGAGTTTGGCTTTGTCCTGCTGGCATTTTCGCGGCAACTCAATGTCGTTCCGCCCGAGCTGTCGGAAAAGCTGCTTCTGGTGATTGCATTGTCGATGCTGATCACCCCGCTTCTGTTCATCCTCTATGACGTGCTGTCGAAATACAGCAAGGACAACCCCAAGGAACAGGCCGCCGACGAAATCGACGAAGAAGGTCCCGTCATCATAGCGGGGATTGGCCGCTTTGGTCAGATTGTCAATCGTCTGGTGCGCGCCAGCGGGTTCAACACGGTTGTGCTCGATAGCAATATGGCCTCGGTACAGCTGATGCGCCGGTTCGGGGTCAAGAGCTTCCTCGGCGATCCGACCCGGCCAGAGCTGCTAAAAGCCGCGGGGATTGCCAAGGCCAAGGTTCTGGTTGTCGCACTGGATGATCGCGAGGCCGCGCTGAGGCTGGTCGCCCATGCCCGTCGCGGCCATCCGGAGCTGCATATCGTTGCGCGCGCCTTCGACCGCAACCACGTGTTTGAGCTCTATAAGGCGGGGGCGAATGATATCGTCCGCGAGATGTTCGACAGCTCGCTTCGCGCGGGGCGCTACGTTCTGGAGCAGATCGGCCTAAGCGAATATGAGGCCGCACAGGCTGAACAGACCTTTTATGCGCATGACCGCCATACTGTGCGGGAACTGGCTAGCCTCTGGATCCCGGGCACGCCGGCCAGTGAAAACCCAGCCTACATCGCCCGCGCCCGCGAGTTGGAAAAAGATCTGGAAACAGCCCTACTGGAGCTTGCCGAAGCCAAGAAGTCCACTGACCAGAAGTCAGCCTGAGCGCCGATCCTGCGCCGTCGCGCCCTGGCCTAGCTGACGGAGACGCCCGCCTCTTCAAATGTCGCCATACCGCTGTGGCAGGCAACGGCGGCCCGCAGGACCTGGATCGCCAAAGCCGCACCCGATCCCTCGCCAAGGCGCAGGTCAAGCGAGAGAAACGGCGGCTTGCCCAGGTGGGTCAACAGCGCGGCATGGGCGCTTTCGGCGCTCTGGTGACCCGCGACCGCATGATCCAGCGCCGCCGGATGGGTCCGCATCAGGCACGCCGCGGCGGCACAGCAGATAAAGCCATCAAGAATAACCGGGATACGCATCATGCGGGCCGCAGTCATCGCCCCGGCCATGGCTGCAATCTCACGCCCGCCCAAACGGCGCAGCGCCTCGACACCGTCGGTGATGGCAGGGCCATGCAAGGCCACTCCTTCGGCCACGACCCGGGTTTTGTTGGCAAGCCCGGTATCATCAATACCGGTCCCCCGGCCGGTCCAATCCGCAGCGTCGCCGCCAAACAGCGCGCAGGCCAGCGCGGCGGCGGGAGTCGTATTGCCGATGCCCATTTCGCCGACAACAAGCAAATCCGCAGCCGGATCCACCGACTTCCACCCGGTCTGAAGCGCGCTGAGCAGCTCGACGCTGTCCATGGCGGCGCCTTTGGTAAAATCCTGAGTCGGTTTTTCAAGATCAAGGCTGTGAACATCCAGCCGGGCGCCTGCCAGCTTGGCCAGCTGATTGATCGCCGCGCCGCCGTGTTTGAAGTTCGCGACCATCTGCGCTGTCACTTCACTGGGAAAGGCAGACACCCCCTGCTCCACAATCCCGTGGTTGCCGGCAAAGACGATCACCTGCGGCGCGCGGATCACCGGACGCTCGCTTCCGCGCCAGCTGCCGTACCAGATTGCCAGATCCTCAAGCCGCCCCAGCGAACCGGGCGGTTTGGTCAGTTGACTGTTGCGCTCGGCGGCAGCGGTCTCAGCCTGTTCGTCCACCCCCGGGGCCTGCGCAAGCTGCGCACGAAAGTGATCAAGCGAAAAGAGCGGTGACAGCATTGAAAGCCTCATTGCATCGAAGGGGTCGTCGCAGGTAAAGCGGATCATCCGTATGTACCCGTTCATCTTGACACCGCAAGCCCTCTGTGAGGCCCGCAAATGCGAAAAAACGACATATCTGGCATAGATTTTCTACTCGTGTTGATCTTGTTGACACGTTTGCCGATGCCAAAGTTGCAAAAACAACAGTTTGCGCGCCATGCGCACGCGGTCTGGGCCTTCCCCTTTGCCGGGGTTGCCGTTGCGGTACCTGCCTGCATTCTGTCGATGATGGCGCTGGCCTTCGGGCTCAGCCCGATGGTCGCGGCGGGGATTGCGCTGCTGACGCAGACGGTGCTGACCGGGGCGATGCATGAGGACGGGCTGGCCGATACAGCTGATGGGTTCTGGGGTGGCTTCACACGGGAGCGGCGGCTGGAGATCATGAAGGACAGCCATATCGGCACCTATGGCGTTCTGGCCCTGATCCTGAGCGTTGGCCTGCGCTGGATGGCGTACGCCAGCATTCTGGCGGCGGCCGCCCCCTGGGCCCTACTGTCTGTTGCAATGCTGAGCCGGGCCATGATGCCACTGGTCATGGCCGCGCTTGCGAATGCGCGCGGCTCGGGTCTGTCATCCTCCGTCGGCCGACCGCCTTGGCGTGCCTGCGGGCTGGGGCTGGCGATTGCGGGTCTGGTGGCGCTGCTGATACTGGGCTGGTCAGGCTGGGGCGTATTGCTGGCCATGCTTGCCGCGACAGCCGTGATCGCGGCAACCGCGCGTACCAAGATTCGCGGACAAACCGGGGATGTGCTGGGGGCGACGCAACAGCTGAGCGAGCTTTCCGGGTTGCTGGTCCTTGCGGCGGCGCTTGGCTGAACAGCCACGCCTGGTTCCGGTCACTCCACCCCGCTGGTGCGGATTTTCAGCTGCCCGCCGCAATGTTTACAATGCACCGCGTCGATATCGTGGCGCGTCAATCCGCATTGGCTGCAGGTGTAGCGCACCCGCTGGGGGTTAAAGATCGCCTGCGCCAGCCGCACGAACAAAGTCACCCCCACAACCATGACAAAAACCGAAAATGTCTTGCCAGCTGGTGTGGCCATGGTGATGTCGCCGAAGCCGGTCGTGGTCAGTGTCGCCACGGTAAAATACAGCGCGTCAATGTAAGGATAATCGCTGCCGGATGTATCCATGAAGAACACAAGAGCCGTCATCGAGGTTGCGAAGACAAAGATGAAGAGGTTGATCCCCGCGATGATTGCATCTTCATGGCGGCGGAAGAACCGGCTGTCGCGCCGCAGGTCCTGTAGCAGATGATAGGAGTGGATCAGCCGTAGCCCTCGCAGGATACGTAGGAAAGCCAGCCCTCCCGGCAGGATCGTCTCCAGCAGCAGTGAGATCAGCACCACAATGTCGGCCAGCGTATAGATGCGCCAGAGCAGTTTGCGGCGGTTGCCGCTGATCCAGAACCGCGCCGCCAGATCCAAAGCGATGACGACACCGGCCATCCAGCTCAGCCCGATCAGCCAGGGACCATGGGGAATATGGGCCGTCGACATGAAGAATAGAATTGTAACCGCATCAAATCCGATCAGCCCGTAGCGAAACCGGACCGACGCACTGTCGGTCCCGCGATAGAGATCGGTCAGGCGAGTCTTTAGGTCCGTCATGGTGTTCTCTGCTCGTTTTTTGGGTCTTGGCTCGATGTGTCACACACGAACGCCGTCACGATCCACATGTCAGCGCCTAAAGCATAGCGCAAAAACGAAAAAGGCCACGCCCTGGAGCGCGGCCTAGGTTTCTTTGTTCGTATATCCGATGGATCGGACCCTGCGGCGATCAGATCTGGATCAGGCCGCGCGGGAGGTCAGCACCTCGTCCACCTGCTTGGCGGCGGAGATTTCGTCACCACCTGAAACCGCCGCAACCTCGCGCGTCAGACGCTCAAGTGCCGCTTCATAGAGCTGACGCTCGGAATAGCTTTGTTCACGCTGGTCATCGGTGCGGTGCAGGTCACGGACCACTTCAGCAATGGAGATCAGGTCACCGGAATTGATCTTCTGCTCATACTCCTGGGCGCGACGCGACCACATGGCGCGTTTGACTTTCGCCTTGCCTTTGAGCGTGGTCATGGCTTTGGCGATCACATCGGGGGAGCTGAGCGACCGCATGCCGATTTCGGTGGCTTTATTGGTCGGCACCCGCAGTGTCATCTTGTCCTTCTCAAAGGTGATCACAAACAGTTCCAGCGTGAAGCCGGCCACTTCCTGCTCTTCGATCGAGATGATCTGGCCAACGCCATGGGCAGGGTACACTACATAGTCGTCAGGGCGGAATTCAGGCTTCTTCGATTTAGTCATACAGGTCTTTCCTCGCTCTGTGCCGACCTTCGGGTCGGCTGGGCTGCCACACATCTACGCGCGCGGTGATCCGAATACCCGCACCCACAGAAATGCCGCAGAAAAACCGCCATAGGACCCGTGCGTCGCAGGGCGCACAGTCAAGGCGGACATCCGTGGTTGGTCATTTACTGAAAGAGTATATCATATTTTCTGCCCCACAAAAAGGCAGCGCTCCGTGAAACATCATGGTCCCAATGGATCCAGACCCGAAAAATGCCATAAAACGGCGGGTCTCAGGTGCGGCCCGTTCCCGGACCGCGCAGTCTTGCAAAGGTGAGTCGCGAAGCAACCAGCCAGCTGGAGCCGCAGACACCTGCTGTTATCAGCCGCCTTCGCCGGGAGCTTCGGAGAAGTACTTCTCCAACTTGCCTTCTTCTCCGTCGCGTTCCTCTGCATCTGGCAGCGGATCTTTCTTGGAGACGATGACCGGCCACATTTCGGAGTATTTCCGATTGAACTCAACCCATTTGTCCATATCCGGCTCGGTATCCGGGCGGATCGCATCGGCGGGGCATTCCGGTTCGCAGACGCCGCAGTCGATACATTCATCCGGGTGAATCACCAGGGTATTCTCGCCCTCGTAGAAACAATCGACCGGACAGACTTCGACGCAGTCGGTGTATTTGCAGGCGATGCAGTTATCCGTAACGACATAAGTCATGGTGGCCGAGTCCCGTAGCTGTTTGGCTTGTAGCTAATTCACCCGAGCGCCGGCTTCAAGATGTCAAAACGCGCCATCCCGGCGACTAAGATCAAGCGCCCTGCGCTCTTTCTTATCCGGGCGACCTTTTCCTTCGTAGCGCGGATTACGCGGCACGGGGTCCTGTTTTTCGGTCAAATCAAAGTACAGCGCCTGTGCCTCTGGAGCAGGTCCGCGCCGTGTTCCAAGTGCTTCGACCCGGACGGTCCGGATGATGCGCCCTTGAGGGAAGGTCAGAACGTCCCCAAGAGAGACGTTCTGAGCCGGTTTTGCAATCTTGTTGCCATTGAGACGGAGATGGCCCGCGCTGATCATCTTGGCGGACAGGCTACGGGTCTTGAAGAACCGCGCCTGCCACAACCATTTGTCGATCCTGATCTTTTCAGAGACCTGCTTCATCCATGGCACCAGCAGCCGATCAATCGGATTGTTTCAGTCCCATCAGCGCCGCTGCAAAGGGATTGTCGGGATCAATCTGCTTTTCCTTCTTCGGCGGTCGGGCCGAATAGGTTTTGCTGCCCTGATCCTGACGGCCACCCTTCTTGCCGGGCTTGCCATCGCGGCCAGGCTTGCCGCCTCGTGGTTTGCCCTTGCCGCGCGCAGCGTCGCCGCCACGCTTTGCGCCGCTCTCGCCAGCGTCCTGACCGCGACGGCCACCGCCGCGGTGTCCGCCCGTCTTCCGGGCGCGCCCCCAGGTGAAGGTGTAGAACACCTCCATCTCAAGCTCGTCGACATTGGCATCGGCAGCTTCGCCAACCGGGGTCTCGATCTCGGCGGTCTCGGGGATCGGATCAACAGCTGCCGGGTCGGCCATGGTTTCTGCAACCGGTGCCACCCCTGCGTCCTCAATCGCCGCAACATCAGCCGGAACATCAGCTGGCGCGTCTGCATCAGCGGTAACTGTTTCCGTAACGGCAGCGGTATCGGTCTCATCCGGGGCGGCGGCAGGCGTGTTTTCAACCTGTTGCGCCGCGTCCATCACCGGGATATCCGCATCAGGCATGCTGGTTTCGGTGACCACGGTGTCAACCGCCTTGGCCTTGACCCGCTCGCCCTTGTCGGCCTGATAGCCAAGCCCCTGCATCAAATCTGCAAACTGCTCCAGCGTCATGCCGGTGATCGACAGCATGTCGGCCTTGGCCTCGAACCCGCCACGGCTGTCTTCAGCGCGCAGCATGTCTGCAAGACGTTCGAGCATGTCGATACGGATCATGCGTTCGCCCGCGTTGCGATACCCGCACATGGTATCATAGCCCTGCGGAGCATCCTTGATCACAGGAACGGTCACCAGACCGGCAGGCGGTGCATCGGGGAATTCGCCAAGACCCTCGGACAGAGCCCAGAGCACCAGCCGCAGGCGGGTCGGCGCCGGCTTCAGAAGCAGCGGCATGAAGATGGTGAACTGGCCAAAGCGGATGCCATGTTTGCGCAACGCGCCACGTGCATCCTGGTCCAGATCTTTCACTTCCTGCGCGACACTGCCGCGCGGCAGCAGACCCAGACCCTCGACCATGCGGAAGGCAAAGCCACGGGCCAGGCCGGTCAGCTCCTCGTCGCGCTGCAGGTTGAGCAGCGGCTCAAACAGCGCGTTGATCTTGCGTGAGATGAAATGTTGCAGGCGGCGTTCGACCTTCTGGGCCACATCTGGGCCCGCAGTATCGTCGACAAACACCTCGATGCGCGGATTCAGCGGGTCAGCGCCGGCCACCAATTTGCCGACAGCATATTCACCCCACATCAGGCCGCCCTGATCGGTAAAATCAATTTCGGTATCCGGCGCGTTGTAAAAACGGTCAGCCCGGAGATGGAAATGCGGTGCGAGTGCTTGCAGGGAGGCGGATTTCAACGCCTTTGCCTCGGCGCCTTGTGCGCCCTTGTCCGGAGAGAACCGGAACCCTTCAAGACGACCAACGAATTCACCTTCGACGGTCACTTCACCCTTATCATTCACTTCGGCCAAAAGGGCCTCCTTCTGTTTGAGCCGGCGCAAAAGCACGGATGTGCGCCGGTCCACAAATCGCTGAGTCAGACGTTCGTGCAAGGCGTCCGACAATCTGTCTTCTACAGCGCGCGTCTCCCCGCGCCAATGACTTTCATCACGGACCCAGCCGTTCCTTTGTGCGACATAGGTCCATGTTCGTATAAAGGCCAAACGTTTCGACAATGCGTCAATGTCGCCATCAACCCGATCAATCCGTTTGACCTGCCGCGCCAGCCAGTCGTCCGGGACAACGCCTGAGTCGTGCAAATACTGGAACAAAACGCCCAAGAGCCCCGAATGTTCCGATTGCGAGATACCGCGAAAATCCGGGATGCGACAGATATCCCAGAGCAATCGTACCGAGGGCGCGTTGGTTGTGCGCGCCAGAATTTCATCCTGCTGGGACAACGATTTCAAGGCGATAAGATCGTCCGCTTCGCGGGCGCGGATCAGGTTCTGATCGTCAGGCGCTGATTCGAGAGAGCGGATCAGTGCCTCTACCGTGCCGAATTGCAGCGCCGAGGAACGCCAGTTCAATTTCTTCAACGGCGTGAACCGGTGTTCCATGATCGCCTGCGCGACGCCATCCTCCAGCGGCGGGGCATCGCCGGTAACCCCAAAGCTGCCGTGACTCATCCCGCGCCCTGCCCGCCCCGCGATCTGGGCCAGTTCATTCGGGGCCAATTGCCGCATCCGGCGACCGTCAAATTTGCTGAGCGACGAAAAGGCGACGTGATCGATATCCAGATTGAGACCCATGCCGATGGCATCGGTCGCGACCAGATAGTCCACCTCGCCATTCTGGTAGAGCTCGACCTGGGCGTTGCGGGTCCGGGGGCTGAGCGCGCCCATCACAACGGCTGCCCCGCCCTTCTGTCGGCGCAACAGTTCGGCGATGGCATAGACATTGTCGATGGAGAACCCGACGATAGCGGTGCGCGCAGGCATCCGGCTGAGCTTCTTGGATCCGGCATAGACCAGATCCGAAAGCCGTTCGCGGCGCATAAACTGCACGCCCGGAACCAACGCAGCAATCGGCCCGCGCATGGTGTCAGCGCCAAGAAACAGCGTCTCATGAGTACCACGCGCCCTTAGCAGACGGTCGGTAAAGACATGGCCCCGTTCCGGGTCGGCGCAGAGCTGGATTTCATCCACCGCAAGGAAATCGCAGCCCATCCCCTCGGGCATCGCCTCAACTGTGCAGATCCAATATTGTGCGCGCGGCGGCACGATACGCTCTTCACCGGTAATCAGTGCCACCACCGACGGGCCACGGGCGGCGACGACCTTGTCATAGACCTCGCGCGCCAGAAGCCGCAACGGGAATCCCATGACACCCGTGCGATGCCCCAGCATACGTTCAATCGCATAGTGCGTCTTGCCGGTATTGGTCGGCCCCAAAACCGCCAGGACCCTGGCGCTCCCGGAACTCTGCATGCCTGTCATGATATTGCCCTCAACGCCCGAACCGAGCTCAACTGTCCGCCCTAAAGCTCTTTGCCCTCGACTTCGGTCTTCAGCCGGTCGAGCGCGCTGGTTATCGCCTCGTGGTGCGGATGTATAGCCTGCGCCCTTTTATAGGCCTCATAGGCGTTTTGCGGGTCATTGAACTGTTCGAACATCGCCCCCAGCGCAAAAATCGCATTGTAGTCGTTGGGGTTCAGCATCAGCGTCTGCTCCAGATCGGCCACGGCAGGGCCATAGAGGCCCGCGGTGAAATACGCCCGTGCGCGCTCGTACCAGCCCATGGCAAATTCTGGCGCATGATCGGTCAGCGCGGTCAGATGCTCGATGGCAATGCGGGTATCGCCGCGGTCCAGCGCATCCTTGCCACGTTTCAAAAGCAGGTCCATCGCAGGTGAGCCGCTACTGTTCCAGAGCGCCTGCAGGGATCTGTCCAGACCGATGGCTTCCTGCGGGTCGGCATCGGACAAAGCGGCCAGCAGGTCCGCCTCGCCCTGAACCTCCTGAGCGTGACCTTGCAAAGGCACGGAAAACAGGACTGTCAAAGACGTTGCCGCCACGATAGCTTTGAGATTGGAGAATTTTGCAACCATGATGGGTTAAGTGTAACCGCGCAGCCTGCGTTTTCCAGAGTGGGAAGGACATCCTTCACATAAATTTGCAGGCTGCGGACCAAAATGAGGACTGAACATGAGCGAAACGCTGACCCAAGCAGCAGAAACGCTGAACGCAAAGATGGATGGTGGCTTTGACGGCTCCGCCAAATTCGACATCACCGGCATGGGCACCATCATGCTGGATCAGAACGGGGCCCGCGTCGCCGACGAAGAGGCAGAGGTCACCATGACCGCCGACGCAGAGACGTTTCAGTCCATCATCGAGGGTGAACTGAACCCGACCACGGCATTCATGAGCGGCAAGCTGACCATCGACGGTGACATGGGCACCGCGATGAAACTGGCATCGGCGATGGCCTGATGGACGCGCGCCCGATGGATCTGACCCCCGCTCCCTTCTTTGCCGATATCGCGCGAGGACCAGACGGCGGGCAGGCCCATTGGGTGAGCACCAGCGATGGCCTGCGCATCCGCGTGGGCCATTGGCGCCCTGCGGGCGCTGAGAAGGGCACGTTGCTGCTGTTTCCCGGGCGCACCGAATATATCGAAAAATACGGCGGAGCTGCCCAGGATCTGGCAAGCCGAGGCTATGCAACGCTGGCAATCGACTGGCGCGGCCAGGGGCTGGCGGACAGGATGCTGCCGGAGCGGCTTCTGGGTCACGTCGTCGCCTTTCGCGATTTTCAGAAAGACGTCCAAGCGGCGGTCGAGCTGGCCGATCGGCTCGCTCTGCCGAAACCATGGTTCGTCCTCGGCCATTCTATGGGCGGCGCCATTGGTCTGCGCGCAGTCATGGAAGGGCTTCCGGTCAAAGCCTGCATTTTTTCCGCGCCGATGTGGGGAATTCAGATCCCGCCCGCGCTGCGGCCCGTGGCGCGGCTGCTCAGTTCTATGGGTGACCGGTTCGGCATCGGCGCAATGCGGACCCCGACGACAACCCTAGCCCCATATGTGCAGGCCAGCCCGTTCGAGGGCAATTCGCTCACCAATGATCCTGAGATGTACCGCCTGATGCAGGATCAGCTTGCGGCACAGCCCGATCTGTCGCTTGGCGGGCCGACCGTCCGATGGCTGGGCGAAAGCCTGCGAGAATGTGCAGCCCTTGCGAAAATGCCCTCACCCGCACTGCCCTGCATCACCTTCCTCGGCACACAGGAACAGATCGTCAATACGGCAGCCATTCATGACCGGATGGCGCGCTGGCCGGGGGGCGAACTGGATCTGGTCGAGGGCGCGCAGCATGAGGTGATGATGGAAGGGGCTGAAACCCGCCGCGCCATTTTTGACAAGATCACCCGTTTGTTCGATCAATACGCAGACTAGGTTCACCCCGGACAGGCTGACGCGATCAGCGTTCTTAAAATCTCGCGCGCAGTGCCCCCTGCCCGGCCAATAAATCGCCGCCCGACGCGGGCCGCTTGCTTGTGATCCCCAGCCCTCGCGCTTAGATGTCGGAGAAGACACACAACAGCCCGAGGTGCCCTGATGTTCAACGCTCCCTTCCTTGACCGCGACCTGATGCGAGACGCCAACGCCAATGATGCGGGCGGTGCCGGGCCGGATGGGCTGGGCAATCTGCCTGAATGGGATCTGAGCGACCTCTACACCTCTGAGGATGCGGCAGAGCTGGATCGCGACCTCAACTGGCTGGAGAAAGAATGCGCCAGTTTCGCCAGTGACTACGAAGGCAAACTGGCCGATCTGGATGCCGACGGTCTGCTGGCCTGCGTCTTGCGCAACGAGAAGATCAACGCCATCGCCGGGCGGATCATGTCCTTTGCTGGTCTGCGCTATTATCAGCTGACCACCGATGCCGGTCGCGCCAAATTCATGTCCGACATGCAGGAGAAGGTAACGATCTTCACCACGCCGCTGGTGTTCTTCTCGCTTGAAATCAACCGGATTGAAGACGCGGCACTGGAGGCCCATTTCGCCGCCAACAGCGATCTCGCCCGCTACAAACCGATTTTTGACCGTATTCGCGCGATGAAGCCTTATCAGCTGTCTGACGAGCTGGAGAAATTCCTGCATGATCTGGGCGTTGTAGGCGACGCCTGGGAGCGGCTTTTTGACGAAACGATTGCTGGCCTCACCTTCACCGTTGACGGCGAAGAGTTGAACATCGAAGGCACGCTGAACCTGTTGACCGAACAAGACCGCACCAAGCGGGAAGCCGCGGCGCGCGAACTTGCCCGGGTGTTCTCCGACAACATCAAGATCTTTGCCCGTGTCCACAATACCCAGGCCAAGGAAAAGGAAATCCTGGACCGCTGGCGCGGGATGCCCTCTCCGCAGATGGGACGCCATCTCTCCAACCACGTCGAGCCGGAGGTCGTCGAGGCCCTGCGCGAAGCTGTGGTGGCCGCCTACCCCAAGCTGTCGCATCGCTATTACGAGCTGAAGCGCAAATGGCTGGGGCTGGACCGGATGCAGGTCTGGGACCGCAATGCGCCGCTGCCAATGGAGACCTCCCGCACCGTCAAATGGGAGGAGGCACGCAAGATGGTGATGGATGCCTATAGCGCTTTTGATCCGCGCATGGGCGATCTGGCAGAGCCGTTCTTTGACAAGGGCTGGATCGACGCCGCCGTGAAACCGGGCAAGGCGCCGGGGGCATTTGCTCACCCGACCGTCACCGATGTGCACCCCTATGTGATGCTGAACTACCTCGGCAAACCGCGCGATGTGATGACGCTCGCGCATGAGCTGGGCCACGGCGTGCATCAGGTACTTGCAGCCGAGCAGGGCGAAATGCTGTCGTCAACGCCGCTGACGCTGGCGGAAACCGCATCTGTATTCGGCGAGATGCTGACCTTCCGCAAGATGCTGGAAAACGCCAAGGACCAGAACGAGCGCAAGATCCTCTTGGCAGGCAAGGTCGAGGACATGATCAACACGGTCGTGCGCCAGATCGCGTTCTATGACTTTGAATGCAAATTGCATGCCGCCCGCGCCGAAGGCGAGCTGACCCCTGATGACATCAACGCGCTGTGGATGTCGGTACAGGCCGAGAGCCTTGGTGAAGCCTTTGATTTCATGGAGGGCTACGAGACCTTCTGGACCTACGTACCGCATTTTGTCCACTCCCCCTTCTACGTCTACGCCTATGCTTTTGGCGACGGGCTGGTGAACGCGCTCTATTCCGTCTACGCCGAGGGGGCCGAAGGGTTCGAGGACAAGTATTTCGACATGCTGAAAGCAGGCGGCTCCAAACACCACAAGGAACTTTTGGCGCCCTTTGGCCTGGATGCCTCTGATCCCACCTTCTGGGACAAGGGCCTAAGCATGATCTCCGAGATGATTGATGAGCTGGAAGCGATGGAGGGGTGAAGCCCATTACCCTGCGCTCGGTGGCGTGCAGCGAGTTTGATCTGGTCACCCATATAAGTGTGGAACCGGATCAGGTCCGCTTCTCTGGCACCGTGTCGCAGGCCTTTGAAGAAGACGAGGACGGCGTGGATTTTCACGCCATTCTCGACGGCATCCGCGCGGTCGGGTTCTTGAAGATCGACCGCCTTTAACACGAAACCTATGTTTTCGCCTCGGCAGATGAGCTGGGCCTGCGCGCGCTTATGAACGACCGCGGCGCGCAGGGTAAAGGTTATGCCCCCACAGCCGTCTCTGCTTTACCGAGCAATCTGCCGACCCAGTACCCGGCCCGCCATGCGGTGGTGCTAACGGTGAATTTGCAAAACTCTCCGGCGGTTCGCTGCTATCTGAAAGGCGGGTTTCAGGACACCGGCGGCATCTATCCCCATGGCCTTGCCGACCCCCGGCACATCCTGCGGATGGCCCTACCGCGCGAATAAACCATCATCAATCGCCGCCAGGTGGCGGTCACCCCAGGCAGCAAAAGCCTTTACACTCCTGGAACCGCACTGTCGGATTTTCGGACAATTTATGGTATAGTTTCGCCGTTCACCAGTTTGAGGGGATGAGTAATGTTTATTTTCAAAAAAATTTGTGTTTTGGCGATTGTGTCAGCCCTGGCAGCGACGCCGGTTTTCGCAGCGGGCCCTGACCGGAAAAACCGCGTAAGCGGACAAACGGTTGTCGAGCTTTATTCCGGCAAGACATGGATCTGGAGCAAAGGGGGCTCGTATTGGGCGCCTGACGGGAGCTTCCAAGCCGTTTGGGAAGACAGCGTTGGCTTGGGGAAATGGTACGCAACCTCAAAGGGTCAGCTGTGCTATGAGGCGCTCTGGTACAGCAGCGAAGGCGGGTCCGGGGATCAGAACAAAGAATGCTTCCGCCATGTAGCAGACAGCAAGGGCCAGCTGTGGAAGTACAGCGACAAGGACCAATCATGGTATAAGCCGACGAAGGAGTTCGCCGAACGCGTGAAGCCCGGGAACAAGATCTCGTCACAGGTCCGCAAGCTGCGCAAGAAATACGGCATCTGACAGCCTCAGACAGCGAGCCGGACCGACTGAGTAGCTACGGTTAGCAACGCATGCGAAACTGGTCCGCAGGATACCTGCACTGGAGACCTGCTCCCGGTAGACAAGTACGGCCAAGATTAACCGTCGAAGAGTGGCGCGCCGTAGCTGACGGCGCGCCACTGCTCACTGATGCGGGAAGTAATCTTCGCAGTCGCCGTCGCGGTAGACATCTGCCGTACAGCAGTGCAACCCGCCGCCAAAGGCATAGGCGTCGCGCAACTCGACCTCGACCACCTCCATGCCCAGCTTGTCCATCTGCTCGGCCTGATAGACCTCGGATTTCTCGACACAGACGGTTTTGGGGTCCAGCACCAGGACGTTCATGCTGAGCCATGTGGAAGAATAACACAGTGGCGGCGGGGTGTTATGGGCGGGCTGCGCCGCATCAACGATGTCCCAGCCGTTCTTGTTGAACATCTCGCGCTGCTCTTCCGGCAGACGGCGCTGCGGGTTGTTCAGGATCAGGCCCGGGCGCAGCGGCGTGAACGTTGCGTCGATGTGGATCGGGTACGGGTCACCCGGGAAGTTAACCGTATGCACCCTGTGGTCGGGGAAGTGGCGGCGCAGCCACTCAATGCCCTTGAGGTTCGTTGTGAAGCCGTGCTGCACCACCAGATCCTTGCCAAAGCGCAACACGTCGGCGGCATCAAACAGCGGCTCTTCCTCGGTGGTGACAAAGAATTTCTCCGCCGCCCATTCCAGCCGCTTGGCCACGCCGATCTTCTCGCTGAGGTAATCCGGGTGGTAGCCTGCGTCCGTGAGGCGCGGCTTGGGGGCGGCTTCGTGGCGGAACCTGGGGTCTTCTTCCCAGTACTTCTGCAAAAGCGGGCGGTAGTTCAGGTATTCGAACCAGCGGCAGCGGTAGGACATCGTCGCTTCCAGCATCTCATGGCCGACAGTCAGCAGCACGTCACGCGGCGGCATGCAGCCGAACTGGCTGTCGGTGTGGAAGTCCGGGGTGGTTACCGGCTGGGAATGATCAATCGAAACCGGCCGGTCCACCCGGATGCCGCGGTTCTGCAGCTGGCTGGCGAAATTGTCCAAAAGCTCATTGGCACGGTCGATGGTTTCCTGCGGGCGGCGGCCCCACTGGCCGCGCATGTCGCTGTCTTCCGGCACCTTGGCATCCAGCGCGGGCTCTTCCGGCGGGATGTGGCAATCATCGGCACGGCCCACGATCACATGGCGCAGCGTGTCCCATTCATTCCAGCTTTTGACTTCAGTTTTTTCCGGCGACCAGGCCATGGATGCCTCCCTTGATCTCGGGAGGCAAAGGCGGGGCCTTCAATCTCCCGATTGAAAGTCCCGGCGTACAGGAGCGTGGTTTTGGGCCAGAGCAGTCTGCCTGCGGCGACGCCATCGCCTGTGAGCCCGGCTCGGGATATAGCATCCGCAGATGGCGCGGGGAAGATACTTCGGCGCGATCAAGCCGGCGAAAGGACCATGTTACTTCAGCTGGCTGTCCTTGGAGCCGCGCCGATTGATTCCGCCACGCGCCTGCTGGGCGCCGTCGCGTTCCTGCTGACACTCGATACAGAGTTTGACGCCAGGGATCGCCTTACGCCGCGGTTCGGGGATCGGCTCCTCGCAATCGGCGCAATGTGTCAGGCTTTCACCGACCGGAGCGCGCCTCGACCTGAGACGCGCCAGCTCGTCACTGATTGACGCTTCGATCTGTTCACTCACCGCACCATCGCGGGTCCATCCTCCGGCCATGCTGTTTCTCCTCCTGTCCTGCGATCTGCTGGTTTCGTCCTGCTGCACCCTTGGTTGCGAAACGCCCTCGGCACCGCTCGGGTTCCGGTATCCGCCGGATCGCAGTCTACAATGCGGGCGCTTTATCGGGAACGAAATCGCGATCCGGGCTGTTGAGTATTCGACGACGGCACCGATGCCGTCTTTCTTTTGTGACCGCGCATCACTGGCATGACAAGTATCTGAGCCGAGCGCGGAATTGACCGACTCTGAAGGAGACGCCGCTCATGCTGAAGATCCACTGCCTCGCCTACTCCCGCGCAATTCGCCTGATCTGGCTGATGGAAGACCTCGGGCAACCCTATGATGTCACAACCTACGACCGCACGGATAACTTCAGGGCGCCTGAAAGCCTTGCCAAGATTCATCCGCTCGGCAAATCGCCTGTGATTGAGGACGCCGACATGAAGATAGCGGAATCGGCGACCTGCCTGCGGTATCTTTCTGATCGCTATGGTGACAGCCGCCATCAACCAGCTCCGGGGACAGCAGACGCATTGCGCCACGACGAGCTGCTCGACTACGTCGAGAGCTCCTTTGCCGACGTTGCGATGGGCGTGCTCCTGCCGGCCCTGAAGGGAGAGGATGCTGGCGATGAGGCCAAGAAAGCTCTGGACCTGCATCTGGACTACATCGCCCAGCAGCTTCCTGAAACGGGCTTGCTGTTTGGCGATCAGGCCGCGCTCGCCGATATCCAGTTCTCGTACATCCTCGCCAATCTGGCGGCGATTGGCGCGCTGAAGGATGCGCCGCGCGTCGCGTGCTACTGGACCGATCTGCAGGCACAGGATGGCTACAAGGCCGCAGTGGCGAAGGTGGGACCGATGGCCCCGTCGTTCTGACCCGTGGCCCCGCTGTGTCCCCCCAATTGTCCCAATCCCATTATCGAAATGAGGAGACCGTTATGAAAGTTCTTGTCGCAGGTGCTACTGGCAATACAGGCCGCCGGGTGGTGGAAAAACTTCAGCGCCTGGGCCATCAGCCCATCGCATTGATCCGGGAGGGGTCGGATACCAGCACGCTTCCACCCGGGACTGGCACGCGGCGCGGCGACCTTACCGACCTGCCTACGGATGTCTGCGAGGGGTGCGACGGTGTGATCTTTGCAGCAGGATCTGGCGGCGACACCTCTCGCGAAATGACGGACAAGGTTGATCGTGATGGCGCGAAGGCGCTTGTGGATCTTGCAAAATCATCGGGCGTGACCCGGTTTGTCATGCTTAGTTCGATAGGAGCCGGCGATCCCGATCCCGAAAGCGAACTTGCCCATTACCTGCAGGCCAAACACGACGCGGATGTTTATCTGGAACAGTCGGGACTGGATTACGCGATCCTGCGCCCAGTACGTCTGACTGATGGCGACGGCAGCGGAGACCTGCTGTTCGGCGAGCAGGTCGATCCCGAAGGCGTCGCCGCACGAGGCGATGTCGCCGCAACCCTCGCAGATGCCGTCAGCAACCCGGCATGGTCGGGAAAGACAAAGCGGATGCAGTCACTGTAGCCGCGGACCATCGCTGACAGCCCTCCTCCTTCTAGCGCAGACGCAGCTCTGTCGTCCCGTCAAAGAAATAGGCGTCAGCATCGTCAAAATCCAAGGCGACGGCGCTTCCTTCGGGCAGCGCCTCGTCCCCCCGTGTTTCGACAATGATCTTCTCTCCTGTTGGGGTGCGTAGATAGTCGTAGGACACACCGCCCAGCCGCTCGCGCAGATCAAGGATCAGATCGCTGTCACGGGCGACGACAGAGAGATGCTGCGGGCGCAATCCCACAAGGACCGATGCACCCTCTTCAGGCAGCGTGACAGAGGCCGCGATCCGGCGGCCGCCAAGAGCGGGTACGGCGACCGCGCCGCCGGAAACGGTCGCTTGAAGGAAATTCATGCTCGGCGAGCCGATAAACCCCGCGACGAAGCGGTTGTCGGGATCGGCGTATAGCTTCATCGGGCTGCCAACCTGTTCGACGCGACCGGCCCGAAGCACGACGATCTTGTCTGCCAGCGTCATCGCCTCCACCTGATCATGGGTCACATAGATCATGGTGGCGCCAATTTCCTTGTGTAGCCGAGCGATCTCGACCCGCATATCCACGCGCAGCTCGGCATCGAGATTTGACAGCGGCTCATCGAAGAGAAAGACATCCGGCCCGCGCACGATCGCACGTCCGATGGCGACGCGCTGGCGCTGCCCGCCCGACAGCGCCTTGGGTTTGCGTTTAAGGTATTGATCCAGCTTCAGGATCCGGCTGGCCTCTGCCACCTTTTCCCGGATCGCATCCTTGGGATGACCGGTCATCTTAAGCCCGAACCCCATATTATCCTCAACCGTCATATGCGGATATAGCGCGTAGGACTGGAAAACCATCGCGACCCCACGGTCAGCCGCATCCAGTCGTGTGACATCCCGCTCACCGATATGGATGCTGCCGCTGCTGGTCTCCTCCAGCCCGGCGATCATCCGCAGCAGCGTCGACTTTCCGCACCCGGATGGGCCGACAAAGACGCAGAACTCACCGTCCTCAATGGTGAGGTCCACGTCGTGGATCACCTGAACGTCACCATATTTCTTGACGGCCTTGGCCAGAGTGACCCCTGTCATGTGTTCTCTCCCTCGGGTTAATTCGGAAATTGCCAGGTCTCGGCCGCTGCCGCGATTTCCTTGGCGGTTGTCATCAGGGCCGGTCGAAGCGTCTCCAGCTCCTCCAGCGAGCGACGCTGCACGGAGGAGGTGATCGACAGCCCGCCCATCACTTTGCCCGCCTCCGACAGGATCGGAACGGCAATGCAGATGATGCCCGGTTCATGCTCTTCACGGTCGAAGGCAACGCCGTCTTTGCGGATCTGCTGCAACTCGTCCATCAGCGCCTCTGGCGTGGCCAACGTGTTGGGCGTATGGGCAAAAAACGCCTGCCTGCGGATCGCATCCTGCTGCGCCTCCCGCGACAGATACGCGATCATCGCCTTACCCACCCCGGTACAGTAGCCCGGCCCTATTTTGCCCGCCTGGCTGAACATCTCAATCGGTGTGGCCGCATTACGCTTGTCGACGTAGAGTACCTGCCCCCGATCCAGCTGCGCCAGATGTATGGTCTCGCCGATATCCTGTGACAGCTTGTCCAGATAGGGCCGCGCCACCGGAGCCAGCGCGCTTTGCCGCCAGGCAGCATGAGCCAATCGCACCAGGCGCAAACCCGGAGCATAGGTCTGATGGGTCTCATCATAGGACAGCATCCCCTGATTGGTCAGCGTCTGCACCAGCCGGTACAGCGTCGCCTTGGGGTGATCCGAGGCCGCCAGCACCTCGCCGAACCGCATTGGGCGGCCCGCTTCAGCGATCTGATCCAACACGGCCAGAGCCTTGCCAACGGTGCCATCTGTCTCTCGCGATTGGGGCGCAGCTTTCGCCATCACTGTCCTTTCTCTGATCGGGCGGGGCCGATGTAACTGTTGACATCCTTAGCCGAGCGCGGTCATAGTTTCAATAGTTGGAATTTGGTTCCAATATATGAAACCAAACGATACACGTCAACAGGGAGGACGTCATGAAGACTTTGAAAGGAACAGTTGCGGGCCTGGCTCTCAGCCTCGGCCTGGCCACTGCGGCACAGGCTGAATTGAGCGGCACGCTCAAGATTTTCTCAGATATGTCCAATCCTGCGCCGCGCGCAGTAATGGAGGGGATGGCGGCTGAATTCGACGCGATGCACCCGAACCTGACCGTTGAGCTGACGGTGATCGACCGCGAGGCCTACAAGACGCAGATTCGCAACTTCCTATCTGCCAACCCACCGGACGTGGCCAACTGGTATGCGGCAAACCGGATGCGGCCCTATGTCTCTGCCGGGTTGTTCGAAGACATTTCCGACCTTTGGGCAGAGCCGGAAATCGCTGATGCGCTGGCTTCCACCAAGGGCGCAATGACATTGGACGGCAAGCAATGGGGCGTGCCCTACACCTACTACCAGTGGGGCGTCTACTACCGCGAGGACATCTACAACGAGCTTGGCCTCGAAGAGCCCGAGGACTGGGAGACCTTCAAAGCGAACTGCCAGAAGATTCTCGATTCAGGTCGCAAGTGTTTCACCATCGGCACCAAGTTCCTGTGGACGGCCGGCGGCTGGTTTGACTACCTGAACATGCGCACCAACGGCTATGATTTCCATATGGCGCTGACCAATGGTGAAGTCGCCTGGACCGATGACCGTGTAAAGCAGACCTTTGCCAACTGGCGGGAACTGATCGATATGGGGGCCTTTATCGACAACCATCAGTCCTACAGCTGGCAGGAGGCCCTGCCCTTCATGGTCAAAGGTGAAGCCGCCGCCTATCTGATGGGCAACTTTGCCGTGGCACCGCTGCGCGAAGCCGGTCTTGGCACCGATCAGCTGGATTTCTACCAGTTCCCGACCATCAATCCCGATGTCGAGCTGGCTGAAGACGCACCAACCGACACCTTCCACATTCCATCCGGCGCCCAGAACAAAGAAGCCGCGCGCGAGTTCCTGCGTTTCGTCGTCTCGGCGGACAATCAGACCAAGATCAACGGCGGCGCAGCACTCGGCCAGCTGCCTGTGAACTCAAAGTCCTCCGTCGATGATGACGAAATGCTCAATCAGGGCTTCGAGATGCTGTCCGCCAACGCGCCCGGTGGTATCGCGCAGTTCTTTGACCGCGATGCACCAGCGGAAATGGCCTCCGTTGCCATGGAGGGCTTCCAGGAGTTCATGGTCTTCCCGGACAATCTGGATGATATCCTGAACCGTTTGGAAAAGACCCGCGAGCGCGTCTACTGATCACTGCTGCTGGCCAATACAACGCGCAAGGCCGATCTGCCTATCGGCCCTGCGCAGCCCGGTCACGGACCGGAGCGCGCAATATGCTGAACCGTATCGGCCCTTCCCAGTCGACAGGCTGATATCAATCGACAAACAAGGGAGAATTCCCGTGGCTGAGATGAACCTTGCTCCAGAAACCAGATCGTCTGCCAGCGCATCAGGCAGCCGTGACAGCTGGCTAAGGCGCAATCGTCAGACCCTCGCGCCCTGGCTCTTTCTGGCGCCCGGCGTGATTTTCTTTCTCTTCTACGTGATTTTCCCGATCGTACAGAGCTTCAACCTGTCGTTCTACCGCTGGGACGGGCTCGGTGATCCACAGTTCGTCGGCATGGAAAACTACCGGGAGCTGATGGATGATCGCGCGTTTGAGGTCTCGCTCTGGAATAACCTGAAATGGCTTCTGCTGTATTTGCTGGCAATCCCGGCAGGCCTGTTCATCGCGCTGTTCCTCAATCAGACAGTAACCGGCATTCGCCTATACAAGTCTCTGTTCTTCTTTCCATTTGTGATCAGTCAAGTTGTTGTCGGCCTGGTGTTCAGCTGGTTCTATGACCCGACCTTTGGCCTGCTCAATCAAGTGTTGGGCTGGGTTGGCCTTGGGCCGTTGAATGTGCTGGGGGATCCGACGCTGGTGACCTATGGCATCATCGCGGCAGGCCTGTGGCCGCAGACGGCCTATTGCATGATCCTCTACCTCACGGGCCTCAATGCGGTTGATCCCGAACAGGTCGAGGCGGCGCGGCTGGACGGTGCCAAAGGCGCCAAGATGCTGTGGTATGTGATCATCCCGCAACTGCGGCCGGCGACCTTTGTCGCCTTTGTCGTGACAATCATCGGCGCACTGCGCAGCTTTGATCTGATCTCCATCATGACCAACGGCGGCCCGTTCGGCTCCAGCCGGGTGCTGTCGTTCTACATGTTTGAAAAGGCCCTGTCGGAATATGGCTTCCGCATGGGTTATGGCGCAGCAATTGCAGTGGTGCTGTTCCTTATCATGCTGTGCTTCATCGCCTACTTCCTGTGGTCCATGTACCAAGACGACAAAGGGGGCCGCTGATGTTTCCGAAACCCATTCAGAACAGTTCTCGCGGATGGCAGGCCACCTATCAGGCCCTGGTTCCGACTGCGCTCGTCCTTTGGCTGTTGCCGCTGATCGCGGTGGCCATCTTCTCGATCAAACCGGATGTGGACTTTACCACCGGCAACTACTGGGGAATGCCGAGCTCGTTTGAAGGCGCCAGCAATTACGGCAAGGTTTTCTTTGGCTCCGACATGCCACGCTACCTACTGAACTCCGTCCTGATCACGGTGCCGACGGTGATCGGTGCCGTAGCACTCTCCTGCATGACAGGCTTTGCACTTGGCGTGTATAAATTCCGTGGCAACCTGCTGCTGTTTTTCATGTTTGTGGCAGGCAACTTCGTGCCGTTTCAGATCCTGATGGTTCCGGTACGCGATCTGACGCTGGACATGGGGCTCTACAACACCAAAACTGGCCTTGTGCTGTTTCATATCGCCTTTCAGACCGGGTTTTGCACGCTCTTTATGCGCAACTTCATCCGCGCCCTGCCTTTTGAGCTGATCGAAGCCGCCCGCGTCGAAGGGGTCGCGGAATGGCGGATCTTCTGGTTCGTGGTATTGCCGCTGATGAAACCCGCAATTGCGGCGCTCAGCGTGCTGATCTTTACCTTCATCTGGAATGATTATTTTTGGGCAGTTGTTCTGACCCAGGGCGCCGAGAGCCAGCCGGTGACCGCAGGCATCACCTCCTTCAACGCGCAATACCGGGCAGCGTACCATCTGATGAGCGCGGGCAGCATCGTGGCGGCCCTGCCGCCGGTTGCGATGTTCTTCCTGATGCAGCGCCACTTTATCGCCGGTCTGACGCTGGGAGCCGTGAAGTGAGCACGGTGAGAGACATCCGCTGCTGGGCGCTTCAGGATCAGTGCCAAAGCTTGATCCTCGCCGCCCGTGGCACCGATCTGGCAGAGGTCATCTACTGGGGACCGCGGCTGCCCGATGGAACCGATCTGGACATGCTCGCCGCCGCCTCGCGCATGGATGTGACGGGGGGGATGCTGGATCAGGTGCCACCGCTGTCGATCTGCCCCGAGGCACGCCGCACCTTCCCCGGCCAGCCCGGTCTGTCGCTGACGGATGGCGCGGGCAAGGCACTGCTGCCACGCTTCACCTTCGAGCGGGCGGAGGAAGGCACTCGGACCCTCACACTCTACTATCGCGATGCCAATAATGGCCTGCACTATCAGGCACAGTTTGAGCTGACGCCCGCAACCAGCATGATCACTGCGCAGGCCGCTCTCACCTCGGAGCAGCCCGTCAGCGTGAACTGGCTCTCCGCTCCGGTCTTTCCGGCACCTCAGAACAGTCATGAGATGATCGACTTCCATGGCCGCTGGATCGGTGAATTTCAGACCAGCCGCACCGCCTGGAGCGCAGGCGCGCGGCTAAGGGACAACCCCACAGGGCGCACCGGGCATGAGCATTTCCCCGGTCTGATTGTGCCCTGCAGTGGTGCCACGAACAGCCAAGGATCCGCCTATGCCTTCCACTACGGCTGGTCGGGGGGCCATAGAATGCTGGCAGAGGAACTCCCCGACGGGCGTCGCCAAATCCAGTGGGGACACGCCACCGGCAGCCGCCGCACATCCGGCACGCGTTTTGAGACCGCGCCACTCTATGCGGTGTTCTCGGATCGGGGGATCAATGGCTGCGCTGTCACCTTCCAACGCCACCTGCGCGATGAGATCCTGCGACCACCTGAGCCTGTGCGCGCGCGTCCGGTGCATTACAACTGCTGGGAAGCGGTCTATTTCGAGCACGATCACGCCATGCTCTGCGAGATCGCAACCCGTGCGGCCGACCTTGGCGCGGAACGTTTCGTGCTGGACGATGGATGGTTCGGCAAACGTGATGACGATACCACATCCCTCGGCGACTGGACGATCGACAGGCGCAAATACCCCGATGGGCTGATGCCACTGATCGACCATGTCCACGCCGAAGGCATGGCATTTGGCATCTGGTTTGAACCGGAAATGATCAATCCTGAAAGCGATCTGTTCCGCGCCCATCCCGACTGGGTTCTGGGCGACTTGGATCAGGTGCTTGGTCGCCAGCAAATGGTACTGAATATCGCCCTGCCGGAGGTACAGGCCTATCTCTACGACCGCTTTGCAGCGGTTCTGGCAGATCACCCGATCGACTATGTGAAATGGGACCACAACCGTGTCCTGCCCGAGCCGGACAGCGCCCAGGCCGAGGCAGCCTATGCGCTCTTTGACCGCCTGCGGGCAGACTTCCCCAAGGTGGAATTCGAGAGCTGCTCCTCGGGTGGCGGGCGTATAGACTTTGGGATCCTATCGCGCACCCATCGCGTCTGGCTTTCGGACAGCAACGATCCGCTGGAACGGCTGCGGATCCAGCATGAAGCGGCGCTTTTCCTGCCGATGGTGGTCACCGGCAGCCACGTAGGTCCCCGAAAATGCCACACCTCTGGCCGGGTGACAGACATCCGCCTGCGCGCCTGGGTCGCGGCGCAGCGCCACATGGGGTTTGAAATGGACCCGCGCGAGCTGACCGAGGAAGAGGCAGACATCCTGCGCAAGGTAACTTCCTGGTGGAAAGACAACCGCCACTGGATGCAGCGGGCCGATATTCTGCGGCTCGACAGTGACGATCCTGCGGTAATCGCAGAGCTGCAGCGCGCAGAGGATGGCAGTCGGTTTGTCGTCTTTGCCGGGGTTTGTGAGGCCAGCGCACAGATCCTGCCCCGCCCGCTTCGCCTGACCGGGCTGGAGCCGGATACGCTATATGAAATCAGCCTGCTGAACCGCGAGGATACCCCCGGCCTGTCACGCGGTTCACCTCTTTTGAAAACCGGCACTGCCCCCCTTAGCGGCCAATATCTGATGCACCAAGGGATCACCCTGCCCTGGACATTCCCACAGTCGATCTGGGTGATTGAAGGAACACGCCTATGACCAAAGACAGACGAAATCGCGCCTGGTACGGCAAACTGGACAAGGACGGATTTATCCACCGCAGCTGGATGAAAAATCAGGGCTTTCCCGATCATGCCTTTGACGGCCGACCAATCATCGGGATCTGCAATACCTGGTCCGAACTGACCCCCTGCAACTCCGGTCTTCGCGATCTCGCCGAAGGGGTGAAGCGCGGAGTCTGGGAGGCTGGCGGCTTCCCGGTTGAGTTCCCGGTCATGTCGCTTGGCGAAACCCAGATGAAACCGACCGCGATGCTGTTCCGCAACCTTCTGGCCATGGATGTGGAAGAGTCGATCCGGGCCTATGGGATTGACGGCGTTGTCCTGCTTGGCGGTTGTGACAAGACCACACCGGGCCAGCTGATGGGAGCGGCCTCGGTCGATCTGCCTGCCATCGTGGTCAGCGCGGGCCCAATGCTGAACGGCAAATGGCAGGGTAAGGATATCGGTTCCGGCACAGACGTCTGGAAATTCTCCGAAGCGGTGCGCGCGGGTGAGATGACCTTGCAGGACTTCATGGCGGCTGAATCCGGGATGAGCCGATCCAAGGGCGTGTGCATGACCATGGGTACGGCCTCCACTATGGCGTCCCTCGTCGAAGCGATGGGGATGAGCCTGCCGACGAATGCCGCCCTGCCAGCAGTGGACGCCCGCCGCATGGCGCTGGCGCATCTCACCGGGAAGCGGATTGTCGAAATGGTGGAGGAAGATCTCAAACCCTCCGACATTCTGACCCGCGATGCGTTCATCAACGCGATCATGGCCAATGCAGCGGTTGGCGGCTCGACCAATGCGGTTGTCCATCTTCTGGCACTGGCTGGCCGTGTCGGGGTGGAGCTGACCCTGGATGATTTTGGTCTGGGGAGCGACATCCCCCTCTTGGTGAACTGCATGCCCTCTGGCAAATACCTGATGGAAGATTTCTGCTATGCGGGCGGCATGCCTGTTGTGCTGAAGCAACTTGCCGATAATGGGCACCTGCGCAGCAACACCACCGTTCTGGGGGGCGACATCACGGCCTATGCCGAGGGCGCCGCATGTTTCAACGACGACGTCATCAAGAGCTTTGACGAACCCGTCAAACCGGCAGCGGGCCTGCGTGTTCTGCGCGGCAATCTTGCGCCCAACGGGGCCATCGTCAAACCCTCAGCCGCGACCGATCATCTGCTGGAGCACGAAGGCGTCGCCCATGTTTTCGAGACCATTGAGGACATGAAAGCCAATATTGACCGCGACGATCTACCGGTGACCAAAGACAGTATCTTGGTGCTGAAAGGCGTCGGTCCCAAGGGCTATCCGGGTATGCCGGAGGTCGGCAACATGCCGATCCCGCGCAAACTGGTGCGCGACGGTGTACGCGATATGATCCGCATTTCCGATGGTCGAATGTCCGGCACGGCATTTGGCACCGTGATCCTGCATGTCTCGCCAGAATCGCAGGCTGGTGGCCCCCTTGGCCTGGTCCAGACCGGCGACCGGATCCGGGTCAGTGCAAAGAACGGCACGCTTGACCTTCTGGTTTCGGAGGAAGAGCTGACCGCGCGCCGGGAGGCCTGGCGACCAGAGCCGCCGCATTACACGCGCGGCTATGCAAAACTCTATGTCGACAGCGTCCTTCAGGCTGAAAAAGGCGCTGATCTTGATTTTCTCGTGGGCAAAGACACCCGCCCCGTCACACGGGAGAGCCACTGATGAGCAATACTGCAATCTTTCCGGACCTGAAGGGCACATCGGTTTTCATCACCGGCGGCGGTTCCGGCATTGGGGCCGCGCTGAGCGAGGGGTTTCTGCGTCAGGGCGCCAAGGTCGCCTTTGTCGGACGCTCCGATGCCTCCGCATTTGTTCAACGGATGGAAGCCGAGACCGGCAACCGCCCCTTGTTCATCCAATGCGACATCACCGATATCCCGGCGCTGAAATCCGCGATTGAGCAGGCGGCAGAGGCACATGGCCCGATCACCACGCTGGTGAACAACGCCGCCAACGATCAGCGCCACGCCACGCTGGATGTGGACGAAGAGTTTTGGGACTGGGCGCAGGCGATCAATCTCAAGGCCTATTTCTTTGCCTGTCAGGCTGTGCTGCCAGGGATGCAGGCCGCCGGTGGCGGGTCAATCGTGAACTTCACCTCCATCAGCTATATGATGGGCAACAGCGGCTACCCCGCCTATACGACTGCCAACGCAGGCATCAATGGCCTGACCCGCAGCCTTGCCCGCGAGTTCGGGCCGGATCATGTGCGGGTGAATGCGCTGGCGCCCGGGTGGGTGCTGACCGACAAGCAGCTTGATAAATGGGCCACGCCCGAGGCGCTTGCCGCCCATCTCGATCGCCAATGCCTGAAGGATCATCTCACCCCTCAGGATATCGTCGGCTCCACGCTTTTTCTGGCCTCGGCAACAAGCCGCATGATCACAGGACAGACGCTGGTGGTGGATGGCGGGGTTGTGGTGACAGGATGACGGCCGATCCCAACCGTTCCTTTGACATGATGCCAGCTGGCCCGACGCCTGCATGGATTGCGGCTGACTGGGGGACGAGCCAGCTGCGGCTGTGGGTGATGGACAACCGTAATCAGGTCCTCGACCGCATCTCCTCTGACCGCGGCATGTCGCGGCTTGGCCCGCAGGACTATGAACCGACACTGCTGGGCCTGCTTGGCGATCGTCTGGCGCCCGGTAGCAACAGCGATGTCCGGGCGGTTCCGGTCATCTGCTGCGGAATGGCAGGTTCGCGTCAGGGCTGGGCCGAGGCCCCTTATGCCACCGCGCCCTGCCCCCCGCCGGGAATAGCCGAGGCGTCCCGACCGCTGATACAGGACAAACGCCTGACCGTTTACCTGCTGCCCGGGATCAAGACAACCGATCCGGCGGATGTGATGCGCGGGGAAGAAACCCAGATTGCGGGGTACCTCGCACAAGACAGCAATCAGACCGGGCCTCAGGTCATTTGCCTGCCCGGCACCCATAGCAAATGGGTCAAACTGGATCGGGGCCAGGTCACCAGCTTCTCGACCTTCATGACCGGCGAGATGTTCGCACTGCTGCAAGGCCAATCCGTACTTCGACACTGCGTCTCTGAGGATGGCTGGGACGAAAAGGCGTTCAAACAGGCCGTGGCCAAGGCGCTCTCCTCGCCGGCTGCGATCTCGGCACAGCTGTTTCGTATCCGTGCGGATGCGCTGTTGTCCGGGCAGAACGCGGAGACCGGAAGAGCGCGCCTGTCAGGGCTTTTGATCGGTGCGGAGCTTGCCGCGACCCGGGGCTACTGGTCTCACCAATCCGTCACCATACTTGGCACAGATGCGCTGGCCCGCTGCTATGAAACAGCCCTATCCGCGCTGGGGTGCAAGCCCCGTCGCGTTGACGCCGAATCCCTGACACTCGCGGGCCTATGCGCCGCATATGACCAACTGCAAAAAGGCCAAACCCAATGAGCCGTAACATCATCGCCATCCTGCGCGGTCTGCGTCCCAAAGAGGCGCGCGCCATGACCGATGCCCTGATTGATGCAGGTATCACCAAGATCGAAGTGCCGCTGAACTCTCCCCAGCCTTATGACAGCATCGCCGTCATGCTGGATCAGGCAAAGGGGCGCGCCACAGTCGGCGCTGGAACGGTGCTCAACACCGGCGCAGTGGCTCAACTCGCGGCCATTGGGGCGCAGATGGTGGTTTCGCCAGACTGCAACCCGGATGTGATCCGTGCAACCAAAGCCGCAGGCATGTTGTCCTATCCAGGTGTCTTCACCGCGTCAGAGTGTTTTTCGGCTCTCCGAGCCGGTGCTGATGGTCTGAAGTTCTTCCCTGCCTTCAAACTGGGACTGGACGGTTTTTCGGCGCTGAAAGCGGTCCTGCCCGCTGATGCTGAAACCTACGCAGTTGGCGGTGTCGGGCCTGCGGATTTTGCCGATTGGCACAGGGCAGGTATCACCGGTTTTGGCATGGGGTCCTCTCTCTACAAACCCGGCCGCTCTGTCGAAGATGTCGCCCTCCTCGCTGCAGAAACCGTCGCGGCCTACGACGAGGCCTTCGATGGCACGTGATCCGGCGCTCCATCCCATGACAGCTCAGGTCTTCAGCGAAACGCGCTGCATGCTGGGGGAAGGTCCGCTGTGGCATCCGACGCGCAAACAGTTGTTCTGGTTCGATATCCTTGAAAAACAACTGCTGAGCGTTGCCGGAGAAACGGAGATTAGCTGGCAGTTTGACGACTGCGTTTCCGCCGCGGGCTGGGTCGATGATCAGACCCTGATCATGGCCAGCGCCCGTGCGCTATGGCGGTTTGACATCGAAACCGGCACCCGCACGCATCTGATTGATCTGGAGGCCGATCAGCCGCTAACCCGCTCCAACGATGGGCGCGCAGATCCCTGGGGCGGGTTCTGGATTGGCACGATGGGCTACAAAGCGGAACCCGGCCTTGGCGCCATCTACCGCTACTATCGGGGCGAATTGCGCCAGCTGGTCGCACAGCAAACCATCACCAATGCCATCTGTTTTGCCCCTGACAAATCCTGCGCGTATTTCACCGATACAACGACCGGCAAGATCATGCGCCAGCCTCTGGCGAACAGAGACGGCTGGCCGGTTGGCGCGGCATCGGTCTTCCTCGACCTCAGCAACCAGAATTTTGGCCCTGACGGCGCGATTGTTGACGCCGAAGGCCGCTTTTGGAATGCCCAATGGGGGGTCGGCCGTGTCGCTGTCTATACCTCGACCGGCGCGCTGTCCGAGATCTATCCGATCCCAACCTCCCAGGCCTCCTGCCCTTCGCTTGGCGGGGACACCCTGTCAGAGCTGTTCGTTACCACCGCCGCAGACGGGCTGAATGATGCGGCTGCAGGTAGGACCTATCGCATTCAAACAACGGCCGAAGGCCAGCGCGAACACCGCGTCATTCTCTGAGGATCTCCATGCAGCGCACACTTGGCACCTGCTACTATCCCGAACATTGGCCCGAAGACATCTGGCAGGAGGACGCCGCGCGCATGGTTGCGGCCGGGCTCACCTGGGTTCGCATTGGCGAGTTTTCATGGTCGCGCATTGAACCCAGCCCCGGCGATCTGCAGTTGTGCTGGCTTGATCGCGCCATTGATGTGCTGGTGTCGGCCGGACTGAAGGTGGTGCTGGGCACCCCCACCGCTACGCCACCCCGCTGGATGGTGGACCGCCACCCCGATATGTTTGCGCTGGACGTCGACGGCAAACCGCGCGGTTTTGGCTCGCGCCGCCACTATTGTTTCAGTCACGAGGGCTACCGCGCCGAAGCCCGGCGGATCGTCTCCCTGATGGCGGAACGTTATGGCCCAGGTGACCGTATCGCCGCCTGGCAGACCGACAATGAATACGGTTGCCACGACACAACAATCAGCTATTCCCCGGCGGCACAGATCGCCTTTGTCCGCTGGCTAGAGGCGCGTTATGACGGCGATATTCATGCGTTGAACAGTGCCTGGGGCAATGTTTTCTGGTCGATGAACTATGATCGCTTTGATCAGATCGGCCTGCCCAACCTGACCGTGACCGAACCGAACCCGGCGCATGTGCAGGCCTTCCGGCGGTTTTCTTCGGATCAGGTGGTGAGCTTCAACCGCGATCAGGTCGATATTCTGCGTGCCCATTCCGATGCGCCGATTGCCCATAACTACATGGGGCGGGTGACCGATTTCGATCACTACAAGGTTGGCGAGGATCTCGACATTGCCAGTTGGGACAGCTACCCTTTGGGCTTTCTCGAAGATCGAGTGGGCGCCAACCCCGAGGACCAGCGCCGCTACGCGCGTCAGGGCGACCCTGATTTTCAGGCCTTCCATCATGATCTCTATCGCGCCGTCGGGCGCGGACGCTGGTGGGTGATGGAACAGCAACCCGGACCGGTGAACTGGGCACCCTACAATCCCGCACCGCTGCCCGGCATGGTCAGGTTCTGGACCTGGGAGGCCTTTGCCCATGGTGCGGAGGCGGTCTGCTATTTCCGCTGGCGCCAGGCGCCGTTTGCGCAGGAACAACTTCACGCCGGTCTGCTGCGTCCCGATAGCCAAGATGCCCCTGCCATCGCCGAGGCGCGTCTGGTTGCCGATGAACTGGCCGCAGCGGGCGCGGTGGCACCGGCTCAAGCTCCCGTGGCGCTGATCTTCGACTATGACGCCGAATGGGCCTGGCAGGTGCAGCCACATGGCCAGGGTCTGAGTTATTTCGACCTTGTGCTGGCGCATTACCGTGCACTGCGACGGGCTGGCCTGTCTGTGGACATTGTTCCCCCGACACAGACCGATTTTGCAGGATACTCCCTGATCCTTGCACCCGGTCTGATGCACCTCCCCGACCACTTGCGCACAGCCTTGGCAACAGCGGCGGCTCAGGTGCTCTATGGGCCGCGAACAGGCGCGCGGGATGCGGACTTCAACATCCCGACCAGCCCCCTGCCCCCAGCATTGGACGGGCTAGATATTGTCGTTGCCGCAGTCGAGAGCCTGCGGCCGGATATGCCACTGCCGCTGGCGCAGGTCGACGGGGCCGTCACCGGTTATCTGGAAACACTGGATGGTCAGGGAGAGACTCTGATCGAGACGGCCAACGGTCAGCCCGTGGCTGTTGCCGCAGGAAACAAAGTCTACTGCGCGGGCTGGCTGGACGCGGCGGGTCTCGATCACCTTGTCGCAATGCTTTGCAAACGTGCGAAGCTGCGCATCTGCAAGATGCCGCTGGGCGTGCGTCGGCGCCAGACCGCGACCGAAGAGTTCTGGTTCAATCATCTGGCTGAAGCGGTAGAGACCGAGGTCGGCACTCTGCCTCCTGCGGGCGTTCTGCGCAGAGCAAGAGGCGACTGACCGTACAACCACCCGCCCGGGCAGAAGCCCCGGCGGGTGGTTATCTTCTGAGCCGACATCGGTTCAGACCGTACCGCCGAGGCTCCCCTCCAGTGTCGCCAGCTCTTGCCCGCCGGCCATCATATCCTGCAATTCCTCTGGCGTGATTTCGCCGCGTTTTGCAGTACCGAGAGTCTGCCCGCGATTGAGAACGGTAAACCGATCACCAACGGCCATGGCGTGGCGGACGTTATGTGTGATGAAGACAACCGCAACACCTTGCTTGCGGACTTTGTCGATGGTGGCCAGAACATTCGCTGTCTGGCGCACCCCAAGTGCCGAGGTCGGTTCATCCAGGATCAGCACTTTGGCCCCGAAATGCACCGCACGGGCGATGGCAACCGTTTGACGCTCCCCTCCCGACAGGGTTCCAACCGCCTGATCCGGGCCGCGCAGGTTGATGCCCATCTTGCGCATTTCTTCCATGGTGACCCGGTTGGCATATTCATGGTCAAACAGTTTCAGCGGGCCGATCTTGCGGATCGGCTCATTGCCCATGAAGAAGTTGCGACTGACCGACATCAGCGGGATCATCGCCAGATGCTGGTGTACTGTGGCGATTCCAGCGGCAATCGCGTCGCGAGGATCCGCGAAATGAAGTGGCTGACCCTCAAACAGGATCTCGCCTCTGGTCGGTTTATGCACACCGGACATGGTCTTGATAAAGGTCGATTTCCCGGCGCCATTGTCGCCAAGCAGGCAGTGACATTCGCCCGGAAAGACATCGACCGAAACCCCGGCAAGCGCAATGACGCTGCCAAAATGCTTCTCGATGCCCTGCATCCGGATCAAGGGTTGAGACATGGACATATCAGCGCTCCCCCGTGATGACGCGACGAATGTAGGTGTTGAGGATCACGGCAAACAACAGGATCAGCCCCAGGAAAACGCGGAACAGCGAACTTTCGACGCCAGCAAAGAACAGCCCCTGCTGCACGACGCCAAAGATCAGCGCACCCAGGGCGGCGCCAAGCACAGACCCGTAACCGCCAGTCAGAAGGGCACCGCCAATCACCACCGCAATAATCGCTTCGAACTCTTTCAGCAGGCCCCGGTCCGATCCCGCGCCACCAAATTCCATAACCTGACAGGTCGCAAAGACCGTCGCGCAGAAGGCGGTGAACATGAACATCAGGATCTTCACGCGGTTCACTGGCACGCCGGAATTGCGCGCGGCCTCGGCATCGCCGCCGGCCGCGAAAATCCAGTTCCCGAACCGTGTCTTGGTCAGGATGATATGTCCGACGATAACCAGCAGAATGGCCCAGACGATCAACATCGGCAGCCCGTCGACCACCGGCTGTCCCTTTCTGGTGCCGCGTTCAAAAACGGCAATCCAACCATTGTCACCCAGCCACTGGAACAATCCCGTCAGGATCTTGCCACCAAACAGAGCGGCCAGCCAATCACCCTCAGCTGCGTCTGCCACGCCACCGATAATGGTTTTGCGTTCAATGGTTTGCGGCAGGTAGATCGCAAACCCACGCAGAATGAACAGAAACGCCAGCGTGACGATGAAACTGGGCAACCCCGTCCGCACTACGATAAAGCCGTTCAATGCCCCGATCGCCATCGCCAGCACAAAAGTCACCAGGATCGCAAGCCAGACCGGCCAGCCCAGCGTCACGCTGAAGATTGCGATCAACATGCCGGTAAAACCGATCATGGAGCCGACAGACAGGTCAAACTCGCCTGCGATCATCAGCAGGCAGGCACCAACCGCAATGATCATGAACTGGGCAGAGATCTGGCTCCAGTTCAGCACGCCCTGACTGTTGAACATGCCGCTGTCACCGGCAAAAATAATAAACATCGTGAAGACGGCGATGGTGCCGATAATGCCGCCGAGCTCTGGTCGGATCATGGCTTCGCGGAACTTCGAACGGCTCTTGATCCGTTCGTCCTCCGCAAATTGGGTATGTGCGTCAGACATTGTACTCTCTCTAAAAAAGGGCGGCCAAATTGCTTCGGCCGCCCGCACCTGGGGGAGATTGTCAGCGGTACTCGCCCGCGAACTCCTCGACCTTTTCCAGGCCGTCCTTGGTGACAAAACCAGGGCCAGAGTTGATGTTGTTGCCCGGCAGAACGCCGTAGCGGTGGTAATTGGTCAGAACCACCACGGGCAGATAGGCCTGCAGGAAGGGCTGCTGATCAATACCCCAGTTGATAACACCGGATTTCAGACCTTTGACGATTTCCTCGCCCAGATCAAAGGTGCCGAAATAGATGTCGCCGGCCATACCGTTTTCTTCCAGTGCCAGCATTGTCGGATCAGCCGATGTCGGCCCCAATGTCAGGATCGCGTCAGTTTCCGGGTTGGTATTCAGATAGGCAAGAACCCGGTTCTTGATCTCAGCCGGATCCTGACCGCTGTCGATCATCTGGTCGCCCAGTTCGATCCCAAGACCATCTGCAAACCCCTGGCAGCGCTCTGTCGAAGAGGGCGAGCTGATATAATGGTTCACACAGAGGAAGCTGCCAACACCGTCGGATTTGGCGCGCAGGCCGGCCGCGTGACCGGCGTCATATTCTGGCTGACCAACATACATCAGAGCCCCCACCTCGCGGGCCTGTTCCGGGGTGCCGGAGTTCATGATGATCACATCCACACCACTGTCGACAGCTGCTCTGATAGGACCGGACAGGACGTCGTAATCGGACAGGGTGGTGATGATGCCATTGGGCCCGGAAGCCGCCGCCTGTTCGATGATCCGCGCCATATCGGCAAGGTCACCGGTCGGCGGGTTGCGATATTCCACCTCTACATTCATCTGCTCACCCGCGAGGGCGATGCCGTTCTTGATGGTGTTCCACCAGCTGTCGCTATCGGGCGCGTGGCTGACAAGGATGTATTTTTCGCCTTCTGCCGAGGCGGTGGTTGCCAGCATCATCGGCGCCGCTGCAACCGTTGTCGCCAGCAGGAATGTCTTGAAAATTGACGTCATTCTTTCCTCCCAAAGTTTTACCGTCACGATCGCGTCCGGGCGGTCCCATCCGCGTCGGGGATCAGCATAACCACGAATCGATTTTTTTTGCAACCGGTTGCAAATTGTGGCAGCATTTTTTCTGCTGAACTTGAATTCGATCCGCGATAGATAGTCTGATCCGGTGCGCAGCCGGTTGCACAGGCGGATGGGCCCGGCCGGGCCCTGACAAAGGGAAAGACCAAGAATGGCTGTTACGTTAAAAGATGTGGCTGAACGGGCGCAGGTCTCGCGTTCGGCGGTGTCGCGCACATTCACCGATGGCGCATCGGTATCGGAGAAGATGCGCCGCAAGGTTGAGAAAGCCGCCCAGGAGCTCGGCTATAGTCCGAACGCGCTGGCCTCCTCCCTGACAACCGGGCGGACCAAATTGATTGGCCTGGTGTCCAACAACTTTCACAACCCGATTTTTCTCGAAGTCTTCGACCGGTTTACGCGACGGCTTCAGGACAAGGGGTTGCGCCCGCTGCTGGTCAACCTCTCTGACGAAACCGACCCCGAGAACTCGGTTCGTATGTTGCGGCAATATTCCGTTGACGGCGTTGTTGTCGCCTCCTCGACCCTGCCGCCGGGGTTTGCCAAGGCCTTTCGAGATGCAGGCGTGCCTGTAGTTCACAGTTTCGGCCGCTCCTCCTCCACGCCGCAGGTGCATGTGGTTGGGATCGACAACGTCGAATGCGGACGAATGGCGGCGCGAACGCTGATTGATCGCGGCTATGGCAAACTGGCCTTCATGGGCGGCCCCCAGAGCGCGACCTCGACTCAGGATCGCTGGAAGGGATTCACGCTGGAAATGGAAGCTCATCCGAATATCGTCTCCTCCTACAGTTTTGCGGATGATTACTCCTTTGAGGCCGGTCGCCGGGAAATGCTGCGCCTGTTGCAGGACGACCCGGCCGAAGCCTATTTCTGTGGGGATGACGTGTTGTCAATCGGGGCGCTCAGCGCGATCCGCGAACAGGGGCTAAAGGTGCCAGGTGACATCGGAGTCATCGGTCTCAACGATATGGAAATGGCCCGTTGGGAGAACATAGACCTGACCACCATCCACCAGCCGATCGAACAGATCGTCAATTCATCAATCGAGCTGGTTGTTGCCATGCTCGACGAGCCGGATCGCTATCCTGAAGCCCGCATCTTTCCCTGCCATGTGGTGGATCGCGGCACATTGCGACCGCTGACATCCTGAAGCGATCCTAGGCATGAAAAGGACACCCGCTGCCGGGTGCCCTGCGATTGCTTAGACCACGGTGTCAGCGAAACATCGGCGGCCGGGCATCAACCCAGGCGCCATCTGTTGCGCCGCTTTCGGCGACGGCAAAAACAGCCGCCATGGACCGCAGCCCATCTTCGGCCCGTGGATAAAGATCCGCCGCCGGGTCCATGGATCGCCCGGCTTTCCGCGCGCCGATGGCTTCGGCCAAATCGCTGTATATATTGGCAAAAGCCAGAGGCATCCCCTCGGCATGGCCGATTGTCACGCGGCTGGTGCGATCCGCTTCGGGGCTGAGGTTGGCTTCACCACGTTCGATTACCTGCAAGCGGCCGCCCAGCGGCATCCAATAGAGCTGGTTCGGCTGCTCCTGCGACCAGCGCAGACCGCCCTTTTCACCAAACACCTGCAAGGTCAGCCCATGCTGACGTCCGATTGCCACAGACGAGGTCCAGAGCCGCCCGACGGTGCCGCCATCAAAGCGCATATTGACCATGGCGTCGTCTTCCAGAACCCGGCTCTCAATACAGCTGACCGTATCCGCAGAAAGGCGTTCCAGTTCCTGCCCGATCACAAAACTGGCCATATGCAGCGCATGGATGCCGCAATCGGCAAACTGCGCAGAAACCCCGGCCTGAGCCGGATCATAGCGCCAGCGCACCCGCGGATTGTCCGCATCAGCCGCATCAGCATGATGCCCATGGGCAAACTCGGCCTTCACAAGGCGGATCTTTCCAAGATCACCACGCGCCACCATCGCCTTCATGTGGCGGACCAGCGAATAGCCGGAATAGCCATAGTTCACCGCGCAGATCTTGCTCTGCGCCTTGGCGATTTTGACGATTTCCTCGCCTTCCTCCACGGTCATTGTCATCGGTTTTTCGCACAGCACATGAAAACCGGCTTCAAGGAAGCTCTTGGTGATTGCAAAATGCGTGGCATTGGGTGTGGCAACGGTGACAAGATCAACGCGGTCGTTGCGATGACGTTCCCCCTCCAGCATCTCCTGCCAGTCGCCATAGGCGCGGTCTGCGGCCAGCCCCAGCCGCTGACCGTAGGCGCGCCCTTCGTCGGGGCGGTGATCCAATGCCGCTGCGGCGAATTCAAACGCCCCGTCAAGCCCTGCTCCCAGACGATGGGCCGGTCCGATCTGGCTGCCTTCACCACCGCCGATCATGCCCCACTTCAGCTTTGCCATGGTGTTACCCCCTAGTTGAAACCAATGGATTCAAGATATTCACGGTTGGCCCGCGCATCCCCCACCGGGTCGGGATCCAGCGTTGGATCGCAATCCTGCTCCACCGTACACCAGCCGGAAAATCCAGCGTCTAAAAGCAGTTGCCTCACCGCCGGAAAATCCACATCACCCTCGCCGAGATTGCAGAAAATCCCCTGCCCGCAGGCATCATAGAAGTTCGTCCGCTTGGCGATCACATCGGCTTTCACCTTCGGGTCGATATCCTTGAAATGCATATAGCTGATACGATCCATGTGCCGTTTCATGAAAGCGACGGGATCAAAACCGGCGTAGGAATGGTGGCCGGTGTCAAAACAGATCTTCAGGATCCTGTCGTCGACCTCATCCAGCAGCCGCTCCAGCTCCGGCTCGAAATCCATGAACCCCGCCGCATGGGCGTGGATGCCGACGGTGAGACCGTAGTCCTCGGTGCCAATCCGCGCGACGGTGGCGAGCCGGTCACGGAATGCCAACCATTCGTCGCGATCCATCTGCTCGGCTTCATCAGCGCGGCCAGCAGTCGGAGCACGGCGCGGCGAGATCGAATCGATCAGCACCAGATGCTCGGCTCCATGGGCTTTCAACGCCTTGCAGGTGCGGTGCGCCCCGTCCAGCACATCCTCCCATTGGGCCGGATCGTGGAAGGCACGGAAGACGACGCCACCGATCAGTTCCAGATCATGCTCGGCGAGCGCGTCCCTCAGGATCGCAGGGTCCTCAGGCATATACCCAACTGGTCCTAATTCGATCCCCTTGTAGCCAGCATCGGCGCAGTCCTTCAGAACGCTGCGCCATTCCGGATTGCGGGGATCCTGTGCAAATTCCACCCCCCAGGAGCATGGGGCATTGCCAATTCTGATCGTCATTTTGCAGTGCTTTCTTAGATGCTTAGAACTTTGATACGGTTTGCCACGACCGGGCCTTGGACGACGCCATGGCAGCGGCAACCACCTGATTTACGGCCATGCCATCCTCGAATGTCGGCCAAATCGGTGTCTGTGTCTCAATCGCGCGCAGGAAGTCGCGCGCCTCGATCAGGATCTGATCCTGATAGCCGGTGCCATGTCCAGGGCCCTGGCAGAACGGCAGATAGTCGGGATGCGCGGGACCGGTCAGGATCTTGCGGAAGCCACGGGTAGCGTCCTCGCCCTCGCTGAGGTAGAGCCAAAGTGCGTTCTGATCCTCCTGGTCAAACCTGATCGCACCTTTTGTTCCCGTAATTTCGTAGGCATAGCCCATCTTGCGGCCCGTCGCGATCCGGCTGAAAAACATCTGCCCCATTGCCCCACCGGCAAAGCGGCACATCATCTGGCCCTGATCGTCATTGGTGACAAGGCCACCGGGGCGGTCGCTATGGACGGTCTCAACTTCAGCAATCAGCTCTGCTATCGGCCCGATCAGCGCTATCGCTGCATTGATCATATGCGGGGCAAGATCCCCCATCGTGCCATTCGCCTCTCCTTTGGTCCGCCAGCTCGCCGGGGTATGGGGATCGGCATAGAAATCCTCGGTATGTTCGCCACGAAACCAGGTGACCTCGCCGATCACGCCATCTGCAATCAACTGGCGGGCAAATTGGCTAGCCGGTGTACGGATGTAATTAAAGCCTACCATATTGGGACAGCCCGAAACCCGGGCCGCCTCGACCATCGCACGGCTGTCTGCCAGCGAAGCGCCGAGAGGTTTTTCACAGAAAACCGGTTTACCCAGCGCAAAGGCCGCCTCTGCCACCGCACGATGTGTCTGCTGCGGGGTCGCAATCACAATCGCCTCAACCTCTGGGTCATTGACCAATACCTGCCAGTCATCCGTCGCACGACGAAAGCCATAGGCCCGCCGATATCGCTCTGCACTGGCGGGGGTTGAGGCACAGACCATCTCCAGCCGTGGGCGCAAAGACGTATCGAACACCGCCCCCACTGCGGCCATCGCGACGGCATGAGCCTTGCCCATGTACCCACCGCCTAGAATTCCGATACCGATTTCGGTCATTCAGGCCTCCCAATCCATGAAATTCGATTTGCAACCGGTTGCAAAACTTGTATCTTGGGATTCGATATCTCGCAAGATCAAATCGACCCGACCACCGACCATCCCAGGGATCCCTGCCTATGACGACGCCGCCGAAAACGATAAGATTGACCACCGCCCAGGCCATCATCCGATGGCTCTCCAATCAGTTCATTGTGATCGACGGGGAGGAAATGCGCCTCTGCGGCGGCGGCTTCGGGATCTTTGGCCATGGCAACGTAACCTGCCTCGGAGAAGCCCTTTATGAAGCGCGCGAGGCGCTGCCGCTCTATCGCGGTCAGAATGAACAGAGCATGGGATTTGCGGCCGCGGGATATGCCAAACAATGGCTGCGCCAACGCTTTATGTTCTGCACGGCAAGTGCCGGTCCCGGCACATCGAATCTGGTGACCTCGGCAGCGCTGGCGCACGCCAACCGGCTGCCGATGTTGATGCTCTGCGGCGATACCTTCCTGACCCGCCTGCCCGATCCGGTGTTGCAGCAGATGGAGAACTTCGACGATCCGACCTTTGGCGTGAATGATGCGTTCAAGCCCGTATCGCGCTACTGGGACCGCATCACCCATCCGGCGCAGATCATCCAGTCCCTGCCCGCCGCGATTGCCACGATGCTGGATCCCGGCGACTGTGGCCCGGCCTTCCTCGGCCTGCCACAGGACGTCCAGGGCTGGACCTATGATTACCCGGAGGTTTTCTTTGAAAAGAAGACCCATCGCATTCGCCGTGTCACACCGGACACCGCCGAGATTGCCGAAGCCGCAGCAGCGCTGCGCGGTGCCAAACGCCCGATGATCATCGCAGGCGGTGGCGTGCAATACAGCCGCGCGGTGGCTGAGCTGACCGCCTTTGCCGAGGCCCATCAGATCCCCGTCGTAGAAACCATCGCAGGCCGCGCCAACCTGCGCGACACCCATCCGCTGAACATCGGCCCGATTGGCGTGACCGGGTCGGACAGCGCCAATGCCATCGCGGCAGAGGCGGATGTGATCCTCGCAGTGGGCACAAGGTTGCAGGACTTCACCACCGGTTCCTGGACCGCATTTGCGCAGGATGCCCAGTTCATCTCGATCAATGCGGCACGCCATGATGCAGGCAAGCACTGTGCATTGCCGGTTGTCGGTGACGCCCAGCGCGCCCTGCTCGACCTCGGCTCCGCCTGCCAAGGCTACAGCGCCCCGCAGGACTGGGTGGCCCGCGCACAGGAGGAACGACGCAGCTGGGTCGCCTATGTGGCTGACAATACATCCTATGGCGACAACCGGCCCAATTCCTATGCCCAGGCCATCGGCGTGGTGAACGCGCTCTGCAACCCGCGCGACCGCGTCGTGGCAGCGGCGGGCGGCCTACCCGCCGAGGTCACCGCCAACTGGCGCACGCTGGAACCTGGCACGGTCGATGTCGAGTTCGGATTTTCCTGCATGGGCTATGAAATCTCCGGTGCCTGGGGAGCTCGCATCGCCCAAACCGAGCGTGAGCCGGAGCGTGACACCATCGTCTTTGTCGGCGATGGCTCATATATGATGCTGAACTCGGATATCTACTCCAGCGTACTGAGCCGAAAGAAACTGATCATCCTCGTGCTCGACAATGGCGGTTTCGCCGTCATCAACAAGCTGCAGAACAATACGGGCAACACCAGTTTCAACAACCTTCTCGCCGATTGCCCGACCATCCCTGAGGCCTTTGGCGTGGACTTCGCCGCGCATTCAGCCGCTATGGGCGCGATTGCGGAAACGGTCGCCAATCCGGGCGAGCTGGCAGAGGCCTTCAAGCGTGCTCAGGGCAACGACCGAACCACCGTCATCGTGATGAACGTCGATGCCTACGAGGGCTGGACGACGGAAGGTCACGCCTGGTGGGAAGTCGGCACGCCGCATATCACCAACAATCCCGATGTGCAGGAGGCCCATGTCGAATGGGAATCCAGCCGCAGCAAACAACGGCGGGGGGTCTGATGAACACCCCATCCAAAGCCCATGGCGATCTGTCAGGGCGCAACTTCCTGGTCATCGGGCGGGTGGGCATGGATCTTTGTCCAACCCCGGCAGGCACCGCAACAAAAGATGCCCAAGACATGATGGTGGCGATGGGCGGCAGCAGCGCAAATATCGCCGCTGGACTGGTCAAAATGGGATGCCGTGCCGCGCTGGTCACCAGCATCTCAGACGATGCCGTGGGTTGGTATTGCCTGAACCAGCTGGATCACTACGGGATCGACCGGACTCACGTGAAACGCATCACCGGCGAATATCGGACATCGCTTGCGATTTACGAAAGCGTTGTGGAAGACCACCAGAGCGTGATCTACCGCAACAACGCCGCCGACTTTCAGATGACCATCGCTGATGTCGAGGCGGTGGATTACAGCCAATACAGCGCGCTGATCACCGCAGGCACGGTCTTTGCTGCCGAACCATCGCGCAGCGCGACCTTCCGCGCCTTTGAACTGGCGCGCGCTGCGGGCTTACCAATCATTTTTGACGTCGATTACCGGCCCTACAGCTGGCCCTCGGCCGAGGTGGCCGCTGATGTTCTGTCGCGTGCTGGTGAGTTGTCCGACATCATCGTCGGCAACGACGAAGAATTCGGGTTCATGGCCGGTGGCGTTGACATGGGGCTCGCCAAGGCGCGCAGCCTTGCGCAAACCACCGCCTCCGTCGTGGTTTACAAGATGGGTCCAGCGGGCGCCATCACCTTTGCCGACGGGCAGGAAATCCGCACCGGCATCTACCCTGTTGATGCGCTGAAGCCAACCGGCGCGGGCGACAGCTTTATGGCCGGCTTCCTCGCCGCGCTTTCCGAAGGACGCCATACGAAAGAGGCCATTCTACGCGGCTCCGCCTGTGCCTCCGTTGTTGTAGCCAAACCCGGCTGCGCCCCGGCGATGCCCGATCTTGCTGCGCTGGAGGCGTTCCTCGCAACGCACCCCGGCGCCACCGAAATCTGAAAGGACCCCCCATGCATATCGCCCCCCATGACAACCAGAACAAAGCCATCGTCGATGCCGACAACGATCTGGTGCCGCTCAACTATTTCAACATCGTCAAGCTGACCAAGGGCCAGACATTCGAATATCTGGTCCCCGGATATGAGACCTGCATCGTTCCCGCCACCGGTACCGTGGATATCGAAGTGGAAGGTCTGAGCTATGCCGGGATCGGCAACAGAACCGCGGACGTCTGGGATGGCGAACCAGAAGGCGTCTATATCCCGGTCGGCGCAAAGGTCACGATCACCTGCACCACCGACGCAACGGAGACCTTCGTTGCCGGTGCAAAATACGACAAGGTTCTGGAGCCGTTCGACGTCCGCGCGGACGGCATCGACCTCGTGCAATACGGATCTGATGACACCAAGACTCACCGGAAGATCAAACATATTCTCGGACAGAAGCAGCATGACAAGGTCGGACGCCTGCTGGTTTCGGAGTTGTTCACTGTGGGTCAAGGCGGCTGGTCCGGCTTTCCGGCGCACAAGCACGACACCGATCGCAAGGACGCCGATGGCAATATCATCGAAACGCGTCATGACGAGACCTATAACTTCCGCTTCCGCCCCAACCATGGTTCCGGCGTCCAGATCCTGCAACGCGAAGAAGGCAAGCCGGGGGATGCTTACCAACTGATGGACGGCTCCACCATCATGATCGACAAGGGCTATCACCCCTGCGCCGTGATGCCGGGATATGAGATGTATTATTTCACCATCCTTGGCGGTCTGAGCCAGCGCAGCCTGATCCAGTATTTCCAGCCAACCCATGCCTATCAGGTCGAAACGATCCCCGGCATCAAGGATATGGTGGCCAAGTTCAAATGACCGTTGCAACTCTGGCTGAGGTCCTGCAAACGGCCCTGCGCGATGGCTATGCCGTCGCCGGGCTGGTGACGCTGGGCTGGGAAGACATGCGCGCCTATGTGGCAGCGGCAGAGGCCGAAGGCGTGCCTGTGATCTTGCAGGCGGGGCCATCCTGTCGCGCCCATACGCCGCTGCCAATCCTGGGTAAGATGTTCCACCATCTGGCCGAGGCCGCATCGGTTCCGGTGGTTGCACATCTCGATCATGGCTACACCCCAGAGGATTGCCGTATTGCCATCGACAGCGGCTTTACCTCCGTGATGTTCGACGGCTCTCGCAAACCTCTTGAGGACAATATCGCCGAAACCGCTGCCATCGCCGAAATGGCCCATGCCGCAGGTGTCTCATGCGAGGGTGAAATCGGATTTGTCGGCTACTCGGGCGGCGAAGGGTCGGCAGGAACTGATCCTGAAGAGGCCCGCCGCTTTGCACTGGAAACCGGCGTGGACGCGATGGCAATCTCTGTCGGCAATGTGCATCTGCAACAGGACAAGGACGGCGGGCTGGATATTGACCGGATCCGCGCCATCGAGGCCCTCACCGAGGTGCCGCTGGTCATCCATGGCGGCTCCGGCGTACCGGTCGCACAGCGCAGAATGCTGGCCCGCGAGTCGCGTATCTGCAAATTCAATATCGGCACCGAATTGCGCATGGCTTTCGGCGCCGCCATGCGCGATGCGGTCAACCGGGACCCGGACCGCTTTGACAGGGTCAGCATCCTGTCGGAAACCCACGATCCGGTCGTTGCCGCGGCGCGCGGCGTTCTTCGCGCCTTCAAGGGAGAAACACAATGTTGAATATCGGCCTTCTGGGCTGCGGGCGCATCGGTCAGGTCCACGCCCGTTCTGTTGGACAATTGGACGGCGTGCGCGTGACAGCCGTCGCCGATGCCGTGCCGGAAGCCGCCAGCGCGCTGGCCAGCAAGATCGGCGCGGATGTGCGCGACGCCTCGGCGCTGATCACCAGCGCGGACGTAGACGCGGTGGTGATTGGCACACCCACCGATACCCACTACGACCTGATCCATCAGGCAGCAGCGGCGGGTAAGGCAATTTTCTGCGAAAAACCGGTCGATATGTCCGCCGACCGCATCCGTGATTGCCAGAAGGTGGTGGCGGAGGCAGGGGTTGCGTTCCTGACCGCGTTCAACCGACGGTTTGACCCCAACTTTGCCAATCTGCAGCAGCGTCTGCGCGCGGGCGAGATTGGTGACGTAGAGATCGTCTCGATCCTGTCGCGCGATCCCTCTCCGCCCCCGGTCAGCTACATCAAGACCTCTGGCGGGTTGTTCCGGGATATGATGATCCATGATTTCGACATGGCGCGTTTTCTGCTGGGCGAAGAGCCAATTCAGGTCTTCGCCGTCGGCTCGGCCCTGGTCGACCCGGCTATTGGCGCGGCAGGTGACGTGGACACTGCCTCCGTCACCCTGACCACGGCCAGCGGAAAGATCTGCCAGATCTCGAACTCGCGCCGGGCCACCTATGGCTACGATCAGCGGGTTGAGGTACATGGCTCCAAAGGGATGCTGCGCGCTGCCAACATGCTGGAAAACACGGTCGAGGTTGCCGGGGCCAATGGCTTCCAGACAGCGCCCGCGCAGCATTTCTTCCTTGAGCGCTACGAGGCTGCCTATCGCAACGAAATGGCCCGCTTCGTCGAGGCTGTTCAGGCAGGCACCACCCCGTCGCCCAGTATCGACGACGGGCTTCGCGCTCAGATGTTGGCCGATGCCGCCGCCAAATCGCTTGAGACGGGGACACCGGTCCAACTGTAGTAGGTCAGATTATCATGCCCGGCGGCGCGCGTCTTGCGCCGCCAGCGCTTCGTTGAAACGCTCGGGCGGCCAGCCCTCAGCCAGCGCCTGATGCAGCAAATCCGCCTGCGTCTGCGGGGCCAGACCTCCCGTCGGCGGATCTCTATCCAGATTGGTCGGAAAGGAATAGCCCTCGGCGCAGGCTGCGATTGCCGCGGCGCGCTCCGCCTCTGGCATCGCGCCCTCAGCCTCCAATTGCACCAGCGCAGGATAAAGCCGCTCGGACATGCCGCGCCGATCCACGGTTTCCATCGCGCGACCAAAGGCAGACGAGACCTGCAACAAATTCGCCATGCGCTGGACATCCTGCGACCGGTTGGCGCCTGCGGCATGAAACAAAGCCGGGTTGAAAAACACCGCATCGCCCTTGGCCAGTGGCAGCTGGACATAGCGCTCCTCGAAATAGGCGCGGAAATCCGGCCGCCGCCAGGCCACATAGCCCTCCCGGTATCTCTGCGAGAACGGCAGCAGCTTGGTTGGGCCGCTTTCAACCGGCATGTCCCCATGGGCGACCGCCCCCTGCAAGGTCAGAACCGGCGACAGATCATGCACATGGGCTGGATACTGCGAGGATGTTTCCGCCGTTTGAAAGCCCAGATGATAGTCGCGATGCGCCTGCTGGGCCTCACCGCCCGGCCGAACCAGATTGATCTGCGCCGTCATCTGGTAGTTCGGCCCCAGCCAAGCCTCGCAAACTGCGGCCAACGCCACATTACCAAAGTAACGCGCGAAGACCTTCGGCGCGGCCTCGCAGAGTTTCTGAAGAGAGTTCCAGATCCGGTCATTCGAGCCTGCCGCCGCGAAGTGATCCGCACCGCCACCATTGGCCAGCTTCTCCTGCGCGATGATCTGTTCATATATCGCGCTCGCGCTGTCGATAGCAGCCGTGTCCTGATAGGCCTGTTTCAGCACCAATACGCCGGCCCCTTCGCGCAAACCTTGCGCCCATTCCGCCATCAGCCGCCGCCGGTCATCACTGTTGCCGAGCATCCCGCTGAGGGCCGTCATGTCGTAGATCGGGATATTCTTCACGATGGCACCCGCGAGCGGCACCTGATCCGCCGTCAAATCCTGTTCAACCAGCTTCCGAAAATCACTCAAGTCACATCCGGCAGGGTCGAAATAGGTATCTCCTCTCCTTGCTGCTCTGTCCGCCATCCCTGTTCTCCTTTGCGTGGTTTCAAATCTCCTGCCATCAGACTGCCGGTGTAATCACTTGTGGTCAGCCGCATGATCCATCAAAAATACATCAATGAGCCATCGCTTCCCGATTAAGGATATCGCTCGGCAGTCCGGGCTGAGCACGGCAACCGTGGACCGCGTCCTGAACGGGCGCGCCAATGTCAGCGCCCGCAGTCGCGCCAGGGTCGCGGCGGCCATCGCCGAGCTGGAGGGCCAGGAACAGCAGCTCTCAGCCCGTGGGCGACGCCTCTATTTCGACGTTGTTGTCGAGGCTCCCGAACGGTTCAGCCGGGAAATCCGTCTCGCGACCGAGGCCGTCCTTCCAACCATCGGTCCGGCGGTGATCCATACCCGCTACAGTTTCCGACAGATTATGTCCGCCGATGACTGCGTTGAAATCCTCGGGCAGATCGCCCGGCGCGGCAGCCATGGGGTTGTGCTGAAGGCACGGGATCTGCCTCAGATTATTGCAACGGTGGCCGAACTGGACAGCAAAGGCATTCCTGTTGTCTGTGTCTTTACCGACCTGCCAAACAGCCCCCGCAGGCTCTATTGCGGACCCAACAATTATGCGGCGGGCCAGTCTGCCGCCTACATGATCGACAAATGCCTTCCCGGCATCCCTGACCCGGGCGCAACCATCCTGACCACCCTTAGCCAGATGGCATTCCACGGTGAGGAACAACGGCGGCGCGGCTTCTTGCGCGTCTTGCAGGAACGCCGCCCGGATCTGAGACTGGTCACCCTCAGTGCCGGTGCAGGCCTTGCGCTGGAAACCACGGAGCTGCTGCGTCAACGGCTGGCCGAACCGGATCTCGGCCAGATAGTGGCGGTCTATTCAATGGGCGGCGCCAATCGTGCCATCATCGAACAGCTGTGCGCCTTTGGCCACGAGCCCCGCGCCTATATCGCCCATGATCTGGATGCGGAAAATCGAACCCTGATGCGTCAGGGCAAGATCACCGTGGTCCTGCAACACGACATCGCCAGCGATATGCGCAATGCCTTTCTCAGCCTGCTCCATGCCAACCACATCCTGAAGGCACCTCCCCCCGCGACTCAGAGCAGGATCTCCATGGTTACGCCCTTCGACGCCAGCGAAAGCTGACCAAAGCGTGCCTTTATCGGCTTCTTCCGGAACACAGGAATATTTCTGCGCTGGCGCTTTCAACATAGCCTGCGACGCAAATGCCCTTTTGATTGCAAGCGCCAGTCCTGGCGCTAAAAGCCCGTCTCGCCAAAGGCCGATTTTTCAGCCTCGAAGATGCAATTCTTGTTTCTCTTTGCGCTCATTCTTGGAATGCTTTCGACAATAGCCAGCAGGGAGAGCGGCATGAAAGTAGGATTTATTGGCCTTGGCAACGTCGGCGGCAAACTGAGCGGCAGCCTGCTGCGCAACGGTATCGACCTCAGCGTCTATGACCTGAACGACACGCTGGTCGCAAAGGCGGCCGAGGCGGGAGCGACGGCAGCGAAGAACCCCGCCGAGTTGATGCGCAGCTGTGACGCGGTGATCACCTGCCTGCCGTCGCCTGCGGCCTCGGATCAGGTTATGCAGCAGATGCTGCCGGAGATTGGCCCCGGCAAGATCTGGATGGAGATGTCCACCACCGATGAGGCAGAGGTCAAACGCCTCGGCGAGCTGGTGGCGCAGGCGGGCGGCACAGCCGTAGACTGCCCGGTGTCGGGCGGATGCCACCGGGCCGATACCGGAAACATCTCGATCTTCGCCGGATGTGACCGCGAAACCTTCGAACGGATCGTCCCCCTGCTGAAAACCATGGGGCGGCGCATTCTGCACACCGGGCCGATCGGCTCGGCGTCGGTGCTGAAGGTCATCACCAATTATCTGGCCACCGCCAACCTGCTGACCTGCTGCGAGGCGCTGGTCACGGCCAAGGCTGCAGGCATGGATCTCAACACCGCCTATGAGGCGATCAAGATCTCCTCCGGCACCTCATTCGTGCATGAAACGGAAAGCCAGGTGATCCTGAATGGATCCCGCGATATTTCCTTCACCATGGATCTGGTTTCAAAGGATATCGGCCTGTTTCAGGCAGTGGCGGATCGGCATAACGTCCCCCTCGAAATCAACCCGTTGATGATCAAGATCTTCAAGGACGGCGAAGCCCGTTTCGGCAGCCGCGAATTGTCGCCAAACATCATCCGGCGGCTGGAAGAGGCAACAGGGTTAGACATCAGAGCGCCCGGATTTCCGGCTGAGATGGTCGACGACGAGCCGGAGGAACCGGGCTACGAGGTGATCCCCACGGGCCGCAACGCAGCTAGCGGCAGCTAAACCTCCGATACGGAAAATGGTAGTGGGGGCGTCTGGCGGTGCCCCCCTTTAGGCACCTGTGCCCGGTGCGTTGGCTCGCGGGCTAGTTGCGCATAGTTCCGCCGACACACCCTATAGAGTCTTGCCAGACTCATTTTTCCCGAATTACGGTACTATTGTCCGTATTATGGGATTCACATGCAGGACCGTCAGATCCTCCTTCTGGAAGCGGTAGCGTCGTCCGCGACGCCAGTGAGCGCAAGCGAGCTGGCCAGAATGACGGCGACCCCTCGGGCCAGCCTCTATCGCCATATTGCCACCCTGCTGGCCTGCGGGTTCCTGGAAGAGATCGACACCGGCAACCGTTACGTATTGGGCATGCGGTTCATCAAGATTGCGCTGACCGGAAAATCGGACACTCATGTGATCAACGCGGTCTCCGCCGTGCTGCTACGGGTGGTCAAAGACCTGGGAGAAACCGCATTTCTGGCGCGCTACCGAGCTGGGCGCGTTGACCTCATCCATACGCAGGTCCCGACAGATCCTTCTGTTCCCCATATCTACCCCGGGTTGGGCGCGCGTCCGGTTCATGCCTGCTCCTCGGCCAAGGTTATTGCCGCCTTTTTGGCACCGGAGCTCCAGTGTGATCTGATTGAAACGCAACCCACGCGCTTTACCGACAAGACCCGCACCGACCCCGAGCAGATCACCCGCGAATTGCAGCAGGTGCGCCGCCACGGCTATGCAACCTGCGACGGCGAGATCGACGTCGGTGTCACCAGCATCGCCGTACCAATCATTATTGATCGTCTCGGCGCGGTTTTTTCCATGGGCGTGGTCGGGCCATCTGCCCGCATCACTCCGGCCATTCACCCCCGCATTCTGCCAATTTTGTCGAAAGAAGCCTTTCACGCCGCTGCGGCCATTCAGCATTGCTCGGTCGTTGAGGCGGAAACCACAAATGCCATGTCACTGGCTGCAGCAATGGAAAGGTCGAACCAACAACACTGAATTTATTGAAGGGAGAAAGAACATGAACAGAAGAGAATTCGGCGGGCTGACCGCTGCTGCTGCACTGGCCATGGCCGGCCCGTTTCGCGCCTTTGCAGACGAGACCTGCCAATCCCCCTATATGCCCAAGATTACGGGCCAAGAAGAATTTGTGTACGTCTGGACCCTCGGTGTCGAGGGGATGGGCGACGAGCAGGACAAGATGGTAACCGTCGACCTCCGCCCTGGCTCATCCACGCGCGGAGAGGTCATCCACAGCCTCTCTGTAGGGGGCCGAAACGAGGCTCATCATGGCGGCTTCTCCGCAGATCGTCGGTATTTCTGGACCGGCGGGCTTGATACCAATCGCATCTTCATCTTTGACATTCACAGCAACCCGGCGGCCCCCAAGCTGCACAAGGTGATTGAAACCTTCGTCACCGATTCCGGCGGTGTGGTTGGTCCCCACACGTTTTTTGCCCTGCCCGGCAGCATGATGATCACCGGGCTCAGCAATCAGGACGATCACGGCGGTCGCACGGCGCTGGTCGAATATAACGATGATGGAGATTACGTCGCCACCTACTGGATGCCCACCGCAGATGACATGCAGGGTGCCGTTGCGGTGGATGGCGCGGTTGCCGATGGCTACGGCTACGATATCCGCGCGCTGATCCGCAAGAATGTCATGCTCACCTCCTCCTTCACGGGCTGGTCCAACTACATGATGGATTTTGGCCAGATGTTGCAGGATCCCGAAGCGATGAAACGCTTTGGAAACACGATGGTGCTGTGGGATCTGCACACCCGCCAGCCCCGCAAGGTGTTCAATGTGCCCGGCGCACCGTTGGAAGTGCGCTTTCCCTGGGGGCCGAATGCCAATTATGCCTTCTCCACCACCGCGCTCACCTCGCAGCTGTGGCTGATCTACGAAGACGATGATGGCGAATGGCAGGCCAAATCGGTCGCGGATATCGGCAACCCGGAGGACATCCCCCTGCCCGTCGATATCTCCATCGCTGCGGATGATCAGACGCTCTGGGTCAATTCCTTCATGGATGGCAAAACCCGCCTATTTGACATCTCGGACCCGCATAACCCGTCGCAAATCTACGAGAAGACCATCGACCGGCAGGTCAATATGGTCAGCCAGAGCTGGGATGGCAAACGGGTCTATTTCTCGTCGTCGCTGCTCGCCAACTGGGACAAGAAGGGCGAGGATGATGTGCAGTATCTGCGCGCCTATACATGGGACGGCACAGATCTGGTCGAAGATTTCAATATCGACTTCTATGCCGCTGGATTGGGCCGCGCTCACATCATGCGCTTTGGCAGCTCGGCGCTTTACTCAGCCTGACTGCCAGTTCCCGGGGCGGCCAGCTGCCGCTCCGGTCTCCCCTTGCGGACCTAAACTTGCCGGAGGATCTCCATGCGCAAGACAACACTCGCTGTTTCCATCACCGCCGCTGCGGCCTTGCTGACGGGCGTTGTCGCCCTGGCCGACACCTGGCGTCCCTCAGATCTGCTCGCACGGTTGACACCTGCTGCGCTGCGGACCGCCACCACTCCCTTTTCCGATATCTTCCCGAGCGATCCCGCCTTCCAGTTCAGCCCACCGGAACCGGGATCCTATAGGCTGAACCGGCTGAAGCCCGCACCCGATGGCGCGGTTCTGACCACAAACGGAATACAAACCCGCCTGCACCAGCTGTTCGACGAGAAAATCACCCTCGTCAGCTTTGTCTATCTTACCTGTGGCGATGTGGACGGCTGCCCGCTGGCCTTCTCGACGCTTTATGACATTCATGATGCCAGCGCCCAGCTGCCCGGACTGCGCCAGAAGGTGCAGCTGATGACCATCAGCTTTGACCCCGAGCGCGACACGGTAGAGGCGATCGCCGCTTTTGCCCACCCGGTCAGCAGCGATCCCGCCAGCGCGCAGAAACTGGACTGGCACGTCCTGACCACCGCTGACGCGGAGGCGCTGCGCCCCTTGCTGGATGGATTTGGCCAGGTGGTTGATCGCGGATCCTCGGATGATCAGATCAATCACCTGCTTCGGATGTATCTGGTCGACACCCAAGGCATGATCCGCAACGTCTATGGTCTTGGCCTGATCGACCCGCGCCTTTTGATGACCGACGTGGAGACCCTACTGATGGCGGAGGCCGCAGAGTGACCCACCGCCCGCCCGCCTTGCTGCGTCAACGTCTTGCACTATGTGCGGCGCTTCTGGCACTGCTCTGGACCGTCCCGGCATCGACTGCGGCGCCGCTACAGATCTCGGCGGAAACCTGTGAACGCTCGCCCGATAATTGGGCTGAAGCTGCGTCAAGACGTAGCCGGACGCCGCAGCTCGGCCTACCGCCATTGCAACATCCGGCCGACAACCCGCCCACAGCAGCACGCATTGCGCTTGGCCGACGGATCTTTTTTGATCGCGCCTTGTCGATCAACAACACCATGTCCTGCGCCATGTGCCATGTGCCGGAACAGGGATTTGCCAATTGGGAGTTGGCGACCTCCATCGGCGTCGAGGGCCGCAGCGTGAAGCGCAATGCTCCCAGCCTGATCAATGTCGGCCTGCTGCGGCCCCTGTTTCATGATGGGCGCGACCCTACACTGGAAACCCAGTTCATCGGACCGCTCACCGCCCGTAACGAGATGGCAAACCCATCGGTGGGCCACGTGGTTGCCTATCTTCAGGAGCAGGCTGACTATGACCGATTGTTTCGCGAGGCATTTGGTGCCTCCGCGTCTCTGGATCGCATAGGTATGGCGCTCGCGGCCTACCAGCGCGCGTTGACGCTGGGCAACAGCTCGTTCGATCGGTGGTTTTATGGCGGCGACAGCGCTGCTGTTTCTTCGACCGCCAAACGTGGTTTTGACCTCTTTCGCGGCAAGGCAGGCTGCGTCTCCTGCCACAGCATCGGACCAGATGACGCGCTCTTCACCGATCAGCAGTTCCACGACACAGGCTACGGGCAGATGCGCGAACTGGCGCGACAGAACCCGCCCGAAACCCTGCCGGTTCAGGTCGCTCCCGGCGTGGTCCATCAGATCGACTACGCGCTGGTTCGCGCCGTCAGCGGGCCGCGGGAGGCCGATTTGGGGCGCTACGAAGTCACCGAGGATCCACGCGACCGATGGCGTTTCCGCACGCCGACGCTGCGCAATCTCGCCGTCTCGCCGCCCTATATGCACGACGGCGGGTTCGGCACCCTTGCTGAGGTGATCGACTTCTACAATGGTGGCGGTGCCAATCTGCCCGGTCAGGATCCGCGCATTCGACCGCTCCGTCTGACCGATGGCGAAAAGCGAGACCTGCTGAGCTTCCTCGAGACGCTCACCTCTTCGGGACTGGACTGCCTCGTCGCGGAGGCACGCCAGCGATAGGCGCCGAACAGCCCGCAAAACCGGTCGGGCGTCCTGAAATCGCCCAAACTCCATGATCAATAGCCGAAACAGACCTGAAGAGGGCGCGTCTCACTCTAGGTGATAGCCGCGAAACTCCTTCACCGTAGAAACCGCCAGCAAGGTCTTCATCTGTGCGACCGACGGGATGTCCGACAACCGGTTGCGATAGAGGTTTTCATAGGTTTCCGTATTGCGCGCCGCGACGCGTATCAGATAGTCGAACTCGCCCGAAATTAGGTGGCATTCCAACACCTCGGGCATACGGGCAATGGTGTTCTCAAAGGCCTGGATATGCTCGCGCTGCTGACCGACCAGCTTGATCTCGATAAAGATCTGAAGCTCCAGACCAATCTTCTTGCGATCCAGCCGCGCGGCATAGCCTTCGATCATACCGCTGGCTTCCATCAACTTGACACGACGGTGACATGCGGACAAAGACAGCCCTACTTTCTCCGAGAGGCGCGCCATTGATATCTGACCATCCTGCTGCAGGGCGGAAAGAATACGAGAATCCAGCATGTCCATCGGAAATTTTCCCAATACTTAATCGTTATCCGCACATTTTTCCGAAATTTTCCGAATAGGCAAGGAAATCGAGAACCTTTCCTATCAACAACGTCATAAAATTGAGACACTTCGTCACAGGGATGACGTAACCAAGGGAGGGGCAGATGGCCTCAAAAATCGTAGTTGGCTACGACGGCAGCACGAGCGCGCGGAGTGCGCTCAACTTTGCGCTGGGTGTAGCAAAGGCACAGGGCGGCAGCATCGTAGTCGCGCATGTGCTGGAATGGTCACCATATTCTTTTCTATCCGCAGCCGAGCTGGCAGAGCGCCACAAGCGCCGCACCGAAGAGCTTGAACGCGCCGAGACCGCGCTGATCCAGCCCCTGCTCAAGGATCTTGAGACCAGCGGTGTCGAGGTCACGGCCACCGTGAAATACGGCAATATCGCCGAGGTTCTCGTGTCCATCGCGAAGTCCGAAGGGGCCAATCACGTGGTTATCGGGCGCACCGGCCATTCCGCATTGTCATCGCGGCTGTTTGGTTCGGTCGCAGGCAGTCTGGCGCAGGCCGCGCCGGTTCCGGTCACCATTGTCCCATAACTGATCGACAGGGGTCATCATGAACAGTTTTTCCAAAGCGGCCGCACTGGCCGTCCCCGGCGCCCTAGTGCTGTCGGGTCCGCTAATGGCACAGAGCATCGACCAGAAGGTCAACGATCTCTTTGCCAGTTCCACGGGCTGGTTTGTCAATTTCATCTTCAGCCCATTTCCGGGCACCAGCTTCCCGTGGATCGTGGCATGGCTGGTAATTGCAGCGACGATTTTCACCATTTATTTCGGCCTGATCCAGTTCCGCGCCTTCCCGCACTCGATCTCGCTGGTGAAGGGCGACTACTCCGACCCGAATGACGCAGGCGAGGTCAGCCATTTCCAGGCTCTGGCCACAGCGCTTTCCGGCACCGTTGGCCTCGGCAATATCGCAGGCGTCGCGGTTGCGGTTGGCATCGGTGGTCCTGGCGCAACCTTCTGGATGATCCTCGCGGGTCTGATGGGGATGGCGTCGAAATTCACCGAATGTACGCTCGGTGTGAAATACCGCAACGAATACCCTGACGGCACAGTTTCCGGTGGCCCGATGTACTACATGACCAAGGGCTTTGCTGCGCGTGGCCTGCCCGGGGGCAAGTTCATGGCGGTCCTGTTCTCGATCTTCTGCATTCTGGGCGCCCTTGGTGGCGGCAATATGTTCCAGGCCAACCAGGCCCATGCGCAGCTGACCAATGTTCTGGGCGACTATCCGGGCTGGGTCACCGGCGTTATCTTCGCTGGTGTCGTCTTTGCCGTGATCATTGGTGGCCTGAAGTCGATCGCCAAAGTCACCGAAAAAGTGGTGCCGTTCATGGGCGTGCTCTATGTGCTGACCGCGCTGGTGATCATCCTGATGAACTTTGACAAAATCGGCTGGGCCTTTGGCCAGATCTTCGACGGTGCCTTTACCGGTCTTGGCGTTGCGGGCGGCATGGTTGGCGCACTGATCCAGGGCTTCAAACGCGCGGCCTTCTCCAACGAAGCGGGCGTTGGCTCCGCGGCAATTGCCCACTCCGCCGTGCGGACCAAGGAGCCGATCACCGAAGGTTTCGTCTCGCTCTTGGAGCCGTTCATCGACACCGTGGTGATCTGCACCATGACCGCCTTGGTGATCATCATCACCGGCCAGCTGGTCAGCAACCCTGAAACCGGTCTCTACGTGCTGAACGAGGCAGGAAGCGCGATCCAGACCGTGGATGGCAATTCCGGCGTGGCTCTGACATCTGCGGCCTTCTCGTCGGCATTTGGCTGGTTCAAGTATATTCTGGCCATCGCGGTGATCCTGTTTGCCTTCTCCACCATGATCAGCTGGTCCTACTACGGCCTCAAAGCCTGGACCTTCCTGTTCGGTGAGGGCAAGACGACTGAACTGGTCTTCAAGTTGATCTTCTGCCTGTTTGTCATCATCGGCGCCGCGGCCAGCCTGGGTCCGGTCATCGACTTCTCCGATGCGGCAATCTTTGCCATGGCCGTGGTGAACATCGTCGCGCTCTACTTCCTGATGCCAATCGTCAAGGGTGAGCTGAACAGCTACATGGCACGCCTCAAGACCGGTGAAATCAAGAAGTTCCAGTAACAAAGCAGCAACCCGGCCGCCGATGGTGGCCGGGTTATTAGGCTGATCCGTCGCCGCGATTGTGCCGACCTGCGGACAGCAACACCCGCGCCTCATGGCTGCGCAAGGACCGCCGCGCCGTCGGAAAGGCCTGCCCCATACTCTCCAGCTCCGGGAACAGTTGGCAAAGCTCTGACCGCTGGGCCGTATCCATCCCCGCCAGTGTCAGGTCACCGGGTTGAAAACTCTCGCTCCAGGCTCCATCGACGCAGATGATTTCATGCTGATCGAAGAGCAGATGAATATAGGTCACATCCAGTGTTCGCGCCCGGCGGATATCGCGATCGTTGATCAGATGCACAGCCGCCACCAGCACCTCGTTTGAGCCGAACAGCAGTTCGGCACGGCTTCCCGTCAGCAGCATCCTGTGTTGCGGTGACACCATCATATCCCGGTTCGGCACAAGCTCGGCCCCCTCCTGGCCGAGCGCCCCGGCCTCAATCAGGATCGGTTGGAACTGAGGGCGGCGTGCCAACTCTGCCGTTGTAACCACCCGTCGCGCGGTCCAGCGCAGGGTTTGCAACCCGCTGTCGCGCGTCAGGACGCGATCACCAATCTCTAGATCCTCGACCGGAACCGCACCCTGCGGTGTCAGGACAAGGCTGCCCGGCGTAAAACAGGGAATGACCTCTTCGATGTTATAGAAGGTCAACGTTCCAACGGTGTCATTGTTGTTGTTCGTGACCTCGACCCGGCCGTCCTCGCGGTCAGCGCTGGTATAGATGATCCGGGTGTTTCCAAGCGCGCGCAGCTCGCTGATATCAAGCCGGTCGTAATCATCACCACCTTCGCCACCATCGACGATATCCCCGGCCCCGCCGATCAACAGATCCCGGTCATCCTCGCCGTATAGGCTGTCCGCACCCGCACCGCCGATCAGCGTATCAGCGCCGCTTCCGCCTTCGATTATGTCATCTTCGCTGCCGCCATCCAGCGAGTCGCCGCCTGCGCCGCCACTCAGCTGGTCATAGCCCTCGCCGCCCAGCAACGTGTCATTGCCGACGCCGCTGTTCATCACGTCGTCGCCACGGCCACCTTCGCCATAAAAGGATGACCCGGCGGTGCTCCCATCGAGATAGTCATTGCCATCGTCGAGGAAGATGCGGTCGGAATCTTCATAGACACCGATAAAGGCGAGGTCGTCGCCATCGCCGCCATGGATCTCATCATTGCCCTGGCTGCCCGCCAGAATGTCATTGCCAGCCCCGCCCCAGACGGTGTCGGTTCCCATGCTGCCGATCAGCGTGTCATTGCCGTCTTCACCATAAATCAGGTCATCCTGATCGCGGCCAAAGACATGGTCGTCCCCTTCCCCCGCATAGATCAGATCGTTGCCATAGAGCCCTTCGAGCTGGTCATTGCCAGCCCCGCCATAGATCGTGTCATCGCCATAGCCTGCGGTGATCGTATCGTTGCCATCGCCGCCCAACAGCAGATCGTTATCGTCGCCGCTGCTAAGCGAGTCATGCCCGATACCACCTTCCAGCGTGTCGCGCCCGGCGCCGCCCTCCAGCGTGTCGCTACCGATGCCACCTTGCAGCAGATCATCACCTGCGCCGCCCTGTAGCAGATCGTTCCCATCGCCGCCAAACAGGGTGTCCGACCCGATACCCCCTTCGACCGAGTCATCGCCGGCACCTGCATCGACCCGGTCATCCCCCTCACCTGCGATAACCGTATCATTGCCGCCGCCGGCCTCGATCACGTCATCCTGGGAGCCATCAGCCGCGTCGGCGCTGTCGACCCGATCGCCTTCGGGATCGCCCAGGTAGTTGACGTCGATGCGCTCGCCGGAATCGGTGCCTTCGACGATGTAGTCCAAGGCCGGCGGGATCGTGAACGTCAGATCGGACAGTCCCGCTCCGCCGGAAACAGGTGCGTCCCCCCCATTGTCAAAGATCACATCCAGCTGCGAAACGGGGCCGTCGATTGCAATACCGATATCGGCGGCTGTGCTGCCCTCAGCCTCGATCGAGACCGTACCATCGGCGTTGACCGAGACCTGATGGTGGGTAACCCCGGTCAATCCGGCAATGATCTGCGATGCCGGGATCAACACACCGCTTGCGTCCAGCACCCGAAGCGTAAACTTATCGTCATTCGAACTGCCGTTCGAATTCACATGCTGAAGATCAAACCGTAAATTGGTGACAGGATTGGAGAACCCGTAACTTGCGGTGATGGGATCGCTGACGCCAAAGGCACCGAAATCGGAAACCGCGTAGCCATCCTGCGAACTGTCCCAGCTGTCCGCTGTGAACGTGCCTGTCACAACCGTGGTATTGCCGCCTTCACTCAGTGAGGTAGACCCACTTTGCGCGGTGCCGTTGATGCCGGTCAACCAGATCGCATTGTCAAGAATGGCCATGTCTCGCGTCTACCTTGTACCTAACAATTAACTCCGCTCCAGCAACAGCAGCGGACACCCCGCGCCGATACAGCCGGCGCCCCCGATGACGCGCCCGCGCCCAGATCCCACAGGCGGCGCGCTGTTCGGGTCCAGGGAAAAACACATCCAACGGCCAAGATTTACCCGGCAAACACGTCCAACACAGGACCGCTCTGGGACCGGTGCTGGCCCATTTTGCGGTCAGAATATGGCGAAACGCCGGACCGGTGCTGCTGCGATGGTCCGCGCGACAGGGCTACGGCTAGAGTTTTCAATGCAAAATCAATAGCAGCGGCGGCCAAAACCTGACTAAACTGCGGTCATGCAGCGCGCAGATGGTCGCGACGTCTGCTCAATGAAAATGACTTCGTTAACAGGGACAAACAACATGCTTCAGGAATTCAGAGATTTCATTGCCAAGGGCAATGTGATGGACATGGCCGTCGGCATCATCATCGGCGCCGCCTTTACCGCGATCGTCAGCAGCATGGTCAACGACCTGATCAACCCCATCATCGGATTGTTCACTGGCGGGATCGATTTCACCAACTCCTACCTGGTCCTTGCGGGCAACGTCCCTGAAGGTGCGAGCCTGGAGGCCGCACGTGAGGCGGGCGCCGCTGTGTTTGCTCACGGTGCCTTTGTGATGGCAGTGATCAACTTTCTGATCATCGCATTCGTGGTGTTCATGCTGGTGCGCTACGTCAACAAGGTCAAAGACGCCGCTTTCCGCAAGCAGGAAGCCATGCCCGCCGAGGAAGCCCCCGCCGGCCCCACAGAGCTGGATGTCCTGTTGGAAATCCGCGACTCCCTGAAACGGTAAGCAGACACAGACGATCCGCAGGTGGCATCCTGCGGCCGGTCGGACTAAGGCCACATGTCGGGCACCGGCGACCTCGCGTTGCCGGTGATCGGGCATTCCTTTGAGACAATGGCAGGGACCAGACAACGACATGGAAGAATGGATCGAACAATTGGGCGCGCTCTGGCCCTTGCTAATCAGTACGGCCAAGGCGCTGGTTGTGCTGGTGCTTGGCTGGATAACCGCCGGTATCATCAGCAGCGCCGTGCGCCGTCGCATCAACGCGACGCCACATCTGGATCAAACACTCGGTAATTTTGCCGCCAGTGCCGTCCGCTGGATATTGCTGGCCATCGTGCTGGTCGCCGTGCTTGGCATCTTTGGGATAGAGGCCACCAGCCTGGTCGCCATGCTCGGCGCTGCGACCCTGGCGATTGGCCTTGCTCTCCAGGGAACGCTGAGCGATCTGGCTGCGGGCGTCATGCTGGTTCTATTTCGCCCCTACAAGCTCGGCCAGTATGTCGATATCGGCGGCACCTCCGGCACCGTGGTTGACCTGAACCTCTTCGTGACCGAACTGGTCACACCGGACAACGTCCAGATCATCATTCCCAACGGTCAGGCCTGGGGTGCAATCATCACCAATTACTCCGCCCATGACACCCGCCGCGTGGATATGGTCTTTGGCATCGACTACGGCGACAGTGCCGATGACGCCAAGGAGATCATCATGGCCCTCGCCGAGGCCGATACACGGGTCATGGCGGATCCTGCTCCTTGGGTCCGGGTGACCAATCTTGGCGACAGCTCGGTCGATCTCACCGCACGTCTGTGGTGCAAGGCCGCGGATTATTGGGAGCTGAAGTTCGCAATGACCCAAGCCGTCAAAGAGGCTTTTGACGACAAGGGCATCTCAATCCCCTACCCGCACAGCGTGGAAATCAAGAAAGAGGGCTGATCTCCCGGCAGCCGCCCCGGATCAACGTGCAGGGCGGCTGTCTATGGCTTCGAAAGCGTGCTAGCGCGGGATCGCTCTGGTCATCACCAGTGTCGGCTCTTGACGGTAGTTGGCTTCGTGACTGGCGCTGTAGCCCATCTTCTCGGCGACTCGGATCGAGGCTGCGTTGTCAGGATCCAGAAGACAACAGGTTGATCGCCATTGAGTCTCCTCGGCAGCCCACCGGTGTATGCGCTCGACCGCCTCTGTCGCCAGCCCCTTCCCATGCTCCGCTGGCATCAGCCCCCAGCCCGCCTCGGGCACCGAGCCGAGCGGAGGATCGATATCGCGCTGATAATCAGCAAAGCCGGCGGTGCCGAGATAGCGTCCGTCGTCGCGGCTGGTGATCGCCCAGTAACCGTAACCCAGCACCTGCCAATGTCCGATGTAGCGCAACAGGCGCGTCCAGGTTTCCTCGCGGCTGGCCGGGCGACCGATCGTATGACGGACAACCACCGGATCCATCCACAACGCCGTCAGCGCATCAAAATCCTCCAGCCGGTGAGGGCGCAGCGACAGCCGCTCCGTCGTCAATGTCGGCCCGGTCACGCAGGCAGGCTCCCCTGCAACACGTAGCGCAGAATTTCGACAACCTGCCGCGGTTCTTTCGCGACAGCCAAGGCAGCGGCATGTACCTCTTTCAAGGCATGCTGATGCTCATCCTGGGACAGGACAATCAGCGACTTGCCCAGAGCGGCCGCATAGCCCGCATCAAAGGCCGCGTTCCACTGTTTGTATTTTTCGCCAAAGCGGACCACGACGATATCCGCGTCTGACAGACCCTTGCGGGTGCGAATGGCATTGACCATCGCGCCTTTGTGGTCGTGCCAATACTTGTTCGGCTCACGGCCCAGAATAGCCACACCGCAGTCATCGCTGGCGTCATGATCGGTAACCGGGCTGGCAAAATGCACATCCAGGCCCGCTGCACCATCAATAATCTGGTCCCGCCAATCGGTGTGAATTTCGCCTGAGAGATATACGTTCAAAGTCACGGAATGTCCTTTCCTGCGCGAGCAGCTGACGGTTTCGGCCCGCCCTGCCAGATGCTGTCTGTTGCTGGCCCCGCCAATGTGATGTGCCCTGGCGCCGGGACCATAGCCCGTTCGGCCGGCAGGCAGAGTATCCACCAGCTGCAACAATTCGTCCACCGCTTCGCGTCAGGTCAGGAAGCTAGCGCCGCCGTGCCACCAGATAACGGCTCGGTATCGAGATCGGGTAATTGCCGGTCTCGATAATCTCGAACCCGGCCCGCTCCACGGCGGCCTCCAGCTCAGCAATACTTAGCAAAGCCACCGAACTCGGCGCCTTTCCGACCAGACGCATCAATGGGATCAGTACCGAGAACATCCAGTACTTCAGGCTGCCACGCGCCTCGCCCAGACAGGGTGTCTTGGAAATGAACAGCTTCCCGCTCGGCACGCGTTCGGCGACCGACGCAAGTGCGGCATCCACATCCGGAACCAGATGCAGAAGGTTGAAAGCCATCACCACGTCAAACGGTCCGGCTGGCAGCGCGTCGTCACCGCAATGTTCAAAGGTCACGTTGTCCGCCCCGGCCTGCGCGGCCCTGTCGCGACCGATGCGCAGCATTCCCTCCGACAGATCGGTTGCAGTCATCGCCGAAACCGCGTCCGACAGTGCGATCGCGGTGGATCCCGTACCGCAGCCCACTTCTAGCACGTGGTCGCCCGCCTTCAGATAGGCTCTCGTGCGCTCCAACGTGTATTGATAGGCGGCCTCATCCCGGATTTTGGATTTGGCGTATTTGGGGGCAGTCCTGTCCCAGAAGCGCGCATCGGTTGTCATCTCTGTCCTCCTAAGATGGCTACAGGCTACCCATGCAGAAACCTAAGTAAAATTGCCAAAATTTGCAGGTAAGGTATACATATTTGTATGGATAAACTCGACTGGAATCATATCCGGGCGTTTCTGGCGACGGCAGAAACCGGCTCCCTCTCCGCCGGTGCGCGCAAGCTGGGGCTGACCCAACCGACCCTGTCCCGACAGGTCGCAGCCCTCGAAGCCGATCTCGGTGTGATGCTGTTTGAACGTCCGGGGCGCCGTCTGGCACTGACTTCCGCAGGGCAGGATCTGCTGGACCACAGCCGCAGGATGGGGGCCGCAGCCGAGGGCCTGTCACTGGCGGCCAGCGCCTCGGCCCAAACCATCGAAGGCACCATTCGGATTACCGCAAGCGACGTCGTGTCGGCCTATGTGCTGCCGCCTGTGCTGCGCCAGATCCGACAGCGCGCGCCGCGGCTGACGATAGATGTCGTGGCCGCCAACGACATCCGGGACCTGATGCGACGCGAAGCGGATATTGCCATCCGCCATGTGCGCCCTGACCAGCCGGAACTGATCGCGCGCCTCGTGCGCGAAGCGCGGGCGCATTTTTACGCCGCCCCGAGCTATCTGGAGCGGCGGGGTCGTCCGGCATCAACCAGGGAGTTGGCAGACCACGATTTTGTCGGTTTTGCCGATGTGGACCGTTCGATTGACTTCCTGGCACCGCTTGGAATCCATCTTGCGCCGGAAAACTTTCGGATCAAGTCCTCCAGCGGTCTTACCGCCTGGGAGCTGGTCAAACAGGGCTTCGGCATCTGCCCGATGATGGAGGATGTGGCCGAGCCCACGCCCGGCATTGAACGGCTACTGCCGCGGCTGGATCCAATCGTATTTCCGATCTGGCTGACCACTCACCGCGAGCTCCACACCAGCCGCCGCATCCGGCTGGTCTTTGACCTTCTGGCAGATTTTCTCGCCCAGAACTGAAAACGCGCCCTCAACCGGGGCGCGTTTCCAGAATAATACAGGTTTCAGCCAGAGGTCACAGGCGCCGTTATCCGCGCAATGTGCCGCCGGTGGCCTTGGTGACTTTTGTGACAATCTTGTCGCTGACCGCTTCGATATCCTTTTCGGTCAGGGTTTTTTCGGTCGGCTGCAAGCGGACCGTGATGGCCAGAGACTTGTTGCCCTCTCCCAGGCTGCCGCCGATGAACTCGTCAAAAACGCGCACATCATCAATCAGCGCCTTGTCGGCGCCTGCGGCGGCATTGACCAGGGTAAGGGCTTCGACGTCCTCGGCCACGACAAAGGCGAAATCACGCTCGACCGCTTGCAGGTCGCTTTGAACCAGCGCACCACGATTGGCCCCGGTTTTGCGTGGCATCGGAACTTCGTCAGGCCAGATGGTAAAGGCAACAGCTGACCCCTTGATCCCCATTTCGCTCAGAACCTTCGGGTGCAGTTCGCCAAAGACACCCAGCACTTTCTTCGGACCCAGGCAGATTTTGCCATGCCGCCCCGGATGCCACCAGGGCTCTGCCCCGCGAAGGATCTGGACCTTGGCAGGCGCACCGATTGCGGCCAGAACCGCCTCGATATCTGCCTTGGCGTCAAACGTGTCGACCGCGCGGCTGGTGCCATGCACATCCTTGGGGCCGGTACGGCCAACCAGAAGGCCGGAAATCAGGTTATGCTGCTCACCCGGTTCACCACCGTGAAAAGCAGGTCCCGCCTCGAAGAGCGCCAGATCCATGAAGCCACGCGCCTGATTGCGTGCGGTAGCCTGCAACAGCCCGGGCAACAGTGCCGGACGCATGTGCGACATCTCGGAGGAGATCGGATTGGCCAGCATGGTCGCATCGTCCCCGCCACCAAACAGCGTTGCAGAGGCCTTGTCGATGAAGGTGTAGCTCACCACCTCGTTATAGCCGAGGCTGGCGCAGGTCCGCCGCGCGATCTGCTGGCGGCGTTGCTCAGGGGTCATCACCGGTGCAGGGACGCCATCTGTCAGGCGCTGCAACGGCTTGCCTTCCAGTTTCGTGAGCGACGCGATACGCGCCACCTCCTCGACCAGATCAGCCTCCCCCATCACATCCGGGCGCCAGCTCGGAACGTGGGCCATATTGCCCTCGAGCCGGAAACCCAGACGGGTCAGGGTCTGGCGCTGCTCGGATTCCGGGATATCCATCCCGACCAGCGACTGGACCCGCTCGGGATCCAGCTTATAGGCGCGCGCGTGATCCGGTACAGCGCCTGCGATCACCACATTCGACGGCTCGCCACCGCAGAGGTCGAGGATCATCCGGGTGGCATGATCGAGACCTTCACGGGTGTATTCGGGGTCGACGCCCCGCTCGAAACGGTAGCGCGCGTCCGAGTTGATTTTCAGCGCCCGGCCAGTGGTCGCGATCTGCACATGGTCCCAGAATGCGCTCTCAAGGAACACATCGGTCGTTTCCTCGGTGCACCCGGTGTCGGCCCCGCCCATGATGCCCGCAATGCTCTCCGGGCCATTGTCGTCGGAGATGACCATCTGCCCTTCGGCGAAGGTGTAGTCCTTCTCGTCCAGCGCGGTCAGCGTCTCGCCACCCGCTGCCCGGTGGATGCGCAGATTGCCCGCCACCTTGGCTGCGTCAAAGACATGCAGTGGGCGGTTCTGATCGAAGGTGAAATAATTAGTGATATCAACCAGTGTCGAAATCGGACGCAGACCAATGGCGCTCAACCGGTCCTGTAGCCACTGCGGGCTAGGGCCGTTCTTCACGCCGCGGATCAGGCGACCGGTGAACAGCGGGCAGCCATCCAGCGTATCTGCGTCGATATTGACCTTGATCGGGCTTTCGAATCCGCCGTCGACCGGCTCGATATCAAGCGGCTTCAATGTGCCCAGCCCGCGTGCGGCCAAATCCCGCGCGATCCCCCTAACCCCCAGCGCATCCGGGCGGTTCGGCGTGATGGCGATTTCAATAACGGGATCGACCTTGGCCGGGCTATTCTCGGCCAGCCAATCGACGAAGCGATCGCCGACATTGCCCGAAGGCAGCTCGATGATGCCGTCATGTTCATCCGACAGTTCCAGCTCGCGCTCGGACGCCATCATGCCAAAGCTCTCGACACCGCGGATCTTGCCCACACCGATGGTGATGTCGAGACCGGGAATATACATGCCCGGTTTGCAAACCACGACGGTGATACCTTCACGGGCATTGGGCGCGCCGCAGATGATCTGCATCTCGCCTTCGTCGGTGTCGACCTTGCACACCCGCAGCTTGTCCGCGTCGGGGTGTTTCTCGGCATGTTTCACATAGCCCAGCGTAAAATCCTTCAGCCGGTCCGCAGGGTTCGACACACCTTCGACCTCAAGCCCGAGGTCGGTCAGTGTTTCGGTGATGTCCTCGACGGAGGCCTCAGTGTCGAGGTGGTCTTTCAGCCAAGAAAGAGTGAATTTCATCGGTCCGGTTTCCTATGGCAAGCCATGCATGTTGCAGCAGGCAATGACAAAGATTGCCCCCATGTGCAAGCCTTGGCTCCGCTCTCGGTCTAAGGATAGCTGGGGGTGAGACCCAAAAGCTCATCCAGCTGCCGACCGATCCAACCATGCGGGATGAAATGCCCGCCCGGGTGCAGATCCAGGGTGACATCATGCCCACCGCAGCTCCAGCCGGTGCGCGAAAACGTCAGGAAACTGCGGACCTGCCAATCTCCCTGCGCCTCGCCTCTGCCGGAACAGTCGAACGCCCGCCGCCACAAGGCCACCGGATAGGTCACATCACCCCCCGGCCCCATCGGAAAATCCATCACCGTGTCCGCAAGCCCGTGCACATGCCGAACCTCCTGCGGGGCCTCGGCGCAGGTTTCGGTTTGATCAATACTGCCCGCCACCGCCAGCAATGCCGCAATCCCCTTGCCGCTCTGGCAGGCGTAACGCCAGGCCATGGCGGATCCGTAGGAATAACCCGAGACAAAGACCTGTTCGGCATCGACCGGGTAGCGTTTTGCCACATCCGCCAGCACCGCATCGGCAAAGGGCACATCCTCGGTGTCTGCCGTCCAGAAATTCCAGCTCTTGCCACGGCCATTCGGGGTGACCAGCAATACGCCCCGCCGTTTGGCCGAGGCCCCGACCCGATCGGAGCGCAGCGCATGTTTGCCTGTTCGCGACCAGCCATGAAAATGCATCAGCACAGGCAGCGGCGCGACACCGTCCCAGTTATCAGGCTCCATCACGTGATAGCTGCGATCTCCCAGCGCGCAGGCCAGCTCTTCGCCGCAGGGGTCTGCATTTGCCTTCCACGGCCCCATGGCCGCGACAGAGGTGGCACACATGTAAGCGGTTGAGAGCAAGAGGAGAAAACGTGTCATAGACGGGAGACTACCCGACACCACGCCCCTGTCATTTCACATGTTTGTGGGGCGGTGAACCTAGGCCCCCAAACCAAAACGCCCGCCTCAGGTACGAGGCAGGCGTTCAGAAGTCCGTCATCCGGGCCTAGCGGCTCAAACCACCGTGCAGCGTCGGCACGTCGAGACACTGGAAACCGTAGTGGCGCAGCCAGCGCAGGTCGCTGTCGAAGAAGGCGCGCAGATCAGGAATACCGTATTTCAGCATCGCGATCCGGTCGATCCCCATCCCGAACGCAAACCCCTGATAGATGTCCGGGTCGATCCCGCCAGCGGCAATCACCTTGGGGTGCACCATGCCGGAGCCGAGGATTTCAAGCCAGTCGTCACCCTCGCCAATCTTCAGCGTGCCATCTTTCCAGGAACAGCGGATATCAACCTCGGCCGACGGTTCGGTGAAGGGGAAATGCGACGCACGGAAACGCAGATCGACGCTGTCCACCTCAAAGAAGGATTTCACGAATTCTTCCAGCACCCATTTCAGGTTCGCCATGGAGATGTTCTTGTCCAGCGCGAGGCCTTCGACCTGATGGAACATCGGCGTGTGGGTCTGATCGTAATCAGCGCGGTAAACGCCACCCGGACAGATGATGCGCAAAGGCGCACCCATCTTCTCCATCGAGCGGATCTGGACGGGGCTGGTATGGGTGCGAAGCACATGCGGCGGGCGGTTATCACCCTCGGCACGGTGCATGTAGAACGTGTCCATCTCAGCGCGTGCCGGATGGTGGCCGGGGATATTCAGCGCATCGAAATTGTACCAGTCGGTGTCAATACGCGGGCCTTCGGCAACGGAGAAACCCAGCTCGGCAAAGATCGCGGTCAACTCCTCGCTGGCCTGGCTGATCGGATGCAGAGTCCCGCTGCGCGTCGGGCGGGTCGGCAAGGTGACGTCCAGCCATTCGGTCCGCAGGCGCGCATCCAATGCGGCATCGGCCAGCCCGGCCTTCTTGGCGGCGAGTGCGGCGTTGATCTCATCCTTCAGCGCGTTCAGGGCCGGACCCGCAACCTGACGCTCTTCTGGCGTCATCTTGCCCAGCTCACGCATCTTCAGCGCGACTTCGCCCTTTTTCCCAACAGCTGCAACCCGGATGGTCTCCAGCGCGTTTTCATCGGCAGCATCGGCGATCTGCCCGAGATATTTTGCTTTAAGATCGTCCATGACGGTCCCCTGAATAATGCTGCAGCCCTGCTACCACAGCAGAAGCTGAAAGCAAGCTTTTGAACCGGTTCTCTGCCAATCGGGCGGCAATCGCGACAATCCGGCAGCCTCCCCGCCTCCGTCAGACCGTATAGCCTGCCTCTCTAGCAGATCCGCAACAGCAAAAGGGCCGCCCTTTGCAGAGCGGCCCTTTCGGAATTGTCTTGCGCCTAAGCTTAGGCTGCCAGTGCGCTCTGTGCCTGCTTCACGATGGCACCGAATGCTTCGGGCTCGTGTACGGCCAGATCGGCCAGCACTTTGCGGTCCACTTCGATACCGGCCAGGGTCAGGCCGTTGATGAAGCGGGAGTATGTCAGAGCCTCGTCGTGGCTACGCACAGCTGCGTTGATCCGCTGGATCCACAGCGCGCGGAAATTCCGCTTGCGGTTCTTACGGTCGCGGGTTGCGTATTGGTTTGCCTTGTCAACAGCCTGACGCGCGACCTTGAAGGTATTCTTGCGACGGCCATAATAGCCTTTTGCGGCCTTGATGACTTTCTTGTGACGGGCGTGAGTTGTGGTACCACCTTTAACGCGGGACATATCTCAGATCTCCTCTTAGCGGTCGTAGGGCATGAAGCCCTTGACGATCTTTGCGTCGGGTGCCGACAGGGTAGTGGTGCCGCGGGCGTCGCGGATAAACTTGCGGGTCCGCTTGATCATGCCATGGCGCTTGCCGGCCTGACCTGCGAGGACCTTGCCGGTCGCGGTCACTTTGAAGCGCTTCTTGGCGCTCGATTTTGTCTTCATTTTGGGCATTTCCGTCTCCTTCAATGCGGGTTCGGTCTATGCGCGACTCGGCATGCCACATTAGGCCGGCCACGCGAACAGGGCTGCCGTTTACGCAAGCTGGACCATAAGGGCAAGCAGATTCTTCGAGCAGACGGCCAATCCGCCCTGCTGCGGTTCAGTCAGCGCGGCCTCGACAGTCAGCGCGCGCCATGACGCTCAGGTAAAGCGGCCAATCACCCGGAAAATGGCTTTCGGGATATCGTCGATCTGATACCCGCCGGATTTTGTACTGAACGCATATAGGAGCAGACCCACCGCCACGACAAGAAAAACCGCCGACACCCTGGGGGTGCGGCGGTCGGTAGCGGCAGACAACAGCGCGGGTATTGCCAGAAAAGCCAGCAACAACCCAAGCACCAGTGCCAGATCCGTATCCATGCTGCGCGTCCTCGCAGAAGACTAAGACGCGTTCAGGTTACTCCGGGTCGGTGCTGTAGATCAAACGTTCATCGCAGGGTGCCACACGCAGGATGTTGGTGGTGCCCGGAACGTTGAACGGCACACCGGCCGTCACGACGATCTGATCGGTTTCCCCGGCGAACCCGCCGGAACGGGCGGCGCGCGCGGCACCGACCACAGCGCCTTTGAAGCGTTCCTGATCCGGCGTCACAACACAGTTGCAGCCCCAGCTCAGCGCCAGACGGCGGGCTGTCCGGTTCAGCGGCGTCAGCGCAATGATCGGCACGCCCGGACGCTCCCGTGCGGTCAGCAGCGCGGTGGTGCCGCTTTGGGTATAGCAGCAGATCGCCTTGATCTCGGTCTTCTCGGCGATTTCACGCGCGGCAGCGACAATGGCGTCGGCGACGGTATCGCCCTTGGCCGAGCGGGAAGAGGCAATGATCTGGCTATAGGTCGGATCCACCTCTACCTCGGTGGCGACATTATCCATCGTCTTCACCGCTTCGATCGGGTACTGGCCTGCCGCGGATTCAGCGGAGAGCATGATTGCATCCGCCCCCTCGTAGATCGCGGTTGCCACATCGGAGACTTCGGCGCGGGTCGGCATCGGGCTTTCAATCATGCTTTCCAGCATCTGGGTGGCCACGATCACCGGTTTGGCAGCTGCACGGCAGCGACGCACCAGACGTTTCTGGATCGGCGGCACTGCAGCAACCGGCAGTTCAACACCCAGATCGCCGCGCGCAACCATGATCCCGTCGGAGGCATCTAGGATTTCATCGAAATTGTCGACCGCAGCCGGTTTTTCGATTTTCGACAGCACTGCCGCGCGACCATCCGCAAGACCACGTGCCTCGTAGACGTCCTTGGCGCGCTGAACAAAGGACAGCGCCAGCCAATCGACGCCCAGCCCGCAGACAAATTCCAGATCGCCGCGATCTTTCTCCGACAGGGCCGCCAGCGGCAGCACCACATCGGGAACATTCACCCCCTTGCGGTTGGAGATTGTCCCACCTGTGGTGACGGTACAATTGGCGAAGTCGTTGCCGCAGGTCTCCACCTTCAGGCGAATCTTGCCATCGTTGACCAGCAGATGGGCACCGGGCTGCAGGGCTTCGAAAATCTCGGGGTGGGGAAGACAGACGCGATTCACGTCACCCTCTGCCTTGTCCAGATCCAGCCGGAAGGACGCACCTTCGACCAGCTCCTCCGAACCATTGGCAAAGACGCCGACACGCAGCTTCGGCCCCTGAAGGTCGGCGAGGATGGCAATCGAGCTGTCCAGATCGGCCTCGACCTTGCGAATAATCGCATGTTTGGCGGCAATCTCTTCGTGGCTGCCGTGCGACATGTTCAGACGGAACACATCTGCACCCGCCTCATGCAGGGCACGGATGGTCTCATAGGTTTCGGATGCCGGCCCAAGGGTGGCAACAATCTTTACATTGCGCGATCTTCTCATGGGGTCATCCTCTTCATCGGCTGGAACGGTGTTATCGCAAACATTGCTGCGGCGCTTATCGCCTAATTCCCATTTTGCCGCAACTCCCCTAAAGCTTCATCATAAAATGGCGACGGACAGATGACATATTCACCATTCTTCTTGCATGGGGCCGGGCGCCCTGCCCGCTGGGTGATCTGCTGCGATCACGCCACCAATCATGTCCCCCCCTTTGTGAACAACGGCGAACTTGGCCTGCCGCGCGCGGACATGGAGCGCCACATTGCCTATGATATCGGCGCCTATGGGGTGGCACAGCAGTTGGGGCAGCTTCTGGATGCGCCGGTCATCGCCTCCAATTTTTCGCGACTGGTGATTGATCCAAACCGTGGCCCGGATGATCCGACCCTGCTTATGAAACTCTACGACGGGACCATCATTCCCGGCAACCGCCACGCCGATGCGGCCGAGCGAACGGCGCGGATGGCGGCCTGCTACCACCCCTATCATGATGCCCTGGCCGAGCTGCTGATGCGGCCCGGCGCAATTCTGGTGTCCATCCACTCCTTCACCCGCCAGCTGCGCGGACGTCCGCCACGGCCCTGGCACATCGGAATCCTGTCACCTGACAACGAGCCCCTGTCGCCCCATATCGTCACCGAGCTGAAGGCGCAGCCGGACCTCTGCGTCGGCGTGAATGCGCCCTACACAGGCTATCTGCCCGGCGATACGCTGGATCGACATGGTACCGCCCATGCGCGCCCAAACACGCTGATCGAACTGCGCAACGATCTGATTGCCAGTGCGGCCAAGCAGCAGGACTGGGCCGAACGTCTGGCCAATGTACTGCCCTGCGCCTTGGACAAATCAGGTCTCTGACACCCGATAGGGCGCGACCACCGGTGCGAGTTGCCCCGCCCGGGTGCAACTGCTAGTCACGCAGATAGTGTCATGGAAGGAGCCCGACATGGACAAGCAGACCCAGATCGAACTAGAGGCGGCCGCCTTCCGCCGGTTGCGCCAGCACCTGATGGAAGACCGCACCGATGTGCAGAACATCGACATGATGAATCTCGCAGGGTTCTGCCGCAATTGCCTGTCGCGCTGGTATCAGGAAGCCGCCAATGAACGCGGCATCGAGATGGGAAAAGCCGAGGCACGTGAAAGCTTCTACGGCATGACCATGGATGAATGGAAAGCCAACTATCAGACCGAGGCCTCTGTCGAGAAACAGGCCGCTTTTGAGACCGTATTTCAAGAGAATGTAGGAAAAGAGCCCTCCTGACGGTCCAGCGCCGCCACCACGGACCGCGAGGTTGCTGCCGCGTGAAGCGACCTGATGAAGGCCCCGTCAGGGGCCTTTTTTGCGTCACTGCGCCCCTGACACATAGGCGATCATAGCCGATTGGTCGCCGGCTGGTCAGATCACGCCGATTTCCGCAAGCGCCTGCGACAGCTCAGGCGGCAACGGCTTTTCTGCCACACGCCCTTTTCGCAGATCCGGCGGCGTGTCCTCCGGCTTCAGATAGCGCCACCCCTGAAAAGCCCGCCGCGTTGCGACCTGTGTACGGTGGATTTCCGGCTCCAGAACAATTGCACAGCGGCGGATTCCGTCGCCACCGATCACCTCGTCCAGCCGCAGAATGCGTTGACGACACTGGATTTGTCCCTTGATCACCCAATAGATCGACCCGCCATTGAGGATCTCCGCTTCGCGCTTGGGCCACATCCGCGTAACATGGCGCGGCAATCCCTCCGGCAACTGCTTGCGGTACTCCGCCTGCCAGGCTGCCAGCCCGTCAACAGTTTCAGTCCCAACGGAAAGTTTCACGAGGTTGATATAGTTATCCACAAGATGCCCACAGAGTCGTCCAGATGATCAACTCTATATTGTAGGTCAGACTGGCAGATCGACAAGGTGTTGTGGTACGATGATGATAAATTTACGCCTCCGCGCGATTTCTGCGTTGAGGATATCGGCGCGGCTGGTGTAGTCAGGCCGCCACCTTGCCACGACCGACCATAGGGATTCGCCATATGAGCCGCTTTGCCGCCCCGATTGCCGAACAGATCTGGGACATGAAATACCGTTTCAAACAGGCCGATGGCACCCCCATCGACCAGACCGTCGAAGACAGCTGGCGCCGCATCGCCCGCGACCTGGCACGGGCTGAGACCGATCCCAAGATGTGGGAGGACAAATTCTACGGTGCGCTTGAGGACTTCCAGTATCTGCCCGCTGGCCGGATCACCGCCGGTGCCGGCACCGCGCGGCAGGTGACCCTGTTCAACTGCTTCGTGATGGGCACCGTCCCCGACAGCATGGCTGGCATCTTCGACATGCTGAAAGAGGCCGCGCTGACCATGCAGCAGGGCGGTGGCATCGGCTATGACTTCTCCACCATCCGTCCGCGCGGCGCCGATGTGAAAGGTGTTGCCGCAGACGCCTCTGGCCCGCTCAGCTTCATGGATGTCTGGGACGCCATGTGCCGCACCATCATGTCCGCAGGCTCGCGCCGGGGCGCGATGATGGCGACCATGCGCTGCGACCATCCCGATATCGAGGCCTTCATCACCGCGAAATCCGATCCCGCCCGCCTGCGCATGTTCAACATGTCCGTGCTGGTCACCGACCCCTTCATGGAAGCGGTAAAGGCAGATGGATCCTGGGATCTGGTTTTTGGTGACAAGGTTTATCACACCGTCCAGGCGCGGGACCTGTGGAACAAGATCATGCAGGCGACCTATGATTACGCCGAACCCGGTGTGATCTTCATCGACCGCATCAACAAGGCCAACAACCTGTCCTACGTGGAACAGATCGCGGCCACCAACCCATGCGGCGAACAGCCCCTGCCCCCCTATGGCGCCTGCCTGCTTGGCTCGATCAATCTGGCGCGCCTGGTCAAGAACCCCTTCGAGAAAGACTCCGAACTGGATCCGCAGGCCCTGAAAGAGCTGGTCGCCACCGCGGTGCGGATGATGGACAACGTTGTAGACGTGTCGAAATTCCCCTTGGAGGCCCAGGCACAGGAGGCCCAGAACAAGCGCCGCATCGGTCTTGGTGTAACAGGCCTTGCCGACGCACTGCTGATGCTGGGGCTGCGCTATGGCTCGGACGAAGCCGCGCGGCAGACCGAGGATTGGCTGCACGCGATCGCCCGCGCGGCCTATCTGGCCTCGGTGGATCTGGCCAAGGAAAAAGGCGCCTTCCCGCTGTTCGATGCGGACGCCTACCTGGCGTCGGGCACCATGATGAATATGGACGAGGATGTGCGCGACGCAATCCGCGAACACGGTATCCGCAACGCGCTGCTGACCTCCATCGCACCGACCGGCACCATCTCGCTTTATGCGGGCAACGTGTCCTCGGGGATCGAACCCGTCTTTGCCTATGCCTATACCCGCAAGGTCCTGCAAAAGGACGGCAGCCGCACTGAAGAGGAAGTCGTGGATTACGCCGTGCAGATGTGGCGCGACAAGTTCGGCGACAAGGAGCTGCCCGACTATTTCGTCAACGCCCAGACCCTGCCCCCCTCCGACCACGTCAAGATGCAGGCGGCGGCGCAGAAATGGATCGACTCGTCGATCTCCAAGACCATCAACTGCCCCGAAGACATTTCCTTTGATGAGTTCAAGGACGTCTACATGCAGGCCTGGGACCTTGGTTGCAAAGGCTGCACCACCTATCGCCCCAATGACGTAACCGGCTCAGTCCTGACCGTCAGCGAAAGCTCCGACAAGGCGCCGGGCGAAAGCGCCGATGCACCGCATCAAAGCGATATGGGCGAGAATGGCGCCGAAGTGGTCTATATGTCAGAGCCGCTGGACCGCCCGCAGTCTCTGGAAGGCCACACCTACAAGCTGAAGTGGCCGGATTCCGAGCACGCCATTTACCTCACCATCAACGACATCATCATCAACGGCCACCGCCGCCCGTTTGAGGTCTTCATCAACTCCAAGAACATGGAGCATTACGCCTGGACCCTGGCGCTGACCCGGATGATCTCGGCCGTGTTCCGCCGTGGCGGCGATGTGTCCTTTGTCGTCGAGGAGCTGAAAGCGGTCTTCGATCCGCGGGGCGGCGCCTGGGTGCAAGGCAAATACATCCCCTCTATTCTGGCGGCGATCGGCGGCGTGATTGAAACCCATATGGTGGCAACCGGCTTCCTCGAAGGTGAAGGCATGGGGCTGAAATCAGATCCGCAAGCGGAAGTGGTTTCCCTCAATGCTCCACGCGGCAAACCCTGCCCCAGCTGCGGCCTATACGATCTGCAGATGGTGGAAGGCTGCATGACCTGCCGCAGCTGCGGCCACAGCAAATGCGGGTAACCCGCGGCACCTGATGTCTCGACAGTCGGACGCAGCATGACCCGCGCATTCAGAGGCGCTTCCTAGCCTTCAGATGCACAGCAAATAGACCACCGGGAGCCCCGCTCTCGGTGGTTTTCTATTAGGCATACTTTCTGCAAAACACCGACTTTGTTGGAGGTTTCTTTCAGGAGAAGCAGCCTGCCTTCAACGTGGGGTTCGCCATCGGCTCCCGGGAAGAGGGAAAAAACTCGCTAGCTGCGCATCCGTCAGCTAAAAGAGATCAGACATGGTCAACACTCAGTTTTCGAACCATGAGTCACGCATCCTGTCAGAAACCAATCGGCCTCCCCCTCGGTGAAACGATCGAGCCTGTGAGCGATTTCCTGTCAAGCCCCTGGAATACCGACGAAAAGCGATGACTATTGGGACAAGAACCATCTTCAACGCGGCCATCAAATCACCATGGGCCTACGACAGATAGACCGTTTGCCGCAGGGTGCAAGATGCTGAGAGTTTTGGATTTTTGGATGTCTTCACATCAAAATGTGAAATGGTGCGCAAGGAAAGAACTGTTTCGAACCAGCATTCATGCGGATTTGAGAGAATTTCCACTTCTGAAAACGTTCCTGATCTTGAGGCAGTCTTTGAAGAACTTGAACGTTGGAATGACGTCATCAAAGATCACAGACATGAACTGCGAGGGCCCCGCCCATGAGCCGCCTTGCACCGTTTTCATTGAGACTGTCTCCAGAAGAGCGCTCGCAGCTTGAAATCCAGGCCGGGGGGATGCCACTCGCGTCTTATATCAAGTCCGTGGTTTTGGCCGACGAAGCTCCCAAATATCGTAGTCGGCGGAAACCACCTGTTGCGGAGCAACAGCTCCTGGCTGAAGTGCTGGCGCGTCTGGCAAAGACGCGCCACGCCAATAACCTCAATCAAATCGCCAAACACCTCAACCAAGGAACGCTGGTGATTGATGAGGAACTGGAAGCTGATCTCAAGGCCGCAATAGTCGAAGTCGCATGGATGCGAACCAAGCTGATGGAAGCCTTGGGGGTGCAATCATGATTGTGGTGGCGTCCCAGCGGTCCGGTGCCGTGGCTCTGGCAGATCACCTGATGAACATCCGCGATAATGATCATGTCGAGGTGATCGAGATGGATGGCTTCATGGCAGATGATCTGCATGGAGCGTTCAAAGAAGCCCATGCGATTTCCAAGGCAACGCAGTGCAAGCAGTTCCTGTTTTCAGTGTCGCTCAATCCTCCTGAACATGCAGTTGCCACGGATGATGATTTTCGTGATGCGGCAGACCGTGTGGCCAATGCCGTTGGCCTGAGTGATCAGCCCCGCACCATTGTCGTCCATGAGAAAAATGGCCGCCGCCATGCACATGCTGTTTGGTCGCGCATTGATGTGGATGAGATGAAGGCTGTTCACCTCCCCCACTTCAAAACCAAACTGCGAAATGTGTCGCGCGATTTGTTTCTTGATCATGGCTGGGATCTGCCCAATGGCCTTGCGACCTACGGCAATAAGAACCCGCTGAACTTCACCTTGTCAGAATGGCAGCAAGCACAACGGCATGGCCATGATCCGCGTGAGGTGAAACAGATCTTCCGCCATGCTTGGGAGCGCAGCGATGGGATGAATGGATTTCGCAATGCTTTGGAGGAACGCGGTTTCTATCTGGCCAAAGGTGATCGCCGTGGCTTTGTCGCTCTCGATATTCAGGGCAAAACGTTTGAGGTTGGCCGCTGGTCCGGCGTCAAAGCCAAAGAGGTAAAAGCCAAGTTGGGTTCGCCCAGTGCGTTGCCTTCAGTTGCCGATATGCAGACTAATCTGCGCTCACGTATGACCGAACAGGTCAAAGGTTACATCAATCAGATCAAGTCCCGCCATTCGGAGGAAATGCATCCCTATGTTGAAGCGCGGGCGGCAATGGTCACAGCGCAGCGCGCGGAAAGGCAGGTTCTCAAGGGCAAACAAGAGGCACGCTGGGCCAAGGAAACCAAAACCCGTTCTGACCGTCTCAACAAAGGTCTGCGCGGCCTGTTTGATCGGCTGACGGGGAAGTTCCGCAAAGTCCAAAATCAGAATGAGTGCGAAGCCATGGCTTGCGCCAAACGGGATCAGGATCAGCGGGACGATTTGATCCTGGCACAGATGAAAGACCGCCGGGGCCTGCTCAAAGATGCTCGGTCTGTACTCTTCCGCCATAAGGAAGACCGCAAATTGTTGGCCAAAAACATCTCTGCCTATTTGCGGCGCAAACCGCCCAATGCAGAACAAGCGAAAGCCGTAGCCAGAGAACGGAAGCGGTCACGGTCTTGGGATTTGTCGCCCTGAGCAAGAGCTTTACCCGATAATACCGCTTCATTACCCACGAGAATCACGAGGGTAATGTTTGATGTGAATGGCACTTACAACTCTGATGAGGAGAAGTGCTTTGTCACACTCAAAAACACTCAACTGGCAACAGGGCATGCCCCTGTTGTTTGCGGCGATTTCCACCTTGCTGCTGCCCGAGACAGCAATGGCCGAATTGGTCTGGCATAACGGCCAATGGGTCGATGAGCGGACTGTCCGCAAGTCTTCCGAGACACTCCTGTCCTTGACCCGCGTGTCCATGGTTGGCGGTGCAACAGCCCTGGGTTTCTCCATTGGCTGGTTTCTTTCACCTGGTGCGAGACAAACGCGTATGGTGATTACGGCCTGCGTGTTGGCGCTCTCTGCGCTCTATGTCTTTGCCAGCGATTCCGCATGGAGTTGGAGCGTAGCAAGCGCTTATGCCATTTGCGGATTTTTCTGGGGGTTGGGTTATTGGATGGCTCGTGGCCTTCAGGGGCTGATGGCTGTTCCTTCCACCTTTGGGTCGGCCAAATGGGCATCAATTGATCATCTCCAAGACAAAGGGCTTTTGGACCAAGACGGTATCGTGCTGGGCAAAGTTGAGAACGACGAGGAAGAGCACATGATCAGGTACCATGGAGACCGTCACATCCTTACATGCGCCCCCACACGCGGTGGCAAAGGAGTGTCTCATATTTTGCCTAACCTGCTGAGCTACGAGGGATCGGTTCTGGTCATCGACCCGAAAAGCGAAAACCTGCAAATCTCAGCCAAAGCGCGCATGGAAATGGGACAGAAAGTTTTTCCCATTGATCCCTGGCATATCGGCGCATCAAAAGTTGGTCTGGAACCCGCCCGGATCAATCCGCTGGATTGGATCAAACTGTCCGACATCGACGCACCCGAAAATGCCATGATGCTGGCGGATGCGTTGATCCAAAAGAACAGCCACTCAGATGCTTTCTGGCAGGAAAAGTCCAAAGCCTTGCTGCAAGGTCTCATTCTGCTGGTGACCTTTGACGATCATTATGAAGACAGCCGGGATCTGGGTACTGTGCGTGACCTGTTGCTGCTCACGGGTGATGAGCAGATTGAGCTGTTCACTTACATGTCTGGATCGGTGCATGCGTTGATTGCCAGCACAGGCGCGCAGTTTTTGCAAAAGGACCCAAAGCTGTTGTCCAACGTGATGGCTTCGGCACAAGCCGAAACTCAATTTCTGGATAGCGTCCGTGTCCGTGAAGCCCTGTCGGCATCTGATTTTGATTTCGCAGATCTGAAAACCAAGCCGATGAGTATCTATGTGATCCTGCCAGCAGATCGCCTGGAACCTTTCAGCCGCTTCCTGCGCCTCATCGTTCAGCAGGCCATTACGATTAACGCCCGCAATATCGAAGCCAAACCCGCAAAGCCCGTTCTCTTCATCCTGGACGAGATGCCAGCTTTGGGTCGCCTCAGCGCTGTTGAACAGGCTTATGGCCTGATGGCAGGGTTTGGGATTCAGCTCTGGGGGATTACGCAGGATTTGTGCCAGCTTCGCCGCGTATATGGGCAGGACTATGAAAGCTTCATCGCCAATAGCGGCGTGGTGGCCTATTTCGGTTCCCCTGACAAAACCAGTGCCGAATACTTCTCAGGGCTTTGCGGAGAACGTACCGTGTGGAATTTCTCCTCCGCGATGTCCAATGCGTTCAGCTCAAGCTCACACGGCAGCAACAGTAACAGCACCAGCAACACTGACACACGGGCAGCTTCGCAGCGCAAACTGGCTTATCCTGATGAACTGCGGCGGATGCCCCGAGATCATCAACTCCTTCTGATTGAAGACGCCGATCCTATCATCGCGCAGAAAATCCGGTGGTTTGATGACCCTGAATTCATGGAGAAAGGTGTCAATCTGCACAAGGCACAGAGCGTTGGCGAGGCATCAAACACTGGCTGATGCATGCATTCGTGTGGAAGGCCGGTATTGGCCTTCCATTTCCCCCCTCAAAACTGAGAGCTTCCCATGGATGAACATTCGAAGAAAGCCTTCGCGAAAGCAGCAAAAACACCCGCTGACAACATCCGCGACAAGGACAATGCCCAATTGGTGCCCAAGCCTCCAACAGGCGCGAAACACCCACCCAACCTGGCTCCGCCTGGCATGGTTGGCATCCGCCGCAATCTGGTACCGAAATCGCAAAATCAAACCAAGGCTCCACAGCTACGGAACAACCGCGACAACACCCACGATTTCGACCGCTGACACGACCTAAATGAACAAACTAGGACAACGCTCCTACTGAAGGATAGCACACCCTGTGCTATCCTTTTTTGCATGGGTCATCGAGAATTTATGAGTTATTTGAGGGAGCTAGAAAACGGCACTGACTTCCTCACCACGGTTTCACGCAACTACAAGAACCACCATGGCATTGATGAGTTGATCATGCTGCCGCAGTGCTATTGGGATTATACGGACTGGCTGGAACAGCAAGGCGATATCAGCTTTGACGAATGGGTAAATCACTGCAGCCAGAACCCGCATGAGGACTGGTCATTGTCGCACTTGCTCATGTATTGGTTGTGGATGGACATGTCGATCCGTCACCGCGAAGGTCTGCCCACTCCAACTTCTATGCCGCCAGAGGGGCATCTTCTGGCGACAATACCTGTGAATGATGGGCTGAGTAACAAATGATACCTGTATTTTGCAAATTTGCCTTATTTGTTCTTCACCTTAGAAACAACATGCGAGACAAGGAAAGATAGAATGACGAGTTTTAGCAGGGTGTCAGTGAACAACTGGCGACAGTTTTCCGATGTTAACATAGACCTGAATTCAAAAGTTACCGTAATAACCGGAAGTAATGGATCAGGCAAGACCACTTTACTCAATTTAGTAAGCCGTCACTTCGGATGGAATTGGACATTTGTTTCAACACCCTGGATGGGGAAGCGCACAGCCAAAAGAATTTGGTCCGACATTTTTCAAAGAGGCGAAACAAGCTTTGATGAAAAAGATATGCAAAGTAGCAGTCAGCGGAGAAAAATTGGTGAGATTAAGTACAACAATGATGCACGCTGCGAACTGATGACACAAACAGTTACAGGCCCTCAATACCATCCAGAGTACCTAGGACTCCAGGCGGTAGATGGCCTCCACATTCCTTCCCATAGACCAGTTGCTACTTACCATGGCATCCAAAACATTCCGGCAGAACCAATTACCTCAGCCCAACAGTATCAAAAATACCAATCCTTGCTGAACAATGCCTTTGGAGCTGGTCGAGCGGAAAACCCTGGAAAGATACAAAAGGAGTCTCTAATTTCTCTCGCCTTGATGGGAGAGGGAAACTCTCATGTTCCTGGAAATATAGCAATGAAAGAGGCGTTTGAGGGATTTCAAGAGGTCCTCAGAAGGACTCTTCCCAAAACACTCGGCTTTGAGAGAATAGAAATAAGAATGCCTGAAGTCGTTCTGGTTTGTCGTTCCGGGACATTTCCGATGGATGCTATGTCTGGCGGCGTTAGCGCCATCTTTTCTATTGTATGGCAAATCTTCATGTTTGGGCACGAGAAAGAGGAATTCACAATAACAATCGATGAGCCAGAGAACCATCTCCACCCAGCACTGCAACGGAACCTTCTTCCTAGCTTGGCTAACGCCTTCCCCAACTGCAAGTTTATTGTCGCCACGCATAGCCCGTTCATCGTTTCCAGCTTCCCAGAGGCGAAAATTTTTGCGTTATCTCCTGGCAGAGATCAAAAGATTACGGCATCACTTCTATCCGAAAATGACATCTCCGGAACTCCCAACGAATTGCTCCGCTCCATTTTTGACGTGGACTCAATTTTACCAATATGGGTAGAAGACGCCGTCAAGAAAATAATTGTTGAAACCCAAGACCTTCCAAGCGAAGAAAAAACAACAGAGATCATGCGTCGTCTTGCCGATCTCGGATTAGCAGATTCAATAGTAGAGTACCGCGGGAAGTAAAATGAGAAGAATTCACAAACTCAACCAACCCACTGTGCTAACCGATAACTTTGAAACATGGTCCGCTGAGTACCAAGCCGACCCCACCAATAGAACCAAAAAATACAGATATCGCCACCCGGAAATAAAAGAAACACTAAAGGAAGAAACAAAAAATAAGTGCGTCTACTGCGAAAGTAAGATTGGTCACAACACACCAGGTGATGTGGAACACAAGCTGCCAAGCTCTTGCAGGCGCGAGCTGCATTTTTCTTGGGAAAACTTGACCATTGCCTGCACTGAATGCAACCGTCGAAAACTAGCGTATTACGATGTGGAAAAGCCGTTCCTAGATCCTTACACTGGAGGAATTGAAGAACGTATCCTACACTTAGGCCCAATAGTTTCGTGGTCCCCTGGTGATGCTGAGTCAGAAATCAGCCTTCGAACCCTTCAACTTAATGATATGTCAAGAAGCGATCTTATTCTAAGAAAAACAGAAGCAATCGACGCATTGAACAACCTCGTTGCTAGGATTCAAACTGCCTCAGACCCTCTTCTTAGTGTTTTGAAGTTAAAACTAAAGGAGATGCGATCCTCAAAATTTGAATACTCTGGAATGATAGATGCTATTTGCGAATCTTACGGAATAGATTGAAGTACCGCAGCTGGATGAGTGCGGGAAACCTTAATTACGCAACCTTAAAGCACGTTTCATTTACGGAAGCACTAGATATCCCTCACCCCCTTTCCTCAAAAATTGTCATTTCATTCACAGCACGATAAATGGTCTGGCGTGAAAGATTGAGTTCCTCGGCAAGCTGATCAATTGAGGCTTCCCCGATTTCAATGCGGTGCCTCAGAAGAATAGCCAAGTCATGTGGGATGGCGCGCGGTCTTCCCACATGCACGCCTCTGGCTTTGGCAGCGGCCATGCCAGCTTTGGTGCGCTCTGCTATTTGCTCTCGTTCAAACTCCGCAAAGACAGCCAACTGCCCATAGAGTAAACGTCCTACAGCGGTGGTCGTATCGATGCCCTGCGTGATGGCAATAAAATCCACCTTGTTCTGCCGCAGATCTTCCAAAAGCTGCAGCAAATGCAGGGTTGAACGCCCCAGTCGATCAAGTTTCCAGACCACGAGTGTGTCGCCCTCGGTCAAATCCCGTAGGAGCGTATCGAGTGATCTCCTGGTAACGCAGGCTCCCGATACGCCATAGTCACCATAGATGACATCACAGCCCGCAACTTTGAGGGCTTCAATTTGCAGGGCTTGGTTTTGATCTTGATCTGATACACGGGCGTAGCCAATGCGGCGGCCTCTGCTGCGGGTCGTTCCTTTGTTAGTCATGAGAATATTGTGGCTGATCCGGGACATGCAGCAAGCCCTCCTGAACATACGATTCCCCCTTTCCAAAAGGGTTCCCTTTTGAACGGCAGGGTGAGTATGGGTTTCACGGACTCCGCCCCCATTGATTTTCTTGTGGAAAACCGGTTCGGCGTGACGTGATGGGTGATGCGTGGTAGCTGTACCAAAAGGGAACCCTTTTGGCTGGCTGCTATCTGCGGAGACCTACCAATGCTTTGGTTTGAATTTGGTATCCTGCTCTTGGGCGGATCAATCGCGCTCTCCTACTTCTTGCACTTCACTCTCGACCTTCAAAACAACAAGGTTCTCAACTTTCTGATTACTTGGACACTCGGGCCGATCTCTGTAGCCGGAGTTTTCTTTACCTTCGTCGGGTACTTCGGGGATCAGTAGCCGCTTCTTTCAAGAGAGGCGATAAATCAGCGTTTCGCCTGCTATCTCGGTTTCTGTGTAGTCATAGGCCAGATCGCGGGCGATGGCGTCCATATCGATGTAACGCTCCAGATGCTCAGGGATGTCACCGAAAAGGCCCTCATCGACCATCTGCTCCACCAGCTCTTTCATGCTGTCCACGTGATACAGATCCACATCAAATTCCTCTGGATGAACATCCTCGGGGTCGAAACTGCACCCAGCCTCACCAACGGCGATGATGAAAATTTTCTTCTGGTAGTCTGCCCATTCATCACATGCCGCGAAGTATCCACCGATATTGGCCTGATTGATGCCCCATGCGTTTGCCAAGGCGCAGTCGATGTCGTCACCGTCAATGAACTGGATTTCGTATTCTTCGACTGGATCACCATAGGCGTTGCGGTTCTTACTTGTCTTATTGGCGTATTCTTCCAAACTCTCAAAATAAACGCCGTTTGCGTCTAAATCGTATGGTTGTGTGTGTAACTGCGGCATGTCTTTTCTCCTCTTCTTTGTCCTGACGGGTTGCGCATGCAACCGTCTGGCTTCCGCCGAGGAGCGGGGGTGCAAGGATCAAGGGTGCCGTAGGCAGGACCAGAGCCACGCAGAGCTGCAATGCACATGAAGCGAGCATGGCGAGGACCCGCCCTTTGAACCGCGCGGGGGCGGCAGCCCTAGTCAGTCATGGGGTATTGGGGAGAAGACAATCTCCCCAATTGCGGATCAAACGCGCATGTCGGTTGAACTGATCCAGGCTAAACTGAGGACATTTGTATGTGCACTCTAAGAAGCGGAAAACACAGGAACATTCCCCCTTCCCACTTCTACAGCAGGCACACGCTTATACCCTATAGATTGCGCAACCCAGGCTTGCTCAATCTCAAGATAACTATATGATTACCGGGAAAAATTTCAGGAGTGCAAAGAGTTGAAAAGGCCATTCTTCAAAAAATCCATCAAAGAACTAGAAGAGGTCTTCGCGCAAAACGGTAGTGACGCGGCCACTCTGGAAAACCTGACCGCAGAACTCAAGCACCGCACCACACAACGTGCTCAATCCCTTCAATCAAAAGTACTGAAGGCAGCAAAAGTTGCGCTGCCTAAGAAATCGCAGCAAGTGCAAGATCGCCCAAAGGTTCGCGTTGAGCCTCCTATCAAAAGCGACTTTTCACAAACACGGCAGCCTGATCGTCCCGTTGCCCCATCAGTGACTAGAGCTGATCTCGGTCCAAAACCCGCAGTCACCAACGCCCCAGAGAACATTCTGCGTTCGTGGACAGCTTTGGAAGTGTTGTCTCCTCAAGGATACAGAAGGGAAACTGACCTTGTTGCTGGCGACAAATACAAAATTGCTAGATTGGATGACGGTCAACTGCCTTGGGAGCGCGGCGAGCGTTCCAAGCCCAAAAAGCGGTTGTTCTATGAGTTGATGCTTGGCGCAGTCGAACTCAGCCCTGCTGTCGAGAGTCTTCTAAAACTCTACGCGGATAGACGCCCAGACAAGCCTTCAATGAAAGGCCGATGTCCTGTTGCAAGCATCCTCCTAGACAAAGAAGGTAAACCGCTTGAGGAAGATACCAGCTTTGCGATTTCCAGTTTCGCTTGGGGTGTTCCGATTGCTCTGGAAGGAGACCTCAAGGAACTTGCAAGTTGGCCAATCCATGAAAAGAACCTGACTGCAGCATTCCGGAAGCAGTTGATCCGATATGATCGGGATGGTGAGATCGTTCCTCTCACCAAACAGCACATTGAAGAACTGTTCGATTTCCTATCACAGAAACTCAACCTCAACAGGTTAGAAGTCACCCGACCATACTTCGCGCTGCGCCGGTACGAGTATTTTGCCAGTAAGACCCCACCAGAACCGACGCTTCTAAATTCGTTCTATCTTGAGGATCTTGCAGCAGCACGCCGCCTTGCCAAAGACGGCACCCTGCCAAATGCCCTGAAGCACTACCTAGGGGTTGCGAAGCCGTCAGTAAAAACGAACCTACTTGATGACAACGCAGGCCTCCAGAAGCTCCTTCAGCCAGCTCTTACGCCATTGGGACGTTGGCCTGGTAATGGCCGTTTCCCACTCGCCTTACTCCAGCAAGCAGCCGTCAATGCGGCAAGCCCTAACCTAATGGAAACAGGTATCTTGGCCGTCAACGGCCCTCCAGGTACAGGTAAAACGACGTTATTACGCGATGTTGTTGCGGCACGGATCATTGAACGCGCAACGGTGATGAGTAGCTACGAAAAGCCTGCTGATGCCTTCAGGCCAACATCTCAAACTCTTCAAAGAAACGGCGCAAAGATCACCCTTCACAAGCTGGACGAGCAGCTAAAGGGCTTCGAAATGGTCGTTACGTCCTCGAACAACAAGGCCGTCGAAAACGTAAGTGCGGAACTTCCGGCAATGGGTGCCGTTGCAGCGGACGCACCAGATCTACGCTACTTCAAATCAATCTCAGACAACGTTCTCGAACGTGAAACATGGGGCAGCATTGCGGCTGTACTCGGCAACTCCAGCAACCGATTCAACTTCTCCCAGCGGTTTTGGCGCGATGATGAAAACGGGCTGTCCACTTACTTGAACCATGCAAGTGGCGTGCCTCAGATCGTTTCCGAACCACAGGAAAACGGCCCTCCTCAAAAACGCAATCGTAGGGTCATCGACACCGAGAACCCTCCCTCTTCCCCTCGGGAAGCTGCAGCCCGTTGGGAAAAGGCGCGATCTCGGTTCCTAGAAGCAAGGCGCATCTCTGAGCAAAGAAGCAGTGAGCTGCAAAAAGCATTCAAACAGATTGAACGGCTCGTTTCTGTGATCACCAGCCTGGATGATAAACTTGCCCAACAACCCGCCATTGCAGAAGAATACCGATCCATTGAGGAACAATTGAACACCGCCCAGCCCCCGCTACAAGAGGCTGAGCAAAAACAAACCCATGCGCTCCGTGCTCTGGCAAACCATGCGGCAACACGCCCAGGTTTCTTCGCCAGACTGCTCCAAAGACAAATGTATGCCACATGGAAAGCTGAGCACTCAATGCTTGATCAGGACCGAAAGGCCTGTGAAGTGGCGTATGCAAACGCTTGGCAAACATTCGATGAATTGAAGAGAGCGCATTCAGCCAAGAAAAACGAACTGGATCAAATTCAAAACGCCATAGCTGCGCTAGAAAATGAACGCGATCAGCTCAACACCGATGTCACTCGCATGAAGGCAGAACTTGATGTTGACGTGCCAGATGCTGATTTCCTCGGTCGCTCCAATGAAGAGATTCAGATCAAGAATGTCTGGTTTGACAAAGCGGCAAGCCGCTTGAGGGATGATGTCTTTGAGGCTGCCATCCAACTTCATCGAGCCTTCATAGATGCCGCTGCTGATCCAATACGTCAAAACCTATCTGTGTTTGTCGAGTCCTTCGGCACACGTTCGATGGGGACGCCGCAAAAAGATGCTTTGATAGCCGATCTATGGGCAACGTTTTTCCTAGTGGTGCCTGTGGTTTCCACAACATTTGCTTCTGTGCACCGGATGTTTTCGAGGCTTGCGCCTGAAGCTTTGGGCTGGCTTCTGGTCGATGAGGCTGGGCAAGCCGTGCCTCAAGCCTCAGTTGGCGCAATGATGCGTACAAAACGATCAGTAGTCGTCGGTGACCCGCTCCAAATTGAACCTGTCGTGACACTTCCCAACAGTTTGACTGAGGAGATTTGCGCGTACTTTGGGATCGATCCACTTCGCTTCAATGCACCAGAGGCATCTATCCAAACCGTTGCTGACGCCGCCAGCATGTTTTAATCACGTTTTCCAACAGGCAGTGGACACCGCGAAGTTGGCGCGCCGCTCCTTGTGCATCGTCGTTGCGACAATCCGATGTTCAGCGTCTCGAACGAGATAGCTTATTCCAACCTAATGGTTCAGGCTAAAGCACCATCTCAGCACAATGAAACCTTGGGGCCTTCCGCCTGGGTTGATGTAGTTGGCAAAGCTGGACCCGACAAATGGTGCGCTGATGAAGCAACCACTCTCATTGCGATGCTGCGCCAATTGAGAGCCTCAGGCGCTCAGCCTGATTTATATGTCGTCACGCCATTCGTCATCGTTCAGGACAATCTCCGCAGAGAGATTGTGAACAGCGGAATTCTGGATGGTTGGGTGCAAAAGCCGCGGGATTGGGTGAGAGAACATGTTGGCACTGTCCACACGGTTCAAGGCCGGGAAGCTAAAATCGTTTTCTTTGTCCTCGGCGCCCAAATGTCATCTCAAAACGGTGCACGTGCGTGGGCTGGCAGTCGCCCGAATTTGGTAAATGTAGCCGTAACACGAGCCAAAGAATCGCTTTATGTGATCGGCAATCGCCAGCTTTGGAAATCAGCCGGTGTTTTTGCGGTTTTGGACAGACATTTGCCCGCAGCAAATTCAGTCAAAAGAAAAATCGAACCGACTTACCACTAAATACGGATCAAACGCGTATTCGTTTGTGCATGGTTCGGTGCAGGTGGAGAGGCAAATCTCCAAGCTCTGCGAGTGGGTTCCAAGGGGCGGCGATCTCGCCCTTTGGCCGGGTACAGCTTCGGCACGCTGGCGGCATTCAATCGGCGGACGGTTGACCTATGGGGTGTTGGGGAGAGATGGCTTCTCCCTGACGAGAGATCAAACAGCGATCTGTTTGCATGGTCGTGTACTGGCTCAATGCCAGTCCATGGCCATCGGCCTAGGGGGATGCAACGGGGGCGCGCAGCGGACCCCCTTGCCAAGATCGTGTGGTACTACCACACACATCTTGCGGTGAGCCTTACGCCGAAAGATGACCCATAGAGGACGCAGCGCGGGGTGTCATATGACACACATCTCGCGGTCACTCTTAGACCGTAAGATGCCCAAAGGGTCGCAGCGTAAAGATAGAAAGTGAACTCAATGCGACAGCCACATAGCAGAAAGTTTGTCTGACGCAGCTTGAAAAGTGATGGGTGCAACAATAAGCTCCTCTTCAATCTGACCGGGAAGATCATCACACCGTTCCAAAAACGGCAAACGCTAACTTACTACTTCTAGATAGCGTAAGAGGGTGGCCCCAATAGTTCGAAAATTTTTACTAGAACCCTTCTAGATATAATGAGAAATGCAAATAAAACCATGAAAAGAAAAAAGAACAACAGCACGGCTGAGCGAAGCTACACCCTCAGAAAGGATAGCGCTGGAATATATGAAGAGGTTGTTACGCACGACGCGTCAGTTTCCAGCGATCTTTCGGCGATGCATGAAAACGTTTCTCAACGTATATCTGAAGTGGTGGAAAAAATCGAGAAGCAACTGGAGCGGCTGGAAAAATAGCTATGATGTATAACTTAAAAGAGCTAAGCAGACCGGTTGACGAATTTGTTTCCAACAACATCAGGCAACGTCAGGCCTACGGCTTGGATACAGCCAATGATTATGCTCGAATAATTCATTCAAGAGCTTTTCGGAGATTGCAGGGAAAAACACAACTATTTCCAAATGGACAATCACACTTGCTTCGCACGAGGTTAACTCACTCATTGGAGGTCGCGGAGATTTCTGCTCGCATAGCTTCGAAGATAAATTCGAGCTTCCCCTCTGGCTCCAGCAGTAAAATAGATTTGTCAATAGTCGCTTCAGCCAGCTTGGCTCACGATATTGGCCACCCACCTTTTGGACACACAGGGGAAAAAGTTCTGAATGATATCATGAGGGGGTACGGTGGATTTGAAGGAAACGCTCAAACTCTGCGAATAATCACGAAGTTAGAAAACAGAATTAGCACCCATACTCCTGTTACAGAATCCCTTAACAGGGTGTATTCAGCGCCACAGGGCTTGAATCTTCTCTATCGAACTATCGCCTCAACAATCAAGTACGACAACGCTATTCCGCTAAATGAAGATCGAAAGTCTCCTCCTAAAGGGTACTATGCAACGGAGCTAGATATTGTAGAGAAAGTTAAGGGTGCTGTAGGCAGGGCAAGCGACGGATCCTTTAAGACAATCGAGTGTCAAATAATGGACTTAGCTGATGACATTGCGTACTCGACATATGACCTGGAAGATTGCTTTCAGGCTGCCGTTGTCACCCCTCTAGATGTGATTTCTTTGACCAATGATGAGTGCGAAGAAATAACTGAAAGCATGAAGAGGAGCATCTCAAAAGAGATCTTTGATGGTCGAATAAACCCAAATGAAGTTGATTTAGAAAGGAGGGACATCTTATTTATAGCATGGTCCATTTTTGGCTCTCTGACCGAACCCTCAAAGGAGTTTCAATACAGATACAACATGCAGAGCTCATTCGCTGCCTTCGCGGCAGGGACGGCAATAGAAAGCAAATTCATATCAGAAAACAATATGTTGCGGAGGCGCTGGTGTGAAGATTTTATTATTGAAGCCATTGATTCTGTACATCTAGTCAGAGGATGGAACGCGGATATCCTCGCTCACTCCAAGATTAGGGTCAACACAAAGAAAAGACTTCAGATTGAATTCCTAAAATCATTCAACTACATAAAGGCTATCAGATCAAAAAAAATCAGAATGAACGACGCGCGCAGCAAACAGGTAATTGAAGAATTATTTGCAACATTTTTAAATCAAGACTTCTCAAGTGGAAACAATCAGGAGCTATCACTGTTCCCGGAGGAGTACAGAAGTTTTTATAAGAACCTAAAATCAGAAGTGGAAACAAATGAGGAATCCATAAGATGGTCAAGCATTGAAGCTCCTCGTGACGTCTTGCAAAGACTCGGCTTGAACAATCTAAGGGATAGCATCACGAACGGTGAACTGGCGGTACGAATGAGGTTGGTTTGTGATTATGTTTCATCACTTACTGACCAAGAAGCATTGGCATCATATAATCAGCTTCGCTCTGGGGAAACGATATCGTTATTCGGCATAAACACCTGAATGCACCTTTTTACTTACACGAAGGTCGAATATAGTGCCTGCCAGTAAGTCGGTGCTCTTTTGTAAAGTCGAATTCGACGGACGCGAGGAAATTTGGACGCTCACTGAGTTTGTAAATTTTCTTGTCACAAAGATTGTGCGGGAAGGGAATGAGGAAATGCGCGTCAGGCAAACTGTTCTGTGATCTTGTCGCCATTAATTCGCCTTCCATATAGTACAACGCAAAGTGCTTTCGGCCTACGGCCTTCTTTTTCACACATTCAATCACAATACCATTACTACTTACATAAACGTCACCGTCGCTTGCAGCGGAGATTACAGCATCGAGACTTAGCGCCTCATCGCTCCTCATTCTTTCCACCTCGCCAATATGTGCCTCTACTGCCCCTGAATTTGTCATCTAATAAAAATATAACAAAAGATACATTAAATTCAATAAGTACATATTCCCATCGAACTCATCAATATGGCAGGCGGAAAATCGACTAATGAAAGCTGCTGGATCAAAACCCTATTCAATTAATCTAAAACACTTTCTAACCATATCTGATATGCGTCCTGTGATTCCGCAGCTTAAACTCTCTGAAGATGAATCTTTCTGGGCGTTCGTAGAGCGCGAGTATGATGGGTTTGTTCTACAGATCAGCACAGAGGTGGTTGAACAAACTGAACAGCTATGGGTCGCTGGGCTTTCCGATGATGTGTTCATCGCGGGCGCTGGACAGCGTTTTGCCTCAGATGTGGAGCAGATGACGCATCTGTCATTGTCCTGGCTGATCCAGCATGAACTTCACCACATCATCCTGAACCACTTCGATCTGATTGACGGCTTCCGCATTTCCGAAACCCGCAATGCGCCCCGCTTTGGTCTAACGCGCAAGAGCAAGATCAGGCCAGCCCCGCTCATCACGCTGCCGCCAGAACTACGCCCTCACGCTCCCCTGTGCCTAGAATTGCAGGCAGATCATGACGCCGCAGAAATGGTGCTGGGGGCATATTCGTCAGATGACTGGGCAAATCTACGCCATCGGGTAACGGCGATCTCAGCGATGATGATGCTGATAGAACGGGAGGACGCCAAGAACGGCGAAACCGGCATTACCCATCCCAAGGCTGCGACGCGCATCTTTCAACTGCTGGGCCATGTCACAGAGATGCCGTTGATCCCTGCACAGCTTCAAGCCCGGCAGCAGGGCCTTACGGCTGTCGATCCCGCTCACTTCCCATCAAAGGATGAGATCAACGCCTTTGGCCGCCAGGTGACCATTCCCAACTTCTTTGACGCTGTGTCTCTGGCGCGTGTTGCAGGTGCAAACAGCATCTCCGAAGATTTGGGTGAACCAGAAGATTTTTTCCGCGACATTCAGATTGCCAAGGCCGCTGATCCAAGCCGCTTTGCGGACCTCAGCACCACGGGTGCAAGGCAATGGGCTGAGCTGGTGTTCAAGAACGAGGAATTGAAGACCTACCAGAACCTGCCCACCGGATTGGATGAGGAAACACCTATTTCGTGAAGTTCACGACGATGGTGTGTAGCTCGCAACCGCTTGAGGCGTACCAACTGAGCAATCGCTCCGGCGTAAGCGGAATGTTGTCCTCCTTTGACACAATCGCCACAAACTCTTGCGGTCCTTCATCCCTGCTTTCCCGGAGAGGATCAACTTGCCCATTAGCAAGGACGGGAAAGCGGTTTTCTCCTTCGGTCAGCGCCAAAGACATTGCATCATCCTCGCTCAGTTCAAGCGGGTTCCACTCCAACCCAACATGCTGGAACAAAGTCAAATAGCCCGACGTGCCTGCCGTCATCTCAAAATAGAAGAACTCCCCCAACCTGATGGTAACATCGCCGCTGGATAGCTTACTGGCTTTCTCCAGAACGCCAAAGCGATCCTGCTGCACGGCAATGGCAAGCTCACCTTTGAAGGCCTCCTCGCTCACGATCTTTGTCCAACGCTTGGCTGGCAGTTTTGGGAAGATGTCCGGGCTGGTCTGGTGCGCCAGCGTAAAGTGGTTCTGATCGAGCCAGTTATGGAGCTGAGCGGCAATAGGCGCTGCAAACTGCCCCTTACGAACGTTGTTGAGATAGTCCTTACCCCGAACCAGCGGCTGTTCCAGGGACTCATCAATAAAATCTAAGGGACCTCTGACAGGATCGCTTTCAGCGAGCTTACGCAGCACTGGGAATAGCTGCTTCCTGTGAAGCGGGTTCTTTGCATCAAAATCCATGATCACATGCATAGGTATTCGCGGCACGGTTTCCAACAGCGCAAAATACCCCCATTTACCCGTTCATTACCCAAGATGGCCATTGGCTCGCCATGCTAATGACAGGTTAAGCGCATAGGATCATTGAGAAATTTTTCTTGCGCGATGGCAGGGAAATATGATTGAATGTTCCACATATGTTCTCATTCGTGTGTCCGAAAATGTGACAACGAGGGACTGATATTTCCCGAAAATTGATTTGAAGAAAGGAGCGTGCATGACCTGTCCGCCAAACAAAACTGATGCTCTGGCATCACCCCGCCCCAGTTTGAGCATCGACTGGGAAGCCTATGCGGCGATGCTGGAAGACAGCGATATGCCGCTCGAGCAGCAAAAGGAGCTGATCGAGCCCCTGTGGGGTATCGTCGTCACTTTTGTTGACCTGGGCTTTGATCTCAATCCCGTGCAGCAAATCTGTGGAGAAGCCGGCGACCTCGGCGAAGAAGAACCTTTGGATGTGGTATCCTTGATCAACCAGCAAACACTACGAGAGGAGGAATAATGGCAAGAGAAAGCAGACCTAAGAAAGCAGTGATTTACACCCGTGTGTCGGGTGCCAAGCAAGTCCGCGAAGGTGACGGACTCGCCTCTCAGGAAAACCGTTGCCGCGAATACGCCACCTACAAAGACTATGATGTGGTTGAAATCTTCTCCGACGATATGTCAGGGAAGTTTGAGCGACGTCCCGCGATGGACCGGATGCTGGCGTTTTTGCGCCTGCATCCCAAGAACTCGGTGGTGGTAATCATTGATGACATCAGCCGCTTTGCCCGCAATGTACAGGCCCATATCGCGCTGCGCGAAACTCTGTCAGATGCAGGTGGCATTCTTGAAAGCCCATCCATTGAGTTTGGCGAAGACAGTGACTCGCGTCTGGTTGAACACATGCTGGCCTCAGTGGCGCAGCATCAGCGTGAGAAGAACGCTGAGCAAACCCAGAACCGTATGCGCGGGCGGATGATGAACGGCTATGCCGTATTCTCCGCACCGATTGGTTATCGTTTTGAGAAGACCAAAGGACACGGCAAGCTCTTGGTTCGCGATGAGCCTATAGCCTCTATCATCCAAGAGGGTTTAGAGGGCTATGCTTCGGGGCGTTTTGCGTCTCAGGTCGAGGTAAAGCGGTTCTTTGAAAGCCAGCCTGCATTTCCCAAAGATCTGCCTGGCGGACAAATTCGCCAGCAAAAGGTCAGCGATATTCTCAAGCGCGTGGTCTATGCAGGATATGTCGAGCATGAGCCATGGGGCATCACCCGCCGCAAAGGCCATCATGAGCCGATTATCTCATTGGCGACCTATCAGAAAATCCAAGACCGCAAGAATGCCCGTGCGCTTGCTCCAGCCAAACAGAACATTCATGTGGATTTCCCTCTGCGCGGGGCACTGAACTGTGCTTGCTGTGATCAGCCAATGACCTCCTGCTGGTCACGCAGCGGCACAGGCAAAAGGTATCCCTACTACTGGTGCCAGACGCGTGATTGTTCGCAGTATCGGAAGAACATCCGCGCAGAGAAAGTAGATGCAGGCTTTGAAGCCCTGCTCAAAAGCCTGACGCCATCGAAGAATTTGCTCTCCATCGTGACTTCTATGCTTTCGGATGCTTGGGATCAGCGAACCGCCCATAGCGATAGCGGCAAGGCACAGATCAATCGGGACATTGCACTACTCGACAAACAGCAAGACTCACTTCTGGAAAAACTGGTCGATGCGACCAATGCAAAGGTGGTGTCTGCCTATGAAGATAAGGTTGCCAAGCTGGAGGATGAGAAACTGCTGCTGGCTGATAAACTCACTCACAACAGCAAACCGAGATACACCAAGCGGGAAATTTTCGAACTTTTGAAGACCTTCCTCTCAAACCCTTGGAATGTATGGGAGAAAGGTAACCTGACCCTACGCAAAAACGTGCTCAGAATGGCCTTCGAGTCACCATTGGCATACGACCGTGAAAACGGTTTTCGAACTCCGCAAGTGTCTGTAATATTTGAGTTTTTAGCGGATTTTACACTGAAATGTAAAATGGTGCGGTCGAGAAGACTCGAACTTCCACGGGTGTTACCCCACAGCGACCTCAACGCTGCGCGTCTACCAATTCCGCCACGACCGCACTGTCTTGACTTGGTGTAGCGGCGTATAGACGAGCGCGGGACGGTTGTGAAGATGCAAAATGATCATTTCTCAGGCTTTTCTGCTCGCCCGAAAAAGGAACGGGGGCGGATGATCATTCCGCCCCCGTTGACAGGTCTGATGGTGTGAAAAACCGATCAGTCCGTTGAGAAACTCGGCAGCGCGGCTGCGGTGCTGGACGCCGGTACCGGTTGTGCCAATGCGCCGGTCAGGCCCGCAGCGGCGGCCTTGATCAGGGCGACTCGTTCCGGCTGTCCGGGTGCGAAGACCGGATCAACCCCGGCCTCCAGCGCGGAAACCGCTGTCTGATACCAGCCCTGTGCCTGCTCGGGCGATTTCGCAACGCCAAAGCCCTGCGCCAGGTGATGGCCGATCAGCTCGGCATAGGGACGCTGGCCGACACCAACCATGATGAGCGCCGCTCCTAGCGCCACCTCCATATTGTCACGGCGATACCCCGAGAACAGGCAGATCCCGGCGGTATTGGACAGCTGCTCGATCGACATGTTGGATTGCAGCACAAATTTCTGCACGTCGGAAATCAAGGCGTCACTGCCCGTGGTCACCAGTTTGGCAAGATAGGGCTGAACAGCAGGCCCAAAGGCGTCGCACTGGCTGTCGACCTGTGCCTGGCTTACTCCCTGAACCTTGGCCACAAGCGCTTCGCCGGAATTGATCGCATAGGACCGGGTCAGGCAGAACTGCTCTCCCAATGCTAGCTCCGGGTCGCGCAGATTGGCAACGGTCATATAGCCACCGTTGGAACTGGTGAGCAGGCTGACCTTGCTGCAATGGCTGGTGAGCGACGCGGTGCTTGCCGCCGGTGCCGGTTGCTGGAACGGCTGAATGCCGGCCAGCCCGCCTCCGGCAGGAGCGGGTGCGGGAGCAGGCGCCGGAGCGACGGCCTGCGGCGCGGAGGCCAGCACAGTTGCTCCCGGAGCGGGTGCGGGCGCAGGGGCCGGGGTTGGCACAGCCGCCTGAACCGTGCCAGACGTCGGCTCATCCGTCATCCGGCAGACGCCCTGATGACAGGCGAAGTTTGCCGTCGTGACGCCCCGCGCCATGAAGTCATTGCGCTGATAGCCCTGCGGCGTTGAGGCAAAGACCATGACGGAGCAATGCGACGCACCGCACCAGAAGGAGCTGCCGGACACCGAGGTGTCGATCATGTAGTCGTTCTTGCCATCGCCGTTCAGATCCGCCAGCTGCATGAAACCCGAACGTTGCAACAGCTGTTCGGCGCTGGGATCGGCGCTGGCCGCGATTTCATCCACGGCCTGGCTGACTTCAAACGGCAGGCCGCCGTAGCTGCCATAGCCGGCTGCACTCGCGCTGCGGGTGCCGGTCGCCTCGTCCCGCCAGATCCGCAACAGCCCGCGGACGCCATTGGGGCCCTGCATCGCCTTGATCACCTGCGGGCCGCCAATCTGGGCGCGGCTGTAGGACGACACCAGGAAATCCCGTTCATATTGTGTCAGCTGCCCGGTCGCCGGGAAACCCATATGCCCCTGATACTGCGCCACGGCGCTGCGGGATTTGCGCCCCATCACGCCATCGGGGGAGCCGGCGGGAAAGCCGAAGTAATTCAGCGCCGTCTGCGTTTCACGGTTCTGCGCCCGCGCGGGCGAATAGGTCCGTTTGCGGGTCACCGGCTGTTTGCGCGCGCGGTTTTTATGCGCTTCATTGACGATCACGCCGCCGATGATACTACCGACCAGCGCCGCGCCAAGATTGTCGGCAACCGCCGGAGCAGCCCCGGAGGTCGCCAGAATTGATGCTGCCAATGTAGTTTTAAGAGATTTTGAGAACATATTACGCGTCCCCCCATTGATGAATACACGCAATCACGGTAGCGCACGACCCATCACGCAGGCCAGAAAATTCCGCGCATTGCTCTATAGTGGTTACAAAAGTCATAACAAAGGACACCGTCGATGGTTGAATGGATCACCACCTCCGGCCTGACCGGCTATGACGAGGCCGTCACCTTCATGGAGGAGCGTGCGGCTGGTATTGCCGCAGGAACCCACGAGGAATGTATCTGGCTGGTTGAACATCCCCCGCTCTATACGGCCGGCACCTCGGCGCGGCCCGGCGATCTGACCGACCCCGACCGTTTCCCGGTCTACGCAAGCAAGCGCGGCGGACAATATACCTACCACGGACCCGGCCAGCGCGTGGTTTACGTCATGCTGGATGTCGCCAAACGGGGCCGCGATGTGCGCTGTTTCGTCCGCCAGCTGGAGCGCTGGGTGATCCTGGCGCTCGACCGGTTCAACGTGACAGGCCATATCCGCGACGGCCGTGTCGGCGTCTGGGTGGAGCGGGACGACAAACCCCTGCGGCCCAACGGAGAGAAGACCGAGGACAAGATCGCTGCAATCGGCATCCGCCTGCGCAAATGGGTGAGCTTTCACGGCATTTCGATCAACGTGGAGCCTGACCTCAGCCATTTTGACGGCATCGTCCCCTGCGGCATCACCGAATTCGGCGTTACCAGCCTCGTGGATCTGGGGTTGCCGGTCACGATGACGGATGTGGATGTGGCGCTGAAGCAATGTTTCGATGTCGCCTTTGCCACAACCGATACCTGTGCCCTCGACTAGGCGTCAGCCCCCGTTGCGGGACAGGCCGATCATGACGTCATGCGCTGACGCAGGTCGTCGATCGCTGCAAACACCAGCTCCGGCTGGGCATAGAGCAGCATGGTACCGGCGCGTTTGCTGACCCGGATCTGAAGGTTGGCGTGACCACTCCCCAGCGCGGCCTGCAATTTGTCGACCGGCGTCACGGTATCTTCTCCGCCATGCAGATAGATGGTCGGCGCGGCCTTGGCACAATGGCGCATGTCGCGCGAGCGAACCGCCAGCCGCAGATCAATTTCGTAGCCGCCGCGCCCCTGCTGCATCATCATCCTGTGGCTCTGGTCCAGAACCGCGCTCAACGCGGGGTCGGCCAGCAGTTGACGGTCCGCGCTTTCGCGAGCGATCTGGCGCGACACCAAGACCTGCGGCCCCTTTTGCCGCACGGACCGTGACCAGCTGCGCACCACAAGCGGCAGCACCGCGCTGGCATGGACCGCGCTCAGCGCCAGCGCGCGCTGATGCCCGCGCAGGGCCCTTGCATGTCCGATACTGGGCAATGGCAGTGTCGCGCCGATACAGACCACCCCGCCCAGCCGGTCACGCAGCCGGCGCCCGGCGGCGGCGGCAAACAGGCATCCGCTGCGATGCCCCAACAGGATGGGATTGACCAAACCCTCCGCGTCGATCAGCGCATCCAACTGGGTTACGAATAAATCAATCGGATCAGTCCCGCTCGGCAAACTGTCCGAGCCACCATAGCCGCAGCGCAAAGGTGCCAGACACCGCAGGCCACGCGCCCGCAACTGCGGTTGCAGCCGCTGGATCGCCGCAACCCCGTCAAAGATACCATGGACAAAGATCACCGGCTGGCCGCGCTCGGCGCCAAACTGCAAATATTGTGAAGTCAGCCCGGACGCCAGGCTCAGTACGCGTTGTGGGGGTGACGCGCGACCCGCAGCGATATCGTGATCGCGAGTCGTCTGCTGCATGAGATAGGCAAGGAACCGCAGCATTTCAGGGCAGTTTGGCGCTGCAGTTTTGCTGAGCATCTGGCCCAGAAGGGCCAGTTCAGGCCCGCGTTCGCCACCGGTCCCGATGCTCAGCTCAATCCAGTCGGCCTCAATCAAAAGATGACGCAGCAGCGACATTTCCTCCGGATCAAAGCCGAACCGCAATGCCACCTGATCTGCCGCCACATCCGACCAGCCGGTCGCAAGCTGTTCCACCAGAACCGCCGGTGCCGAGGGGTCCACGGCCCGTAATCGGCCGCGCCATGCAGCCATGTCAGACGGGCGCGCGCCAGAAAGACCATCGACGGCGCCCAGCCTCTCCCCGCGGCCGCCCACCGCTTGGCACATCAGCAGCCGCCCCCCCTCGCCCCGCAGCAACGTAAGTGCAGGGCGCGGCCTATCCTCATCAAAAAGCGTGTACCACAGCGGCAGCTTGGCATCCGCAACCCCGATGGCCTGAGCGATCCAGGGCGCGGTGATGCGCCCACGACTCGGCCAGTCATCACCTGCGGCCAGAATCTCCGCCTCGCGCGATACCAGCAGCCAGTTCCTCGCACCGCAGGGAAGCACTGCCTGAAGCTCTGGCCAGGATCCATGGTTCTGCGCCGCGATCAGGCGACTCCTGAGATAGATGGCGCGGTCAAAGTGACGTCCGATCAGCGCCGACCCGGCAAGCTCGCGTTCAGGTGACAAATGCGCCGCAAGCCCCAGCCCGTCAGAAGAGCCCGCAGATCCCTGCCAGGAGCTGGCAACCGCCTTACCGGCGCCAACTGGCGTCGATCCTATCAGTGCGCTCTTGGCTTTCCCGGCGACACCATCATAGCCCGCACGGATCAGCCGGTCCCGCCAGGCGACCGCATTGGACGCGCCAAGAACAGAGCCGTAGACGGCCGCTGCCACCGTCTCGTCCGACAGCCCCCTTAGATCACCACTATCCTCTGCCGTCTTACCCACGGCCCCTCCTCAGCAACATACACAGGCCAAACGCCCGTCACTTTGCAAAACCATGGCGCATCTGCGCAGGTTGGTATGAACACAAGCAGCCCCGACCAATACGAGACTGCCGCAACTTTCATTTCCGGTTCCCCTTCGCCGGGCGCTGCAAAGACACCACGGGCAGGCCAGGGACAGGCCGCCATAAACATGAAACCCACATCGCTCCGCCTGGACAGCTGCGCTGCCAAGCCCCCTCCCGATATCGGTTCAGTTCTCAGTTCTTCAGGCCCTATGGCCGAGACTGCCGGGACCCTAGGATAAACGGGTCACACATATCAATATAAATTTCATCCAAAGGTAGAATAACTGGTCCGCGACTTCGCGCCCGTGCATCGGCACAGCAGCACGAGCCGCGACAGGCCAGGACAGCCCGCCGGTAATCGCTTACTCTGAGAACATGCGGCCTCTATCAGGCGGCGGCGTCCACGGCCTTGCGCATTATCTCCGCATGTGCCTGCAAAACACCCGGATCGGCCATTATGCCCGGTGGTCGCACTGTATCGCCGTCGCGACGTGGCAACACGTGGAAATGCAGATGGAACACCTCCTGCCCACCCGCAGCCTCGTTGAACTGCTGGATGGTAATCCCTTGGGCGTCAAATGCCTGCATCGCGATCCGACCGATCTTCTGCACGGTCGCCATGACCGCAGCCAGCTGGGCCGGTGATGCGTCAAGGACATTCCGGCAGGGCGTCTTGGGGATCACCAGCATGTGCCCGTCGGAGCGCGGCATGATATCCATGAACACCAGCGTGTCATTGTCTTCGTAGACTTTGTGCGCTGGCAGTTCTCCGAGCAGAATTTTTGCGAAGATATTGTTTGGATCGTACACCGCCACTATCTGCCCTCCGTAGCTATCAACGGGAACTTGCGCGGCTATCGCCCGCTGGTCAAGCACACAAGGACCGCCCGTTCGATAAAACACGGCTAAATCCTTCCCGGACGACCCAAGGCCGGGGGGCGCTTCGCCGTAACATACGCCGGACCACGGCGCCAAAGGATCAGAAAGGCAGCCCGAAAGGGCCTGCCCGCGACAATTATTCTTGATCCATATCAAACTCCGCCATTGAAGGCCTGTTGCCGGCGAACTAAAACGCAGGATGAGTCTAGGCCCGCCGGGGACGGTGTTTGTTGGCCTATCGTTATGCAACAGGAGGCACCTTAATGGCAGATGCAGCCATTCATGGTCACGGCCACGAAGACGAGCGCGGTTTTTTCACCCGCTGGTTCATGAGCACGAACCATAAGGATATCGGCATTCTCTACCTGATCGTTTCGGCGATCGTTGGTTTCATCTCCGTCGCGTTCACCGTTTACATGCGGCTTGAACTGATGGATCCCGGCGTTCAGTACATGTGCCTTGAAGGTGCACGTCTTTTTGCAGATGCGTCTGCGGCATGTACCCCCAATGGGCATCTGTGGAACGTTCTGATCACCGGCCACGGCATCCTGATGATGTTCTTCGTGGTTATTCCCGCGCTGTTCGGCGGGTTCGGCAACTACTTCATGCCGCTACAGATCGGCGCGCCGGACATGGCGTTCCCGCGGATGAACAACCTGTCGTTCTGGATGTATGTCGCGGGCACCTCGCTGGCGGTTGCCTCGGTCCTCGCACCGGGCGGCAACGACCAGGCCGGTTCCGGCGTCGGCTGGGTTCTCTACCCGCCGCTGTCCACCAACGAAGGCGGCTTCTCCATGGACCTGGCGATCTTCGCCGTTCACGTCTCTGGTGCGTCCTCGATCCTCGGTGCGATCAACATGATCACCACCTTCCTGAACATGCGTGCCCCCGGCATGACCCTGTTCAAGGTGCCGCTGTTCTCCTGGTCGATCTTCGTCACCTCCTGGCTGATCCTGCTGTCCCTGCCAGTTCTGGCCGGCGCGATCACCATGCTGCTGATGGACCGCAACTTTGGGTTCACCTTCTTTGACCCTGCCGGCGGCGGCGACCCGATCCTGTATCAGCACATCCTGTGGTTCTTCGGCCACCCGGAAGTGTACATCGTGATCCTGCCGGGCTTTGGCATCATCTCCCACGTGATCGCGACCTTCGCCCGCAAACCGGTCTTCGGCTACCTGCCGATGGTCTGGGCGATCATCGCGATTGGTGTTCTGGGCTTTGTCGTCTGGGCGCACCACATGTACACCGTCGGCATGTCGCTGAACCAGCAGGCCTACTTCATGCTGGCCACCATGGTGATCGCGGTGCCTACAGGCGTTAAGGTGTTCTCCTGGATCGCCACCATGTGGGGCGGCTCCATCGAGTTCAAAGCACCGATGATGTTCGCCTTCGGCTTCCTGTTCCTGTTCACCGTCGGTGGTGTGACCGGTGTGGTTCTGTCGCAGGCGGCTGTCGACCGCGCCTATCACGACACCTACTATGTGGTTGCGCACTTCCACTACGTGATGTCGCTGGGTGCTGTCTTTGCGATCTTCTCCGGTGTGTACTTCTACTTCGGCAAGATGACCGGTCGTCAGTACTCCGAGCTGGGCGCCCAGATCCATTTCTGGATGTTCTTCATCGGCGCCAACCTGACCTTCTTCCCCCAGCACTTCCTGGGCCGTCAGGGCATGCCACGTCGTTACATCGACTACCCGGAAGGCTTTGCGTACTGGAACAAGATCTCGTCCTATGGCGCGTTCCTGTCCTTTGCATCGTTCCTGCTGTTCTTTGGCGTTGTGATCTACTCGCTGCTGCGCGGCGCCCGCATCACCCAGAACAACTACTGGAACGAATATGCGGATACGCTGGAGTGGACCCTGCCCTCTCCGCCGCCGGAGCACACCTTCGAAATCCTGCCCAAGCAGGAAGACTGGGATCGCTCCCATTCGCACTAAGGTGTTGATGAACTGAATGACAGACAGGCCCCGGAGCACCCGCTTCGGGGCCTTCTTTCTGCCCGCAGCACCGACCCGGTTCCCCCCTTTTGCAGCTGCGACGCATGGCCCTGTCGAGATGCTGGACAGGCCGCTGGCGGACGCTAAATTCACGCCATGCCGTATCAATGGATCACAGCCCGAACCGACAGCAACCAAGAGCTGCACCTCTGGCCGCATCAGTCGCTGCCGCCAGAGGGCTATGTCCGCTTTCTGGGGGTGCTTGCGGCGCTGATCACCATCCCGATGATCCCCCTTTTGGGCAGTGCGGCGCTCTGGGGGGTTCTGCCCTTTGTGACAGCGACGCTGTTTGCGGTGAAATGGGCGCTGGATCGCAGTCGCCGTGACCGGCATGTGCTGGAAGTGCTGACGCTGGACTCCACCGAAGCGCATCTGGAGCGCATCAACCCGACCGGACAGCGCCAGAACTGGCGTTGTAACCGCTATTGGACACAGGTCGAACTGCATGCCGATGACGGACCCGTGCCGAATTACGTCACCCTGCGCGGCAGTGGCCGAGAGGTCGAAATCGGCGCCTTCCTGTCCGAGGAGGAACGCAAGGCGCTCTATGAGGATCTGAAGACCGCGCTGCATCGACACAGCCCGTGACACCCCGATGCCGGAGCGCCCCGCATAACTGCACCTTTGACTTTGGCCGGGGCGCCGCGTATCAGAGGCATATGTTCAATACGTCCGTATCCTTTTCGATCCAGTATTATCCGCTGTTTTCATAACGGCGGACGTATTCTCATTTCTTGATGTTCATCCCGCCGCGTTCCGGCGGACAGAGGCAGCATCTCACATCATCCCAACGGCAGCGCGGCACAGACCGGAGCCCGATGTCGATGTCGCTTTCCACCAGATTTCCCCGCGTTGGCCTGATTGGTTTTGGCGCCTTTGGCCAGCTGATCGCCCGTCACCTGTCGCCGCTGGTGCCGATCTGCGTGCATGATCCAGCCTCAGGCTGTGACCTGCCGCAACACCCGTCCCTGCGTTTCTGCCCGCTTGCCGAAACCGCCGCCTGCCCGCTGGTCATTCTTGCCGTCCCTGTCAGTGCGATGGAGCAGCTCTGCCACGAGATTGCACCGCTGCTCACCCCCGGCGCATTGGTGATGGATGTCGGTTCTGTCAAAATGGCGCCGGCGGAGGTGATGCTGCGGACCCTGCCGCCTGAGGTCCAGCTTCTGGGAAGCCATCCCTTGTTCGGCCCCCAAAGCGCCGCGCAGGGTCTCGCCGGTCAGAAAATCGCCCTCTGCCCCTTACGCGGCGGGCGCCCCTTGCGTCTGGCGGCGCTGCTGCGCCATGTCTTCGGGCTCGATGTCATCTGGACCACACCCGAGGCCCATGACCGCGAGCTGGCGACGGTACAGGGTCTGACCCATCTGATCGCCCAGGCGCTCAGTCAGGTTGCATCGGGTCCCCTGCTGATGACCACAGCCAGTTTCGAACTGATGCAACAGGCCAGCCGGATGGTCGCCGGAGATGCCCCTAACGTGCAGCAGGCGATCCTGCGCGACAATCCCTTCGCGGCTGAGGTGCGCGAGGCCTTCCTGCAATGCGCGGCCGACCTCGGCCAGTCATCCACATACCAGCCCCGGGCAACCCCCTGGTCGGCAACCCAATGCCCAGCAAAAAGCCCGCCGAAGGTGGCGGGCTTCTGATCTGACAGCGATTGGCTCAGGTCAGCGTCAGCAGTCGCCGCTGTGGCAGAGCTGATCCTTCACCAGGGGGCCGACTTTGCCGAAATCCATCTGGCCGGTGTATTTGCCCTTCAGGGCGCCCATCACCTTGCCCATGTCACGGATCGACTGCGCACCAGTATCAGCAACCGCAGCCCTGACCGCCTCGGCGATTTCGTCGTCGCTCAGCTGTTTGGGGAGGAACTCCTCAATGATAGCAATCTCACCCAGCTCGCGTTCGGCCAGGTCCAGCCGTCCGCCTTCCTCGTAGGCGCGTGCGCTTTCGTTGCGCTGCTTGGTCATCTTGCCCAGAATGGCGAGGATCTCTGCATCGCCAATTCCGCCCCCTTCACCATCGACCCGGTCGGCAATTTCACGGTCCTTGATCGCGGCATTGATCAGACGCAAGGTTGCCAGTCGGGCAGCTGCGCGGTCCTTCATGGCCTGTTTCAGGGCCATATTGACCCGAGTTCGCGTATCCATTTATCTGTCCATTCCCACGGAGTCGGAAACCGGATCTTTACCTAAAGTGGTAGTCAAGTTCAAGTTGGGGCCAGACAAATGACGTTGGGGCACCCAAACACCGTTAGATGGTGCCGGCCTCGCCCCGCAAACAAGCCCAGATCGCAGCGACGGAGGCTTGACGGCTTGGCGCCCACCCCTTAGATACCCGTGAATTTTGCCCATATTGGAGAGTCGCGCCATGGCCGATACCGTCCCACCCAAGCCCACCGCATGTTTGGCACTGGCTGATGGCACCATCTTTTATGGAAACGGCTTTGGTGCCACCGGCGAAACCGTGGCAGAGCTCTGCTTCAACACGGCCATGACCGGCTATCAGGAAATCATGACCGACCCCTCCTACGCGGGGCAGATCGTGACCTTCACCTTCCCTCACATCGGCAACACCGGCGTCACCCCCGAGGATGACGAAACCGCCGATCCCGTCGCCGCAGGCATGGTGGTGAAATGGGATCCGACACAATCCTCCAACTGGCGCGCCACCGAAGAGCTGAAAACCTGGCTCACCCGCACCGGACGTATCGCCATCGGCGGCGTTGACACCCGCCGCCTGACCCGTGCGATCCGCCAGCAGGGCGCCCCGCATGTGGCCCTGGCCCATGATCCCGACGGCAATTTCGACATCGAAGCACTGATCGCCAAGGCCCGCGAATGGTCGGGCCTCGAAGGGCGCGACCTGGCCAAGGACGTTACCTGCGCGCAAAGCTATCGCTGGGACGAAATGCGGTGGGCCTGGCCCGAGGGCTATACCCGTCAGGAAGACCCCAAGCACAAGGTTGTCGCCATCGACTACGGTGCCAAGCGCAATATCCTGCGCTGCCTCGCCTCGGCGGGTTGTGACGTGACCGTCTTGCCGGCCTCTGCCACCGCTGATGAGGTGCTGGCCCATAACCCCGATGGTGTCTTCCTCTCCAATGGTCCCGGTGATCCCGCCGCCACCGGCGTTTATGCCGTGCCGATGATCCAGCAGATCCTCGACACCACGGATCTGCCGATGTTCGGGATCTGCCTCGGCCACCAGATGCTGGCACTGGCGCTTGGCGGCAAGACCGTCAAAATGAACCACGGCCACCACGGCGCCAACCACCCGGTGAAGGAAAACGCCACCGGCAAAGTTGAGATCACATCGATGAACCACGGGTTTGCCGTCGACGGGCAGAGCCTGCCTGACGGTGTCGAAGAGACGCATGTGTCGCTGTTCGACGGCTCCAACTGTGGCATTCGCATCTCCGATCGTCCGGTCTATTCGGTGCAGCACCACCCCGAAGCAAGCCCCGGCCCGCAGGACAGTTTCTACCTGTTCGAGCGCTTCGCCGAGGCTATGGCTGCGCGCAAATCTGCGTAAATTCAGTGGGGCTGAGATAAGCCTACGCAAAAAACACTGTTCCATGGCAAGCTTTTGCCATGGAAAACAGGGGCTTGAGAAATACGCCCCTGTAAAAACCTCTTGCTCGAATCCATGACCGCATAAACTGTGCTGTCATGGTTGAACACAACCTCAAATTCCTAGAGGCGGCACGACCCCTCATTCGGCGCGAACGCCAGACCTCCTTTGAACGGCGGCTGGTGGAAGATCACGCCGTCAGCAAGGATCACCTGATGCGGGCGCTGGTTCTGCGTCAGCATCAGCGCGCTCCGATTGATCAGATCCTTGTTTCCGAAGGGTGGGCCAGTCAGGAGCAGGTTCTGGATGCGCTGTCGTCCCAGCACGGGATGCCACGGGTTGATCTGGGCGGTCATCGCCCCCAGGCGCGTCTGCTCGCGCGCAAACCCGCCCGGTTCTGGCTGCGTCGCTGTGCGCTGCCATACATGCAACTGGGGCAGACTGTGATCGTCGCGATAGCGCATCCAGCCGCCTTTGCCGAGGTGCAGCGCGACCTTGCAGAAAGCTTTGGCGATGTGCGGCCGGTGATCGCAAGCGAAGCGCAGATCACCGAACTGCTCAGCAGTCATTTCCGCGAGGATCTTGCCCGCGACGCCAGCGCCTCTGTACCGCTGCGCTATAGCTGCCGCACTTTGCGCCAGCCGAACTGGCTAGGCCTGCCGCTGCTGACGGGGCTCGCCGGCCTTGGCCTGACCGCGACCCGGCCAAGGCTGGTTTTCACCCTGCTCTGCGGGTTGGCGCTCTTTACGCTCTTGCTGTTCATTCTGCTGAAATGTGCAGGATTCGTATCCCATTTGCAGGACCGGCGGCGGCGACGTCTGCACGAGAGCACGCAGCCTCTACCAAAGCAGCCGCCCAGCGCAGGCCCTCTACAGCTGGCGGCCACGGGACGGCGCCTGCCGCGCATGTCGATCCTTGTCCCGCTCTACAAAGAGGCCGAAATCGGCCGCGCCCTCCTGCGACGCCTGTGCAAACTCACCTACCCGCGCAGCCTGCTCGAAGTGCTTCTGGTCCTCGAAGAAGACGACGAGGTCACCCGCAACGCCATCCATTGCGCCGATTTACCCGATTGGTTCCGCGTGATCGAAGTGCCCGCCCACGGCGGCCTGACCACCAAGCCACGGGCGATGAACTACGCGCTGAACTACTGCCGGGGGGAAATTATCGGTGTTTGGGATGCCGAAGATGCCCCGGATCCCGACCAGTTGGAACAGGTCGCACGTGCCTTTGCGCAGGGCGATAACGATCTGGCCTGCCTGCAAGGCGCGCTCGACTACTACAACCCGGATCAGAACTGGATCTCGCGCTGTTTCACCCTCGAATACGCCAGCTGGTTCCGCATCGTACTGCCGGGCATCGCCCGCCTTGGTCTGGTGGTTCCGCTGGGTGGCACCACGCTGTTTATCCGCCGCGACATTCTGGAACAGCTGGGCGGCTGGGACGCCCATAACGTGACCGAGGATGCCGATCTTGGCGTCCGCCTCAGCCGCCTTGGCTATCGCACGGAAATGCTGCCCACCACCACCTATGAGGAGGCCAACTGCCGCGCATGGCCCTGGATCAAGCAACGCTCGCGCTGGCTGAAGGGGTTCATGGTCACCTATCTGGTGCATATGCGCCGCCCCGCCGTGCTGGCGCGGCAATTGGGCTGGCGCCAGTTCCTCGGCCTTCAGGCTTTCTTCCTCGGCACCGTTGGCCAGTTCCTGCTGGCGCCCTGCCTCTGGACCTTCTGGCTGATCACCCTCGGCCTTGGCCATCCCAGCGCCCCGCTGCTGCCCGCAGGCGCGCCCTATCTGGCCGCTGCCGCCCTGGTTTTCTTTGAACTCCTTGGCATCATCATCGCCGTTACAGCGGCCTTTGCCAGCGGTCGGCGATCGCTGGCGATTTGGGCGCCCAGCATGATGCTCTATTTTCCGATGGGTGTGATTGCCGTCTACAAGGCGCTCTACGAGCTGATTTTCAAACCGTTCTTCTGGGACAAGACCGCGCACGGCCAACCTGCGAAGGCTCGCAAGCCGCTCGCCCCGAGGCTCCCGACCGGTGGCGCCTAGTCCTTGCTGCGATCGCCCGCGTCCTGTTTCAGTCGGGTCATGAAGGCAACAGAAATATGATCCTTCAGCGCCCGCCCCGCCGCCTCTTCATCGCGACGCTCGATCGCGTTCACGATGGTCTTATGTTCAGCCTGCGCAATCCGGCCCCGCCCCTCCGCCGCCAGCGAGGTGGTCGCCATCAGCGCCATCGTGCGGTGGACCAGGTTCAGCTGCTGCACCAGATACCGGTTATGTGACGCCAGATGGATCTGCTCGTGAAACCGGCGGTTGGCCTTCGCAAGCTCCGTCGGATTGTCTACAAAGGCATCGTCAGAGGCGACCATCTCCTGCAGCACCCGGACCTCCTCCTCGGTAGCGTGCCGCGCCGCAAGGCTGGCCGCCAGCCCTTCCAGTTCGCGCCGCACCACATATAGCTCCGCCATCTGGTTGTGATCCAACGAGGCAACAATCAGCGACCGGCCATCGCGCTCCAGCAGCGATTGGGTCTCCAGCCGCTGCAACGCCTCGCGGATGGGCGTGCGCGAGACACCGAACCGTTCGGCAAGGTCGCTCTCGACCAGACGGTCTCCGGGCCGGTAAACCCCGACATCGATGGCTTCAAGGATCAGCGCGTAAGCGTCGGTCTGGCTGGTGCTGCGGGTCAGGTTCATGTCGATCCTTGGGTTGTTGACCCCCGATGTCTACAGGTCCGGCCGCCGTGCAATCAACCCCGCCCCGACCACGCAGTTAAAATCAGCCCCTCGGATCGACCCGAAGACGCCACGGCGATGTAGTGCACCGGCGCATGGCGACAGTTGCAATCATGCGGCGGGCGACCTAGGTCACAGGCCATGGTATCGCAATCTTTTTCTCACGTCCGCCATTGGGTGTTCGATCTCGACAACACCCTCTATCACCCCTCCGCCCGGCTGTTCGATCAGATCGAGGTCAAGATGACGGACTACGTCATGACCGCGCTTGGCGTCGACCAGCAGATGGCCAATAAGCTGCGAGATGACTACTGGCGCGAACATGGCACCACCCTTGCCGGGCTGATGGCCCATCACGATCTGGACCCGGACCCGTTCCTGATCGAGGTCCACGACATCAATTTCGATCATCTGGAGCCGGACAGCCTGCTGGCCGAACGGATCCGGGATCTGCCGGGCAAGCGGATCATCTATACCAATGGCACCGCCCCCTATGCCGAGCGGGTGCTGGCGGCGCGGGGTCTTGAGGGCTGCTTTGACGAGATCTACGGGGTCGAACATGCCAATTACCGCCCCAAACCCGAACGTCAGGCCTTTGACATCATCTTTGCCAAGGCAAAGATCGACCCGACAAAGGCTGCGATGTTCGAGGACGATCCGCGCAATCTGCAGGCGCCGCATGATCTGGGGATGCGTACGGTGCATGTGGCACCAACCGCGGCGACCGGCGCGCATATTCACCACCACACGGATGATCTGACCGGGTTTCTCGGGCTGCTGTAGCCGCCTGCGGACAGCGTAAGGTGGCACCGGCCTGCGCATCCTGTCGCCCCCCCGTGGCGCGCCGCCGCACCCGACTTTTTCCGGGACTGCTAACCTCTATATGGCAGGTATCTTTTCCGCGCAGGCCCGGCCCTTCCGCCATCAGGCTGCGCACTCCGCCACAGCCAAGGATGCCCGCCCGATGAATGACCTGACGTTCGACCACAGCCAGCACCGCACCACTGTGACCGCAGCCCCGGCGGCGGCTCCCGTGCCTGCCGATGGCCATAACAGCGGCGCCACAAAGGCGCTTCTGGCTATCCTCCTTTATGTTCTGCTCTGGGGCCTCGCTGTTGCGATCTGGGGCCTGCCCGCGCTGTTCCTCCCTGCGGTCGCCAAGACCGGCATCATGTTTGTCGTCTTGGTGATGATCACCTGTGGCTAGGGGCGCGGCGCCAATTGAACCCCGAAAAAGGCCCGGCATAAGGACAGTATGTCGCTTGTCATTCCAGCTGCCAGCGGCCTATCTCAGGACCAGTGATGAAAGGCAGGTCTGATGACTGACAGCTGTGACATTCTGATTTCGGGTGGCGGTATCGCCGGGCTCACCGCCGCCGCAACTTTTGGCGCCGCCGGGTTCCGGGTGATCTGCGTCGACCCGACCGCGCCCGTAACACTGCGCGACGAGGCCGGTGCCGATCTGCGAACCACCGCGATCCTGCAACCGGCAAAGGCGCTGTTGCAGGACGCCGGGATCTGGACCCGGCTCGACGCCCACGCCGCGCCGCTGGACATCATGCGGATCATTGACGCTGGCGGGGCCGAGCCGGTGGCCCGTGTCACCAAGGATTTCAAATCCGCCGATATCTCCGATCAGCCCTTTGGCTGGAACCTGCCCAACTGGCTCCTGCGCCGGGAACTTTTGGCGCGTCTGGACGATCTGGAGACGGTAGATTTCCGTGCGGGTCTGGGCACCACCGGCCTGTTCACGCGCACGGACTCCGCCCAGGTCACCCTGAGCGATGGCACCCGGGTCACGGCCCGTCTTGTGCTCGCCTGTGACGGGCGCGACAGCCCGATGCGGCGGGCAGCGGGCATCCCTGTGCGGACCACCCGTTACGGACAGAAGGCGCTGGCCTTCGCCGTGACCCACGACCTGCCCCATCAGAATGTCTCGACCGAAATTCACCGCTCCGGCGGCCCCTTCACTCTGGTGCCGCTGCCCGATCACGACGGTCGGCCCTCCTCTGCGATTGTCTGGATGGAACGCGGCCCAAGAGCCGAGGCATTGCAGCGGATGGATCAGGCCCCGTTCGAAATCGAGATGAACCGGCGCAGCTGCGGTGTGCTGGGAGAGCTGCGGCTGGCCTCACGCCGCAGCATCTGGCCGATCATCAGCCAGTCTGCCGCCCGCATGTCGGGCGAACGCCTTGCCCTGATGGCCGAAGCCGCCCATGTGGTGCCACCAATCGGCGCCCAGGGCCTGAATATGTCCCTGGGAGATCTCCGGGTGCTGCTGGATCTGGCACAGACCCGGCCCGAGGCCCTGGGCGACGCCAGGATGCTCGAGAGCTATCACAAGGCCCGCCATGGCGACATTCTGATGCGGGTGAAGGGGATCGACCTGTTGAACCGGACCTCGATGCTGTCGCCCCGCCCGCTGCGCGATTTGCGCGCGTTTGGCCTGAATGCGCTCTATTCCATGGCCCCCGTACGCAAGACCCTGATGCAGATGGGGCTTGGGGTAAAATAGGGATCCGGCCCCCTGCGGGGACCGGTGCCTTCGGCGAGAGTATTTGGGGAAAGATGACAGGGCTGTCGCATCCGGGCGACGGCGGCGTCTAGCCGAGCGGGCCGGGCCGGCGCTCTTCGCTCAGCAGCACGTTGGCATCCACATTGCCCACCCCCGGCAGGGTCATGATCCGGCGGCGCAGCACGCGTTCAAAATCAGCAATGTCGCGCGCCGTCACCCGCAGGCGATAGTCATACATGCCCAGCACATGTTCGACCGTCTGCACCTCCGGGATGGCAGTCACCGCACGTTCGAAATCCTCAAGCGAGACGCGCCCCTTGGTGGCCAGTTTGAGCCCCAGAAAGACCGTCACACCAAAGCCCAGCTTGCCGGCATCAAGATCCAGCTTGCGGCCCCGGATGATCCCCGTCTCCTGCAGGCGGCGGATGCGGCGCCAGGTTGCGGGCTGGCTCAGCCCCAGTTCGCGCCCCAAGGCGCCGGCCGATTGCGTGGCATCCCGTCCCAATGCGCGCAGCAGCGCGTGGTCGATGTCATCCAGAGCCATCATATCGGCAGCGCCTCGTCCGATTTGATGCGTGCCACATGCATCAGCGCCTCGATGTCGGTGATATGCGGCAGGATCAGGATCTGGCTGCGGTAAATCCCCTGATAATGTGCCATGTCCCGCGCAATCACCGAGAGCCGTACATCGACCTGGCCGAGGAAGGTCTGGATTTCCAGCACCTCCGGGATCTCACGCGCGGCGGGGATGAATTCATCAAAGGCGCGGGGATTGGTCTTGTCCAGCGTGATCCGCAGCGAAACCTCCACCTCATAGCCAAGCGCACGCCAGTCGATCACCGCCCGCTGCCCAAGGATCACGCCGGTCTCGCGCAGCTTCTCCAGCCGCCGCGACAGGCGCGAGGCGGTGAGGCCAAGGCGATCCCCCAGATCAGGCAGCGATTGTTCTGGATCCGCCTGAAGATGGCGAAGTATGCGTCGGTCCAAGTCATCAAGCATGATTTTCATCATAATTGCATAGTACACGAATGACCATTGCAATAATTTGCAGATTTTCGCGCCAGATACGCCTCTCCTTTATTGAAAACATGCCTATGCTGCATCCAAACACGAACCAAAAGGACGATGATCATGCGTGTATACTATGACCGCGATTGCGACGTTAACCTGATCAAGGACAAGAAAGTGGCCATCCTGGGCTATGGCTCTCAGGGCCACGCCCACGCGCTGAACCTGCGCGACAGCGGCGCCAAAAACCTTGTCGTCGCCCTGCGCGAAGGCTCCCCTTCCGCGAAGAAAGCCGAAGGCGAAGGCCTGCAGGTGATGGGTATCGCAGAAGCGGCGGCCTGGTGTGACGTGATCATGTTCACCATGCCCGACGAACTGCAGGCAGAAACCTACAAGAAATACGTCCACGACAACATCCGTCCGGGTGCCGCGATCGCGTTTGCCCACGGCCTGAACGTGCACTTCGGCCTGATCGAGCCGAAAGAAGGCGTCGACGTCATCATGATGGCCCCCAAAGGCCCCGGCCACACCGTGCGCGGTGAATACACCAAAGGCGGCGGCGTGCCCTGCCTGGTGGCTGTTGACACCGACGCCACCGGCAAAGCGCTGGAAATCGGCCTGTCTTACTGCTCCGCCATCGGTGGCGGCCGCTCCGGCATCATCGAAACCAACTTCCGCGAAGAATGCGAAACCGACCTGTTCGGCGAGCAGGCGGTTCTCTGCGGCGGCATCGTCGAGCTGATCCGTTGCGGGTTCGAAACTCTGGTCGAAGCCGGTTACGCACCTGAGATGGCCTATTTCGAGTGCCTGCACGAAACCAAGCTGATCGTTGACCTGATCTATGAAGGCGGCATTGCCAACATGGATTACTCGATCTCCAACACCGCGGAATACGGCCAGTATGTCACCGGCCCGCGCATCCTGCCCTACGAGCAGACCAAAAAAGCCATGAAGGACGTGCTGACAGACATCCAGCAGGGCAAATTCGTGCGCGACTTCATGCTGGAGAACGCTGTGGGCCAGCCCACCATCAAAGCGTCGCGTCGTGCCAACGACGAGCACCAGATCGAAGTGGTCGGCGGCAAGCTGCGCGACATGATGCCTTGGATTTCCGCAGGCAAGATGGTCGACAAAGAGAAGAACTAAGGCGCCCGCGAGACTGCTCGCACACCCTAGCTCTCCGGGGCGCTCCTGTTTGGGGCGCCCTTTTTCATTTATTTCACTGAGGTGATCCGATGCCAGACTCCCCCGGTGCCGCCAATTGGGCCAAGCTGTTGTTCCTAGGTGTGATCTGGGGCGCCTCCTTCATGGCGGTGTCACTGGCGCTCAGGGGCTTTGCGCCGCTGACCATTGCCGCGCTCAGGATCTCCATCGGTGCAGCCTGTCTGCTGGCGGCTGTCTACGCCATGGGAATCGGCCTGCCCACCCTGCGCAACCGCGACGGCCGCATCATCTGGGCCTGCGCGGCTGGCATGGGGATCTTTACCAATGCGCTGCCCTTCACCCTGCTTAGCTGGGGGCAGACTTTTGTGGCCAGCGGCTTTGCCGGGGTCTGCATGGCGGTGGTGCCGCTGTTTGTGCTGCCGCTGGCGCATTTTCTGGTGCCGGGCGAACATATGACCCTGCGCCGCTGCATCAGCTTCCTGATCGGCTTTGCCGGTGTGGTGGTGCTGATCGGGGTCGACGCCCTCCGCTCTGCCGGAACGGATTTTGAATCGCTGGCCCGCCTCGCCTGCCTTGGGGCCTCGCTCTGTTATGCCATCGGTGCGATCATCACCCGGCTCTGCCCACAGGTGAATATGCTCTCGCTCTCGGCAGCAACCCTCCTGTGCGGAGCCACAATGATGGTGCCGGCCGCGCTTTGGGTCAAAGGGCTGCCAGAGCTGCCCGCCCCACTGCCACTGGGCGCCGTGATCTACCTCGGCCTCTTGCCCACCGCGCTCGCCCAGGTGCTGCTGGTGCAGGTCGCCCGCAGCGCAGGCCCGGCCTTCCTGTCCACCGTGAACTATCAGGTGCCGGTCTGGTCGGTGATCTTTGGTGCGGCGCTGCTGGGGGAAACCCTACCACCGCAGCTGTTTGCCGCGCTGGCGCTGATCCTCGGCGGCCTCCTCCTCAGCCGCAGCCGCCGCCCGCGCATGGCCTGAACCGCAATTCGTTCGATAGCGGACAAAGCAATTGCGATTGACCCGGCCACTCCGTCGGGGTCTTGTCGCGCGACACCACAAAGGGAGATCGCGATGCCCGATATCGCTCCGCGCTACTGGCTGATGATCGCCACCCTGGGCTTTGTCTGGGGTGGGACATTCCTGCTGATCAAGCTGGCCCTGACGGGCACGACGCCGTTCTGGCTCGCGGCCAGCCGCATCGGGTTTGCAGCTTTGCTGCTGACCGCGATCTGGGGTCTGCGCGGGTTCAGGCTGTTCAAGGATGAGACCAACTGGCCATCGCTGGTGATCATCGGCGTCCTCAGCACCGCGCTGCCCTTCATGCTGATTTCATGGGGCCAGCAGCATGTCTCCTCTGGATTTACCGGCGTCAGCATGGCGGCGATTCCGCTGATGGTGCTGCCCTTGGCGCATGTCTTTGTGCCGGGAGAGCAGATGACCCTGCGCCGCCTGATCGGGTTTTCCATCGGCTTTGTCGGGGTCGCGGTCCTGATCGGCAGCAAGGCGTTTCAGAGCACCGGCACCGCATTGGAGGGCTATGGCCGGGCCGCCTGCCTGTCCGCCGCCGCCTGCTATTCGGTCAGCTCCATCCTGACCCGGCGCCTGCCGCCAGTGGATCCGCTGGGGCTGGCCGCCATCCTGCTCATCATCGGTTCTGCCGTGACCCTGCCTGCGGCCTGGCTGCTGGAGGGACCACCGGTGATCCCGGACATGCAAATCCTGGGCATTGCAGCGGTTCTGGGCCTGATCCCCACCGCCGCTGCCAATCTGCTGCGGGTCATTGTCGTTCGTGAAGCAGGCCCCACCTTCATGACACTGACCAACTATCAGGTTCCGGTCTGGGCGGTGGTTCTGGGGGCCATATTTCTGGGCGAGGAACTTCCGCCCTCCATGCTGCTGGCGATGGCCCTGATCCTCGGCGGTCTGGGCATCAGCCAGTTCGGTGCGTTGCGGCGATTGTTTGGCCCCCCGCGCAAGCTGCGGCCCTGAGACAAAGCAAAACCCGCCACCCGGTCACCGGTAGCGGGTAGCGGGTCCATCTCAGCTGTCCATCGGCCTGTCACAAGCCCTGTAATGTCACAAGCCCTGTCACAGGGCATGTCCGACGACCGGACTATTCAGCCACAGCCGCCTCAACCGCAGCAACCACGCTATTCACCGCCTCTCTCAGCACGGCAGCATCTTCGCATTCGGCCATGACCCTAACCAGCGGTTCGGTGCCTGACTTGCGGATCAGCAGACGTCCCTGCCCCGCAAGAGAGGCTTCGGCGCTCTGGATCGCGCTCTGCACCTGATCTGTTTCCAGCGGTGTCTGCCCGGCGGCAAATCGGACATTCTTCAGCAGCTGCGGCACCGGGGTGAACTGCTGGGCCAGCTGCGATGCCGGGCTGTCGGAGCGGATCATCTCCGCAAGAAAATGCAGCCCTGCCATCAGCCCGTCGCCGGTGGTGGCGTAATCCGACATGACAATATGGCCGGACTGCTCGCCGCCGAGGTTGAAGCCGCCTTCGCGCATCCGTTCCACGACATAGCGATCACCAACTGCCGTCCGCTCAAGCCCTATCCCGCGCGCGTCGAGGTGCCGCTCAAGCCCCAGATTGGACATCACCGTCGCCACCAGAGCCTTGCCGGACAGAAGGTCATCCTCGGCCCAGCGGGTCGCCAGCAGCGCCATCAGCTGATCGCCATCCGCCACTTTTCCGGTCTCGTCGATCAGGATCACCCGGTCGGCATCCCCGTCAAGACAGATCCCCACATGGGCGCCATGGGCCACAACGGTCTCCGCCGCGGTCCCCGGATGAGTAGAGCCACAATCGCGGTTGATATTGGTGCCATCGGGTGAAACACCCACCGGTATCACATCGGCGCCCAGCTCCCACAGGATTTCCGGCGCAGCCCGGTGGGCAGCCCCATTGGCGCAATCAATCACCACCTTCAGCCCGTCCAGCCGGATATCGCGGGGCAGCGAGCTTTTGACCCGCTCACCGTAGCGGAACCGCGCGTCATCAATCCGTTTCGCACGCCCGATATTCTGCGCCTGCGCGGGTTCGACACCGGCCTCGATCAGAGCTTCCAGTTCCATTTCGACGGTATCGGACAGTTTGAAACCATCCGGTCCAAAGAACTTGATCCCATTATCCGCCGCCGGATTGTGGCTGGCCGAGATCATCACGCCAAGATCGGCGCGCATCGAGCGGGTCATCAGCCCCACCGCCGGTGTCGGCACCGGGCCAAGCAGCAGCACATTCATACCGGTCGACGTCAGCCCCGCGGTCAGTGCGCTTTCGAACATGTAGCCCGACAGGCGGGTGTCCTTGCCAATCACCACACGGTGCACCCCTGAGGCGTCGCGGCGGAAATACCGGCCGACAGCCGCGCCAATGCGCAGCGCCATGTCCGCTGTCATAGGATGGATATTGGCCGTGCCACGCACGCCATCCGTGCCAAAAAACTTGCGCATATCAGCCCTTTCGGTCGGGTCTTATCGGACGGCCTGCCACAGGCGAACCGCCTGCGCCGTCTCGGCAACATCATGCACCCGCAGGAATTGCACGCCTTGGGCCAGGGCTGCAAGCCCTACCGCGATAGAGCCCGGCGCGCGGGCGGCAGCATCCGGCTCATGGCCCAGCTTGCCGATAAAGCCCTTGCGCGACACCCCCAGCAGGATTGGACACCCCAACCCATGGAACAGGCTGAGATTGCGCAACAGGGTCAGATTGTGGTCCAGCGTCTTGCCAAACCCGATGCCCGGATCAACCACGATCTGCTCGCGCACCACCCCGATATCTTCCAGCCGGTCGATCTGCCCCTTCAGGAAATCATAGACATCCAGCAGGACGTTCTCATAGGTCGGATCGTCCTGCATCGTCGCCGGGTCGCCCTGGGCGTGCATGATACAAGCAGGAACCCCGGCCTGCGCAGTCAAGGGTGCCAGAGCCGGATCAAAGGTAAATCCCGACACGTCGTTGGTCAGGCTCGCTCCGGCATCCAGCGCCTCGGCCAGAACGACCGCCTTGCGCGTATCAATGGAGATCGGCACCTGCGAACGGGCGCGGATCGCTTCAATCACCGGAGCGGTGCGGCGGATCTCCTCATCTTCGGGGACCAGCGCGGCACCGGGGCGGGTGGATTCTCCGCCAACGTCGATGATGCTTGCCCCATCGGCAACCATCTGCAAAGCCGCCGCGCAGGCGGCGCTGACCTCATCATGCTGCCCGCCATCCGAGAAACTGTCAGGGGTCACATTCAGGATGCCCATGATCTGCGGCTGCGTCATATCCAGCCCGGCAATCGTTGCCCGCCGCGCCGTCAGCCGGTGGCGCACATCCTCGGGCAGCAGACCCGCAGGCATCAGCCGCGGTGGCGCGCCGCGCTCCAGCACTTCCACCTGGGTAAACCAGAGCCCGCCACTGATCAGCGACAACGCCCCCTCGGGGCGATTGTCCCCGTGTTGTACCAGCGGTCGGTAATAACTCACAGTTGGGTCTGCTCCACATCCACGGCGCGCAGCGGCACCCCCGGATTGCCAGGCAGTGCGGCGCCAATCACGATCATCTCGCCGGCCTCGAATGTGGCGGCGAACCAGGCAGCCAGCGCCACCGCGTCAGAGGGCGCCGCCGAAGGGCCATCTACCGCATCCAAAACGATTTTTGACGGAGCCCAGACGCAAATCTGCCCGTTTTTCATGGCCCAGTCCAGCTCCGTTCGCGTCGAAACGACGACACAGCGATCATCCTTTGCCGCGAGCCGCCAGGCGTTCTGTTCAATCGCCAGCAGATCAATCCGGCGCTGGGTCCATTTGTGACCGGTCTGCGGCGTGGCCAGCTCATGCGCCCCAACACAGAGGATCAACGGACGCTTGCGGCACTGCATCTGGTCGATCCAGCCGGTCAGGTGGTCACTGTCGATGGCACGGTTGGACAGATACATCAGCCGCGGATGCGGGCGCTCTTCACTGTCGACACCGGTCGCGACCTGATTGCGGGCGCGCACGATTTCCACACCCAGTGCCCCCGGCCCGCGATCCAGTTTCTCAATCCGCACAAAGGCCCGCACAGCCTGCGGTTCCAGCAGGATCCGCTCGGCCACGCGCTCCGCCAGGGTTTCCAGCAGGTTCAGACGTTCTTCGGACAGCTCACGCGCAATCGCCTCTGTCACCCGGTCATACGACAGGATACGGTCGACATCATCATCCAGATCCGCAGGCAGCGGCGCAACTTCGACAACCACATTGAAGCAGATACGCTGGGTGGTTCCGCGTTCTGCCTGAAAGGCGCCGATTTCCACCTCGACGATGTGATCCCTGAGCGAAATCCGATCCAGCGGTCCGCGCGCTGCAGTGGCCTCCGACCGTTCGGAAGGATGCGCAAATGCGAGACGAATTTCTGAAGACATGACGGTCGAGCCCCTGAACTGGCTATCTGGCGGTGAGGTTCCAGCATAAACATGCCGCGCCCGCATAACAGGCCTTCATGCGCCATACCAGTGGCCGAAAACGGCGCTGCCAGGGTTTCAACCACGGCAAGCACCCGCCCCTGACACGCCTTAGTTGTTGAGCGCAGTCCGAAAACGATCATCGCGGTAAAAGAGATGGACGCCGATCCGCGCGGTCTTGGTGAAGCTCTTGCTCCAGCGCGGACGCACCGCTGTGGTATGGTAATAGGTCGCGCCATCGGTGATCCCGGTGATCGCCCCATCCATCACCAGACGGGCCACTTTGGAGACCCGCTCAAATGCGGTTTTCTCGCGGATCACTTCCTTGTGGCCGTCGCAGGTGTAGGTGAACTGGCACTGATACTTGCGCCCGGTCCCCTGGTTGATCACGCCGCACAGGCTGTCGGGGAACTGCGAGGATTTCACACGGTTCATAATCACCTCGGCAACGGCGAACTGGCCCTTCACGGTTTCACCGCGCGCCTCGAAATACAGCGCTTCGGCGAGGCAGGCAAAATTCTCGCCCCCCTTGGCGGCCGGAATGGTGTCCAGCCATGCCTTGGTGAATTTCACTTCGGTCGCCTTGGCCTTCTTGGCCGAGCGGTTGAAGTTGAAGAAATTGTTCAAACGCCCGGTCGGCACGGCGTTCAGGGTGGATTGCTCACGTTCGAACAGCGCGTCCAAACCGGAATCCGCATATACATCTTTGGCCGCTGCCAAGGCGGCAGCAAACACGGCAGCTACAGTCAGAATCTTCATAAGGGCATCCCCACTAGACAGATCGCGCACGGCCATCCCAACGTCACGCGATCGCACCTCCTAGTGGAAATCCCTCCAAACGTCCAGCGGCGGGACAGCGCACCCCGCTGCCCCTTGGTTAAGCGCCAATCCGCTGCTTTCTGCTGCCCCTGCGAAAGCCCCTTGTTTTCTTTACGATTTTAGAGATTCGCGTGGTGAATCTCCGGTTTGGCTGGAAATCGCCAATTGCGCCGCAGCAAGCCGTGCAACGGGCACCCGAAACGGGGAACAGGAGACGTAATCGAACCCGGCTTCGCGACAGAACGCAATCGATTCGGGGTTGCCGCCATGCTCGCCACAGATCGACAGCGTGATCTGCGGGTTCTCTGCACGACCCCGCTGAACCCCCAGTTTCAGCAGCTCGCCGACCCCGTCTGTATCCAGCACGTGGAAAGGATCCTCTGGAAAGACGCCCTGATTGACATAGGCCGACATAAACCGCCCCGCATCGTCCCGCGACATGCCATAGGTCATCTGGGTAAGGTCGTTGGTCCCGAAGCTGAGGAACGACGTATGCGGCGAAATCTCACCCGCGCGCAGGGCCGCACGCGGGGTCTCCACCATGACCCCCAGACGATAGGTGAAATCCTCGCCACGCTCGGCCTTCACCGCCAGCGCGACGGCATCAATGCGCGCCTTCACCAGCTCCACCTCACGTTTGGCCGAGACCAGCGGGATCATGATCTCCGGCACCACCGGATCGCCCTCCTTGGAGGCATCCAGAGTGGCCTCGAAAATCGCCCGTGCCTGCATGTCGTAGATTTCCGGAACCGTCACCCCCAGCCGCACGCCGCGCAGGCCCAGCATGGGGTTGTATTCCTCCATCTCCTCGACCCGGCGGGTCACATCGCTCACCGGGATGCCCAAGGCTTCCGAAAGCTCCCGCTGCCCGGTTTTGGAGGTCGGCAGGAATTCATGCAGCGGCGGGTCGAACAGCCGAATACAGACCGGCAGCCCTTCCATGATGCGAAACAGCGCAAAGAAATCCTCCCGCTGCATCGGCAGCAACCGCGCCAGCACCGCAGCCCGCCCCTCCGAGGTCTCGGCAAAGATCATCTCCCGCATCACCGTCAACCGGCCGGGATCAAAGAACATATGCTCGGTCCGGCACAGGCCGATCCCCTGCGCGTTGAACTTGCGCGCGGTCTCGGCATCCTCCGGCGTGTCGGCATTGGCGCGGATGTCGATATCGCGCACCTCATCGGCCCAGGTGAGAAGGGTCTGAAAGGCGCCGTCCTCCGCCGCCTCCAGCATCTCCGGTTCGCCCGCCAGCACCTCGCCACTGCTGCCGTCGATGGTAATGATATCGCCACGGCTGAACACCCGGTCGCCCTGGGCCACCAGCTGCTTGCGCCGACTGTGGAACTTCAGGTTAGAGGCCCCGACGATACATGGCAGCCCGAGACCGCGACCGATCACCGCCGCATGGCTGGTGATCCCGCCGCGCTCCGTCAGCACCCCTACCGCCGCGTGCATACCCCGCACATCCTCGGGCGAGGTTTCGCGCCGCACCAGAATGCAGGGCTCACCGCGCGCCGCACTGGCCTGCGCCTCCGCAGCGGTAAACACCAGCCGCCCGGTGGCAGCACCCGGGCTGGCGGCAATGCCCTTTCCGATCACATCACGGGTCGCCCCCGGCGCCACCTGCCGGTGCAGCAGCTCGGTCAGAATATGCGCGTCGACCCGCATCACCGCTTCCTGCCGCGGGATAATGCCATCCTCGGCCAGCGCCACCGCGATCCGCACCGCCGCCTGTGCCGACCGGGTGACCCGCACCCCGTCCAGGATATGCACCGCACCGCTCACGATCACGAATTCCACCTGCATCTCTTCGCGCAGACGCTGTCGCATCAGCCGGGCATGGGATTTCAGATCGGCAAAGGCCTCGGGCGCCGATTCCTCCAGCGATGGCCCGCGCGGGTCACACTCCAGATACAGCGCCTCGGCCCCCGCCCCCAGCGCATCGCGCCCCTGGCTCTGGCTCAGGTACCGCCCGGTGATCTGCGGCTCACCGGTCTTGGTATTGACCAGCTGCAACACACCCGAACCGCATTCGCCCTGACCAAAGCCCGGCACCATCTCCTGCACCACCAGACCCAGCCCGGCATCCGCAGGCGCGCCCTTGGCCTGCCGCAACAGCCGGGCCGAGGTGCCTTCCCAGGCCCGCGCCATCGACCGCAACACCGCCGCCAGCTGCTCCGCCGGATCCTGTGGAAACGGCTCATCGGTCTCCGCCTCATAGGCGTGCAGAACCTCGCTCAGCGCATCCGGCCCACCGTCCTCCACATCGTCAAAGACATCCGGGTCCAGCCGCGCCACATGCACCGCATAAGACTGCACAAACCGCAGATACAAGGCCGCCGCCCCGTCGCGCCCAAGACTGTCGCAAAGGTCGACATAGCGCGCATCATTCATGCCGATGTTGAGGATCGCACCGGGGCCGCCCCAATCGGGATCCTGTGACGACGGGCGCACACAGAGCAGCGCATCCGACGGAAAGGCGTCAACAATCGCCGCCATATCGGGCATCTCGCCCTGGGCGATCCCGTGCACCGCCTGAAACGACAGCGCCACGGTGCGCGGCACCGGCAGATCCAGCCGCACCAGACGTTGCAGGCATTTCGCCCGCCCGCCATGGGTGTGATTGGCAATGGGTGCCACCGGCGTGATCAGCACAAAATCCGGCGTCTCATCCTGTGGGGCACGAGCCATGTCTCGATCATTTTTCTGCACTGCGGCGCCTTTCCTTTGCTATGCAGCATAGCCCTGTCGTCCATTCCCGCAAGGAAAAGCACGTGGACCAAAAGGAGAAAACCGGGACGACCCTGCGATCACCCCGGTTTCTCGTTGTTTTGCCTGCCCGGACTGCGCGGTCAGATCGCGGCCCTGCGGGGGTCTCAGCCCTCGATCCGGGTCAGATCGGCGACCTGCCCGCAGACCTTGCGGATCTGGCTCAGCAGGTTCAGGCGGTTGCGGCGCACCACCTCATTGTCGGAATTGACCTGCACCGCTTCAAAAAACGCATCCACCGGGGCTCGCAATGCGGCCATGCTGCCCATGGCAGCCGCGAAATCTTCGGCCTCGATGGCCGAAGAGATCGCCCCCTCGCTCTGCGCAAGCGCATCGAACAGGGCCACTTCGCTGTCATCCTCGGCGAATTTCTTATCCGCGCCGTAGGAATATTCTACGCCATCCTTCTCCTCGGCCTGCGCCAGGATATTGTTGGCCCGTTTGAAGCCCTGCAACAGGTTCTCGCCATCCTCGGAGGCCATGAACTCCTCCAGCGCACGGGCGCGTTTCACCAGCAGCGTGAGGTCATCGTTGGCCTCCATCGCGATGCAGGCGTCGATCACGTCATGACGGATGCCCTGATCACGCAGGAACACCTTGAGCCGGTCGTGGAAGAAGGAGAGGAGATCACGCGACACATCCGGCAGCTGCGTCTTCAGCCGCTCGATATGTTTGGGCAGATCCCCGTCAAAGGCATCCAGAACCGTGCGCACGGCAGAACCAAAGACACCGTGATCGGCGATCTCGTTCAGCATGTCCTGCATCAGCCCCGTAGCAACCGGGTCACCACCGTTCTGGGCCATTTCATGGCGCAGCAGATGGGCATCAATTGCCCCGTCCAGCCGCATCCGCACATCATTGTCCAGCACCAGCCGGATCACCCCCAGCGCAGCACGGCGCAGAGCAAAGGGGTCTTTGGAGCCGGTGGGTTTTTCATCAATCGCCCAGAACCCGGTCAGCGTGTCCAGTTTATCGGCCAGCGCCACGGCAACCGAGACCGGCTCGGAAGGCACATCATCCGACGGGCCAAGCGGCGAATAATGCGCCTCGCAGGCATTGGCCACCTCTTGCGGCAGGCCAGCCGCCTCCGCGTAGTAGCGCCCCATCAGGCCCTGCAATTCCGGGAACTCATAGACCATTTCGGAACTCAGATCGGCCTTTGCCACCCGTGCGGCCTGCTCTGCCAGATCGGCATCGGCGCCGACAACCGGCGCGATCTCGCGGGCCAGCGCGGCAATACGGTCAATCCGCGCCGCCTGCGTGCCCAGCTTGTTGTGGAAGGTCACATTGCCCAGCTTCGCAACCCAGGGCTCAAACCCCTGCTCGGTCACCGTGCGCAGATCATTCTCCCAGAAGAACTTCGCATCCGCCAGCCGTGCCGACAGAACTTTTTGGTTGCCCGCCAGGATGGTCGCGCCATTGTCGGCGGTCTCGCGGTTGGCGACGGTGATGAACTTCTCGATCCGCCCGGTCTTCGGATTGCGCACCGAGAAAAACTTCTGATGTTCCTTCATCGAGGTCTGCAAGACCTCCGGCGGCAGCGCCAGGAATTCATCGTCGATGGCGCCCATCAGCACCACTGGCCATTCCACCAGACCAGCGACCTCGGCCAGAAGACCCTTGTCCTCGACAACCTCCAACCCGCTGGCAAAGGCCTGATTGGTGGCCTCCTGCCAGATGGCCGCTTCCCGCTCGGCCGGATCCAGCACCACATGCGCCCGCTTCAGCTTGGCGGCATAATCGTCAAAGCTGGATACGGTGATCTGATCCGGCGCCATGAAACGGTGGCCAAATGTGGTCTTGCCCGATGCGATCCCATCGATATCCAGCGGCACAACCTCGGCGCCATCCTCCTTGGACAGGAGACAGAGGATCGAATGCAGCGGGCGCACCCAGCGCAGGGCGCCCGATCCCCAGCGCATGGACTTCGGCCAGGGGAAATTGCGGATGGTGTCTTCCAGCACCTCTGCAATGATCTCTGCCGCCGGGCGCCCCGGCTTTTCGATCAGGGCAAAATAGACTGCGCCCTTCGGGGTGTCGCGCTCCTCCAGCTGCTCGCGTGTGAGGCCCGCACCGCGCAGGAAGCCTTCGATGGCCTTGTCCGGCGCGCCCACTTTCGGCCCCTTGCGCTCCTCGCGCACTGTCGGGGAGTGCTCCAGCAGCCCCTCAAGCGCCAGCGTCAGACGGCGCGGCGTCGATAGCGCATGGGCACCGGCATAGGTCAGCCCCGCTTCGACCAGACCATCGGTCACGCGTTTTTTCAGATCCTCCGCCGCACGCGCCTGCATACGGGCCGGAATTTCCTCGGAAAACAGTTCAATCAGAAGATCAGGCATCAGATGTCCTTACGGATGGCCGCGCGCGGCGCGGAAAATACGTGTTGACGGAAAGGAGCCGCTTCTGAACGAAGGGCTGCGCCGTCCCGCGGGGTGGCGCTATTGCGCCGCCCCAGAGGGGCGGTACTCTTCAGAAAGGCAAGCATCATTCGCCTCCGACCGCCTCTGGCCGGGGCGGGCATTCCTCGCCCACAACCGTGCCGTCATAGGCTTTCTGGCCGCAATCGTTCAGCTCATGCCAGACATAGCCGCGCCCTGCGTCGGTGATCGCTACGATACGGTCCACCCCGTAAGAGATATTCTTGACCGACAAAAAGCTCTCGGCGCGTCCCTCGGCCAGCGCCTGGCCAATGGCTTCGGCATCAAAACAGTCAAACCAGCCCGGCGCATTGCGCGGCTCTTTCTGATCCGACAGCACAAACAGTTGCGCCAGCTCTTCAGGCTTCAGATCGGTAGCGAAACAGGCGCGATAGCGAATGGGAGAACTCTCCGCGTCGATCGCCTCAAAGCCACTGTAGCGGATCGGCAGCGCCGCGCCACCACCAAGCGGCGTCAGCATCACGTCCTTGCCCGGCTGCAGCTCGACATCCTCGTAAAAGCCGTAGACCTGCAGGTAATACATCGCCGCCCCAGCCGCGAGGCCGGAGCAGATCAGGATCAGCGAAAGGAACTTGCCCATACCGTGGACTCCTATTGGCAATCAGCCTCGGGTTACGCTGCGTGACCGCCGGCTTCGGTCTGCACAAAGGCATCGGCGCATTGCTTGGCAAGCGCGCGCACCCGGCCGATATAGGCCTGCCGCTCGGTGACAGAAATGACGCCGCGCGCATCGAGCAGGTTGAAGACATGGCTGGCCTTGATGCACTGGTCATAGGCCGGATGGGCCATGATGATGCGTTTGCCGGTCTTGGGGTCGATATGCTCCTGCGCGAGGATCGCGGCGCATTCGGCCTCGGCCTCCTCGAAATGGCGCAGCAGTACCTCGGTATTGGCCACGTCAAAGTTCCAGCGCGCGTATTCTTCCTCGGTCTGCTTGAACACATCGCCATAGCTCAGCGGGATCAGCGCGTCCGGGTCGTTGAACGGCATGTCCATCACGTGATCGACGCCCAGAATATACATCGCCAGACGTTCCAGACCATAGGTCAGCTCGCCCGATACCGGGTGACAATCGTAGCCGCCGACCTGCTGGAAATAGGTGAACTGGCTGACTTCCATCCCGTCGCACCAAACCTCCCAGCCGAGGCCCCAGGCGCCGAGCGTCGGGCTTTCCCAGTCGTCTTCGACAAAACGAATGTCGTGCATGTCCATATCGACGCCGATCGCCTCGAGGCTGCCCAGATACAGCTCCTGCAGGTTCGGCGGCGAGGGTTTGATCAGCACCTGATACTGGTAGTAGTGCTGCAACCGGTTCGGGTTCTCACCATAGCGGCCATCGGTCGGACGGCGCGACGGCTGCACATAGGCGGCCGCCCAGGCCTTGCTGCCCAGCGCGCGCAGCGTGGTCGCGGGGTGAAAGGTGCCCGCGCCGACTTCCATGTCGTAGGGCTGCATAATGGCACAGCCTTTGGAGGCCCAGTACGTCTGAAGCCGCAGAATGATCTCTTGGAACGAGCGCGGAGCGCCTTTGGTGTCGGTCATGTTTCTTCCCTATGGGGGCAGCAAATCCGGGGTTCTTCCTATGCAAGCCCCGGCGCAGGGTCAACGGCGCATCGCAGCCTCAGCGGCTCCGGCCCCGCTGAAACACGCAGCCCCCGCCCTCCAGCGCGTCCCTGAGACCACATCAGCCGAATTTGGCGCCATCCGCCGGGTTTTCCCCCTGCGAAGAGGAGTTCCCTTCGCGGCGCGAAAGTGGTTATGTGCGCGCCAACGACCGATCACCCCGATAGAGGCCTTTTGATGAAGAGTTTGATTGCTACGCTGGCACTGTCCCTGATGGCGCTGGCATCCGCCTTTACAGGTGTTGCCACCGCCCAGACCGGCACCCAACAATCCGCGCAGGAGACGGTCTGGATCCAGGTTGCCGCCCGCGCCTCCCTGCGCGAAGCCCAGGCCGAAGCGCAGGAATTTGCCGCGCGGCTGCCCGATGTCTCCGGCTTCTCGCTTGGCGGTGGCTGGTATGGCATTCTGCTTGGCCCCTATACCCGCAGCGATGCCGACCGGGTGCTTCAGGTCTACCGCGCCGAACGGCAGATCCCGCGCGACAGCTTCATCGCGTTAAGCAGCAACCTCGGCAATCAGTTCTACCCGACAGCCGCCACCGCCAATACCGAACCGCAGGCCACCGTCGAAAGCCCGGTTCTGGAGCCGATCGACCCCGCAGTGGTGACCCAGGCCCCGGCGGAACCGGTCGAAACCGTGCTCCCCGATGAGACCCCGGCTGAGGCGCGCCGCAGCGAATCCCGTCTCACCCGCGAAGAACGCATGGATCTGCAAACCGCGCTCAAGGCCGCCGGTTTCTATACTTCCACCATCGACGGCGCCTTTGGTCGCGGCACGCGTGGCTCCATGTCGGACTGGCAGTCGGCCCGCGGCTACGCGCCCACCGGTGTGCTGACCACCGCCCAGCGTCAGGCGCTGATGGATGAATATAACGCGCCGCTGATTTCGGTTGGCATGGCCCCCCTCACCGATACCAAAGCCGGGATTTCGATGCAGGTCCCCGCAGGTGAAGTGACCTTCGATCGCTACGAATCTCCCTTTGCCCTGTTCAAGAGCAGCGGCGATCTCGGCGCGCAGCTGCTGCTGATCAGCCAGCCCGGTGACCGGCGCACGCTCTACGGTCTCTACGACATCATGCAAACGCTGGAGATCGTCCCTCTGGACGGTCCGCGCCAGCGCAGCGGCGACAGCTTCACCCTGGAAGGCCGCGGCAATGGCATCGTCTCCTATACCGAGGCCCGGCTCGCCAATGGCGAAATCAAGGGCTTCACGCTGGTCTGGCCGACCGGTGACGACGAGCGGCGCGCCCGCGTGCTGGCAGCGATGTCGGCCAGCTTCGAACGCATCGACGGCGTTCTGGATCCCGCCGCCGGTGCCGATGCCCCGCAGAATGTCGATCTGATCTCGGGCCTTGACGTGCGCAAGCCGCGCCTGTCGCGCTCCGGCTTCTATGTCGATGCCAAGGGCAGCGTGGCGACCACCGCCGATGTGGTTGCAGGCTGCACCCGGGTGACACTGGATCACGACTACCAGGCCGAGGTCGCCTATACCGACACCGCCACCGGCATCGCCGTGCTGCGCCCGGTTGAGGCGCTGGCCCCGATGGCCGTCGCCAAACTGGCCAGCGCCTCCGCCCGGCTTCAGTCCGATATCGCGGTTTCCGGCTTCTCTTACGAGGGCGTCCTCGGCGCCCCCAGCCTCAGCTGGGGCAGCTTGCAGGATGTAAAGGATCTGTCCGGCAACCCCGGTGTCTCGCGTCTGCAACTCAGCAGCCAGCCGGGCGATGCGGGCGGCCCGGTGCTGACCACCGATGGCGCAGTGCAGGGCATATTGCTGAGCCAGACCAAAGGCGCCACCCAGCTGCCAGAAGGGGTCAGTTTTGCGGCAAATGCCGATACCCTGCGCGCCGCCCTGAGCAGCGCCGGGGTCACCGCCTCTGACGCCAGCGCTGAGGCAACCGCCTTGCCGGTCGGGGCGCTGACCCGTCAGGCCAGCGGCATGACCGTTCTGGTCAGCTGCTGGGACTGAGCCACGGCCAGCCACCGCCCTGCGGGGCTTTGCAAACCAAAAAAGGCCGGAGCGAATGCTCCGGCCTTATTCGTTTCCGCGCCGATCTGTTCAGCCGGTCTTCACTCGCACGCTCAATAGGCGTGGATACGGCCATCCCAGGTGTGAAAACAGCCCGTGGTTTCCGTGCTCAGCACGTCAAACTCATGCAGCAGCCCGGCGACGGATTCCTGCACCGAGATGTCGCCCTCTTCGCCGCCCATATCCGTCCGCACCCAGCCCGGATGATAGATCCCGACGGCGATGCCCTCCGGCAGCAGATCCGTCGCCAGATTGCGCCCGATATTGAGCGCTGCCGCCTTTGACGCGCGATAGGCATAGCTGCCGCCGGGCGCACGGGCATGGCTCGCCATCTGTGACGAAATGATCGCGATCTTCGGATCCGCCGCCAGCCGCAGGTTCGGCAACAGCGCCTGCACCGTCAAAAAGACCCCAGTGACATTGGCGGCCAGCGTCTTGCCCCAGACCTCGGCAGAGTAATCCTCCAGCGCCATTGATTTATCGAGATAGACACCGGCGTTGCACACCAGCAGGTCAACCGGTCGCCCCTTCAGCTGGGCGGCAAACCGCGCCTGCTGGCCGGGATCGGTCACATCCAGCCGCACACCGGAGGAATGATCGCGCGACGTGCCCGTCACCTCGTGACCATCCTCCCGCAGCTTCGCGACCAATTCGCGGCCAATGCCCCGGCTGGTTCCTGTCACGACGACATGCATACATGCTCTTCCTTCAATTGGTTTTTCTATTGGGCAGGAAGGGCAGCGGCAGCACCGGCACGCCCTCCTCGATCAGCGCCCGCGCCTCTTCCGGCCGGGCCTCACCGTGGATCGCCCGCTCCGGCGCATCACCAAGGTGCATGGCGCGCGCCTCATTGGCGAAATCCTTACCGACGTAATCTGAATTCTTCTCAACCTTGCGCCGCAGCTCCGCCACCGCAGCCTCCAGCTCTCCCGATGGGGTGCTCAGCGCCCCCGCACCGGGTGGAACCGCCCGCAGCGCGCCCGGCGCTCCAGCCGCCTGTGGTGCAGGTTGCTGCGGCGCGACAGCCCCCGCAGCGGCACGCGACTCTGCCTCACCGACCGGCGAAACCGCCGTACGGCCGGGGCGCACGCGGGGCGCCATGATTGCCTTTTCCACCTGACTGGATCCACATTGCGCACAGGCCACCATCCCCGCCGCTGCCAGCTTGTCAAAAGCGGCTGCCGACTGGAACCAGCTGTCAAAACTGTGTCCTTCAGCGCATTTCAGAGCGTATTGTATCATCGTCATCACTCTTCATCAGGAGGGGATGATTAAATCTGCAATCCCCACAAGTGCAAGGGCAGAAGCGCCCGCTGCCGGTGTTCCACATCAGACCGCCGCAGATCGGCAACCGCCTTCGGAGGGCGGGTTGCTACCGTGGTGCCAGCAACCGGTCCTGCAGGCGCGCAACCAATGTCTCATGTGGCTGATCCGCCGCCACCGCCAGACGACGCAGACCAAAATGGACCCGCGCCATTTCCTGATAATAGCCCGAATAGACGAAATTGGTCGTGGCCCCGGCCACGGCCCCCAGCACCGGCAGTGTCTGCGCGGCCAGCTTCTGGCCCAAAACCATGCTGAAACGGGGTGCCACCTGCGCGATCAGTTTCTGCACCGCCCCCCCGGTCAGCCCCAGCCGCAGTGATAGGAACCCCAGATCCGCGCCATCATCCGCCGCCAGCGGACCAGCAGCAGCGAACACCCGGATACAGTCAAAGCGCACGCCCTCGGCCTCCGGGTCAAAGCCTTCTTCGGCCGCCACCCCCTGAATACTGCGCAGCAGGAAGGCCGTGGTTGCGGGCAGCTCGACCAATGCTCCGGGCAAACCGCCCATACCACCCGCCGCGCCCATCGCGGCGCTGACCGCGCGGTTGACCGCCGCCGGCTGATCCGGCACCACCCGGCGCGATCCGCTGGCCCCCTGCATCGCCAGTTGCAACGCCTGCTCGGTGGCGCCGTTCAACCGGCTCCGCACCGGCGCAGGCAATTTGTCCAGCAGCCCGTCAACCGAGCCGCCCAGCAGGTTCAGGATCTGGATGCCCAGCCCACCGGCGGCGCGGTAACGCTTGGCCAGCGCCTCCAGCTCCGCCTCCACGGCAGCAGCGTCCAGCGGCGTGGTCAGGGCAGTATCAGGGGTCAGGATCTCGGTCATGGCATACCTCATGTTGCCAAAAAAATGTTTGTCTTCCCGGCCCGTATTTCAAGATCTCGGTAACCTGCGCCTGCGATCCACCCCGATCAGCCCCGATCAGCCGGGGATCTGCGGCCCGCTCCAGCGCAGAACCCTGCCGCGCACATCGGCCCAGCCGCCAGCCGCCAGATCCAGACCCAGAACCCGCTCCGGGTTGGTCGGCGGCGGCATCTCGACCGCGGGCAGCAGCGAAAACCCAAAGCGCCGGTAATACGGCGCATCGCCCACCAGCAGCACCCTGCTCCAGCCGCGCTCCTCCGCCTTGGCCAGACTGTCGCGGATCAGGGCGCCGCCCAGCCCCTCGCCCTGATGGGTCGGGTGAACCGCCACCGGCCCCAGCAGCAGCGCCGACAGGCCCGCCTCACCAATCCGCACCGGCCAGAAGCGGATCGCCCCGGCCAGAATACCGCCCTGATCGCGCGCCACCTGGCTCAGCCCGCTGACCGGCGGCACGTCGTCGCGCAAACGATAGGACGACAGCGCCTCGCGACCGGGCGCAAAGCACAGGTCATATAGCGCCTCGACCTCCCAGCGGTCCTCGGGCTGCTCTGCCTTCAACTCAATCACGCGCCCGCCTCCACGCCCGTCGCCGTCACCGCCCGCTGACCAGCCCAGCACCACCGAGGGATTTGCCCCACAGCGCGCTGCAAACTCTTCACGCAGGCTGGTCATCGCCCTAACACGGGCGTAAGCCTTGGGCAAACCCCGGCAGCCGGATCCGCAAGCAATACCAGCAGGCTACCGCTCCGGCTCAGACTTGGAGACCAGCATATGTTCTACCGACCCGAGAGCGGCCACGGGCTGCCGCACAACCCGTTCAACGCCATTGTCACCCCGCGCCCCATTGGCTGGATTTCCACCCGTGCGGCCGATGGCACCAACAATCTGGCGCCCTATTCCTTCTTCAATGCCGTCGCCTATGAACCGCCGCAGGTGATGTTTGCCTCCACCTCGGCCAAGGACGATCAGGACGGCACCAAGGACAGCGTGGCCAATATCGCCGAAACCGGCGTGTTCTGCGTCAATGTTGTCTCCTACGCGCTGCGGGATGCAATGAACGCCAGTTCCGCAGCCCTGCCCAAAGGGGTGGATGAATTTGCCCACGCGGGTCTGGAGATGGCCGCCTGCGAAACCATTCCCTGCGGTCGTGTCGCCGCCGCCCCGGCTGCGCTGGAATGCCGCCTGACGCAGATCGTGACCCTTCCCGGCGCCGCCAACAAGGTGGTCTTTGGTGAGGTGGTCGGCGTCCATCTCGACGACAGCTGCCTGATCGACGGGACTTTCGATGTGACCCGCTTCCAGCCGCTGGCGCGCCTTGGCTACCGTGACTACTCTGTGGTGCGGGATCTGTTTTCCCTCACCCGCCCGGATGAATGAGGCCCAGAAATGCCGTTACCCGACCCAAAGAAACGCCATCCGATCACCCTGCCCGATGGCAGCGCCCATGCCGGCACGGTGATGCTGTCGGAGGCGATTGATCACCCGAATTTCACCATCGGCGCCTTCACCTATGCCTCCGCCTTTGAACCGCCGTCGGACTGGGCCAGCCGTCTGGCGCCCTATCTCTTTGCCGGATCGCGCGAGCGGGTGGTGATCGGCAGATTCTGCCAGATCGCCGAGGGCGTGCGCATCATCACCGCCTCTGCCAATCACGCGCAGGACGGGCTCAGCTGCTATCCTTTCCCGGTGTTCGATCAGACGCAGATGACCGGATTTCAGCCCGATACCCGCGACACGGTGATCGGCAATGATGTCTGGATCGGCTATGGCGCGATGATCCTGCCGGGCGCGCGGATCGGGGATGGCGCCATCATCGGTGCCGGTGCGGTGGTGCGCGGGTCAATCCCGCCCTACGCCATCGTGACCGGTAACCCCGGCACCGTCCACAGCTACCGCTTCACCAAACCGCAGATCGCGCGCCTGCTTGGCCTGAAATGGTGGGACTGGCCCGCCGACCTGATCTCGCGCGCTGAACCTGCGCTCTTGTCCGGTGACCTCGACATGCTGGAGACCCTGGCACCGGACTGACCAAGCTTTGCCCGAGAGCGCCGTTCAATCACCGTAAAACAAGAAAACCCGCGACGCCGATGGTGTCGCGGGTTTCTTCTTTCAGATGCCACGGGACAGCTTAGTGGCCACCCAGGATCCCGGTCTTGACCGAGTAGTCCACCGCCAGCGCATAGTCAGGGTCATCGTCGCTATCGACCATCAGATGCCCGGCCTTGGTCAGAAGCTGATGGCAATCGCGGCTCAGATGCCGCAGCACCAGCGCCTTGCCCTCGGCCTCATACTTGCCCGCCAGCGCCTCGATCGCCTGTAGCGCCGACTGATCCACCACCCGGCTGCGGGCAAAGTCCACGATCACATGATCCGGGTCATTCGCCACATCGAACAGCTCGATGAACCCGTCGGTCGAGCCAAAGAACAGCGGCCCCTCGATCTCATAGACCTTGGCGCCCTTGTCGGTGGCGGATTCGCGGGTATAGGCGTGGATGCGGCGGGCGTTGTTCCAGGCATAGGCCAGCGCCGAGACGATCACGCCCACAACCACCGCAATCGCAAGGTCAGTCATCACCGTCACCACGGTCACCAGCACAATGACAAAGGCGTCCATCAAGGGCACTTTGGTCATCACCTTGAAGCTGTTCCAGGCAAAGGTGCCGATCACCACCATGAACATCACGCCCACCAGCGCCGCCAGCGGGATCTGCTCGATCAGCGGCGAGGCCACCACGATAAACGCCAGCAGGAACAGCGCCGCAGCAATGCCAGCAATCCGCGTCCGACCGCCGGATTTCACATTGATCATCGACTGGCCGATCATCGCACAGCCGCCCATGCCGCCAAAGAAGCCTGTGACCACGTTGGAGGCCCCCTGCGCGATACATTCCTGGCTTGCCCCGCCCCGCTTGCCGGTGATTTCACCAACCAGGTTCAGCGTCAGCAGGCTCTCGATCAGGCCGATCGCCGCGAGGATCACCGCATAGGGCAGAATAATCCACAGCGTCTCCAGAGTGAAGGGTGCCAGCGCGGTGCCGTAAAGGCCTTCACCCGTGCCAAACGGATTGTGGAAGGAGGGGAAACTGCCCTTGATCGAGGCCATATCGCCCACCGTCGGCACGTCAATGCCCAGCGCAATCACAAGTGCCGCCACGATGCCGATCCCGGCCAGCGGCGCCGGAACGATGGCGGTGATCTTGGGCGTGCCCCAGATGATCAGCATGGTCAGCCCCACCAGCCCCAACATCATGATCAGCTGCGACCCTGCCAGCCAGGCCTCGGTATTGTCCGGGTCTTTGAACTGCGTGAGCTGCGCCAGGAAAATCACAATCGCCAACCCGTTCACAAAGCCGAGCATCACCGGATGCGGCACCAGCCGGATGAATTTCCCCCAGTGCATGACACCGGCAAAGATCTGCAAGATCCCCATCAGCACCACCGTGGCAAAGAGGTATTCGACCCCATGCTCGGCCACCAGCGCCACCATCACCACCGCCAGCGCCCCCGTCGCGCCGGAGATCATCCCGGGCCGCCCGCCGAACACCGCGGTGATCAACCCGACCATAAAGGCCGCATAAAGCCCCACCAGCGGGTGCACCCCTGCCACAAAGGCAAAGGCGACCGCCTCCGGCACCAGCGCCAGCGCCACGGTCAGACCCGACAGCAATTCGGTGCGCACACGGCCCACGGTAAAGCCCTCGTCCTGCATGATGGAGAGATTGGGCGGTGAAATCTGCTTGGCGAGCGTCGCCATTATGCCGCGGGTCATGGGGTCACCTGTGATCGGGAAAGGGTATCGTTAGCGCCCGCCCCTAGCGGAATTCCGCCAGTGGGGCAAGGGCAGCCCCCGTTACCGCCCGTTCAGCGCCCAATGGGTCAGCTCTCCTGCCCAATTGTTTCGCACGCGAAACATTGCGGCAGCGCTGCTGACATTAAACTTAAGCGTTTAGCAACACTTAGCCACTCGCCTCGCCTTGAAATGCCCGACGATCCAGTGAACTGTTCTTCCATTGGGTTAGGGGATTTGTGATGCAGCGATTTCAGAGCATTGATGATTTAGAAGCAATGCTTGGCACCAACCTTTCGCCGGCGGAACAGAAACTCATTAGTATCTGTTCTCAACCCTCGCTAAAAGGCGTTAAATACGATTTCGGTGGGCCAGTTGACGGCGGAAGAAAGGCGAAGGTGGACCCCGGCAGGCAAATCCGAACAGAAATACTACTGCATTGTCTCTACGATCTCTTTGAAACCTGGTCTCAGCGAAATCGCTTGTTCAAAATTATAGGTGCCCAAATTGTTGGTAAACTTCCGTTCCTCGCCGATAGCAGAATAGCAGCCTCAGTCATCTTTGAAGACTGTATTTTTCAAGCAGACATCGAGGCTCCGCGCTTGCAAGTCGATGGCGACCTCGTCTTCAAAAATTGTCATATTCAATATCTGAATCTCAGCGGCGCAAACATCGGGGGAGGCCTCAGATTCGAAGGGCTCAGTTCACGAGGCAGACCCGACAGGGGCGGTCGCTCTCTACGGCTTCAGAACACATGCGTTGGTGGTGCTCTCATCATTCGAAAATCCGACACCAATAACACTGTTTCCGGAGTAATCGATTTAACAGCGGCGTCGGTTGGCTCTCTCATTGATGATGCACATTACTGTAGCGAGAAAGCTCAGTATATCCTCGCTGGGTTCACTTATGATCGCCTCGACGGCGCAGCACCTAAGGATGCGGAGAACCGGCTCGCTTGGCTTGCAAAGGGTGACACTTGGCACGATCACTTTTCCCCCCAACCCTACAAACAGCTCGCAAACGTGCTGCACGACATGGGGCATGAGGCGGATGCGCGGGAGGTGCTTTATGTTCTGGAAAAGAAGCTTGGCGCCGAGCGGCGCAAAGCTCTGCGAAAAGAGATTGAAACGCTGCGCGACACATCCCCCTCCCTTGGCCGACGCGTTGCAAAACACCTACTGCTCGGCGCGGATCATGCCATCGACTGGCTGCAACGCGTAACGGTCGGATACGGGCGCAAACCCTTTCGCAGTATCGGCGTGCTCGCAGGCTTGATCCTAGCATTCTGGATGCTCACCGTCGCGACATGGCACACGGGTGGCTTTGCGCCCAATTCCAGCATTGTTCTGACCTCCCAGGACTGGGCGACCTACGACACGCGGGACACACTGCCCGCGCCACGAAACCCGGCGTACCATTGGAGCGAGACAACCATTCCCGGCCGCGACTGGGAAAGCTTCTCAGCGATCGCCTATGCCGCCGACGTCGTGGTTCCGATCATCGACTTCGGCCAGACCGAGGCCTGGGCACCCTCCACCACCCGTGGCCCGGCGGGTGTGATGCTGTGGTGGGCACGCTGGATCTTCACCCTTGCAGGCTGGATCGTCACCGCCCTTGGCGCGGCGGCTTTGACCGGGATCATCCGGCGCGAATAGCGCCCGCCTGTCATCTTTCTCCAAATACTCTCGCCGAAGGCCTTGCTACCGCCCACAGGGCGGCAGCAATCAAATCCCCCGTCGCGCTTGTCAAACCGGGGCCTCCTCGGGCAGAACGGCAAGGACCAGCTTCAGGGGACAGAACACGTGACACAGGAAACAATGATTGCCGTCATCGGCGGCTCGGGCCTCTATGACATCGACGGGCTGCAAAACGCAGAATGGGTCTCGGTTGAGACGCCCTGGGGGGCGCCCTCGGATCAGATCCTGACCGGCGACCTCGATGGTGTGAAAATCGCCTTCCTGCCCCGCCACGGGCGCGGCCATGTGCATTCGCCGACCGAAGTGCCCTACCGGGCCAATATCGACGCGCTGAAACGGCTCGGCGTCACGGATGTGTTTTCGATCTCCGCCTGCGGCTCCTTCCGCGAGGAGATGGCGCCGGGGGATTTTGTCATTGTCGATCAGTTCATCGACCGCACCTTCGCGCGCGACAAGAGCTTTTTCGGCACCGGCTGCGTGGCGCATGTCAGCGTGGCCCATCCGACCTGCGAGCGGCTGTCCGATGCGGCAGAGACCGCGGCGCGGGACGCGGGCATCAATGTGCATCGCGGCGGCACCTATCTCTGTATGGAAGGGCCGCAGTTCTCCTCCATGGCCGAAAGCAAGATGTACCGCAGCTGGGGCTGCGACGTGATCGGCATGACCAATATGCCGGAGGCCAAGCTCGCCCGCGAGGCTGAGCTTTGCTACGCTTCCATCGCCATGGTGACGGATTTCGACAGCTGGCACCCGGATCATGGCGCGGTGGAGATCACCGACATCATCGCCACCCTGACCGGCAATTCCGCCAAGGGCCGTGCGCTGGTGCAGCGGCTGCCTGCGCTGCTGGGGGCGACCCGCGTGGCCTGCCCGCATGGCTGCGACCGCGCGCTGGAACATGCCATCATGACGGCGCCGGAAAAACGCGATGCCGCGCTTCTGGCCAAACTGGATGCGGTTGCCGCACGGGTTCTGGGCTGACCGGCTGCCGGGGCCGCCTAGGCGGCCTCGGCATACCGACCGCCCGGTCTGGTAACGGTTGATTATTGCCTCCGCCGCTGGTTCCGAAAGGCCACAGCCGCGCCGGTTGACAGCAGCCACCCCATCCGCCCCCTTGCCTGCGCCAAGAGCATCAGCGACATATCATTGGTCGCGTCGCCCGCTAGGGGCCGCAGGCGCCAGAGATCAGACGACCCATTCCAGACGACCAAAAAGGGGACACCCCATGGCCCGCAAGACCGCTGTCAAAGACTACATCCGCACCATCGTGGATTTCCCCCATGAGGGCATCATGTTCCGCGATGTCACCACGCTGTTTGCCGATCCGCGCGGGTTTCGCATGGCAATCGACCAGATGCTGCACCCCTATGCGGGCGAGCAGATCGACAAGGTTGTCGGGCTTGAGGCGCGCGGTTTCATCCTTGGTGGCGCCATCGCCCACCAGCTGAGCGTCGGTTTTGTGCCGATCCGCAAGAAGGGCAAGCTGCCCGGCACCACCATCAGCCAGGAGTACAAGCTGGAATATGGCGAGGCGATCATGGAGATCCATGACGACGCGATCCAGCCCGGAGAGAAGGTTCTGGTGGTCGATGACCTTCTGGCCACCGGCGGCACCGCGGCGGCGGGCATCAAGCTGATCGAGCGGCTTGGCGGTGAGATCGTCTCCTGTGCCTTCATCATCGACCTGCCGGAGCTTGGCGGCCGCAAGGTGCTCGAAGATCTGGGCATGGATGTCACCGTACTCTGCGAATTCGAAGGCGCCTGAGCCTCTGCAAATAGGGTTGGATCACCCCTTAATTGCAAAGAGCATCCAGCGTTCAATCACATAATTGTGAGTGGAAATTCTAAAAGCGCGCGGCTTAGGCGGCGCGCTTTTCTTGTCAACATGCAGGTGGCGGAAACCCGCCAGATCCAAACCGCAGACCTCGCCGTAATACCGTCAATGCCGACACAGGCAGGTAACCCAGACAGAGGACTGTACTCATGATCCGCAAGACACTTCTGACCGCCGCCGCCACGCTCGCCCTGACCACCTCGGCTTTTGCCGGTGGTCACGCAAAGGACATCGTTGACACGGCTGCGGGTGCCGGTGATTTCTCGACCCTGGTCGCCGCTGTTGAAGCTGCTGGCCTGGTCGACACCCTGAAAGGCGACGGTCCCTTCACCGTGTTTGCCCCGACCGATGCCGCCTTTGCCGCCCTGCCCGAGGGCACCGTCGAAGAACTGTTGAAGCCTGAAAACAAGGACAAGCTGATCGAGATCCTGACCTACCACGTGGTGCCGGGCAAGGTGATGTCCGGTGATCTGGTCGATGACATGAAGGCCGCCACCGTTCAGGGCAGCGAAATCACCATTGATCTGGACAGCGGCGTGATGGTCGATGAGGCCAAGGTGGTGACCGCCGATATCGAGGCTGAAAACGGCGTCATTCACGTCATTGATACCGTGATCATGCCCTGAGCCTACGGGTGGGTCGGCCAGCGAAGCGGTTCGCGCGGCCACCACCCACAGGTGGCGTGAACGCAGCCCGGCGATCTTTTTCCTTTCGGATCGCGGGATGCCTCAGCCCCACCATCGGCAGCGGCGGCCCGAGACGTCGCTGCCGAGACCCTTTGCAACGATAGCAGCCATTAGGCCTCTCTCCCCCGGTAACAGGCGTTATTATCGTTGCAGCATGTCGGCGCGTCTCCTAGCGTGCCGACATGTCTACATCCGCAATCCTCGACAGCCGCTACTCCTGGACCAGACTTCTGGTGACGCTGGCCATTGCCACCGTCGCCAATGTCGGCATGTGGGCGGTGATTGTGGTGATGCCTGCGGTCGAAGCCGAGTTTGGCGCAGGCCGTGCGGCGGCGTCGCTTCCCTATACATTGACGATGATCGGCTTTGCCGTTGGCAATCTGGTGATTGGCCGTCTGGTAGACCGGTTTGGCATCACGCTGGCGCTCTGCGCGGCGGCGGCGCTCAGTGCGGTGAGCTACGGGCTGGCGATGCTGGCGCCGGATATGCTCTGGCTGTCGGCGGCGCATCTGTTTCTGGGGCTTGGCACGGCAGCGGGGTTTGGTCCGCTGATCGCCGATATTTCGCATTGGTTCCAGCGGCGGCGCGGCATCGCGGTGGCGCTGGTGGCCAGTGGCAACTACCTCTCCGGGGCGATCTGGCCGACCGCCCTTGCCGATATGCTGGCCGAAAGCGGCTGGCGCAGCGTTTACGCCACATTGGCAATGGTCACGCTGCTGGTGGTCGTGCCTTTGTCCGTGGTGCTGCGGCGGCGTATCCCGGTGGACGCCCTGGGCCACAGCGCAGCCGCATCCGCCAGCAACGCGGCCCGGGCGGGGCTCTCGCCGCGCCAGCTCCAGTGGATTTTGGGGCTGGCCGGTATTGGCTGCTGCGTCGCCATGTCGATGCCGCAGGTCCATATCGTGGCCTATTGCGTCGGGCTGGGCTACGGCCCCACGGTGGGCGCCGAGATGCTGTCGCTGATGCTGCTCGGCGGCGTGGTCAGCCGGGTGATTTCGGGGCTGGTCGCGGATCGGTTCGGCGGCGTACGCACGCTGCTGGTGGGCTCCATCCTGCAATGTATCGCGCTGTTTCTATACCTGCCCTATGACGGCATGGTCTCGCTTTATCTGGTCAGCGCCATCTTTGGCCTGGCGCAGGGCGGGATCGTTCCCAGCTATGCACTGGTGGTGCGGGAATACATGCCCCCGGAGGAAGCCGGAACGCGAGTCGGTTTCGTGATGATGATGACCATCCTCGGCATGGCGCTGGGAGGCTGGATGTCCGGCTGGATCTACGACGTCAGCGGGTCCTATCAGCTGGCCTTTGTGAACGGGATCCTGTGGAACGGGCTCAACATCGCGATCATGGTGCTGCTGCTGATGCGCAGCCGACCGGCGCGGCCCCGGATGCAACCGGCCTAACGACGGTACCACCACTGCCTAGTCTGCCAGTGGCACCACCGCGCCGGGGTTCATGATGCCATGCGGATCAAGCGCCTGTTTGATCGCCCGCATTGCCGCCAGTTTGACCGGATCGCCATATCGCGCCAGATCGGCGACCTTCAGCCGCCCGATGCCATGTTCGGCGCTGACCGAGCCGCCGTAATCATGGGTCAGATCATGGACGCAGCGTTTCACCTCATCGCGCAGATGCTCATAGGTGCTGCGGTCCCGCCCCTGCGCCGGAAAGACATTGTAATGCAGATTGCCGTCGCCCAGATGGCCAAAGCAATTGATCCGCATATCTCCCAGAGCCGCCAGACGCTTGCCACCTTCGACAATGAAATCGGGGATGCGCGAAATCGGGATCGAGATATCATGGCTGGAGACCGAGCCGATGCGGCGGTTGCCTTCCGGGATATGTTCGCGCACCGACCATAGCGCCTGCCGCTGCGCCTCAGACTGGGCGATGACGCCATCGCTGCTCAGCCCCGCTGCCAGCGCCGTCTCAAACAGCTGCGCCAAGGCATCCTGCGGGGCGCTGCCCTGCGGCAGTCCAAGATCAATCAGCACGCACCAGTCCGGCAGGTCGCTGAAGGGCAGCCGCAGATCTGGCAGGGTTTCGCGCAGGAACTCAAGCCCCTGCCGGTGGATCAGTTCGAAGGCGCTGATCGTCTCGCCCAGCTGGTCCCGCGCCATCGCCAGCAGATCAATCGCCGCCGCGGGCGAGGCCACTGTCAGCATCGCGGTGCCCTGTTCGGCCGGAATCGCGGAGAGTTTCAGCGACCCGGCCGTGATAATGCCCAGCGTGCCCTCGGCCCCGATCAGCAGGTTGCGCAGATCATAACCGGTGTTGTCCTTGCGCAGGCGGCTGAGGCCCTGCCAGATCTCGCCGGTTGGCAGAACGGCTTCCAGTCCCAGACAGAGATCGCGGGCATTGCCGTAGCGCAGAACATTGACGCCGCCGGCATTGGTCGAAAGGGTGCCGCCGATGCGGGCGGTGCCCTCGGCGGCGAGTGACAGCGGGAACAGTCGGCCCGCTTCGGTGGCGGCGCGTTGCACGTCGGCCAAGATCATGCCCGCCTCAACCGCGATAACGTTCTCCTGCGGGTAGACCCCGCGCAGGGCGGTCATCCGTTCCAGCGAAATCACCAGCGGCGCAGGCCCCCCGGCCCCCATGATCTGACCGCCAACAAGTCCGGTGCCGCCGCCATAGGGCACCACCGGCACATGGGCTGCATGGGCTGCCCGCAGCAGCGTTGCGACCTCGTCGGTGCTGCGCGGCAGGGCGATGACCCCCGCCTGCCCGTGATAGCGGCCACGCGGCTCTTCCAGATAACGCGGTTCAGCCGGGCGCAGGGTATCGGCAGGCAGCACCGCGCACAGATGGTCGACAAAACCGGTGTCCGCAGGGTTCAGGGTCATACGCATCTCTCCTAATGCCGTGCTGTGGGGTCGGCCCTCGCGTTGACCGCGCGCGCCGCGGCCTCAGGCCTGGCCGACCTGCGTGCGTCCGCGCCGGTCATGGCGCAGGGAAGCATATAGAACGTGGGTACGCCAGCGCCCGTTGATTTGCAGATAGGATTGCGCCACACCTTCATATTTGAAGCCCGCACTCTCCAACAGCCCGCGCGAGGCGGCGTTTTCCGGCAGACAGGCCGCCTCGATCCGGCTGAGGTCCAGCTTGGTAAAGGCGTGATGCACCACGGCCCCGATCGCCTCACGCATATAGCCGTGGCGGGCAAAGGGCTGACCGGTCCAATACCCCAATGTGCCCGCCTGCGCAGGCCCACGACGGATATTGTCGAGGGTGATTGCCCCGATCAGCAGCTGATCGCTGCGCCGGATCAGGAACAGCGGCAGCGCCGAACCGGAGCTGACCGCCCGGCGCGCCCAATAGACCCGATTGGTGAAGCTCTTGCGGCTCAGGTGATCCGCCGCCCAGCTCGGTTCCCACGGGGTGAGATAGCCCTGGCTGTGCTGGCGCAGCGCCGCCCAGTCGCGAAAATCCGCATGAACCGGCGGCCTGAGAGTCAGGCGTTCGGTCTCGATACGCACCTTGCGTCCGGTCAGCAACATCAGGCCGCGCGCCTCTCCTGCAGAGCGGCCAGCGGGGCGGCATCGCCCACCGGACCATAGAGCGCCAAAGCCATCGAGGCCCGGTGGGCCATCTCTTCGGCCATGGCGCGCACATCGGCAGTGGTCACCGCGTCGATCCGCGCCACGGTCTCCTCAAGCGGCGGCACCTTGTCCCAGATCTGCACCAGCCGTGCCAACCGTTCGGCGCGGTTGGTGGGGCTTTCCAGCCCCATCAACATCCCCGCCTTCATCTGCGCCCGAGCCCGGTCCACCTCGGCGTCGCTCATATCACTGGCGGCGCGCTTCATCTCATCGATGGTGATGCCAGCCAATTCATCCAGCTGATCGCCGGAGGTGCCTGCATATAGCGTGAGCGTGCCGGTATCGGCATAGGCGCCGGTCTGGGCAAAGATGGTGTAGCACAGCCCGCGTTTTTCACGCACCTCCTGGAACAGGCGGCTCGACATGCCGCCCCCCAGTGCGCTGGAGTAGATCTGCGCGGTATAGATCGCATCGTCGCGGTAGCCCGGCCCCTCAAACGCCAGTGCGATATGGGCCTGTTCCAGCGCCTTTTCATGGCGCGCCTCACCGCCCGTGAAGCTGGCCGCTGCGGGCATAATCAACGTCTTGGGGGGCATTTTGCCAAACAGCTCTTCGGCCAGTTTGACAATAGCATCGTGATCCACCGCACCGGAGGCGGCAAGGATCATCTGGCCGGGGCCATAATGTTCCGAGACAAAGCGTTCCAGATCTTCGCGGCCAAAGGCCCGCACCCGTTCGGCGGGGCCAAGGATGGTGCGGCCAATGGGCTGATCGTGATAGCTTTCTTCCTGAAGCCAGTCGAAAATCACATCATCGGGCGTATCCAGCGCCTGACCGATTTCCTGTAGGATCACGCCACGCTCAATCTCGATCTCGCGCGGGTCGAACACCGGTTTCAGAACGATGTCGGCCACGACATCCAGCGCCAGAGGTACATCCTCCTGCAACACGCGGGCGTAATAGGCGGTCACTTCGCGGCTGGTGTAGGCGTTGATATAGCCGCCAACATCCTCGATCGCCTCGGCAATCTCCAGCGCGCTGCGCCGCTTGGTGCCTTTGAACGCCATATGCTCAAGAAAATGAGCGATGCCGTTCTGCTCGATCCGCTCGTTCCGCCCGCCTGCGGTCACCCAGATGCCGATGGCGGCAGATTGCAGCCCCGGCATGGTTTCGGTGACGATCCTGAACCCGTTGGCGAGTTGGTGCTGTTGAACTGTCAATTCGCGATGTGCTTTCTGATATGTGTCTCAAGAGTGGTCAGATCATTGGCGATCCGCGTCACCCGCTCCGATCTGTCATACAGATCTGCCATGCGCGGGGGAAGAGGCGGATGAACGCCGCTGGCAGCCTCGACCGCAGCCGGGAATTTCGCCGGATGGGCGGTGGCCAGAGTCACCATCGGGACCGATGTGTCACGCTGTTCATTGGCGACTTTCACGCCGATGGCGCTATGCGGGCAGAGCAGCTCGCCCGAGGCGGCGCGTTCGGATTTGATGGTGGCGGAGGTTTCCTCCTCCGAGCAGCGACCGGACACGTAATGCTCCTGCAGGGCCTGCATGGCGCCCTTGCTCACCTCGAAACCGCCTGTCTTCAGCTCCTCCATCAGCTGAGCCACTGCCGCGCCATCTTGCCCGTAGGCATAGAACAGCGCGCGTTCAAAGTTAGACGAGACCTGGATGTCCATCGACGGGGAGATCGACGGAATGGTTTCGCCCTTGTGGTAGCCCTGCCCGCTCAGGCAGCGATGCAGGATATCGTTCTGGTTGGTGGCGACCACCAGCTTGTCGATGGGCAGGCCCATCTGCTTGGCGATGAAACCTGCAAAGATGTCGCCGAAATTGCCGGTCGGCACGGTGAAGCTGATCTTGCGCTCCGGCGCGCCCAGCGACACGGCGGAGGTGAAGTAATAGACCACCTGTGCCAGCACGCGGGCAAAGTTGATCGAGTTCACGCCGGCCAGTTTCACCTCATCGCGGAAGTCGAAGTCGTTGAACATATCCTTCAGCGCGGCCTGGCAATCGTCGAAGTCACCATCCACGGCAAGCGCATGCACATTGGAATCGGTGGGCGTGGTCATCTGGCGGCGCTGCACCTCGGACACCCGGCCATGCGGATAGAGGATAAAGACATTGACCGCCTCCAAGCCACCAAAGGCCTGGATCGCCGCCGATCCGGTATCGCCGGAGGTGGCGCCGACGATGGTCACGCTGTCGCCGCGCCGTTTCAGGGCGGTTTCAAACAGCTGGCCGATCAGCTGCATCGCGAAATCCTTGAACGCCAGCGTCGGGCCGTGAAACAGCTCCAGCAGGAAATGGTTCGGCGCCAGCTGCACCAGCGGCGCGCGGGCGGCGTGGCCAAAGCCGTCATAGGCGCGGGCGATGATGCCGCGGAATTCCTCATCCGTGAAGCAATCCCCAAGGAAGGGGCGCATCACGCGAAAGGCGACCTCCTCGTAGGAGAGACCGGCAAGGGCCGCGATCTCATCCTTCGACATGGTCGGGATTTCCGCCGGCACGTAAAGACCGCCGTCACGGGCAAGCCCGGTCAGCATGGCATCTTCAAAGGTCAGCTCGGGCGCCTGGCCCCGGGTCGAGATATATTTCATCGCTTCAGCCTTCGGATTTGGGGCGCGAGCGCCACAGGAAATAAGTGGTCATCGCGGCCCAGATAAGGGCCAGCGAAAACCAGGTGATCGCGTATTGCAAGTGATTGTTCTGAATGCCCGCCGTGGTCACCGGCTGTGGTGTCACCGCTGCATCTGGGGCGACGCTGCGGGCCACAATCAGCACCGGTTCAGTGTCGAGCCGCTCTGCCATATAGGCCAGATCGCGGGCATAAAGGATATTGGTGTCAACTTCGGGGGCCGGTGTGGTCCAGTCGCCTTCATCCGGCCACAGCAGGTTGCCGGTAACCGTGACCGGACCAAACGCGCGCGCGCGCTCCTTGGCGGCGGAGGCAATGAACCCGCGGTCCAGAAGCAGGCGGCGGCCCTCCTCCGTCACCAGAGGGGCGATGATGCGATAGCCGGTCTCTGCCGCCTTGGTCACCCAGAAGACATGAAGTTCGCCCGGCTCGATCCGACCGCTGACTATGACGGCACGGTAACGGTCGTCTTCCTCGGTCGGGGTCAGCGGCAGCGCCGTCGGCGCAGCGGCGATGCGCGCCTCGATGGTCTGAAGCAGGTCTTCTTTCCACTCCAGTCTCTGGATCTGCCAGATCCCCAGCGACAGCAGCGCCATGAGGCCCAGACCGCCAACAAGGGAGAGAAAGATCAACCGTCGCATCGCGCCGTCCTTGCGAATGAGAAAGCGCGCGGAGCATGGCTCCGCGCGCTGCATGTCTTACGGGGTCAGGTCGGGATTCGAAACCTTAAACCTGTACCCGTTACAATTCGGGCGATGCCCTTAGTGGGCGAGGCCGGCGGTGCCCCAGACGTAGACCGCCACGAAGAGGAACAGCCAGACCACGTCAACGAAGTGCCAGTACCAGGCGGCGGCTTCAAAACCCACGTGCTGCTCGGGGGTGAAATCCCCCTTCATCGCGCGGATGAGGCAGACGGTCAGGAAGATGGTGCCGATGATCACGTGGAAACCGTGGAAACCGGTCGCCATGAAGAAGTTCGAGTAGAACTCATCGCCGCCGAACTGCCAGCCTTCGTGCAGCAGGTGGGCATATTCATAGCCCTGCAGGAAGGTGAAGAAGATGCCCAGAACGATGCCGATGGCCAGACCCTGGATCAGCGCCTTGCGGTCGTTGTTGTGAACCAGCGCGTGGTGCGCCCAGGTCACCGCACAGCCCGACAGCAGCAGCACCAGCGTGTTGATCAGCGGCAGGTGGAAAGCATCGACCGGGTAGATCTCGGGCGCAGCATAGGCGGTGCCGACATAGGTCTCCATCGGGTAGATCGCATGTTTGAAGAACGACCAGAACCAGGCGAAGAAGAACATCACTTCGGACATCACAAAGAGGATGAAGCCATAGCGCAGGCCGATCCGCACCACTGGGGTGTGATCCCCCTGGCGTGCCTCGGCGACAACCTCTGCCCACCAGGCATAGGCGCTGTAGACCACCATGACAAAGCCGCCCCAGAACGCATAGGCGGTGATCCCGTGCATCCACAGAACCGCACCGAACAGCATGATGAACGTGCCAAGCGAGCTGAGCAGAGGCCAGATCGACGGCGGAAGAATATGATAGTCGTGATTTTTAGCGTGCGCCATTTAAGTGTCCCTCACCAAAGCGGCCTAGTTCGTGTTTGTGCCTGCCCCGGCTGTATCACCGGTTTCAAGGGCGGCATACCCTTCTGGCAGATCGATTTCATAGAATGTGTACGACAGCGTGATCGTATGCACGTATTTTCCGTCACGATCCTCGACAATTTCGGGATCGACAAAGAAGGTCACGGGCATTTCGACCCGCTCCCCCGGTTGCAACACCTGCTCCTCAAAGCAGAAGCAGGCAATTTTCTCAAAGAAGGCACCAGCCGAATAAGGCGTCACATTATAGGATGCCTGACCCGCGACCGGGCGGTCGGTGGGGTTGTAGGCCTCGTAGAAAGCCAGCCCTGTCTCGCCGATCTTGATCTTCATCTCACGCTCAACCGGGGTGAATTCCCACGGCATGTTGCGTTCCTTGGAGGCGTCAAAGCGTACGGTGATGGTCTGATCCAGAACGGTATCCGACCCCTTCTCGGCAACGCCCGTCACACCGCCAAAGCCGGTCACCCGGCAAAACCAGTCATAGAACGGCACCGATGCCCAGGCGAGGCCGCCCATCAGGACAACAACACCAACCAGCTGTACGACGGTTTTCTGTGGTCCCTGCAATGCCATCAGCCCTGCCCCTCACTCTGCTCTGCGGCGGAGGTGTTCGGGAATTTGAACCCCGCCGATGTGACCTTGACGATGGTCAGCGCCAGCACCAGCACCACAAAAGACCCCAGCAGAACGCCGACACCGATATTGCGTCCCTTACGTCTCTGGTGCAGCTCATGTTCTTTGCGCAGGCTCATATTACCAGCCTCCCAATCCGTAGGGTTTCAGAACCGCCTCGGCCAGGATCGCGCCAAAATGCAGGAACAGATAGAGCAGCGACAGCTTGAAGAAACTGCGCTCCACCTTGAAGTTGTCGGCCTCGCTGTCGTCTTCATCGCGGCGCGAGATCTTCCAGGCGCCATGCAGGAACAGTGCGTTCAGCACCAGCGCCACCACCAGATAGATCGGGCCACCAACGCCGGAGAAGGCGGTGCCAACAGCCAGCAGGGCCAGCAGGGCGGTGTAGATCAGAATATGTTTGCGGGTCGACCGGCGGCCATGGGTCACGGTCAGCATCGGCACGCCCGCATCGTCGTAATCCGAGCGCATGAACAGCGCCAGCGCCCAGAAATGCGGCGGTGTCCACATGAAGGTCAGAGCAAACATCAGCCAGGGCTCAACGGCCATGCTGCCGGTCGCCGCAATCCAGCCGATCACCGGCGGGAAGGCACCCGCGGCACCGCCGATGACGATATTCTGCGGCGTCGCCCGTTTCAGCCACATGGTGTAGATCACCACATAGAAGAAGATGGTGAAGGCGAGGAACGCCCCGGCAAACACGTTGGTCGCCAGCGCCAGCATGATCACCGACAGGCCCGACAGCGCCAGCCCCAGCGCCAGTGCCTCGCCCGGTTCCACCTTGCCCGCAGGTATCGGGCGGCTCTTGGTGCGTTTCATCACCTGGTCGATATCGGCGTCCCACCACATGTTCAGCGCGCCGGAGGCACCGCCGCCGATGGCAATGAACAGGATGGCGCTGAAACCGATGACAGGGTGCACCCCGACCGGCGCGGCCAGCAGACCCACCAGCGCCGTGAACACCACCAGAGACATGACACGCGGTTTGAGCAGGGCAAAATAATCCCCGAACTCCGCGTCCCCCTGCTGGACGGTGCTGGCGTTGATGCTTGCGTCAGTCATGGTGCTCTCTTTTGATCGTGAACAATCTTTGCCAAAGCGGGCGCGCGACGTGGCGCGGCCCGATCCGATTTCACGTGATAGCTAGGCGGCGCCCGCCCGAAGGCAAGCGCCTGTCGTGTCGCTCAGTTGGAGGCGACCTGATAGGACTGGGGCAGACCGGCGTATTCTTCGATCGCGCCTTCCAGCCAGGCGTCATAGGCCTCCTGGCTCACCACTTTCACGGTGATCGGCATATAGGCGTGGTCCTTGCCGCAGAGTTCGGAGCACTGACCAAAGTAGATGCCTTCCTTGTCAGCCTTGAACCACAGTTCGGCCAGACGACCCGGAACCGCATCCTGCTTCACACCAAAGGCCGGGATGGTCCAGGAGTGGATCACGTCCGCGCCGGTCACCTGCATCACGACGGTCTTGCCAACGGGAACAACAACGGCGGTGTCGGTGGCCAGCAGATACTCGTCTTCGGCATAGCCGTTGGCAGCCAGATCTTCCTTGGCCAGCATGAAGCTTTCAAAGCCGAACTCGTGGTCGACATATTCATAGCCCCAGTACCACTGGTAGCCGGTCACCTTGATGGTGATGTCACCCTCGGGGATTTCCTGCTGGCGGAACAGTTCCGGCAGCGAGAAGGACCCGATGAAGACCAGGATCAGGATCGGCACAACAGTCCAGGCGATTTCAATCGGGGTGTTATGGGTGAACTGCGCCGCATTCGGGTTGGCGCGACGGTTAAAGCGCAAGATCGCATAGAGCAGCAGCCCGCCAACGAACACACAAACAGCGGTGATGATCACCAGAATCATGTAATCCAGAGAATGGATGCCTTCGGCAAGCTCGGTCGCCGCGGGCTGGAAGCCGAGGCCGCCGTCAACCGGCTTGCCAATGGTTTCCAGACCGTCTTGCGCGATAGCTGGAAGGCTCGAGAGGCCCGAAAAAAGGCCTGAAAGCATCAAAGCGTTCTTCATGTCATGTCCTGATCAGTTGATCGGTTGATCGAGTTATTCCTGCGCCGACGTCCTATGTCGGAAGTTTGATTCCACAAAACGCGCCGGACCCGTTGTCTTTGACGCTGCTAAAAATCATATTCCATCGTGCAGTTAAAGAGGAATGCTCGCGTCAAAGCGTCGCTTTCTTGATTTAGATCAAAAAAACCGAGGTCAAACCATGGATACCGCAGCCTTCCGCCCGTTTGAAACCACCCTGCCCGAGGACGAGGCCCTGGGGGTGCTGCGTCAGGCACTCGCGGGGGCCGATGATGGCGAGATTTTCGTCGAACGGCGCAAGTCGGAGGCGCTGGTGTTCGACGATGGGCGGCTGCGCAACGCCAGCTATGACGCTGCCGAGGGGTTCGGACTGCGCGCCGTCAATGGCGAGGTGGCCGGTTATGCCCATTCCACCGATGTCTCGATCTCCGGTCTGAAGCGCGCGGCCGAGACCGCACGGCTCGCCGTGGGCGATGGCGGCGGCACCATGGCCCCGCCGCCGGTGCGCACCAACACCAGACTTTATACTGAGGATGATCCGATTGGCGCTATGCCCTTTGCCGTAAAGGTAGAGACGCTGCGCGAGATCGACGCCTTTGCCCGCGATCAGGACTCGCGCGTGGTGCAGGTCTCTGCCGCGCTGGCGGCTTCGCTTCAGGAGGTGGAGATCCTGCGCGCCGATGGCACCCGGGTGCGGGACGTGCGCCCAATGACCCGGCTCAATGTCTCGGTGATCGTGGAACAGGACGGTCGACGCGAAAGCGGCTCCGCCGGTGGCGGTGGCCGCGTCGGGCTGGATGGTCTGGTCGCGCCCGCAGACTGGCAGGCCAAGGTCCGCGAGGCGCTGCGGATTGCCTGCGTGAACCTTGAGGCGGTGCCGGCCCCGGCCGGGGAAATGGATGTGGTGCTTGGCCCCGGCTGGCCCGGTATTCTCCTGCATGAGGCCATCGGCCATGGGCTGGAAGGCGATTTCAACCGCAAGGGCTCTTCGGCCTTCGCAGGTCTGATGGGCCAGCAGATCGCGGCCAAGGGCGTGACGGTGCTGGATGACGGCACCATCCCGGACCGACGCGGCTCCATCACCATTGATGACGAAGGCACCCCCAGCCAGAAAACCACCCTGATCGAGGATGGCAAGCTGGTCGGCTTTATGCAGGACCGACAGAACGCCCGGCTGATGGGGGTGGAGAGCACCGGCAACGGGCGCCGTCAGAGCTATGCCCATGCGCCGATGCCACGGATGACCAACACCTATATGCTGGGCGGCGATGCCAACCCGGACGATCTGGTGGCCTCCATCAAGGATGGCATCTGGGCAGTCGGCTTTGGCGGCGGTCAGGTGGACATCACCAATGGCAAATTCGTCTTCTCCTGCACCGAGGCCTACCGGGTGAAGGACGGCAAGGTCGGCGCACCGGTGAAGGGGGCAACCCTGATCGGCGATGGCGCCACGGCCCTGAACAAGATCCGCGCCCTTGGCAAGGACATGGCGCTGGACCCCGGCATGGGCAATTGCGGCAAGCAGGGGCAATGGGTGCCGGTCGGCGTGGGGCAACCCACAGTCCTGATGGGCGGGCTGACCGTTGGCGGTTCCGCCACCTGACCTCATCCCCCCATACGCATCAGACCTAAGATCAGAATCGCCGCCGTGTCGCTAACCAACCGACTCGGCGGCATTTTTCGTTGATTTTACGATTTGCAGCGGTCTCACAGCGGCCCTACCAGCCCCCCGGCAGCACGGTCGAACGCCCAAAGGTTGCGAAATTTTACTTGCAGTAGAACGTGTTAGAATTGAGTTTTTTAAAAATATTGCCTTTAATTCTCTATGTTCATCACCTGTTAACCACTCAAGAGCTAATCATAGTCTTGCAACAAGGCGGAGCGCAGGATGACCGAAGAAGCACATTCTTCCACTCACCCCCCACTCCCACCCACCACGGAAGATATTCGGATTTCCTGGCTCCGCCTGTTGCGCTCAAGACGTGTTGGCGCGGTGACGTTTCACCGTCTCCTCGCGAAATATGGGTCAGCGCAGAACGCGCTATCCGCGTTGCCTGAAATGGCACGCGCCGCTGGCATTAAAGGGTATGAAACATGCTCTGTCGATGCGGCACTCGCCGAAATCAAGGCCGCAGAAGCCGCCAATGCGCGGCTTTTGTGCTTTGGTGAGGCCAATTATCCCTCACATCTGGCCGCGCTGCGCGACGCCCCGCCGCTGCTCTGGGCTGTTGGCGATCCGGCCCTGCTGCACCAGCCCACCATCGCCATCGTCGGCGCCCGCAACGCCTCCTCCCTGGGGGTACGCATGGCCCGCGCGCTGGCACGGGACCTGGGCGAAGCGGGCTATTGCATCATCTCCGGGCTGGCCCGCGGGATCGACACCGCCGCGCATATGGCGGCCCTGCGCACCGGCACCTGCGCGGTGATGGCAGGTGGTGTTGATGTCATCTACCCGACCGAAAACACCCGCCTCGCCGGGGATATTGCCGAACAGGGGCTGATGATCTCCGAACACCCGCCGGGCATGTCACCGAAAGCCCGGCATTTTCCGGCCCGCAACCGCATTATCGCAGGGGCGGCGCAGGCCGTGGTGGTGGTCGAGGGGGCCGCCAAATCCGGCTCTTTGATCACCGCGCGCGATGCGCTGGATCTGGGCCGTGACGTGCTGGCCGTGCCCGGCCATCCGTTTGATGCCCGCGCGGCTGGCTGCAACATGCTGATCCGCGACGGCGCCCAGCTGGTGCGCAACGCGCAGGACGTGATCGAGGCGCTGCCGCCAATGGATCTGTCGCACCGTGTGGTGGCGGAACTGTCGGATCGCCCGGTGCCACCGCCGGAGGCTGCCGCCAGCGCCCGCCTCACCGAACTGCCGCCACCACCGAAGGAGCGGCGCAATCTGCGCGACACCGCAGCGCTGCACCAACAGATCCTCGACCGGCTCGGCCCCGCCCCGACGGCGGAGGATCAACTGGTCCGCGATCTGGCGATCCCCTCGCGTGATTTGGCACCGGCGCTCACCGATCTGGAGCTGTCCGGCGCCGTGGCCCGCGCGGCGGGCGGAATGCTGGTTCGCAGTGATTTCGATGCGACGTCAGACAGCACGGCCACGCCCAAGCCCCAGCGCTGATTGACGCATCAGCCCCCGGTCATTCGATGCCGGATTGACAATCTCCCCTTGCACCCCACATGTTGCCCCGCCATAGAGCGCCCGCAGCCCGTCCCATAGAGGTTTTCGAATTTATGCCCGTTGTTGTTGTAGAATCCCCAGCTAAAGCCAAGACAATCAACAAGTATCTTGGCTCAGACTACACGGTTCTGGCCTCCTACGGACATGTGCGCGACCTGCCTGCTAAGAATGGATCGGTCGAACCGGACGATGATTTTGCGATGACCTGGGAGGTTGGCGCCGACAGCCGCAAACACATCAAGGCCATCGCCGACGCGCTGAAAGACGACAACGCCCTGATCCTCGCGACCGACCCCGATCGCGAAGGCGAGGCGATCAGCTGGCACCTGCAGGAAGCGCTGACCAAGCGCCGCTCGATCAAGAAGGACACCGCCGTCAGCCGCGTCACCTTCAATGCGATCACCAAGGAAGCGGTGGCCGAGGCGATGAAGAACCCCCGTCAGGTGGATATGCCGCTGGTCGAGGCCTATCTGGCGCGGCGCGCGCTGGACTATCTTGTCGGCTTCAACCTGTCGCCGGTGCTATGGCGCAAGCTGCCCGGTGCCCGCTCTGCCGGGCGCGTGCAGTCGGTCTGCCTGCGCCTGATCGTTGAGCGCGAGCTGGAAATCGAAGCCTTCAACCCGCAGGAATACTGGTCGGTAAAGGCGAGCCTAGCAACGCCGCGCGGCCAGGAATTCGAAGCCCGTTTGACGGTTCTGGGCGGCGACAAGCTGGACAAATACAGCCTGGCCAATTCCACCGCCGCCGAACTCGCCGTTCAGGCAGTTGCCAGCCGCGACATGGTGGTGCAGTCGGTCGAGGCTAAACCCGCCTCCCGCAACCCCTCCGCGCCTTTCATGACCTCGACCCTGCAACAGGAAGCCAGCCGCAAATTCGGCATGGGCGCCAAGCAGTGCATGAATGCAGCACAGCGCCTCTATGAGGCAGGCTACATTACATATATGCGAACCGACGGCATCGACATGGCGCCCGAGGCCGTGCAGGAGGCCCGCGCCGAAATCGCCAAACGCTACGGCGCCGAATATGTGCCGTCATCGCCACGCATCTACAAGAACAAGGCCAAGAACGCGCAGGAAGCGCATGAATGTATCCGCCCCACCGAGATGGGCCGCGATGCCAAGAGCCTGAAGGTCTCCGAAGATGATCAGCGCAAGCTTTATGACCTGATCTGGAAGCGGACCCTCGCCTGCCAGATGGAAGGCGCACGTCTCGAGCGGACCACGGTTGATATCGGCTCCAAGGACGCGCAGGTGGTGCTGCGTGCCACCGGTCAGGTGATGCTGTTTGACGGGTTCCTGCGGGTCTATGAAGAGGGCCGCGACGATGTCGTGGACGAAGACGACAAGCGCCTGCCCCAGATCATGCAGGGCGAGGCGCTGAAGTTCGCGCCCACGCTGGGGCCACAGGCGGAAAAGGCCGATACCGGTGCCGCCATCCTCTCCGACAGCAAATCCGTGCTGGGCCTGCAACACCACACCCAGCCACCGCCGCGCTTCACCGAGGCAACATTGGTCAAACGCATGGAAGAGCTGGGGATCGGGCGCCCCTCCACCTATGCCTCTGTCATCACCACGATTCAGGACCGCGAATATGTCCGCAAGGACAAGAACCGCCTGTTCCCCGAAGACAAGGGCCGGATTGTCACCATCTTCCTGCTGAATTTCTTCCGCACCTATGTCGGCTATGAATTCACCGCCAATCTGGAAGGCGAGCTGGATGACGTCAGCGCCGGCCAGCGCGATTACAAGGATATTCTGGGCAAGTTCTGGCGCGATTTCTCGGCAGCCATTGCCGAAACCTCAGATCTGCGCATCACCGAGGTGCTGGATGTGCTGGACGCAGCACTTGCGCCGCAGCTTTATCCCCCGCGTGAGGATGGCGGCGATCCGCGTATCTGCCCCAAATGCGGCGCGGGCCAGCTGCACCTCAAGACCTCGCGCACCGGCGGCTTTGTCGGCTGCGGCAATTATCCCGAATGCAACTACACCCGCCCGATTTCCGGCGAGGGTGCAGAAGGCTATGAACGGATCCTGGGCGAAGACGACGGTGATGAGATCCACCTGAAATCCGGCCGCTTCGGGCCTTATGTGCAGCGCGGCGAGGCGACGCCCGAGAACAAGAAGCCGCCGCGTTCGTCGCTGCCCAAACAGGGGCGCGACTTCCTGCCGGGCTGGGGCCCGAATGAGATTGGGCTGGAACAGGCGGTGACCCTGCTGACCCTGCCCCGCGAGGTTGGTCAACATCCCGAAGGCGGCGTGATTCAGGCCAATCTGGGCCGCTTTGGCCCCTATATCGCGCATCAGAAACCGGATGAGGACAAGCCGGTCTATGTCAATCTCAAGGAGACACTCGATGTGTTTGAGATCGGCATGAACCGCGCGGTTGAAATGCTGGCGGAAAAGCGCGCCAACCCCGGTCGCGGCCGTCGCGCCGCAGCCAAGGCGCTGAAGGAGCTTGGCGAGCACCCGGAAAGCGGCGGCGCCATCAGCATCATGGACGGGCGCTACGGGCCATATGTCAAATGGGAGAAGGTCAATGCGACCCTCCCGAAGGATGTCGAGCCCAAGGATGTGACGGTCGAGATGGCGCTGCAGCTGATCAGCGAGAAGGCCGGCAAATCCGGTGCCAAGAAAAAGGCTCCGGCCAAGAAAGCGGCGGCAAAGAAGACCCCCGCGAAGAAAACCACGACCAAAAAGACCACCAAGAAGAAAGCCGCCGAAGCCAGCAGCGACGAAGGCTGATCCTTTCCGCCGGGATCGGGATCGGGATCCTGTGGCAGCCGCCCGACCATTGTTGCGGCGGCCATCAGCGCCCCGGTCGGCCCGGTCTGGCGCCGAGGCCCGATCGCAGCTGCTCCCGCCCGGTCTGCCCCGTCTGCCGACGGACCTCGACCCGTTGGGCATAGCGCCGCTGGCGCGGCGCCCGGGGGCATATAGCCGCAGGCGTCGGCAGCGCCGGGCGGCCCGTGGCGCGGGCCGCTCCGTAGAAATACCTGTCTTTCTCCGTATCGTTGACTCTGCCTGCGGCGGAGGTCAGAACTTTGCCAACCTGGCTGATGATCAAGGGAGATGGATATGAAGAAGGTTTATTCCAACGCTGCCGAAGCGCTGGACGGTGTTCTGCACGATGGCATGTTCATCGCCGCAGGCGGGTTCGGGCTCTGCGGTATTCCGGAACTGCTGTTGCAGGCGATCAAGGATGCGGGCACCAAGGATCTGACCTTTGCCTCCAACAACGCCGGCGTCGATGATTTCGGCATTGGCATCCTGTTGCAGACCCGACAGGTGAAAAAGATGATCTCCTCCTACGTGGGGGAAAACGCCGAATTCATGCGCCAGTATCTCAGCGGCGAGCTGGAGCTGGAGTTCAACCCGCAAGGCACGCTGGCCGAACGTATGCGCGCCGGCGGCGCGGGCATCCCCGGTTTCTTCACCAAGACCGGCGTCGGCACCGTGATTGCCGAGGGCAAGCTGGAAAAGCAGTTCCCCACCGGCCCCGATGGCGCGATGGAGGATTACATCATGGAGGAAGGCATCTTTGCCGACCTCGCCATCGTCAAGGCCTGGAAAGCGGACGAGACCGGCAATCTGGTGTTCCGCAAGACCGCGCGCAACTTCAACGCGCCCGCCGCCACCTGCGGTAAGATCTGCGTGGCCGAGGTTGAGGAAATCGTCCCCACCGGCAGCCTTGACCCGGATTCGATCCACCTGCCCGGTATCTATGTACACCGCATCATTCAGGGCGATCACGAGAAACGCATCGAACAGCGCACCACGCGCCCGGCAGCAAAGTAAGGAGACCGCGACATGGCATGGGACCGCAATCAAATGGCCGCCCGCGCGGCACAGGAGCTGCAGGACGGCTGGTATGTGAACCTCGGCATCGGCATTCCGACGCTGGTCAGCAACCACATCCCCGAAGGCGTCAACGTGACGCTGCAATCGGAAAACGGCATGTTGGGTATGGGCCCCTTCCCGGTTGAGGGCGAGGAGGACGCCGACCTGATCAACGCCGGCAAGCAGACCATCACCGAACTGCCGCAGACCGCCTATTTCGACTCGGCACAGAGCTTTGCGATGATCCGTGGCGGCAAAATCGCCATGGCGATCCTTGGTGCGATGGAAGTGGCCGAAAACGGCGATCTGGCGAACTGGATGATCCCCGGCAAGCTGGTGAAGGGCATGGGCGGCGCGATGGATCTGGTCGCAGGCGTCGGCCGTGTGGTGGTGGTGATGGACCACACCAACAAACATGGCGACAGCAAGGTTCTGAAAGCATGTACCCTGCCGCTGACCGGCAAGGGCGTGGTCGATCGCATCATCACCAATCTCGGCGTGCTGGATGTGGTCGAGGGCGGTCTGAAGATCGTCGAGACCGCCGAGGGCGTCAGCGAGGCAGAGCTGCGCGCCGCCACCGAGGCGACCATCGTCAACTGATCGCCGCAAAGCTGGTTCCAAAGCATATAGAATGAGACGGCCCGCCAGTTCCGCTGGCGGGCCGTCTGGTTTCAGACGCCGGCTGGCGCTTCTGTGGTGCCCGCCTCCGGGCGTTCGCGCGGCCGCAGCGACGACCACAGCGGCAGCTCCACAGGGTTCAGCAGCTCATACATATGAACTCGCGTGTCATGCCAGTTGACGCTCATCTCGCGGCCATCTTCAAACACCATGACACAATAGGCCTCCCCCTGCGGATCGCAGCTGTCCCGCCCCAGCAGGGTGACGATGACCGGATCGACCAGATGACGTTTGAACAGGACCTGCGCCTTGACGGTCTTGCCCGACAGATGCAGCGCCCCGGCAAGTAGTGCCACTGCCAACAGAATATGCCCAAAGCCGGAGAGATGTCCGAGCGGATTGGCCTGCGCCACCCCCGGACCAAAGGCGACAAAGACCAGTCGCCCGAAAAAACCGACAAATGCGATGGTGCCGAACATCATGATATTACCCGTCACCGCATGCGAGCCCGCGGCCAAAGCCGTCGGATCAATCCCTAAATCCAATGCCTGTCTCCGAAATAACTCAAGGTAGAATACGGGCGCGATAAATCAGCCAATTCGGGCGGAAAAATGATCCCATCGGCAGAGCGCGAATATTTTTCGATAAATTGATCCTGACCTGCGCAGAGTTTGGCGGGATCGCATCCGGCTAGTTCATCCGGCGAAAGACACAGCCGTCGGTGATCAGCTCCGGCGGCGTCATGCAAAGCCCCCGCGCCACCTGAAAGGCCGCCAGCACCTTGGGCACGTAATCGCGCGTCTCGGCATAGGGCGGCACCCCGGCATGGCTGCGCACAGCGCCCTCGCCCGCGTTATATCCCGCCAGAACCAGAATCGGATCGCGGTTGAATTCGCCCATCAGCCAGTTCAGGTATTTCACTCCGCCCGCGATATTCTCTGCGCTGTCCAGCGCGTCGCCAACGCCGAAACGTGCGGCGGTGTCCGGCATCAGCTGCATCAGCCCCTGCGCGCCGACGCGGCTGACCGCGTCGGACCGGCCTGCCGATTCCACCGCGATCACCGCCAGGACCAGCGCGGGCGACACATCCGTGCCGACACTGGCCGTCAGGATCTGCACTCCCCGCGCGCTGGCAATGTCCTGCATCAACTGCAACCGGGGGGCGGCAACCGGGGTGTCGCCATCCAGCGCCCGCAGCGCCTTGGCCAGCCGCCCCGGCCCGCTGTCCTCCAGCTTGTCTGAGATGTCCTGCCAGAAACCGGTGTAGCGCCCGCTGTCCGCAGCAGCAGCCGGAACCGCGCCGCCACTGGCAGGCGCCGCAACCGGTGCGGCAGGCGGATCAATCTGGATGGTAATCCGCTGCTTGGTTCCCGGTTTCGGCGGGCGCACGCGTTTGGCCTCAAACTCAGGAAAGGGCGCCGGGGTCACCTTACCCGGCTCCTGCGACCGGGCGGGCGTCGCGCTGCCAGCCCAGAGCACCGCCAGAATCACCAGCGTCGCCACATTGCCACAGATGACTGCGCTGCCCGCGACTGGCAGGCCCGACAACTGGCTCATGCCCTGCCGCTGAGCCGCAATAAGACGGACCAGACGGCGGCGAATGGACTGAAGAAGACTCATGGGGCTGCTCTGCCTCTCCTTTTTCGCAGATGAGACTCGCCGAAGCCCCGGCAAAAATCCAGTTTCGCGCCCCAGATTCTGGCAGATTTGCCATATTTACCAAGATCTGCCGCCTCGAAGCCACGGGTATTGACAAGAGGTAAAATTAATAAGCGTGAAAATTCAATGCCTTACCCGAATACTCGGCAAAAAGTTAAAGTAGGGCAAATGAGTCCGCGTTTCAGCCCAAATCCTGCCACGCTCCGCTGGCTATATAGCTTCACACCAAGTCGAACAGAGCCGAGCAGGAGAGAGCAGGCTCACAACGGACGGCAAGGTCGAAACACACTTTTAGATCCTTTGGAGGGACGTACCATGATCAAATTCATCAAAAACTTCCGTAAAGACGACTCTGGCGCCGTGACCGTTGACTGGGTTGTTCTGACCGCCGCTGTGGCCGCTCTGGCAGGTGTTGTTTACACCTCGATCGAAAACGGCGCGTCGAACCTGACCTCGGCAACCGGCTCCTACCTGGGCACCAAAGGTCCGTCCGACTCCTAAGTCGCTTATGACCTGACGAGTTTGAGGGCCGCGCCTTTTGCCTAAGGCGCGGCCCTTTGCCCAAGGAACCTTCGGCTTACGAGGTCCATTATGAACAGGTTCAAGCATTTCATTGCCAAAGACGACGGCGCAGTCACCGTTGACTGGGTGGTTCTGACCGCTGCGATTGTCGGATTGGTCGTTCTGATCGCCGCCTCCATGGAGGATGGCGCATTGGGGCTGGCCGATCTGCTGGCCGCCTATATGACCAACTGGTCGTTCAGCTGATCCGGTAGTGGCCGAGGCAGCTCGGCAGCCAGACAGAGATTTAAGGTGCGCCAGGCGCGCAACAGGACAGAACGTCCGCCTTAGGCAACGGTTTGACCGACCCAGGCGCCGGTATTGCGTCTGCAATGCCGGCCGCAACTGATGAGAGGTACCACCATGCGTGCAGTATTCGGACTTGTCCTCATTGTCGGAGTCGCCCTCGCCGGGGGGGCTGTGATGATGGCCAAGAACTATATCAGCGCTTACCAGAACGAACTCGCCCGTGAGCGCGCCTCGCGGGGGGAAAACATCCCATTGGTCGATATCTTTGTCGCCAATGACCAGCTGAAGTACGGCGAGCGACTGACCAAGGAACATATCCGCTCCGTTCGCTGGCCCGAAAACGCGATTCCCGAAGGCGCCTTCCTGACCATGGATGCGCTGTTCCCGCCGCAATACCCCGATGATCATCGCGTGGTGCTGCGCCGCATGGAAAAGGACGAGGCGATTCTGGCCGTCAAAGTCACCAAACCCGGTGAGGACGCAGGCATCACCTCGCGCCTGTCCAAGGGGATGCGCGCCTTTGCCATCCGCGTCGATGTCTCCTCCGGCGTGTCCGGCTTCCTGCGTCCCGGTGACCGTGTCGATGTCTACTGGACCGGATCGCTCAATGATCAGGCCGGTGGCCGCAATGGTGAATTCACCCGTCTGATCCAGACCAATATCGAACTGATTGCCGTGGATCAGACTGCAGGTGGCGATCTGGATGGTGCCGTGATTGCCCGCACCGTCACCGCCGCTGTCCGCCCTGAACAGGTTGCGGCCCTGGCCCAGGCCCAGTCCACCGGCCGTCTGTCGCTCTCCCTTGTGGGGGCTGGTGACGACACGGTTGCATCGGTGATCGAGGTTGATCAGCGCAGCCTGCTGGGGCTCAGCGCCATCGAAGCGCCGCAGCAGGCCGAGCAGGAAAAAGTCTGCACCATCCGCACCCGTCGCGGCGCCGAGGTGGTAGAGATCCCGATTCCCTGCACCAACTGATCAGCACCGCGCCTTTCCTGCAAAGGTTTCAGATAGATAACAGATCGAACGTCGCCCCCTCCGGGGCGGCGTTTTTATGTGATTGTTGCTGTCACCCCACAGGTCAGCCACGGTCGCTGCATCCCGGAAGCCTTTGATTCTTGCAAAAATTCGCCGATACGCGCAGAGTGTCCCAAACAATGGGCAATAAGACCCTGTATTGAGGCGTGATCGGAAAGGCAGGTCACATGGCTTTTAGACGGTATGTAGCGGCGGCCCTCACCGGGCTCGCGCTGGTGTGTTTCCCGGTTGCGGATGCGGCCTGGGGCAATGGCCTGCGCGTGGTCAAAAAGGGCACGGCGGCCAATCTTGAGGTGCCGATGAACCGGGCGGTCGTGGTCGAAAGCGATGTGCCCTTCTCCGAGCTCAGCATCGCCAATCCCAGCATCGCCGATATCTCCTCGCTTTCGGATCGCACAATCTACGTGCTGGGCAAGGCGCCGGGTCTAACCACGCTGACCCTGCTCGATGCCTCCGGTCGTCTGATCACCAATGTCGACGTCCGCGTTGCCGCGGATGTCAGCGAATTCAAGGAGCGGCTGCGGCAGATCCTGCCCGGCGAGCGGATCGAGGTCCGTACCGCCAATGACGGTATTGTCCTGTCCGGCGTTGTCTCCAGCTCGTCGCGATTGCAGCGGGCGCTTGATCTGGCCGAACGCTACGCCCCGGAACGGGTCAGCAACCTGATGTCGGTGGGCGGTGTCCAGCAGGTCATGCTGAAGGTCCGTTTTGCCGAGATGCAGCGCACCGTCTCGAAGTCGCTCAGCGCCTCGCTTGGCGTGAAGGGCGGCAACAGCGTCGGCGTCAATGGCGGCACCAGCACACTCAACACCCAGGGCGCGCTGACCAACAGCCTGTCCGGCAATATCCCTGCGGGCAACGACAACACCGGTGCCTTTGTCTTTGGCTTCAACGCCGGGGCCTTTCAGGTGAACCTGCTGCTGGAGGCGCTGGAACAGAAAGGTGTCGTGCGCACCCTGGCTGAGCCGAACCTGTCGGCCCTGTCCGGGCAGGAAGCCAAATTCCTCGCCGGGGGGGAATACCCCATTCCCGTCGCACAGGAAGACGGCATTATTACGATTGAATTCAAACCCTTCGGGATCGAGCTGAACTTCGTTCCGCGGGTGGTGGACGCCGATGTCATCAACCTTGAAATGAAGGCCGCCGTCTCCGCTATTGATCCCACCAACTCGATTGAGCTGAACGGGCTGAATATCGCCGCCTTCTCGCGGCGCGAAACCTCCACCACGGTGGAGCTGCGCGACGGCGAGAGCTTTGCGATTGCCGGCCTGATCCGTGATGAGTTCCGCGACAACTCTTCGCAGCTGCCATGGATTGGCGACGTGCCGGTCCTCGGCTCGCTGTTCCGCAGCGCCAACTACCAGCGCGCGCAGACTGAACTGGTGATCATTGTCAGCGCCCATCTGGTTACGCCGACACGGGGCGAGGCGCTGAGCCTGCCCACCGATCGGATCCGCCCACCCAGCGAAAGCGAGCTGTTCCTGATGGGCCGCGTGGCCAAGGGACAAAAAGGCCCCGCCAGCGAGGTCGCCAAGCAGGACTTCAACGGCTCTTACGGCTATGTGATGGATTGAGCAGAGGAACATGGGGCAGATGATCAGATATGCAGCACTCCTTGGCCTGTCCCTGACAGTGGCCGCCTGCGGATATGAAGCGGGCGAACCGCTGGACCGCTCGGTCTTTGGCAATGCGACCAATTCCAACGCCGCCGTGATGGCCGGAGAGCGCGACTTTGCGATCCAGCTCGCCACCAGGTTTGCCGAGGAAGTGCCAAATACGATCACCTTTGCCTTTGACAGCGCGCAGCTGGATGGCAACGCCCGCGCCGTGCTGGATCAGCAGGCCCATTGGATCAGACAGTTCCCGGAAGTGCGATTCCGTGTCTTCGGCCATACCGACGCCGTCGGCTCTGCCAGCTACAACAAGGCCCTGGGCCTGCGCCGCGCCCGTGCCGCCGTCGCCTATCTCGTCTCGCGGGGCATCAGCCGCAGCCGCTTGGAGGCAGTTGTGTCCTTTGGCGAAACGCAGCCTCTGATCCCCACCTCCGACCGCGAACGCCGCAACCGTCGCACCGTGACCGAGGTCAGCGGTTTCCTGAAGCGCCATCCCACTGTTCTGGATGGAAAATATGCGCAGATCATCTACCGCGAATATGTCGAAAGCGCGGTGCCACGCACGTCTCTGACCAGCGAACGGTCGATCAGGACCACCCTGGAATAAGCGCAGGACGACAGGGTTGACCGCGGTTAACCCTGTTCAGGCTTCATTAGGAATTCCCCACAAATGGGCCGCCTTGGCCCCAATCTCGCCCAGATCTTCACCGACATTGTTCTCAAGAGGTAATGTGCGTCCAAATGCCGGACGTGCGTGCTAGCGTGCTCTGGCCAACATGGTGCGACACGCCCCGAGAGAAGGATTACGGTGATGAGCAGCGGTATGCCGCAGACAGAAGCGAACGCGATTGTTGCCTGCACGATCAGCCGCGACGTGCAGAACTTTGACCTGCTGATCGAAGACATGGAAGCCACCATGGGCGAAGCCTGGGGCGATCTCGGCTTTACCGAGGCGCTGGCCTTCTTCAACCAGAGCGAAGCCGAAGCGCTGGAATTTGTGGCGCTGGCGCTGGACAGCGCCGACGAAGACAATCTGCAATTGATGGGCACCATCATCACCGAGGCAAAGTCCCGCAATATCAAGGTGATCCTGATTGCCGAGGACGTGACCCCCGCCGCGCTGCACAGCCTGCTGCGCCAGGGGGCCGATGAATTCATCCCCTACCCGCTGCCCGAGGGAGAGCTGCAGGCCGCCATCGAACGGCTGCGCCTGGCCGAGGCCGAACGCACCGCCCAACCGCAGCACGCTCTGAAAACCGGCAGCCAGCGCGACGGCGCGGTCATCGTCTGCCACGGTCTGGCCGGCGGCAGCGGTTCAACCACGCTGGCGGTAAATCTCGCCTGGGAGCTGGCGCAGCTTTCCACATCGGAGACCCCGCGCGTCTGCCTTCTGGATTTTGACCTGCAATACGGGTCCGTCGCAACCTATCTCGACCTGCCGCGCCGCGAGGTGGTGATGGAGATGCTGAGCGATACCGAGAATCTCGACGAAGACATCTTTGGCCAGGCGCTGGTCACCTATGAGGACAAGCTACAGGTGCTGACGGCGCCGGTGGATATGATCCCGCTGGAATTCATCACCCCCGAAGATATCGAACGGGTGGTAACGCTGGCGCGCAGCCATTTTGATTTTGTCGTCATCGACATGCCCCACACGCTGGTGCAATGGTCTGAAACCGTTCTCAATATGGCGCATGTCTATTTCTCCATGGTCGAGCTGGACATGCGGTCGGCGCAGAATGCGCTGCGCCTGAAACGCGCTCTGCAATCGGAGGAGCTGCCGTTTGAAAAGCTGCGCTTCGCATTGAACCGCGCACCGAAGTTCACCGACCTCAGCGGCAAGAGCCGCGTCAAGCGTATGGCGGAATCCTTGGGTATTTCTATCGACCTGCAGCTGCCCGACGGCGGCAAACAGGTTGCGCAGGCCTGCGACCACGGCACCCCGCTGGCCAGCTCGGCTGCCAAGAACCCGCTACGCAAGGAAGTTCTGAAACTGGCCCAATCGCTGCATGACCTCGGTCAAAGCGACGCTGCGGCGGCCTGAACCCAGATTTAACCAGGGGCGTTCCTTTCATGTTCTCGAAGTATAAAAAACAATCCGCCACCCCTCGCGCCGCGGCGCAGCCGGCGCCCGTGGCCACGCCCGCCCCGCAAAAAGCCGCCCCGGCCGTCTCCATGCGCCGACCAATGGTCGGCACTCCCGCCGAGGCCGCCCCGGCGGACAAGGAACGCAAGCGCAAGGAGCGGATGGGTGAGATCAAGATCCAGCTCCACCGCGAGCTGCTGGACAACCTGAACCTCGCAGCACTGGAACGCGCCAGCGAGGCGGAACTGCGCGCCGAGATTTCCTCCATCGCCACCGAAATCCTTGAGGAAAAAGGCATCGTTCTCAACCGTGAGGACCGCCAGACCCTGACCAAGGAGCTCTATGACGAGGTCACCGGCCTTGGCCCGCTGGAAACCCTGCTTCAGGACGATACGGTCAACGATATCCTTGTGAACGGCCCGCATCAGGTTTTTGTCGAACGCGACGGCAAGCTGCAGATGTCGGATGTCACATTCAAGGATGAAAAGCACCTGATGCGGATCATCGACAAGATCGTCTCCGCCGTGGGTCGCCGTGTCGATGAAAGCAACCCTTACGTGGACGCCCGTCTTGCCGACGGCTCGCGCTTTAACGCCATGGTGCCGCCCGTCGCGGTCGATGGCTCGCTGGTGTCGATCCGTAAATTCAAAAAGGACAAGCTGGGCATTGACGATCTGGTCAGCTTCGGCGCCTTCACCGAAGAGATGGCTGCCTATCTTCAGGCCGCTGTCTCCACGCGCCTGAATGTCATCGTTTCCGGCGGGACCGGCTCTGGTAAGACCACCACGCTCAATGCGCTGTCGTCCTTCATCGACAATGCCGAACGCATCCTGACCATCGAGGATACGGCGGAACTTCAGCTGCAACAGACCCATGTGGGCCGGATGGAAAGCCGCCCGCCCAACGTCGAGGGTCGCGGCGAGGTTTCCCCCCGCGACTGTCTCAAGAACGCCCTGCGGATGCGCCCGGACCGGATCATCGTGGGCGAGACCCGCGGCGAGGAGGTCATCGACATGTTGCAGGCGATGAACACCGGCCACGACGGGTCCATGACCACGATCCACGCCAACTCCGCCCGCGACGGCATCTCGCGTCTGGAAAACATGATCGCCATGGCCGGCATCGAAATGCCGATCAAGGCGGTACGCAGCCAGATCGCATCGGCGGTCAACATCATCGTGCAGGCCTCGCGCCTTCAGGACGGGTCGCGCCGCATGACCTCGATCACCGAAATCACCGGCATGGAGGGCGATGTGATCTCGATGCAGGAAATCTTCCGCTTCCAGCGCGTCGGCCTGACCCCGGACAACAAGATCATCGGCCATTTCACCGCCACCGGCGTGCGCAGCCACTACTCCGAGCGCTTCCGCCTCTGGGGCTATGACCTGCCCGCGTCGATCTATGAACCCACCGTGATGGAGGCCCGCTGATGCAACTGAGTGCAGAACCGATCATCTACGGCCTGATCTTCATCGGCGTCTTGGTGCTGGTCGAAGGTCTCTACCTGGTGACATTCGGCAAATCCATCAGCCTCAACAGCCGCGTGAACCGCCGTCTGGAAATGATGGACAAGGGCGGCAACCGCGAACAGGTGCTGGAACAGCTGCGCAAGGAAATGCGCCAGCATATGAGCGCCAAGTCGATCCCGCTCTATTCCCTTCTGGCTGAACGCGCTCAGAAGGCGGCCATCGCCTTCTCACCGCGCCAGCTGATCATGATCATGGGCGGCGTCGCGGCCATCGCCTTTGTCGGTCTCAGCGTCGGCACCAGCGCCGAACTGCCGCTGCGCCTGCTGGCCTCGGTGATCATCGGCGTCGGCGCCGTGTTCTTCTGGGTCAACAAAAAAGCCGCCAAACGCATGGCGATGATCGAAGAACAGCTGCCCGATGCGGTCGAACTGATGGTGCGCTCCCTGCGCGTCGGCCATCCGTTTTCCTCTGCCGTGCAGATCGTCGCCAATGAGGTCGAAGACCCGCTGGCCACGGAATTTGGCGTGATCGCCGACGAAAGCGCCTATGGCCGCGATGTCGGCGAGGCGCTGAAGGAAATGGCCGAACGTCTGGACATGCAGGACATGCGCTTCCTTGCCGTGGCCGTCACCATCCAGCAGCAATCCGGTGGTAACCTCGCCGAGGTGCTGGCCGGTCTGGCCAAGGTGATCCGCGCCCGCTTCCGCCTGTTCCGCCGCGTGAAGGCCATCACCGCCGAGGCGCAGTGGTCCGGAAAATTCCTCTCCGGCTTTCCGCTGTTCTGTCTGGGCGGCATCCTGGCCAAGGATCCAGGCTATTACGACAGCGTGATCGACCATCCCTGGTTCATTCCCGCCTGCTTTGTTGTCGGCGCCATGCTGACCGTCAACCTCTTCGTCATGCGGATGCTGACGAACATCAAGGTGTGAGGCAATAATCATGACATCCCTGAGCGATATCAACGACCTGCTGACCTCCCATCTTGGCCCCTTCGGCCCGCTTCTGGTGGTCGGGCTGATCGGCCTCTTCATGATCCTGCTGGCGATTCCGCTGCTGCTGAACCAGCCCGAGGATCCGCTGAAGAAGCTGCAAAAAAGCATGTCGGCCAGCACCCAGACCAAACCGAAAAAGGAACGTCTGCGGCAGGCCGATCGCAACGAGCAGCTGCAGAAATTCGCCTCCTTTCTGGAGCCGCAGGACGCCGCCGAACTCTCCAAGATGGAGCTGAAGCTGCGTCAGGCCGGCTATCAGTCCAAGGACTCGGTCCGCTTTTTCCACTTTGCACAGTTTGCCCTTGGCCTCATCGGCCTCGCCGCGGGTCTGTTCTATGTCTACGTGCTGAATGCGGACATGGAATATGACAGCCAGCAGATGGTGATCCGCATCATCGGCCCCGGTGCCGCCGCCTATATGCTGCCGAAATACTGGATCACCCGCCGCATCGAGGAGCGCAAACAGGAGATCACCTCGGGCTTTCCTGACGCGCTGGACATGATGCTGGTCTGCGTCGAGGCAGGTCAGTCGCTGGATCAGGCGATTGTGCGCGTGGCCAAGGAGCTGCATGCCTCCTACCCGGCGCTGGCCGAGGAATTCGAGGTGGTTGCCCAGGAGATGAAGGCCGGCAAGGACAAGGATAAGGTCATGCGCGACATGGGCACCCGCTGCGGCGTGCAGGATGTGTCCTCCTTTGTGACCGTGATGATCCAATCCGCCACCTTCGGCACCTCGATTGCGGAGGCACTGCGGGTCTATGCCAGCGAAATGCGGGACAAGCGCGTCATGCGCGCCGAAGAGGCCGCAAACAAGTTGCCAACCAAAATGACCCTTGCCACAATGACCCTGACGGTGCCGCCGCTGCTGATCATTCTGGTCGGACCCTCGGCACAGGGCATCGCCAATCTGGGCAATATGAGCAAATAACACATGATGACATTGGGTTGGGCCATCCCCTCCCGTCTCTATCGACTGATCCCCGCCACCCTCGCGCTTGCGTTGGTGGCGGCTTGCATGTCGCCGGGCGGAAAACCGGATCCAAAGGATCCCCTTGGCGCGCCCGCCCTGCCCGGCGTTGATCCCCGTGGCACCGCCGAAAGCGGGCTTATTGTCGGGCACCGTCTGATGGCCGCCGCCGAGTATGAGCTGGCGCTGGATGCCTTTACCCGCGCCGCATTGGAAGAGGGTCTCAGCGCCGAGGTGCTCTCTGGCCTCGGGACCGCAAATCTGGGGCTGGGCCGTCTGGGTCAGGCCGAAACCCAGCTGCGCCGCGCGGTCGCAAAGGATCCCAACTGGCCTGCGGCGATGAACAATCTCGGCGTGGTGCTGATGGAGCGGCAGAAATACCCGGAGGCCGAGCAGACCCTGCGCCGCGCCTTCGCCCTCGATAATGGCGAAAGTGACGCAATCCGTGAAAATTTCCGCCTTGCCCTCGCAAAACTTGATCAGAACACGCATAGTGATCCGCAACAAAAAGGCTATGCACTGGTGCAACGCGGAGGGGGCAGCTACCTGATTCGCACGTCCCAGTGACGCAAGGCCTAGAGGCAAAGCAGCACAGAGGACGCAAAAAATGCGCCAGCAGATTTTCGTATCCGCATGTCTGGTCGGTGGGCTTGTCCTGTCGGCCTGCGCCAAGGACGACACCGAAGCCGTGGACCGCGCCTTTCAGGAGGTGAATGTGGTTGACGAGAGCAATCTCAACGATGTGATGCTGACGGTTGCCGATCCAAACGAAGCCGTCACCTATTTTCAGCGCACCGTCAAATCCGCACCCGACCGGATCGACCTCAACCGCGGGCTGGCGATCTCGCTGATCCGCGCCAAGCGCAACACCGAAGCGGTTGCCGCCTGGAAAAAAGTCGTCTCGCTGCCCGAGGCCACCGATGAGGACCGTATCGAACTGGCCGACGCGCTGATCCGCACCAGCAACTGGGACGAGGCCAAGGCCACTCTCGACAAGGTGCCGCCCACCCATGAGACCTACAAACGCTACCGGCTGGAGGCGATGGTCGCCGACTCGGAACAGGACTGGAAACGCTCCGACAGCTTTTACCAGACCGCCGTCGGCCTCACGACACAGCCCGCCCGCGTGATGAACAACTGGGGCTATTCGAAACTGACCCGTGGCGATTATGCCGAAGCCGAGCGCCTGTTCGGCGATGCCATCCGTCAGGATCAGTCGCTGTTCACCGCCAAGAACAATCTGGTGCTGGCCCGTGGCGCGCAGCGCAACTACACGCTGCCGGTGATCCCGATGGATCAAGTCGAACGCGCCCAGCTGCTGCACACGCTGGCGCTATCGGCTGTAAAACAGGGCGACGTGCAGACCGGCGAAAGCCTGCTGCGGCAGGCGATCTCGACCCATCCGCAGCATTTCGACGCGGCGGCGCGCGCACTTGCTGCGCTGGAAAACGGCTAAGACCGGAGCCCCACCCCATGCTGATCTCGGCCCATGTCGCCCTGTGGTTCCTGCCCTTTGTGGTGCCGCTCTGCTGTGTGGTCGCGCTGAATGACCTGCGCCATATGCGGATCCCGAACTGGACCGTGGATCTTCTGGCCGTGATCTTTGTCCTTGTCGGCCCCTTCCTGATGAGCTGGACGGACTATGGCTGGCAGTTGCTGCATCTGCCCATCGGCATCGGCCTTGGCTTCCTGTGCTACAGCGCGGGCATGGTCGGCGCAGGGGACGCCAAATTCGCCGGTGCCGCAGCCCCCTTTGTGGTGTTTGGCGATCTCTCGGTGGTGGTGATGATCTTCTCCGCCATGCTGCTGGCCGGGTTCCTCACCCATCGCATCGCGAAATACACCCCCCTGCGCCGTCTTGCCCCGCATTGGAAGAGCTGGGAGGTCGGCAGCAAGTTTCCAATGGGCCTCTGCCTTGGCGGCACGCTGGTCGCCTATCTGCTGCTCGGCAGCCAGCTGGGTCAGAGCGCCCCGGTCTGAGGCATCCCGGTCCAGATCGCCCCCGACTGACAATTTCCTAAAATGCCCCGCATGTGGTCGGCCCCTTCGCGGAAATGCACCAGCTTTGCCCCGCTTGTGCCACAGTGCTGAATAAACTCTTGTCTGAACAGTCGGGCGCCACCGGGCGCAACATTGAACAATCGAGACAGGCAGGCCGCAGCATGAACATGCAGACATCCGCCGTAGTGGCACCCCCTACCCCGCGCGGGCTGGAGCAGATGCAGCTCCCGATGGTGATGATGCGGGATATCCTGCTCAAAACCATTTTCCGCAAGACCTGCGAAAACGTCAGCGAAATCGCCGCCGCCATCTGCCTGCCGATCCCGGTGACGCAGGAACTGGTCGATATCGCCCGCGAACAAAAGCTGCTGGAGGCAACCGGTACGCTCAACGCCAACAGCGGCAATGAAATGGGCTATCAGCTGACCGAGGCGGGCAAAGCCCGCGCGCTGGATGCGCTCAGCCAGTCCGAATATTACGGCGCCATGCCGGTGCCGCTGCACATCTACCGCGAACAGGTCAAACGCCAGTCAATCCGCAATATTCTGGTCACCCGCCAGCAACTGCTCGGTGCAATGGGCCATCTGGTCCTGCCCGACAGCCTGCTCGACCACCTCGGCCCCGCTGTCAGCGCCGGCCGCTCGATCCTGATGTATGGCCCGCCCGGCAACGGGAAATCCTCCATCTCCAACGGCATCCGCGACGCGCTGGGGGATCACGTCTACGTGCCGCGCGCGATTGAATATGCCGGTCAGGTGATCACGGTCTATGATCCCATCGTTCACACTGCCGTGCCGCTGCCCGAGGACGACCCCAACAGCCTGCGCCGCGCCCGCCGCTTTGACAGCCGCTATGTCTGCTGCGAACGGCCCACGGTGGTGACCGGGGGCGAGCTGTCCCTGTCGATGCTGGATCTGGTCTACAACCCAACCGCGCGCACCTATCAGGCGCCGTTGCAGCTGAAATCCACCGGCGGCATCTTCATCGTCGATGACCTGGGCCGCCAGGCAGAGTCACCGCAGGCGCTGGTCAACCGCTGGATCGTGCCGCTGGAAGAGGGCCGCGATATCCTTTCGCTGCAATCGGGCGAGAAATTCGAGGTGCCCTTTGACACGCTGGTGATCTTCTCCACCAACTTCCACCCCAATGAGATCTTCGATCAGGCGGCGCTGCGGCGGATCTTTTTCAAGATCAAGATCGACGGGCCAAATCAGGAAAACTTTCTCAAGATCTTCGCCATGGTCGCCCAGAAGAAAGGCGTGCCCCTGGACGAGGCGGCGCTGGTGCATCTTCTGAAACGCAAATATCCGACCATCGACAATATCTACGCCAACTACCAGCCGGTGTTCCTGATCGACCAGATGAAGGCGATCTGCGATTTCGAAGGCATCCCCTATCAGATGTCTCCCGACCTCATCGACCGCGCCTGGGCCAATATGTTCGTCAAGGACGAACACATCGTCAAATGAGCCACCCCAAAGTTTTTTGATAAACTTTGGCCAGAACGTTTAGAAAAGTTCTGCCACCGCGCCTAGATAAGTCGGATGAGCAGTCTTCCCGATGTCATCACCGCCTGGTTCCACGACCGTGGCTGGACCATTCACCCGCACCAGCAAGAGATGCTGGCGCGCGCGGATGATCCGGCAACGCTGCTGATCGCCCCGACCGGCGGCGGCAAGACGATGGCGGGTTTCCTGCCCACTCTTGCCGATCTTGCAACCGGCGAACACCGCGGGCTGCACACGCTCTACGTCTCGCCGCTGAAGGCGCTGGCGGCGGATATCAAACGCAACCTGCGCACCCCGGTCGAGGAGATGGGCCTGCCCATCCGCATCGACGACCGCACCGGTGACACGCCCGCCTCCCGCAAGCGCAGCCAGCGCGCCGACCCGCCGCATATCCTGCTCACCACACCTGAAAGCCTCGCCCTGCTCACCTCCTATGAGGACGCGCCGCGGATGTTTGCGGGACTGAAACGAGTGGTACTGGACGAGATCCACGCCCTCGCCGAGAGCAAGCGCGGCGACCAGCTGATGCTCGCCCTGACCCGGCTTCAGGCGATCTGTCCGGACATGCGCCGCGTCGGCCTTTCGGCCACCGTCGATGACCCCGCCGCCATCGCGCAGTATCTGGCCCGCCACCCGGATCCCTGCGATATCGTGCTGGCCGATCCTGGCCCCGCCGCTGATATCCAGATGCTGCACACGGATGCAGCCCCGCCCTGGTCCGGGGGCGGCGCTGCCCATGCCATCCCCGCCGTGCTGGAGCAGATCAAGGCGCATAACACCACGCTGATCTTCCACAACACCCGCGCCCAGGCAGAGATCTTCTTTCACAACCTCTGGCTTGCCAATGATGACGCGCTACCGATCGGCATTCACCATGGCTCACTCGACCGGGTGCAGCGGGACCGGGTCGAGGCAGCGATGGTGCGCGGAGAGCTGCGCGCAGTGGTCTGTACCGGCTCGCTTGATCTGGGCATCGACTGGGGGGACGTCGATCTGGTGATCCAGATCGGCGCGCCGAAGAACGTGAAACGGCTGGTCCAGCGCATCGGCCGCGCCAACCACCGCTACAATGCCCCCTCCAAGGCGCTTCTGGTGCCGGCCAACCGGTTTGAGGTGGTGGAATGCCGTGCCGCCCTTGAGGCGGTGGAGGCAGGCACGCTTGATGGCAGCCCGCGCACACCCGGCCCCCGCGACGTGCTCTGCCAACACATCCTGATCCGCGCCTGCGCCGGTCCCTTCGCCGCCGATGACCTTTATGCCGAGGTCACGGGAGCCGGCGCCTATGCCAGCCTCAGCCGGGCTGAATTCGACGCCTGCCTCGATTTCTGTGCCACCGGCGGCTACGCCCTCCGGGTCTATGACCAGTGGCAACGGCTGCTGCAACGTCCCGACGGGATGTGGCAGCTGCGCGACCCCCGCGCCGCCCGCCGCATCCGCATGAACATTGGCACCATTCAGGACGCCGACCTCCTGAAGGTCCGACTCAAACGCAGCCGCGGCGGCAAACCGCTTGGCGAGGTCGAAGAGAGCTTTGCCGCCACCCTCACCCCGGGCGACACCTTCCTCATCGGCGGCCAGATCGTGCGGTATGAATCGCTGCGCGAAATGACGGTCGAGGTCAGCCGCAATGCCAGCCGGAAACCGAAGGTCGCGGTCTTCTCCGGCACCAAATTTGCCACATCGACCCAGCTCAGCACCCGCATCCTCGATATCCTGCAACGCGACAGCTGGCCCGATCTGCCACCGCACACCGCCGACTGGCTGGCGCTACAGCGCGAGGTCTCACAGATGCCCCGCCGGGGCCAGCTGCTGCTCGAAAGCTTTCCCTTCCGGGGCCGCGAACACCTCTGCATCTACGGGTTTGCCGGGCGCAATGCGATGCAGACCCTCGGTCTGTTGCTGACCAAACGGATGGAAGAGCTGTCGCTCGATCCGCTTGGCTTTGTCGCCACCGATTATGCCACGCTGATCTGGGGGCTCAGCCCGGTTGACGACCCCGCCCCGCTGTTCGATCCTGCCGAGCTGCGCGCGGGTCTGGACGGCTGGCTCGCGGGCAATGCGGTGATGAAACGCAGCTTCCGCGCGGTGGCCACCATCGCGGGGCTGATCGAACGCAACACCCCCGGCCAGCGCAAGAACGGACGACAGGCGACATTCTCCTCCGACATCCTCTACGACACGCTCCGTAAATATGATCCCGATCACCTGCTCTTGGACATCACCCGGCAGGAGGCGCTTGGCGGGCTGGTGGATTTCGGCCGCATCGAGGAACTGCTCAGCCGCATCAAGGGAAACATCACCCTCAACAGGCTGTCGCAGATCTCACCGCTGGCCGCGCCGCTGCTGCTGGAGGCAGGCAAGGTCCCGGTGAAAGGTGCCGCCCAGGAAAAGCTGCTGCAACGCGAAACCGAAGAGCTGATGCGCAGCGCCGGGCTGGCAGAGCTGGCTCCGCCCGGCGCTGCGTCACCCTGACGGCTGAATCTGCCGTCTTGCACCGTCCCGCAAAACCGGCGATCAGAGCAGCCATGACCGGCTATGATCTCTCCCTCGCAGGCCAGCGCCTCACCGCGCTTGGTGCTGGTGCGCTCTGGTGGCAGGCGCAGGGGCTGCTCTGTGTCTCCGACCTGCATCTGGGCAAATCCGAACGCCAGCTCCGGCGCGGCGGCCCGGCCCTGCCCCCCTATGAAACCCGCGATACCCTTCAGCGTCTTGCCGCGGTGCTTGACCAGACCCGTCCTGAAACGGTCATCTGCCTCGGCGACAGCTTCGACGATGACGCGGCGGCAGCCGCCTTGTCAGATGCCGACCAAACCCGTCTCGACCAGCTGATCGCGGCTCATCGCTGGATCTGGATCACCGGCAATCACGACCCTGCCCCCAGCGGGCTGGCGGGCGACGCCTGTGACAGCCTGACCCTCGGCCCGCTGCTGTTTCGTCACATCGCCGACCCCACCTTCAAGAGCCACACCGGCGCTGAGACCCCGGGCGAAGCTGCCGCCGAGATATCCGGCCACTACCACCCAAAGGCGCGTCTGCGCGGCAGCGCCCGGCCTGCGTTTCTTGCCGATCACCAGCGCCTGATCCTGCCCGCCTTTGGCACCTATACCGGCGGTCTCTGCACCACCAACCCGGCGCTCTCGGATCTCATGGCGCCGCGGGCCCTCGCCATCCTCACCGGCCCGCGTCCGCTGCCCTGCCCGATGCCACGCTGACCCGCCGCGGCGGATCTGCGCGCGGCGTCACCTCCCCATCGCAGCACGCGCGGTCTATGCTGGCTGCACATGCGAAAGGGACAGCCATGATCGAACAGCGCATCCGCGACAGCTTTGCCAGACAGAGCATGATGCAAACATTGGGTGCCGAGGTTGCCAGCGTCGGCACCGGCACCGTGACCATCTCCGCGCCCATCCTGCCGGGCAGCCGCCAGCAGCACGGCGTCGCCCATGCGGCGCTCAGCTTTGCCATCGGAGACAGTGCCGCAGGCTATGCCGCTCTGACCCTGATGCCCGAGGACAGCGAGGTGATGACCGCCGAGATGAAGATCAATCTTCTCGCACCGGGTGCAGGCGATATGCTGCGCGCCACGGGCCAGGTCATCAAACCCGGCCGCCGTCTGATCATTGTCACCGCCGAGGTCCACGCCATCACCGGAGAGGATGAAAAACTGATCGCCCTGTTGCAGGGCACCATGGTGCCGGTCGCGGCCTGATCCGCGCGCCCTGATCCGCAGGTTTTTCCCACCTGTCACTTTTCCAAAAAATACTCCCGCCGGAGGCATCCGACGGGAGCAGCAGATCTCAGCCATCCGCAGATAGCAGGTCGGTTTGGATCAGGCGGTCAGCCCTTCCGGCTCCGCCAGACCATTGGCGCGGCAACAGGCGGTCACGGTATTGGCCAGCAGGCAGGCGATGGTCATCGGGCCGACGCCACCGGGCACCGGGGTGATTGCGCCCGCGCGCGCGGCCGCACTCTCAAAATGCACATCGCCCACCAGACGGGTCTTGCCCTCGCCTTTTTCCGGTGCGTCGATCCGGTTGATGCCCACGTCGATGACGGTGGCGCCTTCCTTGATCCAATCGCCAGGCACCATTTCCGGGCGGCCCACAGCGGCAACCACGATATCCGCGCGGCGGACAACATCCGGCAGATCCTTGGTGCGGCTATGTGCGATGGTCACGGTGCAGCTATCGCCCAGCAACAGCTGCGCCATCGGCTTGCCAACGATATTGGAGCGGCCAATGACAACCGCGTCCATGCCCGACAGCGAGCCATGATAGTCGCGCAGCATCATCAGACAGCCAAGCGGCGTGCAGGGCACCATGCTTTTCTGACCAGTGCCCAGCAGGCCCACGTTGGAAATGTGGAACCCGTCCACGTCCTTTTCCGGCGCGATGGAATTGATGATCAGGTCTTCGTTCAAATGACCCGGCAGCGGCAGCTGCACGAGGATGCCATGCACCGAGGGATCCTTGTTCAGCTGATCGACCACCGCCAGCAAGTCCTCTTCGGAGGTGTCGGCCTCCAGCTTGTGCTCAAAGGAGTTCATGCCCGCTTCAACGGTCTGCTTGCCCTTGGAGCGCACATAGACCTGGCTTGCCGGATCTTCACCCACCAGAACCACCGCAAGACCGGGGGTGATGTCATGCTCTTCCTTCAACCGGGCCACGTGGCCTGCCACCTTCTCGCGTACGGTGGCGGCAAAGGCCTTGCCGTCGATGATATTCGCTGCCATTGCTTCTGTCCTCTTGCTGCGCGCCGCTCCGGGCCGCGTTACTCCTCGCGAATGATCTGTGCCTCGCGGGCTATCGACCATTCCACAAGCTGGCGCCACAGGCGCTCGACCAGATCGGGATCAAGCCCTGCCGTGCTGGCCGTCATCCGGGCATTCCCGACCACTTCTTCGACACGGGCCGGTATGCGCGCGGGCCAGTTATTGGCCGCCTTCAGCTCGATCGCACGGTCGATATAGCCCGCCCGCTCGGCCAACAGGGCAATCAGCTCCCGGTCCAGCCTGTCGATCTGCTGCCGCAGCGCCGGCATGTCGGCACAGTCCTGCGGCGGGTGTCGTTCGCTCATCTTTAAACTCCTGCGGCCCGAGGGGATCCTCGGGCCGCAGATTGCCTATTTCAGGCCTTAGAACAAGCCTTCGATCTGGCCTGCGTCATTCAGGCGGATCGTTTCCGATGCCGGTTTGCGGGGCAGACCCGGCATGGTCATGATCTCGCCGCAGACCACGACGATGAAACCGGCCCCCGCCGACAGGCGAACTTCGCGCACGGGAACCGAATGGCCGGTCGGCGCGCCGCGCAGGTTCGGATCGGTGGAGAAGGAATACTGCGTTTTCGCCATGCAGACCGGCAGGTTGCCATAGCCAGCCGCTTCCCATTCCTTCAGCTGGTTGCGGATCTTCTGATCGGCCAGCACCTCGTCGGCGCGGTAGATGCGCTTGGCGATGGTTTCGATCTTCTCGAACAGCGGCATCTCGTCGGGGTAGATCGGCGAGAAGTTGGCTTTGCCGGAGTCGGCCAGCTCAACCACTTTATGGGCCAGATCGGCGGAGCCTTCGGAGCCCAACTCCCAGTGGCGCGACAGCACCGCTTCGACGCCATGGGTGGCGCAGTAATCCTTGACCGCCTGCACTTCGGTCTCGGTGTCGGTGACAAAGTGGTTGATCGCAACCACCACCGGCACGCCAAAGGATTTGACGTTCTCGATATGACGGCCGAGGTTGGCACAGCCCTTGTTGACCGCTTCGACGTTTTCCGCGCCGAGGTCAGCCTTGGCCACGCCACCGTTCATCTTCATCGCGCGCACGGTCGCAACCAGCACCACAGCCGAGGGTGCGATGCCTGCCTTGCGGCATTTGATGTTCATGAACTTCTCAGCGCCAAGATCCGCACCAAAGCCTGCTTCGGTGACAACATAGTCAGCCACTTTCAGCGCGGTCTTGGTTGCGATCACGGAGTTACAGCCGTGGGCGATATTCGCGAAGGGACCACCGTGGACAAACGCCGGGTTGTTTTCCAGGGTCTGCACCAGGTTCGGCTGCATCGCGTCCTTCAAGAGAACGGTCATCGCGCCTTCCGCCTTGATGTCGCGGCAGTAAACCGGGGTCTTGTCGCGGCGGTAGGCCACGATGATGTCGCCCAGACGCTTTTCCAGGTCCTTCAGGTCGTTGGCGAGGCAGAGGATCGCCATGACTTCGGAGGCCACGGTGATGTCAAAACCGGTTTCGCGCGGGAAGCCGTTGGAGACGCCACCAAGGGAGGCGGTGATCTGGCGCAGGGCGCGGTCGTTCATGTCGACCACACGACGCCATGCAACACGGCGGATGTCGATATCGCACTCATTGCCCCAGTAGATGTGATTGTCGATCATTGCCGACAGCAGCGAGTGGGCCGAGGTGATGGCGTGGAAGTCACCGGTGAAGTGGAGGTTCATCTCCTCCATCGGAACAACCTGCGCGTAACCGCCACCTGCGGCGCCGCCCTTCATACCGAAGTTCGGACCCAGCGAGGCCTCGCGGATACAGATCATCGCGTTCTTGCCGATGCGGTTCAGACCGTCACCCAGACCAACCGTGGTGGTGGTCTTGCCTTCGCCCGCAGGCGTCGGGTTGATCGCGGTCACCAGGATCAGCTTGCCGTCTTCCTTGCCCTGAACCGAATTGATGAAGTCCTGGCTCACCTTGGCCTTGTCGTGGCCGTAGGGCAGCAGATCATCGCTGGAGATGCCGATCTTGGCGCCAATTTCCTGGATCGGACGCTTCTGCGCCTCGCGGGCGATTTCGATGTCACTCTTGTAGCTCATGGCCGGTTTCCTGAATTGTGATGTCGCGAGTTACATGGGCACAGCCGTGCCGGTTTCCCGCAAGACTTAGCCCTTCTGCGACATTCCATGCGCGTGATTTCCGACATGATCAGGCATTGAAACGGCGTTCGCTCCCCCTAGGGCATCCAAAGATTGCCAATCGTGCCGCGTCAACGCCTATCGGCAACCGGCGGCGCAGACATGCCCCGACTCAGGGTGCCCAGGCAGGCTGGTCCGGCACAAACAGGCGCAGGCTTTCGCCCTGCCTCAGCACGCCGGGCCGCTCGACCCAGGCCACCACACCGCGTCTGCCGGTGGCTGCCGGCTTGAACTTCGGACCAAAGCCCGCGTGGTCCTTCTCGATCTCCTTGGCCGGGAAAATGCAGGGCCGGTTCTCAAGATCGATTGTCAGCGTCACCCCATCCGGCCCCTGCAAGCGGCTGGAGGGTGGCAGATGGCTAAGGTCGGGAATACCGCGCAGCACCAGCGTCGCGCCAAGGTGGACGGGATCAATCCGCTCCATCCCCATATCAGCGGCGATCAACGCCAGCTCTTCTTCCGACAGGATGCTGATCTGGCGCAGGTTTCGGATTTCCGTGCCCTCGGGATGCAGATTGCGCACCCGCACACAGGAGGCGCGCAAGGCGCCCGCGTGGCGCTCGCCTTCGATGCCGTCAAACCCCAGCGTCAGCGCGTCCCGCGGCTCGGACCGCAGCCCACCGGTGGCAGCCGGAACATAGCCGATCCAGGTCACTTGTCCCTGAAACTCCGTTTCGCGCATCACTGGCATGGGGCATCTCCATCAGGCTCATTTCATTCAGGAATTTCCGCCACCATAGGGGCGGCATCCGGTTCTGGCCAGCCCCGCCGCTCGGCTTTTCGTGCGCAGTTCAGTCATCAAAAAACCCGGCCACCGCCAGGGTGACCGGGTCTGATATTACACGGTGTTCAGCGCCGCGCCGTCAGGACGACGGTTCCGGTGCCATGCCATCATCCGACGCAGGCTTCTTCGGCTTGGCCTTGGGGATCGCGGTGACCGAGGCGCTACCGGTATCGGTGTCATCATCCTCGTCCTCGCCTGCCTGCGGCGGCTCGCCATTCATAACGCGTTTGATCTCGTCACCGGTGAGGGTTTCAAATTCCAGCAGCCCCTGCGCCAGACGTTCCCATTCCTCATTCTTGTCCTTGAGGATCTGCAACGCCTGTTCATAGCCCTGCTGGATAAAGCGCTTCACCTCATCCTCGATCAGCTCCTTGGTGTTGGCAGAGACCGAGAAGCCCGCCGTATTGCCGGAATAGCCTTCGTGCGCTTCGGCATAGTCGATGTTGCCGACCTTGTCCGACATGCCCCAGCGCAGCACCATGGCACGCGCCAGCTGGCTGGCCTGCTGGATGTCGCCGGCCGGACCGTTGGAGACATGATCTTCGCCGTATTTGATGACTTCCGCCGCCTTGCCCGCCATGGTCATCGCCAGCTTCTGCTGACATTCGTCACGGTGATAATTCAGACGGTCCATTTCCGGCAGCGACACAACCATACCCAGCGCACCACCGCGCGGAATGATCGTCGCCTTATAGACCGGATCGCACAGCGGCAGCGCCATGCCGACAACCGCGTGACCGGCCTCGTGGTAGGCGGTCTTTTCCTTCTGATCCTGGGTCAGCACCATCGAGCGGCGCTCAGCCCCCATCATCACCTTGTCCTTGGCCGATTCGAAATCTTCCATGGTGACAAAACGGCGGCCAACACGGGCGGCCATCAATGCGGCCTCATTGACGAGGTTGGCCAGATCCGCACCGGAGAACCCCGGCGTACCACGCGCGATGATGCGCAGATCAACGTCAGGGCCAAGCGGCGTCTTGCGGGCATGAACGCCCAGGATCTTTTCGCGGCCCTTGATGTCGGGGTTGCCGACGGTCACGTTCCGGTCAAAACGGCCCGGACGCAGCAGCGCCGGGTCCAGCACGTCCTTGCGGTTGGTGGCGGCCAGAATGATGACGCCTTCATTGGCCTCAAAACCGTCCATCTCCACCAAGAGCTGGTTCAGCGTCTGTTCACGCTCATCATTGCCGCCGCCATAGCCGGCGCCACGATGGCGACCGACGGCGTCGATTTCGTCGATGAACACGATACAGGGCGCGTTTTTCTTGGCCTGTTCGAACATGTCGCGCACACGGGAGGCACCGACACCGACAAACATCTCGACAAAGTCGGAACCGGAGATGGTGAAGAACGGCACGCCCGCCTCGCCTGCAATCGCACGCGCCAGCAGCGTCTTACCGGTACCCGGAGGGCCCACCAGCAGGGCGCCTTTGGGGATCTTGCCGCCGAGGCGCGAGAATTTCTGCGGGTTGCGCAGGAATTCGACGATCTCTTCCAGCTCTTCCTTGGCCTCGTCGATGCCAGCCACGTCGTCAAAGGTGACGCGGCCATGCTTCTCGGTCAGCATCTTCGCCTTCGACTTGCCAAAGCCCATGGCGCCGCCTTTGCCGCCGCCCTGCATCCGGTTCATGAAATAGATCCAGACACCGATCAGCAGCAGGAAGGGCAGCAGGGTCAGCAGGAACGACTGGAACCCGGACTGCTGCTGCTTCTCGGCGCGGACCGGAATGTTGTTGTCGATCAACAGGGCGGTCACCTCGGCATCGCCGGGTTTGATGGTCATGAAATTCTGCCCGTCCGACGTGGTATAGCGAACCTGTTCACCATCCAGCGTCACGGTGCTGACATTGCCGTTTTCAACCGCGCTGACAAAATCAGAAAAAGTCTTCTCTCGGCTCTGCATCGTGCTGCCCGAACCACTGAACAAGTTGAACAGCGCCAAGACGAGCACAAACAGAACAACCCAAAAGGCGATATTGCGTACGTTGCCCAAGGAAAGTCTCCCAAAATGCGAGGCGCACCTGGCAGGCCGCCTTCGTTGCCTCTAAAATAGGGATACTTCAGTGAGGTTCAATGCGATAAAAGAGCTGTGAAGAACTCTTCGCTGTTCTGAACCAGTTCTGCGGACCATCCGTTGCCAAATCCTGCCAATGGGGCGGCAACCAGCTCACCCCCCCGCCACACGGCCGGCGTGGCATGAAGCACCTCGCCCGGAACCTCGGCACTGCGCCAGTCGGGACAGTGCTGCAGGCCGTCAGAGCCCAGGGCGCGCACCTCATGGTCCTTCACCTCGCCGCCAAAAACCCGCCAGCGCCCGTCCCAGAGCCGACCGGGCCGGGTCATCTCATCGGCCACCGGGTTATATTCGCGGCAGACCCAAGTGCGCTGTTTGCGGGTGATCATCCGGCAGCCCCCCAATGTGAAGGATCCGCCACGACGCACCGCCTCGCGGGCCTGCACCATCGGCTCACGCCGTGGCGGATGCACCGCCCCGCTGACCCATTGCACGGATCGCACCAGCAGCCGGTGGGCAATTTCGTCCGGCAGCGTGCGAAACTGGCGCTGGTCGATGACAATCGCGCCATCGCGCACCTCGGCCATGTCGCGGGCGGCCAGGAACGTATACCAGTCCAGGGCTTCGCGGGCGGCGCCCATATTGCGGGCAACGGCGGCCAGCCGCTGCACGGTCAGCCCCAGCGGCGCCAGCGCATCCATCGCCTGACGCACCCGCACCCGCTCGAAACGCAGATCCTCGTTGCTGGGGTCCTCAACCCACTGCCCTCCCCGCTCCCGCAGGTAGCCGCGCAGCTCTTCGCGCGTCACCTCCAGAAGCGGCCGCAGCAGGGTGATCCCCTCGATCGCGCGGCTGCGCGGCATCGCAGCCAGACCGGACACCCCCGACGACCGCCCCAGCCGCATCAGCAGCGTTTCGGCCTGATCATCGGCCGTATGCCCCAATGCAACCACCGGGATGTCATTCAACTGCGCCCATGCGGTCAGCAGCGTATAGCGCGCGTTGCGGGCCTGCTCCTGAAGATTGCCCGCCTGCTGCGCAGAAGGCCGGTCAACCCATTGCAGGATATCATGCGCCAGACCCAGTTTGGCAGCCACATCCGCCACCATCTGCGCCTCCTCGCCCGAGCTCGCGCGCAGCCCGTGATCAACAGTTGCGACACAGATTTCCACGCCCAGATCGGCAAAACACTCATGCAGCGCATACATCAGCGCCATCGAGTCGCCGCCGCCTGACACCGCAACGCCCAACCGTTCGGGCAAGGCAGACCGGAACTGCTCCTGCACAATGGCGAGGATATCCCGGTCCCTGCGCGTCAATTGCAGGCCAGTTTTGCGCGTTCCGCCTCCGCTGCGGCGGTTTCGGCTGCACCGGGAAAGCGGCTGCCGACCTCTGCCAGGGTCACACAGGCCTGGCTGGTCTGACCCAGCCGCCCCAGTGCGGCGCCCAGTTCGTACAATGCCTTCGGCGCGGTCTCTCCTGAGGAGCTGCCGGAGAATGACGCCAGATAGGCCCGCGCCGCCTCGCGGGTGTCACCCAGCCCGTCCAGCGCCTTGCCGCGGTTGTATTCCACCGCTGCGGCCAGCGGGCTGCCGGGATAAGCCAGGGTGAAGGCCGCGAATTTCTCCGCAGCTTCCTGATAGGCGCCGCTGTCCAGCGCGGCCTTGGCGGCGTCGAAATCCGTCTGCTCGCCCACCGCCAGCTCCGACGTCGTATCGACCGAAGTGCCCGGCGGCGTGGCGGGCAGCGCAGGTGCCCCGGCGGCGGGCAGCTCACCGCCGCCCAGCGTGCTGGTTTCCCCCAGTTTCGAGACATCGCCGCCTTCCAGTTCCACCAGACGGAACTCCAGGTCACCAATCCGGTTGGTGCCATCCTGCACCACCTGATCGACGCGGTAGGAGAGCTGTTCGGTCTGCGCGGTCAGCCGCTGCAGCTCCGCCTCGATGGCGCTGACGCGGTCCAGCACACTGTCGCCCGCGACATTGGTCTGCGGGCTGCCGGTGGTCGACATTTCCCGCTTCAGCCGCTGGATTTCGACGTGCAGCACGGTGAGTTCCTGCCGGATATCGGCAAGGGTCTGTTGATCCTGCGCCCGGACGGCAAGCGGCGGCACAGCCAGGGTCAGCGCAAGGGCGGCAATCGCAAGAGGACGCAGTCGCATGGTCACTTACCCCGTCAGGCCACCCGCCAGCACGGTGACCGCGCGACGGTTCTTGGTGTAGCAGGCCTCGTTCGAGCAGATCTCCAGCGGGCGCTCCTTGCCAAAGCTGACAACCTGCAGACGACCGCCCGCAACCCCTTGGGAAATCAGGTATTCGCGGGCAGCATTGGCCCGGCGCGCACCCAGTGCAAGGTTATATTCGCGGGTGCCCTGCTCATCGGCGTGGCCTTCGATTGTGACCACATAATCCGGGTTGGCCGTCAGCCAGCGCGCCTGCCCCTGCAGAACGCTCTGGGCGGCAGGTGACAGGGTCGATTGGTCAACCGCAAACAGCACCCGGTCGCCGACCGTCTGCTGGAAGTAGGCCGGGCTGCTGGGATCCAGCTGCCCCGCAGCGCCCGCCCCGGCCCCTGCACCAGGCCCACCGGCCCCGGCTGCATCATCCCAGGGGTTGCCCGTACAGGCGCTCAGCCCCAACGCCGCTGCCACCAGCACTGCTTTTGTCAAACCGCTCATGATATCCGCCTCGTCCCATTTCCAATTGTTGCACCAGATTTACCACAGGCCCGATGCCGCTGCCACTTTGGTCTTTGTTAACAGGGCGCGCGCCGGACCATTATGGCAGGCGCGCGACACTTCAGTTCTGCAAGGGCGACCACGCCGGATCCGACGCGCCATCGGGGGTGCGGACCGGTTTCAGGTTGCGCCCCGATACATCCACCGAATAGAGCAGCGCCCGGCCACTGGCCCCTTGGGTTTCACGGGTAAACATGATCACCCGGCCATTCGGGGACCAGGTCGGCCCCTCATCTAGGAAGGAGGCCGTCAGCAGGCGTTCCTCGCTGCCATCGGTCCGCATCACGCCGATATGGAACCGGCCCTTGTTCTGCTTGGTAAAGGCGATCATGTCACCGCGCGGCGACCACACCGGAGTGCCGTAGCGCCCCGCGCCAAAACTGATCCGCCGGGCCTCGCCGCCGGTTGCCGCCATCACATAGAGCTGCGGCGCGCCGGAACGGTCGCTTTCAAAGACGATCTGGCTGCCATCGGGGGAAAACGACGGGGCGGTTTCGATCGACGGCGCACTGGTCAGCCGGGTCCGGGTGCCGGTGTCGATATCCATGGTGAAGATATCGGTATTGCCGCCCTGCGACTGCGAGTAGACCACGGTGCGCCCATCCGGCGCAAAGCGCGGCGCAAAGCTCATGATGCCATTGTCCGCCGACAGCACCCGACGCTGCACGCTGCCCACATCCAGCACATGGATCTGCGGAAAGCCGCTCTCGTAGCTGGTGTAGAGCACCCGGTCGCCGGTGGGTGAGAACCGCGGCGCCAGCACGATGGAGGCGCTGTTGGTCAGATATTGCACATTGGCGCCATCGTAATCCATCACCGCCAGCCGCTTGCGCCGGTCGTCCTTTGGCCCGCTTTCGGAAACAAACACCACCCGGCTGTCGAAATACCCGCTTTCGCCGGTGATGCGGCTGTAGATCACATCCGCCACCTTATGGGCCATGCGCCGCCAGCCGTCGGTGGTGCCGGAAAACTGCAGACCGGTGCCCAGCTCCTTTTCGGCAAAGACGTCATAGCCCCGGAACCGAACCGTCAGCCGGTTGCCATTCACGCTGAGAGCGCCGGTGATCAGCGCCTGTGCATTCACCGCTTTCCAGTCGGCATAGCCGATCGCCGCATCGAAATCGGTGACCTTGGCGATATGGGCCGAGGCCGGGACTTCACGAAACAGGCCGGTGCCGCTCAGATCCGCGGCAATCACCCGCGAAATCTCACGCGCCAGTTCGGCGGCGGCAGGGGTTTCCGGCACAAAGCCGGGCACCGCATAGGGCAAGGGTTCGATCACCCCGTCGGTGATTTCGATCCTCAGCGGGCCATCCTGTGCCTGCGCAGGCAAAACCGGTGCCATCACCGCCGCCCCCAGCAGGGTCGCGCCCATCACGAGCGTTGCCAGATATGTCCTCATTTGATCCGCATCCTTTCGGGATTGAAGGTCATTTCGATATTACGCCATTGCGCATATTTGTCAGACGGAAGTTGGAAACCACGCGCACCGCAGCGCAGAATCGCCCGCCGCGCCGCGCCAAAGGCCTGATTGGCCGCAGCCCCCGATCCGCCGGTGCTGGAGAGCATCCGAATACTGCCCTCCTCGGGCCGACCATCCGGTGTCAGCGCGACCGAGACCACCACGGTGGTGCGCAGCGCCTCCGATGACAGCGAGCCGACGTTCCAGCATTGCTGCACGGCCACCCGCAGCGCATCCTTTTCGCCACTGGTCAGCGGCGGGCCCGAGGGTTCCGGCGCTGCCACCTCACCACCACCGGCAAGGGCTGCGGCCAGCGCATCCTCCACCGCATCAGAGCGATCCGGCGCGGGGTCAGGCTCGACCGGCTCAGTCGTGGCAGGTTCCGGTTCGGGCTGTGCGACTGGCTCCGGCCGCGTCGGCCGCGCTGGCCGGGTCCGGGGCCGCAGTGACTGCGCAGGTGCAGCGCTGGCCACCTGTTCGGTCTGCGCCTCGACCTCCTCGGTCACGATCCGGTCGTTGGCCGCCGCCTCTGCCGTGGCCTGCTGGGACTCCTGGGCAGGCTCGGAACCAACCTCATCGGAGACCTCTGGCTGGGCCACATCATCAATCCGGGTGTCCGGCTCCGGTGGTGCCACCGGGGTCGGGGCGACGCGGTCCAGCGGGCGCAGCTGCGGACGCTCGGCCAGCTGCGGTGTCACCGTGGTCGTGTCCGGCACGTCGGGCGGCGCGGGCGCGGCCACCGGCGGTGTCGGCTCAACCGGCTGCGGCTCCGGGCGCTCGGCCAGTTCGGTGTCAGGCTCGGGCGGGGTCACCGGCTCAGGCTGGCTGATCTGCGGTTCGGGCTCCGGCTCCGGCGGTGGTGTGACCTGCGGTGCGGGTTCCGGCTCGGGCTGGGTCAGATCGCCGGCGGTATCGGCCACCACTGGCGCGGCGCGCTGCTGGCTCAGCCGGGCGAATTCCTCGGTCGAGATGATCGACACATCCTGCACCGCCATCGGCAGCGGCTCGGACGGGAACCAGGCGCCGAAAACGACCCAGCCCGCCAGCAGCGCATGGCCTGCAACAGAGATCTTGGTTCCGGTCTGCACACCCGTGCCCCGCCTATTGCCCGCTGTCTTCGACAGCCCGCCCATCAAGGGTTGGACCACCCACATCGGTCACCAGACCAACGCTGGAAAACCCACCGGCATTCAGCGCCCCCATCACCTGCATCACCGCCTCATAGGGGATAGCCCCATCCGCACGCAGGAACACCTGATCGGAGGTCCGCTCTGCCGCGATGGCGCGCAGTTTGGCGATCAGCTCATCCGGGGCCACGGCAGTGGTCTGGATCTGGATCTCGCCGCTGGCGGTCATGGTCACGGTCAGCGGCTCTTCCTCATCGCCGGGCAGCGCGCCTGCGGCGGTCTTTGGCAGCTCCACCGGCACGCCCACCGTCATCAGCGGGGCCGCCACCATAAAGATGATCAGCAGCACCAGCATCACATCGACAAAGGGCGTGACGTTGATTTCCGCCATCGGCCGCGCACGGCTGCGCCGCCGTCCCCGGCGGCGCCCGTTGGCGGCATTGGGTTGAACCGAGGCGCCCATGGATCAGGAATCCAGCTGGCGGCTGAGGATGGTGGAAAACTCATCGGCAAAGGCTTCGTAGCTGCCGATGATCCGGTCGCTGTCCGCGCTCAGCTTGTTGTAGAAAATCACCGCGGGAATCGCAGCCAGCAGCCCCAGCCCCGTCGCCATCAGCGCCTCGGCAATGCCCGGCGCCACAACGGCGAGGTTGGTGTTCTGCTGTTCCGCAATCTCGATAAAGGCAGTCATGATGCCCCAGACGGTGCCGAACAGCCCGACAAACGGTGCGGTGGACCCAACGGTGGCCAGGATCGACAGACCACTCTGCACATGTTCGCTTTCCTTGGCGATCGCCACATCCATCGACCGCTCGATCCGTGCCTGCGCACCCGCAATCAGCGCCCCGTCGGTGCGATGACTGCGCCGCCATTCGGTCATCCCGGCGGCAAAGATCCGCTGCGACTGCCCCTTGGGCTGCGGGCCGATCTGGTCAAACAGACCATCCAGCGGCTCACCGGACCAGAAGGCACGGTCGAACTCCGCCGCCTCCCGACGGGCCAGACGATAGTTGATCAGTTTCTGCAGGATGATCGCCCAGGACCAAACGGAGGCGACAACCAGCATCAGCATCACCAATTTGACCGTCAGGGTCGCCCGCGCGAATAGCCCCCACATGGAGAAATCAATCTCCTGCGCCAACGCCAGAGTTTCTGCTTCCATGGACCTGCTCTATGTTTTTGGCCGTTTTCCAGCCGTTTTCCGGCTTTCATTTGGCAAAAGGCTATCGCAGTTCAAGGTCAAAAGCCAATGAAACAGCCGTGACAGCAGGAATTGTTACAGCAATGCGCGAATCTCTGCCGGCAGGCGGATCGGCGCGCCGGTCCCGGCATTGACGCAAACCACCGTAACGATGGCGCGAAACAGCGCCGTCTCGCCGCGAAACACCCGCTGCGACATGGTGAGCCGCGCAGGGGTGACCTTCTGCACCTCGGTCTCGATCCGCAGCTCTTCGTCGAATTTGGCAGGGGCGAGGTAATCCGCCTCGATCCGCCGCACCACCCAGATCAGCCCCGCCTCGCGCATGGCGTTCTGATCATTGCCAAGGTTGCGCACCCAGTCGCTGCGCGCCCGTTCGATAAACCGCAGGTAATTGGCGTGATAGACAATCCCGCCCATGTCGGTGTCTTCGTAATATACCCGAACCGGAAAGCGATGGATCATTCTGCCGGGCCTCCTGCCCCGTTTTGCGCTGGCGCGCGGCTCAGTGGCTGGCCTGACCAGAGGCGTCGGCCGAGGGCTCAATCGGTGCCTGCAGCCGGGCAAAGAGCCGCAGCGCATGGGCGCTGTCGGATGCCGCAAGCGGCATCATCCGATCATAGGCCGCCGCAATCACCCCGGCGATATCCGGGCGCAGGATGGTGGCGCCCGTCTCCGGCAGCACCGCCAGCGGCGAGGTCTTGGCAAAAGCGCTGTCGCCCCACATCAGGATCGCCTGCACCGCCTGCGTCAGGGCGAGCGTTTCGGCAGGCAGCTTTGCCATCGCGCCGCCCATGCGCAGAAAAACGAAACAGGCCTGAATGGCCCCCTGATCGTCAAAGCGGAAGGCGCGGTACTGGCTGGCATCCGCCGCCTTCAGCCGCTCAAGCAGCGGATCAAGCCCCGGGATCAGCCGGTCCAGATCCGGCACCCCCATCAGCTCGTCCCAGTCGCGAAAGAAAAACACCATGAGGTTGGAGCCCAGCTCGGGATCGGTCTCCGCCATCTGATGCCCTGCAAGGGTCACCACCGCCTCGATCGCCCCCTTGACGGTCGCCAGCGTGCTGTCCTCCACGCCAAAGACGATCGGCGCAATCGGCCGCCCCCAACGGGCAAAGGCATAAGAGCCATCGGCACGGGTAAACAGGGCTTCGATCTCGGCTGGGGTCATCATGCGGCTCTCTAGTCGGACTGCGGTCTTGAATGGGCTTAATGCCCGCTCACGGGATCAACGGCAAGGGTTGCGACCGGGTATCACTGTGCATCTTCTGGCCCACAATATCCCCGCCGGAGGCAGCGCCGCGCCTGGCGCGGCGCTTCATTCAGGCCTTGTCACTTAGGTCAGCAGGCGTGACCAAATGTTTCGCACGCGAAACATACGCTAAAATTGAGTCCAATTCTTCAAACCCATTTTAACACTTTCAGACTGTTTTGACGCCAATCCGCGACAGGACTGACGCGCCTGCGCGGCAGATGAGCCGCTATAGCAACAGGTCGCCCTGCCCCCGTGGCGGCGTCAGCCCAAGGTGGGTCCAGGCCTTATGCGCCAGCATCCGCCCGCGCGGCGTGCGCTGGATCAGACCCTGCTGCAACAGATAGGGCTCGATCACCTCCTCCAGCGCATCACGGCTTTCGCTCAGGGCCGCCGACATGGTCTCGATCCCGACCGGACCACCGCCATAATTCTCGGCAATCATCCGCAGATAGCGGCGATCCGCGCCATCCAGACCCAGCTGATCCACCCCCAGCCGCGTCAGCGCACCATCGGCCAGTTCCCGGGTGATGGTGCCATCGCCCTCGACAACCGCGAAGTCCACGACGCGGCGCAGGAGCCGGCCGGCGATCCTGGGGGTGCCGCGGGCGCGCCGCGCGATCTCACGGGCGCCGTCGTCATCTGCGGGGGCGCCCAGCTTGCGGGCGTTGCGGCTGACGATCTCAAAGAGCTCGTCGATGGTGTAGAACTGCAACCGGGTTGGAATGCCAAACCGGTCCCTGAGTGGTGTGGTCAACAGGCCCATGCGGGTGGTGGCCCCGACCAGGGTAAAGGGCTGGAGCTCGATCCGCACGGTGCGCGCCGCCGGCCCTTCGCCGATCACCAGATCCAGCTCGAAATCCTCCATCGCGGGGTAGAGCACCTCCTCCACCGCCGGGTTCAGCCGGTGGATTTCGTCGATGAACAGCACGTCGCGGGATTCCAGATTGGTCAGGATCGCTGCCAGATCGCCCGCCTTGGCCAGAACCGGCCCGGAGGTCATGCGGAAGTTGACGCCCAGTTCGCGGGCGACGATCTGCGCCAGGGTGGTCTTGCCCAAACCGGGGGGGCCATGAAACAGCGTGTGGTCCATCGCCTCGCCGCGGCGGCGCGCACTTTCGATAAACACACGCAGATTGGCGCGGGCTTCGGCCTGACCGATGAATTCGCCCAGCCCCTGCGGGCGCAGGGCGCGGTCGTTTTCGGCGGCGCTGTCTTCGGGCAGAGGCGCGGGACGCAGGGTGGGATCGGCGTCAATCATTCTGATGACTCCAATCTGGTTTCTTTAAACCCTACTCCGATCGGCAGGCCGGGCAGTGCCCGTCCGCCCGCAGACGGGCACTGTCCTATTTTTTTCAATACTCTCACACCATCAGCCTTTCGGTGCCAGCAGCCGCAGGGCGGCGCGGATCAGCTCGGCCTCATTGGCGTCTGGATAGGTGGCGGCCGCCTCGGCCACGGCGGCGGCGGCATCGGAGGGACCATAGCCCAGATTGCCAAGCGCAGAGAGCGCCCCCGCAGAAGCAGCTGCGGCACCGGAGGGGGCCTTGGGTGGCGCTTTGCGTGGTTTCCTGGCCGTGCTCACCGGCTCGGCGGGTTCGACCACATCCAGCCCCGGCCCATCCATGGCGTCGACGACGGTGCCACCCATCGCCATGACACCCGGCGCCTTGTCTTTGAGATCCAGAACAATGCGCTGCGCGGTCTTGGGGCCGACCCCTTTGGCGGCCTTCACCGCCGCCCAATCCCCCAGCGCGATCGCGCGGCTGACTCCATCGGGGCCAAGCGCGCCGAGAATGGCCAGCGAGACTTTCGCCCCCACCCCCTGCACCGAGGTCAGCAGGCGATGCCATTCCTTTTCGACCAGCGAAGGGAAGCCATAGAGCTGCATCAGGTCCTCACGCACCACCATATCGGTATAGAGCGCGACCGCCTCGCCGACGCCCGGCAGCGCAGCCATGGTGCGGTCGGAGCAATAGACGATATAGCCGACGCCGCGCACATCAATCAGCACGTGATCGCTGCTGCGGTACTCCAGACGCCCGGTGAGTTTTCCGATCACGCGCGCTTCTCCTTCAGCTGGCGTTGTTGCGTGCCCCCATAAAACGCATGACAGATGGCAATGGCCAGAGCATCCGCTGCATCGGCGTTCTTGGGCAGGCAGCCGGGCAGTTGCAGTTTGACCATATGCAGGATCTGTTCCTTGGCCGCATGACCCACGCCGACCACGGTTTTCTTCACGCGGTTGGGGGCATATTCACCCACCGGAAGACCGGCCTGCGCCAATGTCATCAGGGCGACGCCCCGCGCCTGCCCCAGTTTCAGCGTGCCGGCACCATCCTTGTTCACGAAGGTCTGTTCGATGGCGGCCTGATCGGGGCGGTAGGCCGCGATCACCTCGATCACCTGATTGTGGAGCGACAGCAGCCGTTCTCCCAGATCATCGCCATCGGAGGTGCAGACGCCGTTGGCGATATGGCTGAGACGGGTGCCGCGTGATTCGATCACCCCCCAACCGAGGTTTCGCAACCCCGGATCAATGCCCAATATTCGCATGTCTGCCCTATCCCTGCCCGGTGTGGAGGTCTGATTTTGCTCAGGATTAGCACAAAAGGCGAACATGTCCAATTGCTTTACAGGCCTGTGCGATGTGCCCTGCGGGGATGCCGCGCGGCACCTGTGGCGCAAAAACACGTGAATCCTGTTCCGAAAACGACCCTCTCCGGCGGGGAAACCGACATTCCTTTCCAAGAGGTAAAAAATCGGCCTTTTCCCTTGTTTTTATGGATCATAAGCCATGCAAAAAGCGCATATGACACATGCAATTTCAGCGATTGTCAGCCGTCATGCAGATGACTAATTGCCGTCCATCGCCACAGGGCGAAGAGTTCAATTCAACCTCCGAAAGGACGAGGACATGGCTGCATTTGACACCACCCGCACCACCTATGGCACCAGCAGCCTGTTTGGCCGCTTCAGCGCCATGATCACCGGCCTTCTGGGCGCGGCTATCGACTGGAACGACGCGCGCGCCACCCGCCAGACCCTGGGTCAGCTGAGCGACCGCGAACTGGCCGATATCGGCCTGTCCCGCGCGGATATCGATCGCGTTGCCGAGGGCAAGCCGGTCTTCTGAGGTTGGCACGTGGGTCTGGATCATCCAGAACCTATCATCCGAGAGACATGAAAAACGCCGCCTCCTGATGGAGTGCGGCGTTTTCTGGTTGCTTTGGTCTGCACGTCGATGCCGAGGCGTAACCCTGCTGCGTCGGACATGACCGCGCGGCCGGATTGTGTCGGATGCCCCCCAGCGCCCGACACATGGCCCGCCAGCCTGTCCCTCTACCGCAGCACAGGTCCGATCTTCTCGGCCAGGAACTGTGACACTGGATCCCGCTGCATGACAAATGCACCGGCTTTTTCCAGCCCCGTTCCCGCCCGCAGCTGGTCGACACGATAGTCGTAGCTGCCAAATCCCAGCGCTGCCATCAAGAAGCCCTTGAACAGCAGAAACGCCGCGACAAACAGGATCAATGATCGGCCGGAGATCCGCGACTGCACCCGTCGCGGCGCCACCACGATCAACCCATCCGCGCGCACTTTGGCAGTATAGCCGCGCGCCATGGCCCCGTGTTTGCGTTCCAGCCGGTCAAGCCGAGCATAGAAATTGTTACTGTGTTCACCCATAACCAAAACCCTGCAATGGCTCCCACCATCCACATATTAATGTTTAGGTAGGGAATGGGACCATTTTGGGGCGGGTCATTAAAATGCTCAACAAACTTGAACGATTCAGCCCTTTTTCTGCAAAAGCAGCGTCGTCCAGTCACCAATCTCGGTGCATTCCACAAGATTGATGCCGTTCTGTGCATAAACACCCTGCACCTCATCGGCCTGTTCGTTCAGCAAACCGGAGAGAATCGCATAGCCACCGTCGCGCAGATGGCCGGCCACATCCGGGGCCAATGCAACCAGAGGGCCTTTCAGGATATTGGCGAAGATGAGATCGTAAGGGGCCGCCTCGGCCAGTGCCGGGGCGTCGAAACCGGCGGCTTCAAGACATTGCACACGGCCTTCCATGTCATTGGCCTTCAGATTGGCCTCGGCAACGTCCACGGCGACCTGATCAATGTCGCTGGCCAGGATCTGCCCATCCCAGACGCGCGCCGCAGCCATCGCCAGCACCGCCGTGCCACAGCCGATATCGGCGACTTTCCCGGCGACGAAGCCGTCGTCGATCAGCTTGTCCAGCGCCTTCAGGCAGCCAAGGGTGGTGCCGTGATGGCCAGTGCCAAAGGCCATCGCCGCCTCAATCAGAAGCGGAATGCGATCAGCGGGCAGCTTGTCGGCATCATGGCTGCCGTAGACGAAGAAACGGCCCGCTTCCACCGGCGCCAGTTCGCGCCGCACATGGGCGACCCAATCGGTCTCGGGCAGTTCAGAGATCACAAAAGGCTGGGCATCGAACATGGTCGCCAGCAGCGCCAGACCGGCCTCATCCGGGGTCTCGGTGAAATAGCCGCCGACCTCCCACAGGCCGGAGCCGTCCTCGACCTCGAACACGCCCAGACCGGTGGGTTCCGGGATCAGGCGCTCCATCGCCTCGCCAAGCGCTTCGGCGGGGGCTTTTCCAGTCAGGGTGGTGAGGGCGGTAAAGGTGGGCATGGCGGTCTCCGGGCAATGGTTGCACAGCGCCTAGGCCCGTCGGCGGCGCAGGTCAAGAGCCGTGACCCTGCCCGCCCCGCTTTGGGACTGGGGCGCGGGCCGCGCGTGTCATTCTGCCGGGGCGGTGCCCTGCCACTTGGCAAAGATCGTCTCATTGCCGGGTTCGGGATGGCGCGGGATCAGCAGCGACAGCATCAGCGAGATCATCGCCATCCCAGCCGCCAGCGCAAAGACCGCAGCAGGAGACACCACCCAGAGCAACCCCAGCGTCACTGGCAGCACCACCGCGGCGATATGGTTGATGGTAAAGGCCACCGCAGCGGTTGGCGCAATATCTGACGGGTCGGCGATCTTCTGGAAATAGGTCTTCAGCGCCAGCGCCAGCCCAAACAGGATATGGTCTACAACGTAAAGCACGCCCGCCAGAACCACGCCCCAGCTGAACCAGTAGAGCCCGCCATAGGCGGCAAAGACCAGCGCCAGCCCGGTGTATTCAAAAATCAGCGTGCGGCGCTCGCCGAAGCGGGCGACAGCGCGCCCCAGCAGCGGTGCCGCAATCATATTGACCACCAGGTTGATCAGATAGAGGCTGGTCAGCTCATGCACGGCAAAGCCGAATTTCTCCACCATCATGAAGCCGGCAAAAACCACAAAGATCTGCCGCCGCGCCCCGGCCATGAACTGCAACGCATAGTAGAGCCAGTAGCGGCGGCGCAGGATCAGGCGTTTGGTCTGCGGATGCGGCGCGTCGAACTGCGGATAGGCCAGCAGGCAGAACAGCGCCATCGCAGTGGTGGTGCCCCCCGCCAGCAGGAAGACGATATTATAGGTCAGGCCCAGCGGCTCCCACAGCAGGGCAATCAGGCTGTAGACCACCAGCGTTGCCGCGGATCCCGCCGCCACCAGCCAGCCCAGGATCTGTGGCGCCCGCAGCTTGGGCAGCCATTGCAACTGTAGAGACTGATTCACCGTCTCATAGTAATGAAACCCGATCGAGCTGAGCAGAGTGATGGTCAGCAGCCCGCCAAGGCTGGGAAACCACGCCGTGACGGCGGTCGCCAGCCCCAGCATCATCAACGAGACCAGCCCCAACACCTGTTCGCGCACAAACAGGATCACCGCGATCACCCCGATGGCGAGAAACCCCGGAATCTCGCGCACCGTATGCAGCAGGCCGATGTCAGCCCCGTCGAAATTCGCGGCCTCGATCACAAAGTTGTTGAGCAGCGCGCTCCAGGTGTTGAAGGCAATCGGCATGGTCAGCGCCATCACAAACAGCAAGGTCGTGGGGCGGCGCCAGAGCGGCAGGGACGCCGCAGCTTCGGTGGGGACAGGTTTGAACATGCCCACGGCTCTACGCCGATCGGCCGCCGCTGGCGAGAAAAAAAGCCGCCCGCACATCTGATCTGCATCAATGCACGAGTGCATCGGAAATCATATTCGCAAAGTGGAATTTCATGAAAGGTGGCTGCGGGTGGACGGATTTATCGGATTTGTCGAATGGGTTGGCGAACCCGGCGCGGCGGCCCTGCTCGGGGCTTTGACCGGTGGCATCTTTGGCGTGGCGGCGCAGCGCTCACGGTTCTGCCTGCGGGCCGCCACGGTGGAATTTGCCCGGGGCCGGATGGGGGACCGGGTCTCGGTCTGGCTGCTGACGTTTTCGACCGCGCTGGTCTGGGTGCAGGCCGGTCGGCTGCTGGGCTGGATCGATACCGATGAGGCGCGGATGATGGCGGTGCCGGGCAGCTGGTCCGGCGCCATCATCGGCGGGCTGACCTTTGGCATCGGCATGGTGCTGGCGCGGGGCTGTTCGGGTCGGCTGCTGGTGCTGGCCGCGAGCGGAAACCTGCGCTCGGTGGTGTCGGGGCTGATCTTTGCCGTGACCGCCCAGATGAGCCTTTCCGGGCATCTGGCGCCCCTGAGGGATTATCTGGCCGGGCTCTGGATCACCTCTGGCGGGCGCAATCTGGATTTGCTGACCGCAGCCGGTCTGCCGGAGTGGTCCGGGCTGGTCATTGGCCTGCTAACGGCACTCCTTGCGCTGGGTTTGTCCGCACAGAACCGCATCGGCGCGGGTCGGCTGATCTTTGCATCTGGCGTCGGCTTTGCGGTGGCGCTTGGCTGGGCGCTGACCTCGGCGCTGGCACAGGTGACCTTTGATCCGGTGCAGATCGAAAGCGTGACCTTCACCGGCCCCTCGGCACGGATGCTGATGTTTTTCCTCGATCGCGCCTCGGTTCTGGAGTTCGATATCGGGCTGGTTGCAGGGGTCTTTGGCGGCGCGATGCTGGCGGCTGCCGTTGGTGGAGAGATGCGCCTGCAGGCGTTTGACGACGCTGCCACGATGCGCCGGGCGATGATTGGCGCGGCCCTGATGGGCTTTGGCGGCATGTTGGCGGGTGGCTGCGCCATCGGTGCGGGTGTCACCGGCGGATCGATCTTTGCGGGCACCGCCTGGCTTGCGCTGTTTTCCATGTGGGTCGGGGCGGTGCTGACCGATGTGTTGACCGATCAGCGGCGGATGTCGGCGCTGGCCTGACCACATGCGAGGCGCTGCCTCGCGCTCCGGGATATTTGATGCCAGAAGATGACAAGCCGCAGATATCTTCTGGCCGGAAATATCCCGGGGGAGGCCGAGAGGCCGGGGGCAGCGCCCCCATCGGATTCCTCAGAAGAAATTCTGCGGGTCGATATCGACGGAGAGACGCAGATCCGCCTTGAGACGTATCGGACCAATCCAGCGGGCGATTGCATCCTGTAGCGGCGTCCCCTTGTCGGCCTTCACAAGCAGGCGCACCCGGTGGCGGCCGCGGATCCGCGCTATGGGCGCCGGTGCCGGACCAAAAACCTGCGCGCCGATCTGGCGCAGTGGCATGTCATTGCGCGCCAGTGTCAGGCCAAGATCCATCACCGCAGGCAGATCCGGCCCCGACAGGATGATGCCCGCCATCCGCCCATAAGGCGGTACGCCTGCGGCGTGACGTTCGGCGGCTTCGGCCTTCCAGAAGGCTTCCTCATCGCCGGAGAGGATCGCGCGGATGACCGGGTGTTCGGGCTGGAAGGTCTGCATCAGCGCCTCGCCCGGCCTGTCGGCGCGCCCGGCCCGCCCTGCGACCTGCCGCATCAGCTGGAACGTTCGCTCCGCCGCGCGCAGATCCGACCCTTGCAGGCCAAGATCCGCGTCAATCACGCCAACCAGTGTGAGCAGCGGGAAGTTATGCCCCTTGGCCACCAGTTGGGTGCCGAGGATGATATCGGCCTCCCCTGCGGCGATCTCCTCGATCCGTTGCTTCAGGGCGCGGGCGGAGGCGAAGAGATCGGAGGACAGGACCGCGATCCGGGCCTCTGGGAACAGCGCGGCGGTTTCTTCGCCCAGCCGCTCGATACCGGGGCCGACGGGGGCCATCTTGCCCTCGACCTGGCAGGTTGGGCAGGCGTCCGGTACGGGTTTGGTCTCGCCGCATTGGTGGCACATCAGCCGCTTCATGAAACGGTGTTCCACCATGCGGGAATCGCAGTGGTCGCAGGTCACATGGCCGCCGCAGGCACGGCAGATGGTGACCGGCGCAAAGCCACGGCGGTTGAGGAACAGGAGCGATTGTTCGCCGCGTTCCATGCGGGCTGTCATTGCCTGTTTCAGTGTTGGTGAGATCCAGGTCGAGGCGGGCAGTTTTTCCGCCCTCATGTCGATCGCGCGCATCTCTGGCAGCACCGAGGCGCCAAAACGAGAGGTGAGATCCAGACGGCTGTATTTGCCTGCCTCGGCATTGGCCCAGGTCTCCAGCGAGGGCGTGGCCGACGCGAGCACCACCTGCGCCGAACACATGGCCGCGCGCAGCACCGCCATGTCGCGGGCATTATAACAGACCCCTTCGTCCTGTTTGTAAGAGGTGTCATGTTCCTCATCCACAATGATGAGGCCGAGGTTCTGATAGGGCAGAAACAGCGCCGAGCGCGCGCCGATCACCAGCTGCGCCTTGCCCTGCCCGACCATGCGCCAGACCCGGCGACGTTCGGTCATCGTCGCGCCCGAGTGCCATTCGGCGGGCGTCGCACCAAAGCGCTGCTCGACCCGTTTCAGGAATTCTGCCGTCAGGGCGATTTCCGGCAAGAGCACCAGCGCCTGGCGCCCTGCGCGCAAGGTTGCGGCGACCGCCTCCAGATAGACCTCGGTCTTGCCGGAGCCGGTGACGCCCTTCAGCAGTGTGGTGCCGTAGCGGCCACTGGCGACCCCCTCGCCAAGTGTGGCGGCGGCGGCGGCCTGATCGTCGGTCAGGGTCTTGCCGGGCAGGTCCGGGTCGAGGCGCGGATAGGGCAGATCACGCGGCGCGTCCTCTTCGCGCAGGGCGCCCTGTTTCACCAGCCCCTTGACCACCGAGGTTGTGACCCCGGCAAGATCCGCGAGTTCCTTCGCCGTGAAGGCCAGGCCGCCGTATTCCGCCACGGCCGAGAGCACCCGTTCGCGGGCATCGGTCATGCGGTCGGGCATCTGGCCGGTGGGGCGCAGCACCTTGCGCATGGAAACGGGATCCGAGAGGCCCGGTGCGCGGGTCGCAAGCCGCAGCATCGCCGGCAGCGGCGTCAGCGTGTAATCGGCGGATTTGGCGAGGAACTGGCGCATTTCATCGCGCATCGGGGCCACATCCAGCACCCTGTTCACCGGGCGCAGCTTGGCCGAATCGAAATCGCCTGCCCCCGGCCCCCAGATCACCCCGAGCACACGGCGCGGGCCGAGCGGCACCTCGACATAGGCGCCGAGATGGCAGCCGCCCTCGGGCGCGCGATAGTCAAGGACGCGGTCCAGCGGCTGTGTCGTCAGGACGCCAACCCGGTCGCCTTGGTGAAAAAATGCCTGCTCCTGCACGCGTTTCTGCCTCTTCTGCCCATCCGCCGGGGCCGGGTGTTTCCACGCCCTGCTGGTTCTGCCCCGGCCTTGGTGCCTGAGCCCGGGCCTGCTGCTCAGCTCGATCCGGGCGTTACGGGGGGTTTTTAAAGCCCGCCCCATCAGGTAAAGGCTAGCGCAATCAAGGCCAACCCATCCAGAGGACCCTAGCCGATGAAATTCTTCGTAGACACCGCTGAAATCGACGCCATTGCCGAGCTGAATGATCTGGGCATGGTGGATGGTGTGACCACCAACCCCTCGCTGATCAAGAAATCCGGTCGTGACATCATCGAAGTGACCAAGGAAATCTGTGATCTGGTCGATGGTCCGGTCTCTGCCGAGGTGACCGCAACAGATGCCGAGACCATGATCGCCGAAGGCCGCAAGCTGGTTGAGATCGCCGAAAACATCGCTGTGAAAGTGCCGCTGACCTGGGACGGTCTGAAGGCCTGCAAAACCCTGACCGACGATGGCCATATGGTGAATGTGACCCTGTGCTTCTCGGCCAATCAGGCGCTGCTGGCGGCCAAGGCTGGCGCGACCTTCATCTCGCCCTTCATCGGCCGTCTGGACGATATCAACCTCGATGGCATGGATCTGATCGCGGATATCCGCACCATCTATGACAACTACGGCTTTGAGACCGAGATCCTTGCGGCCTCCATCCGCAGCGCCAACCACGTGCTGGAAAGCGCGCGCATCGGCGCCGATGTGATCACCGCACCGCCCGCCGTGATCAAGGGCATGATCAACCATCCGCTGACCGACAAGGGTCTGGATGCCTTCCTCGCCGATATCAAGGCTGCGAACATCAAGATCCTGTAAGGCCGGGGACCGTCGATAGACGGCCACGACACGTTAGAGACAGCAAGGGGCGGCCTGACGGGCGGCCCCTTTTTCTTTGTGCCGCTGGCCTGTGCGGGCGATCGCAGGGCGACCGGTATCTGAGGCGTTCCATCGGCAGGGTTTTGCAAAGGGTGTCCAAAATTTTGCCACCCCTGGGTGAAACCCGTGTTATAACACCGGCAAAACCCATCAGAGGTCAAAAAGAGCAGAGCATGAGCACGACGGCAGAACTGGAAGACACCCTGCGCCAGGCGATCCTGGCCAAACCCGACGCCCTGTTGGAGGACCAAAGCGTGATGAGCGCGCTGGTCAGCGCCAATGAGCGCGCGATGGGGTCCAATATCGTGGACCTGCGCGGCATTGCGATGGAGCGGATGGAGGCCCGGCTGGACCGGCTGGAGGACACCCATCGGTCGGTGATTGCGGCGGCTTATGAGAACCTTGCCGGGACCAATCAGATCCACCGTGCCGTCCTGCGCCTGCTGGATCCGACGGATTTTGAAAGCTACCTCGGCAATCTTGGCGGTGAGCTGGCGGAAATCCTGCGGGTGGATTCGATCACCCTGGTGCTGGAATCGCCGCAGCCGGAACAGGATGCCGCCGTGCAGCGCATGGATCAGGTGCTGAAAGTGGTCGAGCCGGGGTTTGTCGAACAGTATATCAACCCGCAGCGGAGCGGGCCGGACCGTCAGGTCACGCTGCGCCAGATGCAATCCGGCAATCCCCGCACCCATGGGGCAAAGGCCGAGTTCATCCGCTCGGAGGCCTGTCTGAAACTGGAACTGGGCGCAGGCCGCCTGCCCGGCCTGCTGGTGCTGGGAGCCGAGGATCCGCACCAGTTCACCCCGCAGCATGGTACTGACCTGCTGGCGTTCTTTGCCGGCGTTTTTGAGCGCTCGATGCGCCACTGGCTGTCGTGACGCCAGCGGCCACAGTGCTGATCTCTCCGGCCTGCCGCGATGCGCTGGAACACTGGCTGGCCGGTCTGGCGGCGCTACAGGGGGCGGCGGCGAATACCATCACCGCCTATCGCGGCGATGTGGTCGAATTCCTCGCCTTCATGACACAGCATTTTGGTGGCCCGCAGGGGCTGGGGGCGCTGGCGGAGATTTCCACCGGCGACATGCGCGCCTGGATGGCGGCCACCCGCGCCACCGGGACCGGGGCACGATCACTGGCGCGCAAGCTCTCGGCGGTCAAGAGTTTCTACACCTGGCTGGCTGAACGGCAGGGGTTTGAACCCACCGCCGTGCTGTCCGCCCGCAGTCCGAAATTCCAGAAGAAACTGCCCCGCCCGCTGGCGCAGGAGGCCGCCCGCGCGGTGATCGAGACCGTGGAACATCAATCCACCACCGATTGGGTCGCCGCCCGCGATGTGGCGGTGGTGACGCTGCTTTATGGTTGCGGGCTGCGGATTTCGGAGGCGCTGGGTCTGACAGGAGCAGACGCGCCGCTGCCTGCGGTGCTGCGGATCACCGGCAAGGGCGGCAAGGAGCGGATCGTGCCGGTATTGCCCGTGGCGCGGGATGCGGTGGATCGCTATCTGCGACTTTGCCCGCATCCGCAGGAGCGCGCGGGACCGCTGTTTCGCGGGGTACGCGGCGGCGCGCTGAACGCACGTATCATCCGCAGCGCCATGGCACAGGCCCGCGCGCAGCTGGGTCTGCCTGCCAGCGCCACGCCACATGCGCTGCGCCACAGCTTTGCCACCCATCTGCTGGAGGCCGGCGGCGATCTGCGTGCGATTCAGGAACTGCTGGGCCATGCCTCGCTATCGACAACACAGGCCTATACGGCCGTGGATACGGCACATCTGATGGATGTCTACAACCGCGCCCACCCCAAAGCGTAAGACCTGCGCAAAAGGTGCATCTGCGTAAGCGACCTTAACCCCGCGGTAACGGCCATGGGAGAAATTACTGGCGTCAAATCCAGAAGGATCCCCAGTGATGAGTATCGTATCCCAAAGCCATACCTCCGAAAGCGCACCGCTTGGCGCGCCGTATAATCCCGCAAACCGCAGTGCCGCCCATGCCACGACCTCCGATATCGGTGATGTGGATTTCAGCCAGTTCTATGAACAGCTGCTGGCGGATCTGGACAGCGATGGCGACCGCCAGATCTCCGATCAGGAATGGGCCGCCTACCGCGCCGGGAAAGCCGCCCGTGGCGAATATGTCGCCAGCCCCGGACCATCGGAGGCCGGTGCCTACCCGCAGCTGGTGGGCAGCCGCAATCTGACCGAGACGCTGTTTCGCAAGGCACTGATGGAAAACCCGGACCACGAGTGACGCCAATTGCGGTGCCGCGACAGCAGGACGCCAGCCAGCGATGGACGCCGAACCGATCCGTGGCAGCAGGTGGCACCGAGGACACCAAAGGCCTGAATTTCCGCCTATGGATGCAGCGTTTTCCCATTGACCACTTGCGAGATAACGGGAAATTCGCCATCAGGGGCAGATGACACCTCAGTTTCGCGCCCTCTCCGTTCACCTGCTCACCGCCACCGGTGCGGTGTTTGCAATCCTCGCCATGCTGGCTGCGGCTGATGCCAAGTGGAGCCTGATGTTTGTCTGGCTCGTCGTGGCCTTTGCCGTGGATGGTATTGATGGGCCGCTGGCCCGCCACTATGAGGTGAAACGCTATGCGCCGGAGTTTGACGGCGTGCTGCTCGATCTGATCATCGACTATCTCACCTATGTGTTCATTCCGGCCTTTGCCCTGTTCAAATCCGGCCTGATGGCAGGCTGGACCGGCTGGATGGCGCTGATCGTGATCACCTTTGCCAGTGCCTTGTATTTTGCCGACACCCGGATGAAGACCAAGGACAACTCCTTTTCCGGTTTTCCGGGATGCTGGAACATGCTGGTGCTGGTCATCTTTGCGCTGGAGCCGAGCCATTGGACCAGCCTGGTTCTGGTCACCCTCCTGGCGATTGCCATGTTCCTGCCGCTGAAGTTCATTCACCCGGTCCGGACCGAACGCTGGCGCAAGGTGTCGCTGCCGGTGGCGCTGGCCTGGACCTTCTTTGCCGGTTGGGCCGCCTGGGTGGATTTCCACCCGCAGAGCTGGGCACATTGGGGGCTGGTGCTGACTTCGATCTATCTGATCTTTGTCGGTATCGCGCAGCAGATCGTGCCGGAGCGCGAGGCCTGAGCCTCAGCCGCTGACGGGGGCATGCCGCCCTACGATATTTGCAAAAAATGACCGCTGTGGTCAGATCAGCAGGCCGGCCGCGCCTTCGTGGCGCAGCAGGGCCACCTTTGTTTCCACACCGCCCGCACCGGAAAACCCGCCCAGCCCGCCCGCGCCCAGAACCCGGTGGCAGGGGATGATCACCGGGATCGGATTGGCTCCGCAGGCATTGCCCACCGGCTGCGCGGCGGCGCCAAGCTCCCGCGCGATTTCACCATAGGTGCGGGTCTCCCCCAGCGGAATCGCCGACATGGCAGCACAGACCCGGCGCTGAAAATCGCTGCCCGCCACCGCCAGCGGCAGGTCGAATTCCGTCAGTTCATGGGCAAAATAGGCGCGCAGCTGGGCAAGCGCCCGCTCCGTCAGCGCCGAAGCCGACGCTCCGGCGGGCGCCGTTGACCAGTCCAGCCGGACAATGGCCCCGTCCCGCTCGGTCACACAAAGCCAGCCGACCGGCGTGTCGAGACCGGCCTGAGCGATATGCTGTGTCGCGGTTGCAGAGAGCTGCCCGGTCACGATGATCCCTTATTGCTGCGGCGGCACGCCTCAACGTCGCTGGCCGCCCGGATCGCAGCACCAGGGGCTGCTGATCCCATCCGCCGACTCTCTGCGCGATGGCCCCCGCCGTCAAGGCAATGCCCGATCCGGGGCCGTCAGGACCCTAACCTTTTGGATAGGAACCTATGCCTTCGGCGCTGTCGGCTACCCACAGGAGCGCATGCAATTTCGCCAAATTTTAGTAAAGATGGGTCTCAAGTTGTTAAGAAGGTCAGTCACCATGCAGATCACCGGTCAATCAAATGTCAGCGTGTACCGTATGCTGAGCGGACATATGAATGGGCAGCAGGCCGCGCAGGCGGGCCAGCCCGGTGAGCAGACGGGTGGCCTGGAGAGTGTCGCATCGGTCGCCAAGAAAGCGGCAGCCACATCGACACAGGCAGCGTTGACCGGACCGAGCGAAGGAGCAAGCATGATGGCAGGCACCCAGTATCTACGTTCAGTGGTTCAACAGAAACTGCAGGATCTGCAGTCGGGCTACCACGCCGGGCCGCTTCCGGTCAGCGAGGTGATCGCCCAGAACCAGTATCGTGCCGCCCAGCGGGTGATCGGCTGAGGCATCCGGGAGGTTCACCCCGGCAGGCCACGCCCCGCCGCGCCGACTGCGGAACAGCAGCACAAAGAGATTTCATAGAAACCCCCGGCGTTTGTTGACAGGGGCCCCTGTCGCGGACGTCCAAAAGAAGCGCGCCGCCCGCCCCATCTAGGAGCGGGCGGCGCGCAGATCCCTGACGGGATCTGTGATCACCACAGGCGAGACGGGCGGACATCAAACCCGCCCGCGCCCAGTCTTAGCGCGGCTCAGCCAAGCGCCGCATCACAGCGGCCGCAGACGCCCGCATGGCTGTGGTTGCCCACATCCGGCAGGATTTTCCAGCAGCGCTGGCACTTATCACCATCGGCCTTCTCGAACACCACCGACACGCCGTCCACCTCGGGCATGCGGAAGGCTTCGGCCGGGGCCGGATCACCGCTGAGCACGATATCGGAGGTGATGCAGACATCGGCGAAATTCACCGATTTCAGCGCTGCCAGAACCTCAGCGTCGCGCACATGCACCACCGGCGCGGCCTCCAGTGAGGCGCCGATCACCTTGTCGACGCGCTGCACCTCAAGAGCGGCGGTAACGACGCGGCGGGCCTGACGGACCTTGGCCCATTTCGCAGCCAGCGGCTCATTCAGCCAATCGGCCGGGGTTGTCGGGATATCCTGAAGATGCAGCGAGCTGTCATCGCCAGGGAACCGCTCCAGCCAGACCTCTTCCATGGTGAAGACCAGGATCGGGGCCAGCCATGTGGTCAGCCGGTGGAACAGGATATCCAGCACCGTGCGGGCCGCACGGGCGTTCAGCGTGTCGCCGTCACAGTAGAGCGCGTCCTTGCGGATATCGAAATAGAAGGCCGACAGATCCACGGTGGCAAAGTTGAACACCGCCGAGAACACACCCTGGAAATCAAAGGCCTGATAGCCGGTGCGGACCTTGTGATCCAGCTCCGCCAGACGGTGCAGAACCCATTGTTCCAGCTCGGGCATATCGGCCGGATCCACGCGCTGATCTTCGGAGAAATCCGCAAGGCTGCCGAGCATGTAGCGCATGGTATTGCGCAGGCGGCGATAGCTGTCGGCGACACCTTTGAGGATTTCCGCCCCGATCCGCTGGTCGGCGGTGTAGTCGGTCTGTGCCACCCAGAGACGCAGGATATCGGCGCCATACTGCTGGACGATCTTCTCGGGCACAATGGTGTTGCCGAGCGATTTGGACATCTTGTTGCCCTTCTCGTCCAGTGTGAATCCATGGGTGACCACGTTGCGATAGGGCGCGCGGCCCTTGGTGCCACAGGCCTGCAACAGCGAGGAGTGGAACCAGCCGCGATGCTGGTCGGTGCCTTCCATATAGACGTCCGCGATACCGTCCTCGGTGCCGTCCTCGCGGTCGCGCAGCACAAAGGCGTGGGTGGAGCCACTGTCGAACCAGACGTCGAGCACGTCAAAGACCTGATCGTAATCCTCAGGGTTCGCGATGCCGTCGAGCATCTTCTCCTTGAAGCCATCCGTATACCAGATATCGGCGCCATGTTCCTCAAACGCGGCCACGATGCGCGTGTTCAGCTGTTCATTGCGCAGGAGGAAATCGGGATCTGTCGGCAGCACGTCCTTCTTCACGAAGCAGGTGAGCGGCACGCCCCAGGCGCGCTGGCGCGACAGCACCCAGTCCGGGCGGCTTTCGATCATCGAATAGAGGCGGTTCCGGCCGGTCTGCGGCGTCCAGTGCACCAGCTGGTCGATGGAATTCAGCGCGCGGGTGCGGATGGTATCGCCCATCTCGCCCATGCCGTCGTCCAGCTCGCGGTCCACGGAGGCAAACCACTGCGGGGTGTTGCGGAACACGATCGGTGCCTTGGAGCGCCAGGAATGCGGGTAGCTGTGGGTGATGCGGCCACGGGCGATGATGCCGCCGGCCTCGACCAGCTTGGCGATCACGGCGGTGTTGGCCTTGCCTTCCTTGCCCTTCTTGTCAAAGATCTGAAGCCCGGCAAAGAACGGCACATGCGACAGGAATTCGGATTCCTCGCCCACGTTGTGGGTCATCCGGTCGATCCAGTTGCGCGCGACGAAACACTCATAGTCATCCGCACCATGGCTGGGCGCGGTGTGGACAAAGCCGGTGCCTGCATCATCGGTGACATGGTCGCCGTCGATCATCGGCACGTCATAATCCCAGAAGCCATCTGCTCCGTCGATGCCATTGAAGGGGTGTTTACAGATCAGCCCTGCAAATTCGGAGGCCTCAACATCGCGGACCTTGGTGAATTCGGTGACGCGGGATTTGCCAAGCGCATCCTCGGCCAGCGCGTTTGCAAAGAGATAGAGATCACCGGGGTTGGTCCAGCTTTCCTCTTCGGTGGCGTCCACACGATAGAGGCCGTAAGCGACCTTCGGATTGAAGGCGACGGCCTTGTTCGACGGGATCGTCCAGGGGGTGGTGGTCCAGATCACCACGCGGGCATCGGCCAGATCGCCGGTCGCATTGGCAAAGCCGAAGGGCACCCAGATGGTGTGCGATTTATGGTCGTGATACTCGATCTCGGCCTCAGCCAGCGCGGTTTTCTCAACCGGCGACCACATCACGGGTTTGGAGCCCTGATAGAGCGTGCCGTTCATCAGGAACTTCATGAATTCATCCGCGATCACCGCTTCGGCGTGGAAATCCATGGTGATATAGGGATCAGCCCAGTTGCCGGTGATGCCAAGGCGTTTGAATTCCTCGCGCTGGATATCAATCCAGCCTTCGGCGAACTTGCGGCATTCTTGACGGAAATCGACGATGTTCACCTCGTCCTTGTTCTTGCCCTTCTTGCGGTACTGCTCTTCAATCTTCCATTCGATCGGCAGGCCGTGGCAATCCCAGCCCGGCACATAACGCGCGTCAAAGCCCATCATCTGGTGCGAGCGGACGATCATGTCCTTGATCGTCTTGTTCAGCGCGTGGCCGATATGCAGGTGACCGTTGGCGTAAGGGGGGCCGTCATGGAGGGTGAAGGGCTTGCGCTCGGCATCGGTGCCCTTGGCGGCGGCGGCCTTTTCGCGAAGTTTGTCATAGACGCCAATCAGCGCCCAACGCTCCAGCCAGCCCGGCTCACGCTTGGGCAGGCCCGCGCGCATCGGGAAATCGGTTTTGGGCAGATTGAGGGTGTCTTTGTACTCAGGCGTCTGAGGCGTGTCGGCACACATGTGCAGCGTCCTTTGGATGATCTGGTCGTATTTTGGGATATTCGGTTCGGTGCGATGGCTCAAGCACCTTTGCCCGGCGGCTCACGTGGTCAGAGCGCCGGGGATATAATTCGAATAATGATGGCCGCAACATGGGACATGAGGGCCTTATAGGCAGGAGCGGCAGGCGGGTAAAGCGGCAGTTGTGCCGCACTGCGATGAGGGCTGTGCCCGTTCCGCACGGGGTGGGACGGGCACAGCCCGGCCTGCGGCCAGGCAATAAGTAAGAACTAACGTACCAGCCAGATACCCAGATCCGGACGCGCCAGCATCAGCCAGAGGATCATCAGCACCGCCGCAAAGGCGGGAATGCCGCAAGCAAACCAGATAGCGAACAGCCGGTGATAGCGCGCTGGCAGCGCCTCTCCCGCCGCGGCTGCCGCCCGCGCCAGATTGCGCAGCCGCAGCTGGATCCAGACCACCGGCAGCCAGAACAGCCCGGTCAGCAAATAAAGCCCCAGCGACAGCGCCAGCCAACCGGCGCTCAGCGGCCAGCCCAACCGCCAGGCCAGCAGCCCGCCGGTGATTGGCTGCGCAATCACGGCTGTGGCGGTGAACAGCAGGTCAGCCAGCACCACCACGCTGGCGGTGTGGGCAATCAGTGCGGCATCCCGTGTCCGGTGTGCCATCAGCATGAAAAAGGCGATGCCCGCGCCGGTGCCCAGCAGCACGCAGGCGCCGATCACATGCAGCCAGCGCAAGGCAAGGTCCAGGTCCATCTCAGCGCTCCTGCAGCAGCTGATGGGTGATCAGCGCCAGCAGCAGCCCCGGCAGCACCTTGACCAGCGGCCCCAGCGGATCCGCCCACATCTGCGGGGTGACCACCGTGGCTGCAGTCAGGTAGATCAGCGAAACCGCTGCCATACCCAGGCAGGCCCGCGCCGCCCAGGGCCGCCACAGGATGGCCAGCCCCAGGGCGATGTCGGCAAGCGACCAGAAGGCGACGCTGGCTTTCGCCGGCGGGCTGCCCCAGCCTGCATCCGCCAGCACCTTGGCGGCAGCCTCCAGCTGCCAAAGGCCGACCACGCCCGAGGCCAGCCAGAACAGGCTCAGCACCGCGACGGCGGCCGGCATCAGCAGCGCCATCCGCGCGTCCAGCCGCTGGGCGCGTCCCGAAGGCAGCGGCTGATAGATGGCCTTGAGCGAGGCAATCCCCTGCCCCATGGCGGCCCGGTACGGTGCGGGATCGCCGCGCACACCGCTCCGGATTTCGGCCATTGCGGTGGATCGCAGCGGGGAACGCCAGCCCAGCCGCCCCAATGCGTCAGCACATCCCGCCACCGGCGGCAGCAGCCAGTCCGGCAAACGCAGCAGCCAGCCCGCCGGGGCAAACCCCAGCCACGCCCGGGTCTCTGCCAGCACCTCCGCCAGGGTTTGCGGCTGATCCTCCACCAGATCAAAGGTGCCTTGCGGCAGCTCCCCCCGCAGCGCGGCAACCACCGCCGCGGCCAGATCGGCCATGCCGATGCATTGCACCGGCGCGTCTGCCAGCGCTACGGGCTGCACCAAGGGCACCGCCGCCAGCATCCGCAGCAGACCCGTGCCGCCATAGGCATTTTGCCCGATCACCAACCCCGGCTTCAGGATCCTCAGCGGCACACCAGCGGCCTGCAAGGCGGCATCCCCGCGCCCCTTGCTGCGCATGAACTCTGTCCCGGCATCCGGACCTGCACCGGCCGCTGAAATCTGCACCACGGCGATGTTCCGCTCTGCACAAGCCACCCCCAGGGCAGCAATGGCCGTGTGATGCACGGCCTCCAGCTCGCCCGGCGCCATATCTTGCAGAATGCCAGCGCAGTTGACCACAGTGTCCGCGCCCTGCAGCAGCGGCACCCACTCTTCGGGCTGCAAAAGCTGCAGCAAGTCACCCTGCACAAACGGCACACCCGGCAGCACCCGGGCAGCCTGCACGGCGCTGCGGCCCAGGCCGGTCACATGCATTCCAGCGGCCCGCAGGGCGCGTACCACCTCAGCCCCGATAAATCCGCAGGCGCCCAGAACCAGCACCCGCTTTGCGCTCCCTGCCATCAATGAATGCCTTTTTCTGAAACATCTCCCGCTCACCATAACGGCAGCAGCCGCAGGCGCCAGCAGAGGCTTGAACAAGCGCTGCGTCAGAGACGCCCTCTTCCGTTGGTCTCTGCTTCAGCATATCTAGCGGCAGATGGCAGGCCGGAGCAGACAATGACCGAAACCACAACACAGAACCCGCTGGCGCGGTTTGAGATCACCGCAGAGGAGATTTCCCGCGTGGTCGCGGTGTTTTACATGCAGGTGCGTGCGGACGACGTGCTCGGCCCGGTGTTTGCCGCCCATGTCGAGGATTGGCCTGAGCATGAGGAGAAGATCAGCCGGTTCTGGCGCAATGCGATCCTGCGGGAGAAATGCTATAGCGGCAATCCGATGCGGGTGCATGTCAGCAGGCCGGATGTGAAGGCGGAGCATTTCCCGCTCTGGCTTGGGCTGTTTCACGAGGTGTTGCAGGCGGAGCTGCCGGAACGGACAGCGCTGCAATGGGGCGCGCTGGCGGATCGGATTGGCGAGGGGTTTCGCACCGGGATCGTCGCCATGCGCCAGCCCAAAGATGCGCCACCGAAGCTGTTCTGATCCCGGAGGACGGCGGCTCTCCCGCCTCTGCGGCGGCGCTCTGGCGGGGCCAGAGCCACCTGGCAGCCTTGGGCGTGGCTCATGCTGCGCATGAGCCTCAGGCCTGCCTATTGATCCTTGGAGAACAGGCCGGTCAGGGCGCGCTGGATGACCTTACGGGTGCTTGGCTTCTGCGCCTTTGAGAAGGCCATCGGGCGGCAGACCTCCATCGCGGCGATGCCGACGCGGGCGGAGAGCGCGCCGTTCACCAGCCCTTCGCCAAAGCGGCGCGAGAGTTTCGACAACAACGATCCGCCCAGCACCGGCTCCAGCAGGTCATCGCCAACGGCCACGGCGCCGGTGGCGACCAGATGGGACAGCACGGCGCGGGTGAGCCGCCAGGAGCCGAGAGAACCGGACCGGCCGCCGTAGATATCGGCAATGCGGCGGATCATCCGCAATGAGGTCACAAGCGCGGTCACCACATCGGCCAGCGCCAGCGGCACCAGTGCGGTGACCGTGGCGACCTGACGTGCGCCACCTTCGACTACGCGCAGGGCGCGGGCATCCAGCGGCGCCAACAGCTCCGCCTCGGCCAGTTGCAGCAGCGCGTCGGCATCCATGATATCGGCCTTGCGCTCGCTAAGCCGGGCCAGCCCCCAGGCGAGATCCTTGCGGCCGCGATAAAACCGTTCCAGTCCGGAGACGTAGCTGCGCGCAGCCTTGAGATCGGCGGTGGCATCGGCGGTCCGGGCATCCGCCGCCCGCAGGGGCTGCGCAGCGCGCAGGCTTTCGACCCGGCGCAGGCGCGACAGCGCGGCCAGTTCGCGCAGACCCATCAGTAGCGCCAGCAGCAGGGCGATGGCAAAGCCTGCGCTGATGGCCCATCCCAGAAGCGGCAGGCGGTCGATCAGCCCGGTGGTGAAATCCCAGGCTGCGACGGAGATGACGGCACCGATGAGGGCCGTCAGACAGGCCCAGAACCAGCGCGCCAGCCGGGAGGGGCGACGGCTGGCCAGCTCCGCCGCCTCGGCCAGCGCGGGCTGTGGCAGGTTGCTGCCGGCGCCATCCAGATCAGGCACCGGTGGTGCGGCGGTCACATCCGGTGCGGCATCTGCCGTGGCGCTGTCGGAGAGGTCAAAAAGAACGGCGTCCTTGCGGGTCATGCTCTGTCCTTTGATGTGGCGGACGGTGATGTGACGGACGGCCGGGCCTGCGCCGCCGGTCGGGGACCGGCGGCGGGCTGCGGCGTCGGCCAGAGATACTGGATATCCGGCAGGCGCTCATCATTGGTGGCCCCATCGCTGCGCGACTGCTCCCCGAAGCCTTCGCGCCGGTAGAACCGCTGCGCCCCCTCATTGGCCTGATGGGTCCAGAGCTGCAGCGGCGACTGCACCGATTTGGCATAGTCCAGCAGCAGGCGTCCCAGCCCCTGCCCGCGTGCGCGCTGCCGGATGTAGAGCGCACAGATCGTGGCGCCGTCCCGCGCCAGAAAGCCTTCGATCCGGCCGCCGATCTGCACCACGGTGACCCAGCCGCGATCAATCATGATCCCGCAGAAGCCAATCGCCTCGGCACCGGTATGGCGCTTGGGCATCCATGGCGTGTCGACTTCGAACCCGTGCAGGATTTCGGCAATCTTGCCTGCGTCAGTGCTGCGGGCCGGGCGCAGCGCGGGCGGTGGATCAGACTGTGCGACACAGGTCAAAGGCGGTCTCCGATCAGGAATTCTGCCGCCCGGTCGAGGCGGATGTGAGGTGGGCCGTCGCCCGGACGCAGGGTGAGCGGAGCCGGGGCGAAGGCCATGGCCTGATAATCGCCGTCGAGCCAGGTCTCGGCGCCCTGCCGGGCCGGGGTCAGCAGATGCGAGGGATCCTGCGGCAATGCGCCGGGATAAAAGGCCGCAGGCTTGCCGCTGTCCAGAAGCGTGCCACGCACGCAGGGTAGCTCGATCCCGTTGTGATGGCGCAGCTCCTCCGTCGTGGCGCGCAGGGCGGCAAGCGACAGCGCCGCCGTCTCGGCCCCGGCGAAGCGGGCCCGGTCGCGGGCATCGCGGGTCAGCGCCTCGATGATGGCGGTCAGCTGCGGATGCTGCTGGTGATGCAGGTGATCGGCCTTGGTCGCCGCGAACAGGATCTTTTCCACCCGCTTGCCGCGCAGGATCTGGCGCAGAAACCCGTTGCGACCGGGACGGAAGGCGGCAAGGATATCAGTCATCGCGTGGCGCAGATCCTCGACCGCGCGGGGGCCGGAATGGATCGCGCTGAGGGCATCGACCAGCACAACCTGCCGGTCGATGCGGGCGAAATGATCGCGGAAGAAGGGTTTCACGACCTTTGACTTATAGGCCTCAAACCGGCGTTCCATCTCGCGGTGAAGCGACCGGCGCGGGGCGCTATCGCAAAGCGGGACCGGCGCGAAGGTCAGCACCGGCGACCCGGCCAGATCCCCCGGCAACAGGAAGCGCCCCGGTGTGCAGTCATAGTAGCCGGCGGCACGGGCCGCCTGCAGATAGGCGGCAAAGGCCGCGGCCAGATCCTGCGCCAGCGGTTCGTCATGGGGGGCTGTGGCGTCAACCTTCTGCGCCAGATCCAGAAACGCCGCCGCCTGCGACCGACTGCGGATGCGGGTCAGCACCTCATCGCACCACTGGGCGTATGTCTTGTCCAGCAGCGCCAGATCCAGGAGCCATTCACCGGGATAATCGACGATGTCCAGATGCAGGGTGCGTGGTCCCTGAAAGCCCGACAGCAGACCGTTTGGCTGCACCTTCAGACTGAGGCGCAGTTCAGAGACGGCCCGCGTGCTGTCGGGCCAGAAGGGGCGCGGCCCGGTCAGGGCGCCAAGGTGGTTTTCGTAGTCAAATCGGGGCACGGTGTCATCGGGCTGGGGTTGCAGAAACGCCGTCTCGACCCGCCCTTCGCGTACCGCCGAGAGCTGCACCATCCGCCCCCGGTTCATCAGGTTGGCCACCAGTGAGGTGATGAACACGGTCTTGCCGGCGCGGGCAAGACCCGTGACGCCAAGGCGGATCGACGGTTCAAACAGGCTCTCCGAAAGGGCGGCGCCCGCCTCCTCGACGCTGCGCAAGACCCCGTCTGCCAGTGATGATAATCCCAAAGGTTTGCCCCGTCTTGCCGACCTTTTGCGGGGTCGGATCCTTGTTCGATTTGATCAAGATAAGGGCTGACCGGGTATGATACCACCCCGGCAGGCCGCCATCCGGGACTTGTGCCGCCGCGATTGCCGCGTTACTTGCCCGCTCATGCCGCGTTTTGCTTTGAAAGTCGAATATCACGGCGCACCCTTTGCCGGGTGGCAGCGCCAGAAGGATCAGCCCTCGGTTCAGGGGGCGATCGAGGATGCGCTTGCGCGGCTCGAACCCGGCCCCCATACCATTGCCGCAGCAGGCCGCACCGATACCGGGGTGCATGGTCTGGGTCAGGTGGCCCATTGCGACATGGAAAAGGACTGGGATCCCTTCCGCCTGTCCGAGGCGCTGAATTACCATCTGAAGCCTGCCCCAGTGGCGATTGTGGATTGCGCCCGTGTGGACGACGATTGGCACGCGCGGTTCTCGGCCATTGAGCGGCAGTATCTGTTCCGCATCCTGATCCGCCGCGCGCCTGCCACCCATGACGCCGGACAGGTCTGGCAGCTGAGCCATGATCTGGATGCAGACGCCATGCAGGAGGCCGCGCACCATCTGATCGGCCAGCATGATTTCACCACGTTTCGCTCCTCGATCTGCCAGGCGGCCAGCCCGCTCAAGACGCTGGACGAGCTGCGCGTCGAGCGGGTTCAGGGCTTTTCGGGGCCGGAGATCCATTTCCATGTGCGGGCGCGGTCGTTCCTGCACAATCAGGTGCGCAGTTTTGTCGGCACGCTGGAGCGGGTCGGCGCCGGAGCCTGGTCGCCTGAGGATGTGAAATCTGCGCTTGACGCGACGGACAGGGCCGCCTGTGGACCGGTCTGCCCGGGGCATGGGCTCTATCTTGCGCGGGTCGGATATCCTGACAACCCCTTCTCCGCAACCTGACAAACTGCTGTAAAAGTATCAGAAATCACCTTTCACGGCAGCGGCGATCCGCTGTTGCGGAGGGCGGCGTATTTTTTTTCAGTTTTTTGGTGCCCTACGGGAACCAACCGTTCGGTTACGCGTTTCGTCACAGATCATATGCTTAATCGGTGGGTGATGACGTGGAAAAAGAGATGGAACTTCTTGGTACTTTGCTGCGGCATTCCACGTTGCCGCTGTCGCTGATCAATCCCGAAGCCGAGGAGCTGGAGCTGGTTTTTGTCAACCGGGCCTTTGAACAGGCGACGGGTTACCGGGCGCAGGATGTGATCGACCGGCCGTGTCCGCTGTTCCAGGGCCCTGCGGTTCAGGAAAGTTCGGTGAGCCAGCTGAAACACGCCCGCGATATGTGCAGACGCGGGTCGCAAACGCTGTGGAACTACAATGCCGAGGGCGAGCCCTTTGAATGTCTGACCTATATCGACCCGATCACCGTTTCACCGGGCAATGTGGTCCTGCTGGGCTGTCACTTTCCGCTGTCGCCGCAGCTGTCATCATCACCGCCGCCGACGGCCAACCGCGAGGATGCTGGCGCGCCGCAAGCTGAGGCAGGGAGAGCCGCCGATGGTGGATCGAACCGGGCCGAGGAAGTGATTGGCCTTCAGGATCAGAAAGATGAGCTGCTGGACTATGCCCGCAAGGCGCTGATGCGCTGTCTGGAGATGCGCCGCAACACGCTCTACAGCCGGATTGATCTCTACTTCAATCGCCGTCGCGGCAATCTTCTGGGAGCGGAACCGCAGGATGTCGATGCCGCCGCCATGGCCCGCGATCCGCTGCTGGGACCGCGGGCGAGCCAGGCCTGACGACCCGGCCCGCATTCAGTGATCAGGCCGTCGGCTGACGGCCAGAGCGACGTTTTCAGCCGCGACCGCGATAGGGCGGCACGCCCTGATCCGGGATCCAGACGCCCTCCGGCAGCGGTCCGGTCTGCCAGAAGACATCAATCGGAATGCCGCCACGCGGGTACCAATAGCCGCCGATCCGCAGCCACTGCGGCTCAAGGTAATCGGCCAGCCGACGCGCAATGGACACGGTGCAATCTTCGTGGAAGGCGCCGTGGTTGCGGAAGGACCCCAGAAACAGCTTGAGCGATTTGCTCTCGACCAGCCATTTACCCGGCACGTAGTCGATGACCAGATGGGCAAAATCGGGCTGGCCGGTCATCGGGCAGAGTGATGTGAACTCCGGCGCGGTGAAGCGCACGTTGTAGGCGACGTCGGCCTGCGGGTTCTGCACCCGCTCCAGCTCTGCTTCGTCGGGGTTGCTGGGCATTACGGTCGCGCCGCCCAGCTGTTTCAGATCCTTGTAGATATCGTCACTCATCTTCTTTTCTCCTCAGGTCTCTCGGCCTAGACACCGCGCTTGTTGCCCCAGACCAGCACATGAAGCTGTGGCAGCACACGGGGGGTAAACCAGCGGTCTCCGGTTACCTTTTCAATCAGCCATTGCAGACGTTCCGTGGCGGCGGTCAGGTCCACCGGTTTATCCGGGTCCACCTCCGGGTTGCCGGGTTGCAGGTAGAGCGGCAGGTCCGGCAGGCGTTTTGCAACGGCCCGCGCCCAGTCATAATCCCGGTCGTCGAAGATCACGATCTTTACCACGGTTTGCCCGCACCCCTTTGCAGCCTGAAGGCAGTGGTCAAATTTCTGCCAATCCACCTTATGGCCGCTGGAGGGTGGTTTCGGGCTGAGCACCAGCGTGTCCAGCTGGGCAAACCAGGGCTGGTTGATCGAGCCCTGCGTCTCGCAGGCAAAGCGATAGCCCTCGGCCTTTCCGCGTGCGATCAGCTCGGCAAAGTCCTGAATGGCCGGGTTGCCACCCGAGAGCGAGACGGTCAGCGGCTGGCCGCCGCTGAGCTGCGTGACCTCTGCCCAGACATCGCTTGTGGTCATCGGGATCCAGGTCTCGCGGTATTTGCTGTCAACCGCGTGGAGACTGTCGCACCAGCTGCATCGGTAATCGCAGCCGCCAGTGCGGACAAAGACGGTTGGCTCCCCGATCAGGGCGCCTTCTCCCTGGATCGTAGGTCCGAAGATTTCGGCAATGCGCAGGCTCATGGTCGGTACTCGGCCCATGTTTTCGGCGTCTCCGATACCCGCACCGCAGCGGTTTCGGGCCAGCGCGCGACACACCATTCGTAGAAATGACGGGCCATGTTCTCGGCGGTCGAGGGGCCGTCCATCACATCGTTCAGATGGCGATGATCAAAGCTGCCGTCGATGTAATTCTTCAGCGGTGCCAGCTCGTGATAATCGCGGACAAAACCGTCGCTGTTCAGCTTGGCGCCGGCCAGTTCGACCACGACGATGTAATTATGCCCATGCAGCCGCGCGCATTGGTGATCGGCTGGCAGATGGGTCAGCTGATGTGAAGCGGAGAAGTGGAACTCCTTGGTAATGCGGAACATCAGGCGGCCCCTTCCTTGATGGCTGTCCGCCAGAAATCGGGGTCCGCGTAGACTGTCGGATCCTCAACGCCTGCCAGATCGAAGGCCTCACGGCGTTCAACGCAGGTGCCGCAGCGCCCGCAATGATGTTCGCCACCCTTGTAGCAGGACCAGGTCTCGGCAAAGGGCGTGTTCACCGCCGCACCTGCGGTGACGATGTCGCCTTTGGAGCGATGCACGAACGGTGTCACCAGCGCCACATCGGCATAGCCGTCCAGCGCCATGCGCTGCATCGCGTCAAAAGCATCGGTGAAGGCCGGGCGGCAGTCCGGGTAAATGAAGTGATCGCCGCCATGCACCGCCGTTGCCACAGCCGTGTCGCCCTTGGCGGCGGCAATCCCGTAGGCAATGGTTAGCATGATGGCATTGCGGTTGGGCACCACCGTAACCTTCATGGTCTCTTCGGCGTAGTGCCCGTCCGGCACATCAATATCGTCTGTCAGGGCAGAGCCGCTGAGTGCCGCGCCGATCGAACGCATATCAATGATCTCGTGGGGAACCCCGAGCCGCTCTGCGCAGGCGGCAGCATAGTCGAGTTCCTTGCGATGGCGCTGTCCGTAGTCGAACGAGACAAGGCGCGACAGCTGCCCTTTGGCAGCGAGCACATGGGCGAGGGATACCGAATCCAATCCGCCCGAGCAGATGACAAGTGTTTTCAAGTTTTCAGTCCTTGTTTTGATATCCGGGTAGGCTGCGACCGGAAAGGCGTGCGTATAGCGACTGCCGTTAACTACGGCAAGATATCCACAGTATTTTTCCGCGACGTCAGATCAGCCGATGATCTGACCAGTTCACGCGGTGAAATCTCATTCTTTCAACGCATTGGGCTTAACATGAGAAAGGCGCCCTCCACCGGGAGCGCGCCTGACTATTTCTGGAGGCCTATTTTTTTGGTCGGAGCCTCGCCGCTCAGCCCGGATTGGGGGACAAGCGTTAACCCAGATTCTCCTGACTGTAGGCTTTCAGCTCGGCGCGGGCGACCTGCCTGCGGTGCACCGCATCCGGCCCATCGGCAAGGCGCAGGGTGCGCACATGGGTCCAGGCCTGCGCCAGCGGCGTGTCCTGGCTGATGCCCTGCCCTCCGTGCATCTGCACCGCCTCGTCGATCACCTTCAACGCGACACGGGGGGCAACCACCTTGATCTGGCTGATCCAGGGTGCTGCGGCGCGTGCATCGCCCTGATCCATGTACCATGCCGCCTTGAGACAGAGGAGCCGGGCCATTTCGATCTCCATCCGGCATTCGGCGATGATATCGTAGTTGGCACCAAGCTGGGCCAGCGGCTTGCCAAAGGCCTCGCGGCGCAGCGAGCGGCGGCAGAGCTGTTCCAGCGCGCTTTCGGCCTGGCCGATGGCGCGCATACAATGGTGAATGCGCCCCGGCCCAAGACGGCCCTGCGCGATTTCAAATCCGCGCCCCTCGCCCAGCAGCATGTTTTCAGCAGGCACACGCACGTCTGAGAAGCGGATGTGCATATGGCCGTGGGGGGCGTCATCGTGACCGTAGACCTCCATCGGGCGCAACACCTCGATCCCCGGTGCATCCGCAGGCACCACGATCATCGACTGGCGCTTGTGTTTGGGCAGCTCGTCGCCGCCGGTGCGCACCATGACGATATAGACCTTGCAGCGCGGATCCCCTGCGCCTGAGGCCCACCATTTTTCGCCGTTCAGCACATAGTCATCGCCGTCGCGCAGGCAGGACATGGCAATATTGGTGGCGTCCGAGCTGGCGACATCCGGCTCCGTCATCAGATAGGCCGAGCGGATCTCGCCCTGAAGGAGCGGCGCCAGCCATTGCTGTTTCATCGCCTCGGTGCCGTAGCGCTCAAACACTTCCATATTGCCGGTGTCGGGCGCGGAGCAGTTGAAGACCTCTGCCCCCAGCGGGGTTTTTCCCATTTCCTCAGCAAAGTAAGCATATTCGACGGTCGAGAGGCCAAAGCCCTTGTCACTGTCGGTGAGCCAGAAATTCCACAGGCCGTCGGCCTTGGCCTTGGCTTTCAGGCCTTCGAGGATTTCGGCCTGCCGGTCGGTGTATTGCCAGCGATCCCCCTTGCCGATCTCGGCGTGATACTCGGCCTCCATCGGCATGATCTCGTCGCGGATCATCGCCGCCACCCGATCCAGAAGCGCGCGGTTTTCGCTGCGCATACCCAAGTTCATGTCCATCCCGGCGCCTCTTTGTGTTGTTTCCCTTGGCGGCAGCATGGCGCGGGGGTTGTGCCGCTGTCCAGCCGCGTGACGGGACGTCACAGATGGATAGGCATCGCAGGACAGAAAAACGGGCCCCGAAGGGCCCGTTTCGCAAGCGGTTACTCTGCCGCCTCGGCGTAGTCTTCCATCGGTGGGCAGGTGCAGACCAGATGGCGGTCACCGTAAGCATTGTCGACGCGGTTGACCGGCGGCCAGTATTTGTCGACCCGGAACGCGCCCGGAGGGAAGCAGCCCTGTTCGCGGGAATAGGGGCGATCCCAGTCCTTAACGAGATCTTCCATCGTGTGAGGCGCGTTTTTCAATGCGTTATTCTCCGCATCCATTTCGCCTGCCTCAACTGCGCGGATTTCCTCGCGGATCGACAGCATGGCCTCGCAGAAGCGGTCCAGCTCGGCCTTGGTCTCAGACTCGGTGGGTTCCACCATCAGGGTGCCCGCGACGGGCCAGGACATGGTGGGTGCGTGGAAACCGCTGTCGATCAGTCGCTTGGCCACATCGTCCACGGTGACGTTCGCGCTGGCCTCAAACGGGCGGGTGTCCAGAATACACTCATGCGCAACGCGGCCTGTCGGCCCCTTGTAGAGTACGTCATAGGCGCCTTCGAGACGTTTGGCGATGTAGTTGGCGTTGAGGATCGCCACCTTTGTCGCCTGCGTCAGGCCCGCACCACCCATCATCAGGCAATAGGCCCAGCTGATGGTCAGGATAGAGGCCGACCCGAAAGGCGCAGCCGAGACCGGCCCTTCCTGACCGCCGGTTTCTGGGTGGCCGGGCAGATGCGGTTGCAGATGCGCCTTCACGCCAATCGGTCCCATGCCGGGGCCACCACCACCGTGGGGAATGGCAAAGGTCTTGTGCAGGTTTAGGTGGCTCACATCGCCGCCCAGATCGCCGGGACGGGACAGGCCCACCATGGCGTTCATATTGGCACCGTCGATATAAACCTGACCGCCGTGATCATGGGTAATTTTGCAGACCTCATGCACGGTTTCCTCGAACACGCCGTGGGTCGAGGGGTAGGTGATCATGCAGCCTGCAAGGTTTTCGGCGTGTTTCTCCGCCTTTTCGCGGAAATCCTCGAGGTCGATATCGCCGTTTTCTGCGGATTTCACCACGACAACCTTCCACCCCACCATCTGGGCGGAGGCCGGGTTGGTGCCATGGGCCGACATCGGGATCAGACAGATGTTGCGGTGGCCCTGACCGTTGGCACGGTGATAGGCCGCAATGGACAGAAGGCCCGCGTATTCCCCCTGCGCGCCGGAGTTGGGCTGCATGGAGATCGCATCATAGCCGGTGATCTGGCACAGTTTCTCGGACAGATCGCTGACCATCTCTGCATAGCCCTGCATCTGATCGGCAGGGGCAAAGGGGTGGATATTGGCGAACTCCGGCCAGCTGAGCGGCATCATCTCGGCGGCGGCATTGAGCTTCATCGTGCAGGAGCCAAGCGGGATCATCGCCCGATCCAGCGCCAGATCACGATCCGCGAGGCGGCGCATGTAGCGCATCATCTCGGTTTCGGCCCGGTTCATGTGGAAGATCGGATGCGTCAGATAGTCAGACGTGCGGTGCATGTTTTCCGGCACGCGGTATTCATGGGTGAAGTCATCGTCCTTGCGGCGAATGCCAAAGGCGCGCCAGACCGCTTCGATGGTCTCAGAACGGGTGACCTCATCCAATGTGATACCAACGCGGGTTTCGCCAACGCGGCGCAGGTTCAGCCCCTCGTCCACCGCCGATTTCAGCACCGCCGATTGCAGCGGCCCCACATCAACGGTGATCGTGTCGAAGAAGGATCGGGGATCAACGCTGAACCCTGCCCCTTCCAGCCCACGGGCCAGACGCACGGTCTTACGATGGATGCGCTGCGCGATGGCTTTCAGCCCCTTGGGGCCGTGGAAGACCGCGTACATCGACGCCATCACCGCCAGCAGAGCCTGTGCAGTACAGACGTTGGAGGTCGCCTTTTCGCGGCGGATGTGCTGTTCACGGGTCTGTAGCGACAGGCGATAGGCGCGGTTGCCATGCGCATCGACCGAGACGCCGACAATCCGGCCGGGGATCGAGCGTTTGTAAGCATCCTTGGTCGCCATATAGGCCGCATGCGGACCGCCTGCGCCCACCGGCACGCCAAAGCGCTGGGTCGAGCCGACAGCGATATCGGCACCCATGGCACCCGGCTCTTTCAGCAGCGTCAGCGACAGCGGGTCGGCTGCAACGATGCCGATGGCCTTATGCGCGTGCAGCTGCGCGATGTGGTCGGTGAAATCGCGCACATGACCGTAGGTGCCGGGGTATTGGAAGATAGCGCCAAAGACCTTATCCGCCTCCAGCTTGTCGGGGTTGCCGACGATGACCTCGATCCCCAGCGGCTCGGCGCGGGTCTGGATCACGGCAATGTTCTGCGGGTGACAATCGCGGTCGACAAAAAACGCCTTGGCCTTCGATTTGGCGACCCGCTGCGCGACGGTCATTGCCTCAGCGCAGGCTGTGGCCTCGTCCAGAAGCGAGGCATTGGCGATTTCCAGGCCGGTCAGATCCGAGATCATGGTCTGGAAGTTCAACAGCGCCTCAAGACGTCCCTGGGAGATTTCGGGCTGATAAGGCGTGTAGGCGGTGTACCAGGCCGGGTTTTCCAGAATATTGCGCTGAATGGCGGGTGGGGTCACGGTGCCGTGGTAGCCCTGCCCGATCAGCGAGGTTTTCAGAACGTTCTTGCCTGCGACCTCACGCATGTGATGCAGCAGCTCGCGTTCCGACAGAGGACGGCCAAACTCCAGCGCGGCGGCCTGACGGATGGTGGCAGGCACCGTTTCGTCAATCAGCGCATCCAGGCTCTCGGCGCCAACCACGGCAAGCATGTCGTCCATCTCTTCGGGAGACGGGCCGATATGGCGGCGGTTGGCAAAGTCATACGGCAGATAGTCCGTGGGTTCAAAAGACATGTGTCGCCCTCTTCAGCAACAGGAGGTTAAGGCAGCGGAATGCTGCGGGCTGGCCCGGTGGTGCGGATTGGCACCGCGATAGGTGCGGGAACAGCGATCAAAAAACCCCGCCGCGCGGAATGGCGCAGGCGGGGTGCAAGGATCAGCCGATGAAGTCCTTGTAGCCGGCTTCATCCATGTAATCGTCCATCGGGGACAGATCGGACGGCTTGATCTTGAAGAACCAGGCGTCGCCCTGAGGGTCTTCGTTGATCTTGCCGGGGTTGTCGATCAGGGCGTCGTTCACCTCGACGATCTCGCCGTCCAGCGGCGCCAGGATATCGGAGGCTGCCTTTACGGATTCGATGACCACGATTTCATCATCCTTGGAGACTTCGGTGCCGACCTCGGGCAGTTCCACAAAGACCACATCGCCCAGCTGCTCTGCCGCGTGGGTTGTGATGCCCACCGTGATCAGATCATCGCTCTCGGCCAGCAGCCATTCGTGTTCTTCGGTGTATTTCATCAGTCTCTTCCTTTGGAGATCGCGCCGATCTCAGCGCTTATGGCAGCGCGCCCTGGTGGACGGCTGCGGTTTGGGTGTCAAAATCTGCGGCATCACAGGCATGGCACGAGCCGCCGGAGCCAAGCACCGCCCGCAGGGAACTGCCCCGGCCAGCCCGACTGGCGCCGGTATCGTTCCTATTTGCCTGGTCTCAGCAGTCATGCCGATCCATCCCATGAGTTCAGGGCCGGTCCGATCAGGAATGATGGCATGGTCCCGGCATCCAATCGTCACGCAGGCAGAACCTGCGCAATGTGATGCCCCCTCTGTCCCTTTGCCTGAGATCGTTATCCCTTCGGCGCCCTGGTGTGATCAGGGTCTCTCCAGAGTACGTCACGTTTACGGTCCCTTTGGCCTGAGAGTTTCCGGGGCGGTTGCTCCTTCGGCACCAGTGTCGGCAGGCAATTCCTGCTGCAATGGTTCTCCCGCATACGCCTGTATACGGTACCAATAACGGATGTCTCGTTCAAGCTGCAATCGCGGTCTCGAACGCATTTGAACCGCTGCAATCAGGCACCGCCGACCGACCGCGCAACGGCCCTGCCGGAACCGGTCAAACATCAGTAAAGGTTAAAGTATTCAGCCTGCTCCCATTCGCTGACGGTATCGAGGTAGCGGGACCATTCGACCTCTTTCAGATGGGCGAGATAGTCGACCACATCGCCCCCCAGAGCGATGCGAAACAGGTCGGATCCGCTGAAGGCCTGCAACGCCTGTCCAAGCGAGCGCGGCAGCTTTTGCGCGTCGTCGGAATAGGGCGATGCCGTGGGCGGCGGCGCGCGTCGCCCGGAGGCCAGCCCCTCGCTGCCCGCGATGATCTGCGCGGCCAGCGCGAAATAAGGATTGGCACTGCTGTCGGGCGCGCGATTCTCGATCCGGCTGGAGAGGTCGCCGGGGCGCATCAGGCCGCGCAGCATGGCGCCGCGATTGTCCTCTCCCCATTGTATCCGGTTGGGCGCCAGCTGGTATGGCAGATACCTTTTGTAGCTATTGACCGTAGGGGCAACCAGCAGCGAGGCCGCCTCGGCATGGGCGAGCAGCCCGGCGATCCAGCCACTGGCCTCTTCCGTCAGCTCGCCCTCAACCTCGGGCATGAACAGATTGCGCCCGGTGCTGGGATCTATCAGCGACTGATGGATGTGCCAGCCATTGGCCATCGCGTGATCCTGCCGCGGCTTGGCCATGAAACTGGCGTGTAATCCCTGAGCGGCACAGACTTCCTTGACCATGGTGCGGAACATCACCATCGCGTCCGCCTGCGTCATCGGATCGGCCGGATCGAAGGTGAACTCGAACTGGCTCGGACCCATCTCGATCTCGACAGTGCGCACCGGCAGGCCAAGCGCCTGCGCATTGCGTCGCAACCTGTCCAGAATCGCCTCGGCCTCGCCGTAGCGGGTTTCGGTGAGATACTGGTAGCCCTGAATGAGGTTCCGGGTTTCGATCGGAGCCCCGGGCATCCCCTGCTGCGCATGGCCCAGCGCCGGGTCCACACGTTCGAAGATCTGGAATTCAACCTCCAGCCCGACCACGGTCTTCAGCCCCTGTTCTGCCAATGTCTCCACCGCCCGTTCCAGCACATAGGCCGATCCGAATGGGACGACGTCGCCATCGTGGAACGCGACATGACAGAAGATCCAGGCCGAATGTGGGGACCATGGCAGCACGCGAAAGGTCTCCGGGCGCGGCACCAGCAGCACATCGCTGGCGCCCTGCATCGGCGTCACAACCTCCTCGGGGTTTTCGCTCCACACCGGGAAGGCGGTGCGATGGGCGGTATCCTTCAGCAACAGTGTCGACGGCACCGCGATTCCCTGCTCAAACAGCGACCTCAGACCGGCGGCGACCAGCGTCTTACCCCGCAGAATGCCGTGTTGATCGGCAAAGAGGACGCGCACGGTTTCCACGCGAGCGGCTTCGCATTGCGCCAGCACCGCCTCGCCCGCGTGACAGGCCTGCTCTGTCAGCAACCCCTTGCGCGCAAGCGCCCCCTTGATGAGTGACGTCGTCATCTTGTGATCTGACCTTCTTCTGTCCACGCCTTCGATATGTGCCCCGCCGCTCATGACGTTGCGTCGGTCTTCCCCATATCACACCCTTTGCAATGTTTTTGTTATGCAACTGGATAATTTAAGCTTGAACTAAAAAACTAGTTCAGGTCCAGTCTCTTATCAGAGGCGAGGCACATAAAGCTGCGAATTGAACGCAGGGCACAGCGCAGGGCCGAAGACTGGAACTGACAGACAACCCAGGGTGACGGAGGCAGGGGCACCTACAGAACACCGATGATGTTTCAGACCGATGCGGACACGGGCCGTACCTTGTTCGATCTGCGGTCGGTGCTACCGGGATACGATCCATTTGATCCCCTCCCCCGGTGCAAGCAGGCGCGCTGACAAGTATTTTTTGGATGAGAAGATGAGTGAACAAGACCGTAATATTTCCTCAAGCTTTGCCAAGGGGCTGGCTGTTCTGGCGGCGTTTGACGCGGCTACTCCGACGCTGACGCTGGCAGATATCGCACGGCGCACCGGTCAGGATCGCGCCACGGCGCGACGCGGGGCGCTGACGCTTGTACAGGCCGGGTATCTGCGCCAGCAGGGCCGGGTCCTGTCGCTGACGCCGCAGGTGCTGGCGCTGTCCGGCGGGTTTCTTCAGGCCAATCAGTTTGGCCGCAAGGTGCAGCCGGTGCTGAACCGCCATGCCCGCAGCCTTGGCGCTGAGATTACGCTTGCGACGCTGGATCAGGGGCGGGTGTTGCTGCTGGCGCAATCCACGGTCGAACATGCACCGGTCACCTATGGGTTTACCGCCGGCGCTCATATCCCGCTGGTCCATACCAGCCTGGGGCGGATGCTGATGGGCTGCCTGTCGGACGACGCGGCTGCCGAAACGTTGGCGACGGCGGATATCCCCCGCCACACCGAGCAATCCCTGACCGAGGTGGATCAAATCCTCGACCGGGTGCGCACCGCGCGGCAGCGGGGCTATGCGGTGACCGACAGTGAGTTCGAAACCGGGATCATCGGTTACGCCGTGCCGGTATCGCGCCCCGATCAACGGCCTATCGTGGTTGGCAGTTCGTCCCCGCGGGGGATGAACCCGGCACAGGACACCGAAATCTCGCTGCGCGCGTTGCAGCTCTGCGCGGCGGAGCTGCGCCAGAGCCAGGCGCTGGCAGATCTGTAACGCTGCCCGCATCCGATATTCAAAATTTCGCGAAGGATGTTATCCGCAGCGCCCCTCTTGGACCCCCATCGGCAAGCCCGCATAAATACGGCACCCATCACGAAAGGATCGCCGATGACCGCGCCGCGTTATTTCACCCCCAAGGGAGGCCACCCCGGTCAGGAGCAGCTGCTGACCGACCGCGCCATGTTCACCGATGCCTATGCCGTCATCCCCAAGGGCACAATGCGCGATATCACCACCTCATATCTGCCGGGCTGGCAGGGGATGCGGATGTGGGTCATCGCCCGCCCCCTGAGTGGCTTTGCCGAGACGTTCTCGCAATATATCGTTGAGCTGCAACCGGATGGCGGCTCCGACAGTCCCGAACATGACAGCGCCGCGCAATCCGTGCTGTTCGTGACGGAGGGCAAGCTGGATCTGACCGTCGATGGCGTCGCGCATCACCTGGAACCGGGCGGCTATGCCTATATCCCGGCCGGGGCGGCCTGGACCCTGCACAACAGCAGCGACAGCACAGCAGGGTTTCACTGGATCCGCAAACGCTGGGAACCGGCGCCCGGCGTCGAGAAACCCGCAGTTCTGGTCACCAACGAGCGCGACATTGCCCCCAGCGTCATGCCCGACACCGAGGGTCGCTGGACCACCACCCGTTTTGTCGATCCGGCAGATCTGTCGCATGACATGCATGTCACTATCGTGACCTTTGAACCGGGCGGCGTCATCCCTTTCCCCGAGACCCATGTGATGGAACACGGGCTCTATGTTCTGGAGGGCAAGGCCGTCTACCGCCTTAACCAGGATTGGGTCGAAGTTGAGGCCGGTGATTTCATGTGGCTGCGCGCCTTCTGCCCGCAGGCCTGCTATGCCGGGGGACCGGGACGCTTCCGTTACCTGCTATACAAGGACGTCAACCGGCACATGCCACTAAGCCCACCGCGCTAACCAAGGCGGCGCATCGCCATTGCCAGAACGCACAGCTGCGCTAAGGTAAGTGACATGTTGCAAGACAGTCTCGCGGGTCGATCTCGCCCCGCGAGGTCAGCCATGGAGCCTGCGCCAATGTCGATCATATCTATCGTGTTCACAGGTCTTGCGCTGGGGCTGATGAGCCTGCTGGCGGTGCTGAGCACCCGTGCGGGTCGTCCGGCAACCATCGCCGCCGCTGCCGCCGCCCCGCGCAGGGCCGCTGGCCGCAAGATGACTGGCATCGCCTTTGCCGTGGTGACGGGACCGTTGCTGCTCACCCTGCCGGGTCCGGCTGATGCTGGCACCGAACCGGAGACACAGGTGACCGTGGTCAATGTGCTGGGGCGCAGCTGGCATGTGGCCCCGGAGGTGACAGACACAGGTCGCAACACCGGCAGCGCGACGGGACGCTACATGGCGCAGCGCCAGAACGCGGAGCTACAGCCGTTTCGCCCGCCTGCGGTACTGACAGCGCGGCAGGCCGTGCGCGCCTTTCACGCTGCAACCGGGTGCCGGGCCCGGGTCGAGACGATGGTGCGCTCCATCAATGGGACGTATTTCGCACAGTTGGCCTGCCCCTAGGCGCACTCCGCCGTGGTTCGCGTGGCCCCGCCCCGCGGCACAGGCGTCGATTTGAAACACCGCGCGGGAAATTGTGACCGAAACCGGAGCAGGATTGCCGCTCTAGCGGATTGAGCCGCGCGCCGCGCCCTGTCATAGCTTGGCCATGAAACTTGCAATCAACGGATTCGGCCGCATCGGCCGCGCTATTCTGCGCCAGATCCTGACGACGCCGCGCGGTGCCGGGATTGAGCTGGTCTGCATCAACGATATCGCACCCTTGGACATGTGCGCCTATCTGTTTCAATACGATAGCACCTTTGGCCCCTATCCCGACGCGGTTGCGATCGAGGGCAACAACCTGCGGATTGCCGACCGGGTGATCCGGTTCCACCAGACAGCCGACCTCAGCACGCTGGATCTCACAGGCGTCGATGTGGTGCTGGAATGCACCGGCATCGCGCGAACATCGGATGTGGCGGGACGGGGGCTGACGGCCGGGGCGCGCAAGGTGCTGATCTCCGGCCCCTCGCCCGCCGCCGAACGCACGATTGTGCTGGGCGCAAACGAGGCCGATCTGGGCGATGGCGCGATCATCTCCAATGCCTCCTGCACCACCAACGGGCTGGCCCCGCTGGTCAAGCTGCTGGACATGCTGCTGGGCATCGACAGCGCCCATATGACCACGATCCACTGCTACACCAATTCGCAGCCGATGGTGGACGCACCGCGCGGCGATTTTGCCCGCTCCCGTGCCGGGGCGCTGTCGATGGTGCCAACCACGACTTCTGCCACCCATCTGATCGACGAGGTACTGCCGCATCTGGCTGGTCGCATCAGTGGTGCTGCGGTGCGAGTGCCAACCGCCAGCGTGTCTGCGGTGGATCTGGTGGTCAGGACCAGCCACCCGATGGCGGCAGACTTCGCCGATACCACCCTGCGCACTGCGATCGAGGCTTCGCAGGTTCTGGGATGGACCGAGCAGCCGCTGGTCTCATCCGATCTGCGTGCCCGAGCTGAATCGCTGGTCCTTGCCGGACCGGAAACCCGTCGGATCGGCAATCACCAGCTGCGGGTGTTTGGCTGGTATGACAATGAATGGGGATTTTCCGCGCGAATGCTGGATATGGCCGCGCTGATGGCAGGGCAGAGCTGAAAAGAGGCGACTGTCTGCGACCATGAACAAAGGGGCCGCGCATATCTGCTGCGGCCCCTGTTCGTTGCACACTCAAGAGCTGCGGTTACTCGCCCGGCAGGCTGCCGCGCCCCTGTCCTGACAGGCCGCCAGAGACCTCTTCCGTGGCCTCGCTGGCAAGCTCCTGCGGCAGCACCAGATTGAGCACAACTGCAATGAGCGCCGCCGGCAGCAAGCCCGAGGTCATCAGGACCCGCAGCGTATCCGGCAGGTGCTGCACCGCACCCGGTTCCAGCTGCAGCCCCAATCCGATGGAGAGGGAAATGGCAAAGATCACCATATTGCGGCGGTTCCAGTCGACATCCGACAGCATCGAAATACCAGCAGCCACCACCATGCCGAACATGACGATGACACCGCCTCCCAGCACCTCAATCGGAATGGTGCGGATGATCGCGCCAACCTTCGGGACCAGCCCGCAGAGGATCAGGAACAGCGCGCCGATGGTGACCACATGACGGCTCATGACGCCGGTCATGGCGATCAGGCCCACGTTCTGGCTGAAGGAGGTATTGGGCAACCCGCCAAACACGCCCGCCAGCGCCGAGCCGAAACCGTCCGCATAGGTGGCACCGGAAATCTCCTTGTCGGTGGCTTCCCGGCCTGCACCGCCACGGGCGATACCGCTGACATCGCCCACGGTTTCAACCGCCGATACCAGCCCCATCAGGCAAAAGCCGACAATCGCGGCAAAGGAAAACTCGATCCCGTATTTGAACGGCATCGGCAGCGCAAAGGCGCTGGCGCGCGACCAGCTGGTGCCAATGGCCTCGACCGTGACCATGCCCATCATCATCGCATAGAGATAGCCGACAATCAGCCCGAGCAGCACCGCCGAGATCGACAGCATCCCGCGGGCAAAGAACTTCAGACCCAGGGTGACGATGATCACCACCAGCGCTGCCGACCAGTTCAGCAGCGAGCCATATTCCGGTGTCCCGATCGCTGGCACGCCTCCGGCGGCATATTGAATGCCGACCTTGACCAGCGCCAGACCGATCATGGTGACCACCAGCCCGGTGACCAGCGGCGGCAGGGCAAAGCGAATACGCCCGATCACCAGCCCCAATGCGGCATGAAACAGCCCGCCGATCAGCACCCCGCCGAACAGCGCCGCCAGCGCATCAACCCCCTTGCCCGCGACCAGCGGGATCATGATCGGCAAGAAGGCAAAACTGGTGCCCTGCACAATCGGCAGCGCCGCACCAACCGGCCCGATGGTCAGTGTTTGCAGCAGCGTCGCCGCCCCGGCAAACAGCATCGACATCTGGATCAGATAGAGCAGTTCGGGAAAATCGGGGGAATTAGAGCCAAAGCCAAATCCCGCCGCCCCGGCCACGATGATCGCCGGGGTGACATTTGAGACAAACATGGCCAGCACATGCTGGATGCCCAGTGGCACAGCCTTTGCCAGCGGTGGAGTGTAATTGGGATCGCGCAGCTGCGCCGGCGTTCCGATTGAGCCATCGGCCATGGATCTGGTCCTCTCTGTTGTTGCTTATTCTGTTGGTCTTGGTCGGTGTTGTGATGACACTCTCATTTGGCGGAGTGCCTGTTGCGAAAGAAAAAGGCGCAAGACCCGCTGGGTCGCTGCGCCTTTGATTGTCAGATCAGGGTCGGATCACCTGATAGGGGCTTTCAAACCAGTGTTCTTCCAGATTGGCGCCCTCTCCGATCCGATCCACCACGGCAAACAGGCCCGGCGCCGTCAGGGGCGTCAGCACCCCGTGCCAGGTGCCCCGGTGGAAGTTGATCGCCTGTCCGGGTTGCGTTTCAAAGGCAAGCGGCAGTCCCGGCACACCACCGCGATCCGGGGCGACGATCACCAGAAATCCGGTTTCACTCATCGGGATGAAGGCCTGACTGCCGTCCGGGTGGCGCTCGACCATCCGCAGGGGCATCGGCAGTTCACGCGGCTCGGCGTTGAACAGGCTGAGACCCGCACGACCGGCGCTGAACTCCATGGTGGCCCGATCGTGATACCGTCCGCAGAGCCCCTGATTGATGATCTTGTCCGGCGCTCCGGTGCAGTCGATCAGATCGCCAAAGGGGGCAAAGCCCTCGGCTGTGATCGGCTGGATCTCAAGCATCTTCATCGCGGTCTCCGGCATAGCTGGCAGTCCCTCACGGCAGCACATCCCGCAGGCGGAACTCGGCGATACGTTCGACCTGCCGACAGGCTTCGGCAAATTCGCTGTCGCGATCATTGGCGATACGCCGTTCAAATGCTGCAAGAATCGACGTCTTATCGTGGTCGCGCACCGCAATGATGAAGGGAAAGCCGTGTTTTTCCACATAGGCGCTGTTCAATTGCGTAAACCGTGTGCGTTCCGCATCAGTCAGCGCATCCAGCCCGGCGGAGGCCTGCTCGCTGGTGCTCTCCGCCGTGAGACGTTTGGCGGCGGCCAGCTTGCCTGCCAGATCCGGGTGCGCTGTCAGCACGCCCAACCGCTCCGCCTCGCTGGCAGAGCGGAACATCCGGCACAGCGCATTATGCAGCCCCGCCGCGCGGTCATGGGCTGGTCCCAGTTCCAGACCATGCGCCTGTTCGGCAAGCCAGGGGGAGTGTTCAAAGATCCCGCCATAGGCCTCGACAAATCGCGCGCGGCTCATCTGGCTGGGGCGTTCACGGCGCTGATGTGGATGGGTTTTCGCCCAATGATCGGCGATATCAATGCGGCGCGGGCACCAGACCCCGTCGAACCCCCGGATATAGTCGATAAACCGTTTCAGCCCCGCTGCCTTGCCGGGGCGGCCGATCAGGCGGCAATGCAGCCCGATCGACATCATTTTCGGCGCACCTTCTTCACCCTCAGCATAGAGCAGGTCAAAGGCGTCCTTGAGATACCGATAGAACTGTTCGCCAGTGATGTAGCCGGGTGCGGTGGCAAAGCGCATGTCGTTGGCTTCCAGCGTATAGGGGATGATCAGCTGATCGCGTTCGCCGACCTCCAGCCAATAGGGCAGATCATCGTCGTAGGTGTCCGAGATATAGTCAAAGCCGCCCTCCTCAGCCACCAGACGCACGGTGTTTTCACTGCACCGGCCAGTGTACCAGCCACGCGGGCGCTCTCCGACCACCTCGGTATGCAGGCGGATCGCCTCGGCAATGGCGGCGCGTTCGTCGGCCTCTGCCATATCCTTGTGTTCGACCCATTTCAGCCCGTGTGACGCGATCTCCCACTGCGCAGCCTTCATCGCCGCGACCTGTTCGGGAGAGCGCGCCAATGCGCTGGCGACACCATAGATGGTGACCGGGATATCCACAGCGGTGAACATGCGATGCAGCCGCCAGAACCCGGCGCGGGCGCCGTAGTCGTAGATCGATTCCATGTTCCAGTGCCGCTGTCCTGGCCAGGGCGCCGCCCCGGCGATGTCAGACAGAAACGCCTCCGACCCCGCATCACCATGCAGGATATTGTTCTCCCCGCCCTCTTCATAGTTCAACACGAACTGCACCGCGACCTTGGCATTGCCGGGCCAGGCTGCATCGGGCGGCGTCGCGCCATATCCGATCATGTTGCGGGGGTATCTGTTCATTGCCGGGGGCCTCTTTTCAAACAACTCCAGGTCATTACTATGGCAGAAGATCACGGCTATCTTTCAAATTTTCCCGAATACACTATCAGATTGCACAGGTTTGCAGGCCCCGCCGCCATCAGGCAGAGGTAGCCCCATAGCAGGAGGACTTAAGAATGAGCACAAGGACAGAGCCCGGGTATCTCACCACACATGTGCTGGACACCGCGCGCGGCTGCCCCGCCGCCGGACTGCCGATCCGGCTGTACCGGCTGGATGCAGGCGGGCGCACCGAGATCGCGCAGATGCTGACAAATGCCGATGGGCGGACCGACAGTCCGATCCTGCCGAAGAAGGATTTTGTGACCGGTCTCTACGAGCTGGTGTTCGAGGCCGGGGAATACCTGCGCACCAATGGCCAGGCCTCCGGCGAGATGCTGTTTCTGGACGAAATTCCGATCCGCTTTGGCATCACCGATGAGAGCGCGCATTACCACGTGCCCTTGCTGCTGTCGCCTTTCGGCTATTCCACCTATCGCGGCAGCTGAGCGCTGCCGCGCCCTGGCGCGGCCATGCCCAACGGACACGGCGCTCCGACAGGAGCGCCGGGGCGGGCGGGAGCTGCTGCGGGTCGCTCAGGTCTCGGGCGTTCCTGCCTGCGCGGGGTCGGCAGCACGCCCCGGTTGCGCGCCATCGACACGCAGCCCATCGACACGCAGCACTGAGGCCAGCCGCGCGGTCATATATTCCATGAACAATCTGGTCTTCGGATCCTGATGGCGGCGATGGGTATAAAGACAGGCCAGCTGGACGGGCACCGGTGGCGTGGCCTCGGCGACCGGCACCAGACGTCCTGCCGCCAGATGCTCGGCAACCTCGAAGAGGGGTTTCAGGATCACGCCCTCCCCTGCCAGCGCCCAATCGGTCAGCACATCGCCATCATCGCATTCGTAGCGCCCGCTCACCGCAAAACGGCGCGGGCCATCGCCGGTCTGCAACAGCCACTGAAACTCGCTGGCGCCGGGGTAGCGCAGGTTCAGACAATTATGCCCATCCCGCAGCAGCGCGTCACCATCTGCGGGCAACCCGCGCCGCGCGACATAGGCGGGCGCGGCGCAGAGCACCCGCTGGCAATCCGCAATCTTGCGAATGCGCAGGTTGCTGTCCTCTGGCTGGCCCAGGAAGAATGCCAGATCCAGCCCCTCGCTGGTCAGATCCACCGCACGGTCCGACAGCCGCAGACGCAGGTTGATCTCCGGGTAGGTGGCCAGGAATTCCGGCGTCTGCGGCGCCAGCAGCCGCCGACCCAGCCCCAGAGGTGCCGCCACAAACAGGGTGCCGCGCGGGGTATCGGTCAGATGCATCACCCTGGCCTCCGCCAGATCCACCGCATCCAATACCGCAACCGCCCCGTCATAGAAGGCTCGCCCCTGCTCGGTTGCGGTGAGATTGCGAGTGGTGCGCTGGAACAGCCGCACGCCGAGGTATTCCTCCAGCTGCGAGATCCGCGCCGAGGTGACTGCAGGCGACACCCTGAGGTCGCGCCCTGCGGCCGACATCGAGCCCAGTTCATAGACCCGAACGAAGGTGCGGATATTGTCGAGGTAAGACATGACAGAGGCCTGCGATTGTTCCAGATTTTTTGATACAGTTTGGCAGTATATGGGAATACCGAAGAAACCCCGCTTTGCCTAGTGTGGCAGGGCTGCGCTAGGCCAGATTGCGCCCCGCCCGGCCCGAACCACCGGGCGGCATCGGCGCCCGCAGGACGCGCAGCGACTGACTGTTAACCCAGCCCCGGCCGCAGCAATGCGCATTGGGCGACAAAGGACCGGATCTGAATGTTTGAGCTGTTGATGATGTGGGATTGGCTGGGCTTTGCCATCCGCTGGCTGCATGTGATCACCGCCATCGCCTGGATCGGCTCCTCCTTCTATTTCATCGCGCTGGATCTGGGGCTGCGCAAGGCACCGGATCTGCCGGTGGGCGCCCATGGCGAGGAATGGCAGGTCCATGGTGGCGGTTTTTATCACATCCGCAAATATCTGGTCGCCCCCGCCGAGATGCCTGACCATCTGACCTGGTTCAAATGGGAAAGCTATATGACATGGCTTTCGGGTTTTGCGCTGTTGATGGTGGTCTATTGGGTCGGTGGCGAGCTGTATCTCATCGACCAGTCGAAGGCGGATCTGGCGCTGTGGCAGGGGATCCTGATTTCAGCCGCGACGCTCTCGGTGGGCTGGCTGGTCTATGACCGTCTGTGCAAATCCGGTCTGGCTGAGCGCCCGACCCTGCTGATGGTGCTGTTGTTCGTGATGCTCGTGGCCATGGGCTGGGGTCTCAATCAGGTGTTCACCGGTCGCGCCATGATGCTGCATCTCGGTGCCTTTACCGCCACCATCATGACGGCGAATGTGTTTTTCATCATCATGCCCAACCAGCGCATCGTGGTGAAGGATCTGCAGGAAGGCCGCGCGCCGGACGCCAAATATGGCAAGATCGCCAAGCTGCGCTCGACCCATAACAACTATCTGACGCTGCCGGTGGTGTTTCTGATGCTGTCGAACCACTACCCGCTGGCATTTGCCAGCGAATACAACTGGCTGATCGCGGCGCTGGTGTTCCTGATGGGGGTGACCATCCGGCATTATTTCAACACACGCCACGCCCGTGCCGGTGATCCGACCTGGACCTGGCTGGCGACGGCGCTGTTGTTCCTGGGCGTGATCATCCTGTCGTCGCTGGGGCTTGAGCATGAGGGCGACGATGCCCCGGAGGAGGCCGCGCTGAGCGGCACCGCGCTGACCATGGCCCAGACCGAAGGCTTTGCCGAGGTGCATGAAATCGTTCTGGGCCGATGCAGCATGTGCCATGCCCGCGAACCCTTCTGGGACGGGATCCGCACCGCCCCCAAGGGTGTCTTGCTGGAGACCGAAGCGGATGTGGCCCGCCGCGCCGGTGAGATCTACCTGCAGGCGGGTGTGACCCATGCGATGCCACCTGCCAATATCACCTATATGGCGCCCGAGGATCGCGCTGCGATCCGGGCCTGGTTCCGCGCCGCGCAGATGTAGCCAGTCGTCAGCCCGTCAGCTCCAACCCGGGGCGCGCATCAGCGCCGATCTGTCGCCGATCTGTCAGAGGCTTGATCACGAATTGGCGCGGGAACCTATCACGCGACATTGACGTTACACACCGGGTTTGCCCTATGTTAGGTCTGATCCCGGTCCACATGTCTCGGTGGCGTCAGCGCCGATCCGCCCGAGACCGGGGACCGATCTTGTAGCCTGTCCGGAGCGTCCCATGTTCTATCGCCGATCCTTCCGCCGCTCCCTTTGCCATGTCACTCAACCTCGGGGTTTTGCTCAGCTGGGCCGCAAGGCCGCCCTGGCAACGGCCTTGTTCTTTGGCGGCACATTGGCGCTGTCTGCGGCGGACGCCCGGCTGGTCGCGCCGGGGTCGGACGGCGATCTGCGCGACCTCCTGCAGGATGCTTCTGCCACGCTGGCGACCAGCGCACGCGGCGAGACCGGCGTGCAGCCGCTGATGGCGGCGGCGCTCTCGGATTATCGCACGCTGGTGCAGGTGCTTTACGATCAGGGATATTTCTCACCGGTGGTGCAGATAAGCGTCGATGGGCGCGAGGCGGCCCGGATCCAGCCCCTGAACCTTCCGCGTGAGATCAAGAAGATAGACATCACCGTCAAGGCAGGTCCGAAATTCACCTTTGGCACCGCTGAGATTGCCCCCCTCCCACAGCGACGAGCGGTTGAGATCCCCGAAGAATTTGCCACCGGTCGCACGGCCACCACCGCAGTCCTGCGCGATGCCGCAAACGCGGGTGTGGAAAACTGGCGCTATGCCGGTCACCCGCAGGCCAAGGTCGGCGCGCAGTCGATCACCGCCAACCATGTGGCCGCCAGACTGAATGCGAGTCTGCGCCTGGCGCCGGGACCGCAGCTGCGTTTTGGTCGTTTGAAACTGGCCACACCCTCGAATGTGCGGGCAGAGGCGATACAGCGGATCGCAGGCTTCCCGACAGGCGAGGTGTTTCACCCCGATCTTCTGTCGCGGTCCGCGACACGGTTGCGCCGCACCGGGGCTTTTGCCGCTGTCACCATTCGCCCTGCCGAACGCGCCAATCCCGACGGTACGCTGGATTATGTCGCCAGGATCGAGGATCAGCCGCCCCGGCGATTTACCTTTGGGGCTGAACTCAGCTCCTCTGACGGGCTGGAGGTGAGTGGTTCCTGGATGCACCGCAATCTCTTTGGCGGTGCGGAGCGCCTGCGATTTGAGGCCCGGTTGTCGGGCATTGGCAGTGCAAATGATCTGGACGGGCGCGTGGCGCTGCGGCTGGACCGGCCTGCCGCTTTTGGTCCCGATGACAGCCAGTTCTACCTGCTTGAGGCCGAGAGGCTGGACGAAGAACATTACACCGCCACCCGTGGACTGGGCGCGGTCGGCCTGCGCCGGGTCTATTCCGACCAGCTTTTTGCCGAGGCCTCTGTTGGCTTTGAGAGCGTGCTCGCCGAAGACGTCTTCGGCAAGCGACGTTTCAAATATCTGGTCGGGCAGTTGCGGGCGGAATACGACGGGCGCGACAGCAGCCTGAGCGCCACCAGCGGATATTATCTGGATGCCCGCGCCCTGCCCTTTGTCGGCGTGGATGGCAGCAAATCCGGGCTTCAGCTGAAATTCGACGGGCGCGCCTATAAGGCGCTTGGCAGCAGTGACCGCATCGTGCTGGCCGGGCGGTTGCAGATGGGATCGGTGATCGGCCCGTCGCTGTCTGAGGTTTCGCCCACCCTGCTGTTTTACTCCGGCGGCGCAGGATCGGTGCGCGGTCAGGAGTTCCAGTCGCTGGGCGTGCCTGCGGCGGGCGGGATCTCCGGCGGGCGCGGCTATCTGGCCCTATCGGGCGAGGTACGCGGGCGGATCGGCGAGAAATTCACCCTGGTCGGCTTTTACGATGTCGGGCTGGTGGATGCGGAGAGTTTTGTCTCCTCGGACTCGGCCCGACATGCCGGCGCCGGGTTCGGGCTGCGCTACGACGTGGCCGGGATCGGCGCTATCCGTCTGGATCTGGCCTATCCGGTAGACGGTGGCAGCGACGACGGCTTGCAATTCTACATCGGGATAGGACAGGCATTTTGAAACATCTTCTTGCAGCCCTCCGCCCTGCCACCCTGTTCTCGCCGCTGCTCCTGGCTGTGGTGCTGACAATGGCCCCTCTGGAAACACCCGCGCAGGAGCGCCAAGAGAGCGGTGGCCTGCTGGTTGATTTTCTCGAAGACACGCTCTCGGGCGAGAGCCGCGCGATCCGCGTTACCGGGCTGGAGGGGGCGCTGTCCTCGCAGGCTACGCTGCAAAAGCTGACCGTGGCAGATAGCGAAGGCATCTGGCTGACCATTGAGGGCGCAGAACTGGACTGGAACCGCCTAGGCCTGCTGCGCGGTGATTTCTCCATCAACACGCTAAAGGCGGATCGCATTCATATCGAACGCGCACCCGCTGCGCCGCTGGACGACCCCAACCTGCCAACCCCCGAGGCGGCGCCGTTCCAGCTGCCGGAGCTGCCGGTGTCGATCAATATCGGTGAAATCAAGGTTGGGCGGCTGACACTTGGGCAGGATCTGGTCGGGGTGGCGGCGGTGCTGACCCTTGATGGTTCGATGAGCCTTGCCAATGGCGCGCTCGACAGCGCCTTGCAGATCACCCGGTTGGACCGCGACAGTGATCAGCTCACCCTGGAGGCGGGTTTTGCCAATGACACCGGCAATATCACGGTTGATATGGTGTTGCAGGAGGAAGACGGCGGGCTTGTGTCCACCGCGCTTGGCCTGCCGGGCGGCCCCGATATCCGTCTCGCCCTGCAAGGACGCGGACCGGTTGAGGATTTCAGCGCCGAACTGGCACTGGATACCGACGGCACCCGACGCCTCGGCGGTACTGTTGTTCTGTCGCCTGCCGGCGACGCCCCGGCGGATCCCAGCGCGGGCAGCCGCCCCATTGGCTTTCGTGCGGATCTGAACGGCGATATCACCGCGCTGGTCGATCCGGTCTATCAGCCGTTCTTCGGCCCAGACATGCGCGCCCGGCTGCGCGGCCAGACCCGCGCCATGGGCGGGGTGATGATCGACGATCTGGCGCTTTCGACACAGGCGCTGGAGGTTTCCGGTTTTGTTGAAATGGCCGCCGGTGGCGAACTTGAAAGCGCCGATCTGAGCGCTGCGGTCACCCCTCCGCCGGGACAGGAAGCGGTGGTCCTGCCAGTGGCAGGCGGTTCGACCACGGTCACCGACCTTGCGTTCCATGCACGGAAACCCGCTGGCCGCGACTGGACCGTGACTGCACGGATGAAACGGCTGGCCAACCCCGCGCTGCGCATTGCCCGTGCCGAGTTGGAGATGACCGGCACCCTGGACCAGAGCAGCGGTCTGGCGCTGGATGGGCAGATCGCCGCCGCGCTGACCGGGCTGCGCCCCACCGACCCTGCATTGGCCGAGGCCCTGGGGGCGGCAATCACCTTTGACGGGCAGGTCACCACAGATGGACCCGGCGCGCTGCGTATCACCAATATGCTGCTGTTGGGCGCGGATTACGGTGCGACCGGGGCGGTCACCATCGACGGTCTGGAAAGCGGGCTGCGCATCTCCGCCGATATTGACGCCAACGCCCAGGATCTTGCGCGTTTCTCCAGCCTTGCGGGACAATCTCTGGAGGGGCGGATGACGGCAAAGGCCGTCGGCTCCACCACCCCGCTGTCTGGGGCCTTTGACATTGACCTCGCAGTTCGGGGTCAGGACCTCTCGGCGGGATTGCGGCCTGTCGATGACCTGATCGGCGGCACCACCACCATTTCGCTCAAGGCCGGCCGGGACGAGGCCGGGCTCAGCATCGACCGCTTCGCGCTGGAGGCCAAAGGGCTGAGCGCGCGGGCCAATGGGCAACTGGGCAGCACCAGCGGCAACCTGTCCCTCGGCGCCACGCTGAAGCAGCTGGAGAAGGTCCTGCCGCAGGCCCCCGGAGCGCTGCAATTCAGCGCGGATATCACCCGCGAGAACCAGACGTTTTCTGGCATTGCCGAGCTGCAAGGCCCGAAATCATCCCGCGCGGAACTGACCGGCCAGATCAATATCAACGGCGATGGCGATCTGGAGTTCGACGCCGCGATCAACGCGCTTGAACGTTTTGTACCGACCCTCGCCGGATCATTGAGCGCCAAGGGCACTGCCAGCCGCCGCGCCGGGGTCTGGACCTTTGACGGTGCGGCCGAAGGACCGGCGGGGCTATCGGCTGATCTCGATGGTACGGTCTCCGAAAACAAAGGGGACGCTGATATCACCTTTGACGCGCTGGTGGCCGAGGTACAGCGCTTCGTTCCCGGGCTGCCGGGGCGGCTGACCGCCGAAGGCACCGCCCGTCGCCGCGATGGGGTCTGGCAGATCGATAGCCGCGCGATTGGCCCGGCTGGGGTCACCAGCACCGTAGCGGGCAGCTGGGACGAGGTGCAGGGCCGTGCCGATATTGATGCCAGGGGACAGCTGCGTTTGGAGGGGCTGAACCCCTTCATGTCACCCAATCTGATCCGTGGCCCCGCCCAGTTCGATCTCTCGCTGGAAGGGGAGCCATCGCTGGCCAACCTCAGCGGGCAGATCCGTACCAGTGGGACGTCGCTGGCAATTCCGGCTGCCGCCCAGCGGATAGATGACATCACCGCCACCGTCTCTATTGCGCGGTCCAGAGCCGATCTTCAGCTGACGGCGCAGCCCCGCGATGGCGGCCAGCTGCGGGTCAGCGGACCCATCGGGCTGATCGCGCCCTTTGATGCGCAGTTGCAGATCGCGCTCACCAATGTCGGTCTCAGCGATCAGCTGTCCTATGACACGCAACTCTCTGGTGCGCTGTCTCTGACCGGGGGGCTGATCGGAACCAAAAGCCTGTCAGGGCGGATTGATGTGGGCGAGACCAATATCAACCTTGCGACCGCAGGCGGCTCCGTTACCGCAGCGCCGATCCCGGATATCCGCCATCAGGGTGAGCCTGCCGAGGTGCGCCGCACGCGCGCCCGTGCCGGGCTGATCAACACCGGCGGCAGCGGTGGCGGGGCTGGCCGAACCCTACTTGACGTGCTGATCAGCGCGCCCAATCGCATCAACGCCCGTGGGCGTGGCGTTCGTGCCGAGCTGGGCGGCCAGATCCAGCTGCGCGGCAGCACCGCGAACCTGGCGCCATCAGGCCAGATCAGCCTGATCCGTGGCACCTTTGATATTCTTGGACGACGGCTGGCGCTTGATGAGGGGCAGATCACCTTGCAAGGCGACCTGCGCCCCTATCTGCTCTTGCGCTCCTCGGCAGCGACCTCCGAAGGCACCGCGACGCTCGAACTCTCCGGGCTGATCGACAGCCCCTCGATCAAGGTGACCTCCGAGCCGGAACGCCCAAGCGAGGAGGCATTGGCGCTATTGCTGTTTGGCGACAATATTCAGGACCTCTCCCCGCTGGCGCTGGCACGGCTGGCGAGCTCCGTCGCCACGCTCAGCGGGCGCGGCGGCAGCAATCGGGCCGAGAGCAAACTGCGCGATGAAACCGGCGCCAGCAATGTTGAGCTGGGTCTCGACAATATCGGCGCGGGCCTTCTGGATATCGGCGGCTATGTGTCGGAGAACGTCTATACCGATTTCAATGTCAACACCCGCGGCGACAGTGAGCTGAGCATCAATCTGGATGTGAGCAAGAGCCTCACCGTCACCGGCAAGGTGGATGGCGAAGGCGAGACCGGGATCGGCCTCTTCTTCAAACGCGACTATTGATCTGCGCCCCAGCCATGGGCGCGGTTCAGCGACTGCGGCCGGCCATTTCGATTGCAAAACGCGCCGCCCCGCTGACGCCTGCGGCATCGTCGGTGATCAACCACAGCGGCGTGGTTTCACACCGGCTCTGCACGCCGGTCGCAGGTTGCAGGAAGCTTTTGAGGAATATCTCGCAGGCCGGGGTGCCGAGCACGCCCCGTGCCACGCTGCCGGCAAAAAAGATCCCCTGTCCCGGCATATAGGTCGGCACCAATTCGCGGGCAAAATCCCCCAGCAGCCGCGCCCAGCTGGTCACCGTCTCGGCGGCAGGGCTGTCGGCATCGGCAAGATAATCCGCGACGATCTGCGCGCCGCCCTCTGCCGCGACGCCATGCAGCGCCTGATGATAGCGCACCAGCCCGCGCCCGGAGAACAGATCCTCATTGGTTGCAAAACCGGCAGCTCGCTCTCCAAGCCGTTCGGCCAGACCACGCGCGACAGGCGCCGACAGGCTGGTATGGCCCATCTCGGCTTCGGCAGTGTGGCCATCCACCGACAAGGACACGTTGAAGCCGGTGCCGATGCCCGCCACCAGCGCCTGCTGTCCGCGCTGGTGTCCCGCCCGCAGCGACGACAGCTGGCCGGGGATCAGTGCGGGCAGCGAATGCCCGAGCGCGGCCAGATCGTTGATCACGTCAACCCGCGCGCCCTCGCCTAGCTGCAACTGTCGACCCAGGTCCGCTGCCGTCCCCTGCCAGTTGCGGTTGGTCAGCTGATATTCGTTGCCATAGACAGGCCCCGCCACCGCGATGCAGGCACCGGCCAAAGGCGGCAGATCGGGCTGCGAGCAATAGGCTGCAAGCACGTCATCGAGACTGGAAAAGCTATCATTAGCAAAGCTTTGCAGCGCCGTGACGCCGATTTCAGGACCGGCAAGGGCCAGCCGCGTATTGCTGCCGCCCACGTCGCCAACCAGCACTGTCATGTCCGAGCCCATGTGCTCTGTCCCTCTGCATGTCCGATTTTTGCGAGACACTGCCGTATTCAGCGTCGAAATGCAATTCTGCGACGGTCATAGTTTTAGCGCTAACATAATGCAATATACTTGCCACGGATCGATGTTTTTGCACAGTTGGAACTGTCCGACCAGGAGCCACGATGACCGGCACAGATGATCCTCCCAGCCCCGCCGCGCCGAAAGCGCCCGATGGGCTGACCCGCCGGTTTCTTGCCCGTCTTGCGGATCGTTTCGACAGCAGGATCGTCATGCCATTTGATCGCCTGCGGTTTCGTGCAACGCTCCGGCACCTGTCGGGGCCGCGCCAAATTCATCAACCGCGCGAAGCAGTTACCGTGGTCGCGCTGGTGCGGGACGGAGCCTATTACCTTGATGTTTTTCTCGCCCATTACCGCGCGCTTGGGGCGGCGCATTTCGTTTTCTGCGACACCGGCTCCAGCGACGACACGCTGGCCCGGCTGGCGGCAGAACCGGATGTCACGGTGCTGCAATCCCGCCTGCCCTGGGGCCGCTTTGAAAATATCTTTCGCGGTTATGCGGCGCGGAAGTTTTGCGCCGGTCGCTGGTGTCTTTTCGCCGATATGGACGAAATCCTTGAATTCGAGGGGCAGGCGCAGCTCGGCCTGACCGGGCTGGTGCGCTATCTGGATCGGCACGGGTATAGCGCGATGATGGCGCAGATGCTGGAAATGTTTCCCAAGGCGCCGCTGCAATCGGTCGCGCAGCACGCCTACCCGGAGGTGCAGCAGAGCTTCTGCCACTATGACATCGGCGCGGTGCGCGCCCTGCCCTATCATGATCCGGCTACCGGGCTGGGGTTCTTCCTGTCCCAGAACCGGCTGCCAGATGCGCCCGCGCCTGCACCCAGAATGCAGTTCGGTGGCATTCGCGGCGCGGTTTTTGGAGAGAACTGTTGCCTCAGCAAACACCCGTTGGTTTTTGTCGGTGCAGACGTCGGCCCGGCGGTGCATCCGCATCTGTCGACCGGTGTGCAGGTCGCCGACACGATGGCAGTTCTGAAACACTATAAATTTGCCAATGATCCGATGGCGCGGGATCAAGCCTCCCTGTCCCGCGCGGCCATCTCCCATGGCGAGGATGCGCTGCGTGTTGCGGGCTTTGCCACGACGCCGGATCTCAGCCTATGGTCCGAAAAGGCTCAGCGCTATAACGGGCCGGAAACCGGGCCGCAACAGCTGCGCGAGGCCGGTTTCCTGCAGGTTTCCCCGCGTTATCTGGCGGAGAGCGCAGCATGACCCGAGATGTGCAGGATCCGCCGGTCGCCGCCCAGACGCCGCCGATTGTCGATGCTGTCGTCATCGGCCGCAACGAAGGGGCGCGGCTGCTGGCCTGCCTGCGCAGCCTGCAAGGTCAGCTGCGTCGGGTGATCTATGTCGACAGCGGGTCAACGGATGGGTCGGTCGCCGCGGCCGAGGCGCTGGGGGTAAAGGTTGTCAGCCTCGATATGAGCGAGCGGTTCACCGCTGCCCGCGCCCGCAATGCAGGTCTGGCCCATCTCGACGGCGACTGTACCTATGTGCAGCTGGTGGATGGCGATTGCGAGGTGGTGCCGGGCTGGATCGCCAGCGCAACCGCGCGGCTGGAGGCTGATCCCCGGCTGGCGGTGGTCTGTGGGCGGCGGCGCGAACGTCACCCCGACAGCTCGATCTACAACCAGCTCTGCGATCACGAATGGGACACTCCGGTCGGCCCGGCGAAGGCCTGTGGCGGCGACGCCCTGATGCGGCTTCGCGCCCTGCAGGAGGTTGGCGGCTATCGCAACGACCTGATCGCGGGCGAAGAGCCTGAGCTGTGCCTGCGTCTGGCACGCGCCGGGTGGTCAATCTGGCGGCTGGATGTCGAGATGACATTGCACGATGCCCAGATGCTCCGGTTTTCGCAGTGGTGGCAGCGCAGCCGCCGTGCGGGTTTCGCCTTTGCCGAGGGGGCGGCGCTGCATGGCGCCGGTCCCGAACGCCATTGGGTTGCGGAAACCAGGCGGGCGCTGATCTGGGGCGCCGGAATCCCGGCCTGCATCCTGATGCTGCTGCCGTTTTCCGGTTGGGCGCTGCTATTGTTGCTGGTCTACCCGGTGCAGTTCCTGCGGCTGGCTACCCGGATGGGCCGTCGTCGCGCATTCTATTCCATTCTCGGCAAATTTGCCGAGGCACAGGGCGCGATGGAATATCACTGGCTGCGACTGCGGGGGCGCAAACGCGGATTGATGGAATACAAATAACTGCCGCCACCCCGGTCAGGTCAGATCCGGTCGGGCCAAATCCGGTCAGGCCAGATCCGGTCAGGCCAGTTTCCGTCAGGGGTGGCGCAGCCTGAGCGCGTGAAGCAGCTGACCCGGCAGGATTGCCAGACAGCGCAGATAGCGCGGACCCAGGCGGCGCGGGCTGCTCAGCGCCCGCCACAGCCATTCCAGGGCCAATCGGCGCACCCAGGCGGGCGCTCTTTTCTGATGGCCGCCCAGAAAATCAAGCCCCGCGCCAACTGAGGCAAAGCCGACCTCGGGCGCAAGAGCGCGACCACGGGCGGCCATGATCTCCTGTTTGGGGGCGCCAAGCGCCAGAAAACACAGGCCAATCTGCTTGCGCGCAAGCTCGCGCAGGATCTGCTCCGCAGCCTCGCTGCCGGGGTCAAAGCCCGTCGGCGGCGCGTGGCACCAGGCGATTTCAAGCCCCGGCACCTCAGCTTTCAATGCCGCGGAGGCATCCTGAAGCGCGGCTTCGGTGCTGCCCACAAGAGCAACAGGCACCCCGGCGCGCGCGGCCCAACGACAAAGCGGCAGCACCATGTCGGAGCCCGGCATCAGCGCCACCGGTCGTTGTGCCAGCCGCGACAGCCAGACAATGGGCCGCCCATCAGCCACCACGAAATCCTGTGCGGCATAGGCTTTCAGAAAGGCAGGCGAGCTGTGCATTTTCACCAGGTGATCCAAATTCACCGTCGCCAGCGCAAAGCCACGACGGGTCTGGAAATGCCCCATCACCGCCTGTTCCAGCCGCGCCGGATCGGCAATATTCACATCAATCCGTGTGTCCCGAATATCAAAATACACCCGCATCCCCCCTCATGCGCCAGAAGCGACGCCCCTCTTCGATCACATGGCCTTGCATCTGTTTCAAGAGTTTACCTCAGAATACGAATGCGGGCGACAGCGCAGACATCTGGGGCTAAACTTATGGTCACGGGGGCAAATACAGGAGCGCAGGGCCGCACGCGATGCCAAATGCTTTGGCCTATCTTATGCTGATCGCCTGGCCGGTGATCGCATACAAACTGTTTCGGCGTCTGCCGTTGCAGCAGGCTATTCTTTGGTGCGTCATCGGCGGCTATCTGTTCCTGCCACCGCTTGCGGTGTTCGACCTGCCATTGGTCCCGGATATGGACAAGGATTCCATTCCGGCCGTCGTCGCTTTTGTGATCTGTGTCTATATCCTGCGTAAGCGGGTGGAGATCTGGCCCCGCCATCCGGTGATGCGGGCGCTTGTGGCTCTCTTCCTCGGTTCGGTCATTGCAACCGTCCTGACCAATGGTGACCCGATCGTGTTCCGCGTGCTTGAAAACGCCGAACCCATCGTCTTTCCGACCTATGCCCTGCCCGGGCTGCGCTGGCGCGACCTCGGATCGGTGATGATCAACCAGTTGATCGTCTTGCTGCCATTCTTTCTGGCGCGCCGTTACCTCTCACATCCCGACCAGCAGCGGCAGCTGGTGATGGTGCTGATGGTGGCCGGGCTGATCTATTCGATACCTTCGCTGTTCGAAGTCCGGTTCAGCCCGCAGATCAACACCTGGGTTTATGGATTCTTTCAGCATGATTTCAGCCAGACCATGCGTCAGGGCGGGTTCCGACCGATTGTATTCCTGCCCCATAGTCTGTGGCTGGCGCTGTTCGTGCTGATGTCAGTGCTGGCCGCAACATCGCTGGCCCGCAGTGCCGAAGGCCCGGACAAGCGACGCTATACCATGGCGGCGATTTACCTTTTTGCGGTGCTGGTCCTGTGCAAGAGCATCGCCTCGCTGGTCTATGGCCTGATCTTTACACCCTTTGTGGCGATGGCTTCCTACCGGATGCAGATGCGGCTGGCGCTGGCATTGGGGGTGGTGGCGATTGTCTATCCGATGCTGCGCAACCTTGGGCTGGTGCCCGTGGATGCCATCCTTGCGCAGGCCCAGGCCTTCAGTCCCGAACGGGCGCAATCGCTGGGCTTTCGGTTCACCAATGAGGCGCTGATGCTGGATCGCGCCGCCGACAAACCCTGGTTCGGCTGGGGCGGCTGGGGGCGCAATCTGGTACGCAACCTCGAAAGCGGAGAGATCGAATCGATCCCGGACGGTCGCTGGATCCTAGTCTTTGGCACCTTTGGCTGGGTTGGCTATATCGCCGAGATGGGCCTTCTGGCCGGGCCCTTGGTGCTGCTGTGGCAACAGATGCGCCGCCATGCGGCTGCAACACTGTCGCCCTTTGCCGCGCCTCTGGCGCTGATGCTGGCGGCGACGCTGGTCGATATGCTGCTGAACGCGACGCTGACCCCGGTGACATGGCTCTGTGCCGGGTCGGTGCTTGGCTATGCTGAGCGCCTGCTATACCCCGGCCTGTTCACGCCAAAGCGGCAGCTGTTCGACGGCCATCAGGCACTCGCCACCGCGCCGCTGGCCAAGGCACGGCGCAGTGTGCTGTGATGCCGCATTCTCTTCGCAATTCAGGCCGAATTGGACACAATCTGTCCCTATCGATACCGTATATCTTTTGCAGGGTTCACACCGCGCACAGGGTAATCCGTCGGCTTGGGGGCCAGCGGGCGCACGCCCTGTTCACAGATTGGGGACCAATTCGTGCCACTGTTGCAAGACCTTTGCGCTCGCAGGGTCAGTGTTGTTGATTGGTTAGGGTTACGTTCGGGCAAGGCTCTTGTTTCGGACACATGGGTTGAGGACGATTGGGGCAATTGAAAACATCCGCGAAAACCACAGATCGCACTCCGTTTGACGCGTCACGCTACAGCGGCGATATCGCCATTGTCGGCATGTCGCTCTGCGTGCCGGGAGCGCAGTCGCCGCAGGCGTTCTGGCAAAACCTGCGTGACGGTGTGGAATCGATCAAACCCGTCAGCGAGCAGGATCTGCTGGCCGCAGGCGAAGACCCGGAAACGCTGTCCGACCCCAATTACGTCGCCGCTACCGCTGCGCTGGACGGCTACGCCGAATTTGACGCCGAGTTCTTTGGCTTCAGCCCAAAAGAGGCCGCCATTCTCGACCCTCAGCACCGCAAATTCCTCGAAGTCGCCTGGGGCGCGATGGAGGATGCAGGTCACCCGCCCGAAAGCCTGAACGGCCCCATCGGGGTTTATGCGGGCTGCGGCATGGGCAGCTATTTCTACTTCAACATCTGCTCCAATAAACCGCTGGTGGATGACGTGGGCATGTTCCTGCTGCGCCATACCGGCAACGACAAGGATTTCCTGTCGACCCGCGTCAGCCATGTCTTTGATCTGAAGGGACCATCGGTCAACATTCAGACGGCCTGCTCCACCTCGCTGGTGGCGGTGCATTATGCCAGCAAGGCCCTGCGCGAGGGCGACTGCGACATGGCTCTTGCCGGCGGCGTCACCATCGAACTGCCACAGGGCCGCGGCTACCTGTTCAAGGAAAACGAGATCCTGTCGCCCGACGGCCACTGCCACGCCTTTGACCACCGCGCACAGGGCACGGTCTTTGGCTCCGGTGCCGGTGCGGTTGCCCTGCGCAGGCTGGAAGATGCGCTGGCGGATGGCGATCATATCTGGGCGGTGATCAAAGGCTCTGCGATCAACAATGATGGCGCCGACAAGGCCGGCTATCTGGCCCCCTCGGTCGAGGGGCAGGCCAGCGCCGTGCGACAGGCGCTGCGCGCCGCCAAGACCCCGCCGGACACCATCGACTATGTCGAATGCCACGGCACTGGCACCTATCTTGGTGACCCGATCGAGGTCACCGCGCTGACCGAAGCCTACCGCGAAACCACCGCCGCCGTGGGTTACTGCCGTATCGGATCGGTCAAGACCAATATCGGCCATCTGGATACCGCCGCCGGCGTCGCCGGGCTGATCAAGACCGCCTTGTCGCTGCATCATGGTCAGATCCCGCCCAGCCTCGGCTATGAGGCACCCAATCCGGCGATTGATTTTGAAACCGCGCCTTTTGTGGTCAATGACCGGTTGCGAGACTGGACCTCGGCCAAGGGATCGCGCCGCGCTGCGGTCAACGCCCTCGGGGTGGGCGGCACCAATGCCCATGTCGTGCTGGAACAGGCCGCACCCCGCCCCGCACCGGAGGACAGCGATTTTCCGTTTCAGGTGCTCTGCCTCTCGGGCCATTCGAAGGCCGCGCTGAATGCCAATGCCAGTGCCCTGGCCGCGCATCTGCGCGCGAACCCGGATCTGCCTCTGGCCGATGTGGCCTATACGCTGAAGGAGGGCCGCCGAAGCTTTGCCAAGCGTCGCACCCTAGTCGCCGAAACCGCCGAGGAGGCCGCCGCGCTGCTTGAGGCGGGCGACCCCAGACGCGTGTTTGACCACGACAGCGCCGACCGTCCGCCGGAGGTGGTTTTCATGTTCCCCGGCGGCGGCGCGCAATATGCGGGTATGGCGCGGGATCTCTACGAAACCGAGCCTGTCTTTGCCGATTGGATGGACCGGGGCCTCGACCACCTTCAGGCGCAGCTGGACTATGACATCCGCGCGCTGTGGCTGCCGGAACCGGGGGAAGAAGACGCCGCCAATGCCCGGCTGCAACAGCCGTCGGTGCAATTGCCGCTGATCATGATCGTGGAATTTGCGCTAGCGCAGCTCTGGATCAGCTGGGGCATCCGCCCTGCCGCGCTGGTGGGACATTCGATGGGTGAAAACACCGCCGCCTGTCTGGCCGGTGTGCTGTCTTTTGAGGATTGCATCGATCTGGTGCTGCTGCGCGGACGGCTGTTCGACAAGGTGCCTGCCGGCGGGATGCTGTCGATTTCCCTTCCACTGGATGAGGTTGAGGCCCGGCTTTCGCCGGATCTGGACATCGCCAGCGTCAATGCCCCACGCCTCACTGCCGTGTCCGGCCCGCAGGAGGCGCTGGATGCGCTTGCGGCTCAGCTCACCGCCGATGAGGTGGATCACCAGCGGATCCAGATTGATATTGCCGCCCATAGCCGGATGCTGGAGGGCATTCTGGATGAATACCGCCAGTTCCTGCGCGGGTTGACCCTGACAGCACCAGGACGCCCGATCCTGTCGAACCGCAGCGGCCAGATCCTGACCGACGCCGAGGCCACCGACCCCGAATACTGGGTTGCCCAGCTGCGCAATACGGTCATGTTCGCCGCCTGTCTTGATACGCTGGCTGACGTGCCGAACCGCATCTATCTGGAGGTCGGCCCCGGTAAGGCACTGTCCTCGCTGGCGCAGATGGCGCCGAAGATCAAACCCGGTCAGGTGCTCAGCTCATTGCGCCATCCCGAGCAGATGATGGCGGATGATGCCTATTTCTTTGGGGTGATCGGACGGCTCTGGGCCTGCGGGCTGGACGCCGATTGGGATCAGATCTGGGGCGATGCACGGCGTCAGCGCCTGCCGCTGCCAACCTATGCGTTTCAGCGCAGCCGCTATTTCATCGAGCCCGCGGCCCCGGCCCGCGCCGAGGCTGCCATCATCACCCCGGCCCGCCACGACCAGCTGTCGCACTGGGGATCGCGCCCCAGCTGGCGGCCCGCATTGGCAAGCTGCGACCTGGACGTCACCGGCGAACTGGATCAGCAGCCCGAAACCTGGCTGCTGTTTGAAGACGACGCCGGACTCTGCTCTGAACTGGCCGCAAGGCTGGATCAGGCAGGCCACCGGGTGGTGCGGGTGCGCCCCGGCGACACCTATGCGCAACTGAGCGAGACCCGCTATATGCTGGCGCCCGAACAGGGGCGCGCGGGCTACGATGCGCTGCTTGCCGATCTGGCGCTGGCCGATCTTCTGCCCAGCCGTATCGGTCATTTCTGGCTGGTAACCGAGGGCGAGACCTTCCGGCCCGGCGCCTCCTTCTTTGATCGCAATCTGGAGATGGGATTTTATGCGCTGACCGCGCTGGGGCAGGCTCTGGCCCAGATCGACCTACCGCAGCCACTGCATATGACAGTGTTCACAACTGGCGCGGCCCAGCTGCGCGACGAACCGCTGCCCTACCCCGAAAAGGCGATGATCGCGGGCCCTGCCGGTGTGCTGCCGCGCGAAATTCCCGGCCTCACCTGCGCCACGGTCGATATCGAACTGCCGCGCCGCCCCGGTGGGCTGCGGCGCTGGCTGGCGGAGGACCAGCCCGCGTCGATTGCGGATCGCCTGCTGGAGGAGTTGCTGGCGGAGCCTGCAAATGGCACCGCACTCTGGCGTGGTGACAAGCGCTACACCCTGCGGTGGCGCCCTGTGGAGCTGTCGGAGGAGGATCAGATCACATCGTCACTCCCCGGCTTCCGCGAGGGTGGCACCTATCTGATCACCGGCGGCTACGGCGGCATCGGACGCACCATCGCGGCGGATCTGATGCAGAGCTATGGCGCCAATGTAGTGCTGATCTCGCGCGGTGGCCTGCCCCCGAGTGACCAGTGGGACAGCTATCTGAACCGCCACAGCCCGGCCAATACAACCGCCCAGCGCATCCGCGCCGTGATGGCATTGGACGCCATTGGCAGGGGCCGGGTCTTGCCGCTGGCAGCCGATGTCTGCAACAGCGAACAGATGCGCGCCGCCGTCGCCAAGGCCGAGACCGCCTTTGGCCCCATCACCGGTGTCATCCATGGCGCAGGCCAGATCAATGACGCGCCGGTTCTGGCCAAGACCGAGGACGACATTTCCCAGGTGCTCGCCCCGAAAGTCAGCGGGTTGCGGGTACTGGACGCCATTTTCGGCACCGACACGCTGGAGCTGATGGTGCTGTTCTCCTCCTCCTCGACGGTGACGCGCCCGATCGGCCAGGTCGATTACGTCGCCGCGAATGAATATCTCAACGCCTTTGCCAAGCACCGCAGCGGTGCCGGGGCTGCGGGCAACACAACCCGTGTCGTTGCCGTCGATTGGGGGGTCTGGGCAGATGTCGGCATGGCGGCAGATGCCATTGGCGCCCACCAGCAGGAGGCCGGTGATGATCCGATCCCCTGTGATCAGCCGTTGTTTGACAGACGCCAGTTTGCCCCGGATGGCGGGGTGCTGTTTCATCGTCGGCTGAGCAGCGACCAGTGGATCCTTGATGAACACCGCACCAAGGATGGCACTGCATTGATCCCCGGCACCGGCTACATCGAATATGCCGCCGAGGCACTTGCCGAACTGGGGCATGAGGCGCCTTTTGCCCTGCGTGATCTCTATTTCCTGCGCCCGCTCGTGGTCTCGGAGACAGCCCCCTGCGATATGGTCGTGCGGCTGCTGCCGGTCGAGCGCGGTTATGAGTTTGCCGTCTACAGCCGCACGGCGGAGGGCTATGCCCTGCATGTTCAGGCGCTGCTGGAGACGGATATCGCGGCGCGGCAGTCCGGTCGGCACCCCCTGCCCGATCTGCTACCGGTGGCCACCGAAACGCCACCCTGTACCAAGCGCGAACGGCTACGGACACCACAGGAGGCGCATCTGAAGTTCGGCCCGCGCTGGCATGTCCTGCAACAGATGCGACAGGGGACGGGCGAAGGCATTGCCCGGCTGCAACTGCCGACCATCGCCGCCAAGGACGGCACGCTGCTGCCACCCGGTCTGATGGATCTTGCCACCGGATGGGCGATTGACCTGATTCCCGCCTATCGCGGTGCCGCGCTCTGGGTGCCGGTGTCCTATGACGGTATCGAGGTCTTTGCTCCGCTGCCCTGCGACGTGCTCAGCCATATGCGGCTGATGGACAGCGATGCGACCAGTGCCCGGTTCGACATCACCCTGACCACCGAAGATGGCACCGTGCTGGTTGAGGTCCGGGGCTTTCAGATGCAGCAGCTGCCCGGTGCAACCAAACTGGCCCCGGCAGAGGAAGCAGACGCCAGCGGCGCGGATCTGGGACTGGCCGCATCGCCGGGCGCACAGCCGCTGTCGCCCGAGGAACGCCGACTGCATCGCAATATCAGCCAGGGCATCCGCGCCGAAGAAGGCCCGGACGCGCTGCGCCGGGCGCTGGCGACTGGCCTATCGCAGGTGGTGGTATCCTCCCTCGCGCTGCCGGATCTGATGGCACAGGCCGATCAGCCTCCGCAGCAGGCGCGCGAGGACAGCCAGAGCTTTGAACGGCCACAGCTCGACACCGACTACCTCGCCCCGCGCAACGCGGTCGAGGAGGAGATCGCGGCGCAGTTTGCCCGGCTGCTTGGGGTGGCGCAGGTCGGGGTCGACGACAGCTTCTTCGACCTTGGCGGCCATTCCCTTGTCGCGGTCCGGCTCTTTGCACAGATCAAGCGCAGCTTTGGAGTCGATCTGGCGATTTCCACCCTGTTTGAGGCCCCCTCCGTCGCGAGGCTCGCCGAACTGGTGATCGCCCGCACCGGCGGCGGCCTCACCACCGAAACCTCTGCCGACCACACAGGCACGCCCCAGGCCGAGACGCCGGCATATACCCATCTGGTGCAGCTCCACCCCGGCGATGGCACCGGGCGACGGCCTTTCTTTCTGGTGGCCGGCATGTTCGGCAACGTTCTGAACCTGCGCCATCTGGCGCTGATGGTTGGCAAGGACCGCCCGGTCTACGGGCTGCAGGCCCGTGGCCTGATCGGCGACGACGCCCCGCATGACCGGCTTGATGCGGCAGCCCGCGACTATCTCGCCGAAATCCGCAGCATCCAGCCGGAGGGGCCTTATCTATTGGGCGGGTTTTCCGGCGGCGGGCTGACCGCCTATGAAATGGCCCAGCAATTGCGCGCCAGCGGCGAAGACACCGCCGCGCTGATCCTGCTGGACACACCGTTGCCGATGCGACCTGAGCTGAACCACCGCGACAAGGCGCTGATCAAATGGGCCGAGCTGCGCCGCAAGGGCATCGGGTATCTGGGCGAATGGATCGGCAATCGCATCGCCTGGGAGATCGAAAAACGCCGGTATGCCGCCAGCGATGACAGCAGCGCACCGGTGTTCAACAACCGCAAGGTCGAACTGGCCTTCCGCGCCGCCTTGCCCGCCTATGAGCTGCGCCCGTGGAGCGGACCTCTCACATTGTTCCGCCCGCCGCTTGATCGCCATTGGCAGGTCTCGGCAGGGAACTGGGTCAGCCGCGAGCGCGAATATGTCTACGACGACAACGACTGGACCCGCTGGGCGCCAGCGATCGAGGTCGTCGAGGTGCCGGGTGATCACGACAGCATGGTGCTGGTGCCCAACGTCAGCGTGCTGGCAGGCGAGGTCAAGGCGCGGCTTGATGCAGCCGACGCCGCCGCGCTGCGCCAAAGCGCGCCAAAGGCGGCAGAATGACCATGACCGACAGCCCCGCCCCACAGCAGACGGAGACCTGCGCGCGCCCGGCAGCCGGGGCCGAACCGGCGCGTATTCTGACCATCATCCTGAACTACAAGACGCCCGAAATGACGCTGGACTGTGCCGCCGCCGCGCTGGAGCAGATGAACGCGCTGCAAGGTGAGGTGGTGATCATAGACAATGGCTCTGGCGATGGGTCCTATGACAAATTGCTGACGGCGGTGCAGGAGCGTGGCTGGCTGGACAGCGGCCGCCTGCGCCTGATCGCCAGCGACCGCAACGGCGGGTTTGGGGCGGGCATGAACATCGGCTTTCGCCTCGGCCTCGCCGATGGCAGCGCGCCTGAGTTTTATTATCTGCTGAACTCGGATGCCTTTGTGCAGCCGGGAGCGATCCGCGCATTGCGGGATTTCTTGCAGGCCACACCAACCGCCGGGCTGGTCGGCTCTTATGTGCGGGGCACCGATGGGACGCCCCATTGCACCGCCTTCCGGTTCCCGACCATTGCGGGGGAATTCGAATCCTCGGTGCGGACCGGCATCGTGACCCGCCTGCTGAAAGATGCCGTGGTGCCCATGGAGATCCCGACCGAGCCAACCCAGCTGGATTGGACCGCTGGTGCCAGCCTGATGATCCGACGCGAGGTGATCGAGGCGGTTGGAGGTTTTGACGAGACCTTCTTTCTCTATTTCGAGGAAACCGAATTGTGCCACCGTGCCGCCCGCGCCGGATGGAGCACGCATTATCTGCCGGAAAGCGAGGTGGCCCATGTGGGATCCGCCTCAACCGGGATGAAGGATTGGCAGCGCACACCGCAATACTGGTTCGACAGCAGGCTGCACTACTTTCTCAGCACCCATGGGCGCGCCTATACGGTCGGAGCCACATTGGCGCTGATCACGGGCAGCCTGCTCTATGGGCTGCGGCGGCTGGTTTCGGACAAACCCGCCTCGGATCCGCCCTATTTTCTGCGGGACCTGATCGTTCATCATAGCCGCGCGATCTTTCGCCGCCGCCAAACCCAGCCTATGGAAACGCGCCAGACCCCGTCTCAACCGGAGGAGCAGAAATGACCCCATTCTCCTGTATCGTGCTTGGCAATGAATCGCTGCTTGTCGCCTGTGCCGACACCTTGATGGCCCGTGGCCACAGCATCGCCGCCGTAGTGACCAAAGACGCCGAAATCCGCCAGTGGGCCGCTGACAAGGGGCTGAGCGTGCTGGAGGATGCGCGCGACTTTGGCGGATCGGTGGACTGGCTGATGTCGATCGCCAATCTCGAAATCATCCCCGACAGCGTGCTGACCCGCGCGACCAAGGGCGGCGTCAATTTCCATGATGGACCTTTGCCGCGCTATGCCGGTCTCAATACGCCGAACTGGGCCCTGATCGAAGGGGCGACGGAATACGGTATCACCTGGCATATGATCGAAGGCGGTGTGGATGAGGGCGACATCCTCGCCCAGCGCCTGTTTGAGATTGCCGGGGATGAGACGGCCTATAGTCTCAACGCCAAATGCTACGCCGCGGCGATGGACAGCTTCGGCGATGTGCTGAGCCAGCTGGAAACCGACACGCTGGCGCGGCAGGCGCAGGATTTCAGCACCCGCAAGCTCTATACCCGCGCTGATCGGCCCGAAGCCGGCGCCCTGCTGGACCTGTCGCAGCCTGCGGCTGATGTGCACCGGCTGATCCGCGCGCTTGATTTCAACGGCTATTGGAACCCGCTCTGCGCGGCCAAGCTACATCTGGGCACGGAGGACAGCGCGCCGGTGGTGCTGATCGGCTCTGCCGAGGTGGTGCCGGGATCGGCGGCACCGGGCACGGTGCTAGCCGTCGACGACACCAGCGTCACGCTGGCCTGCGACGACGGCGCGCTGCGGCTGCTGGGGTTGCACCATAGCGATGGTCGCCTGATCCGCGCCGGCACCCATGTCCAAACCGGGGATGTGCTGCGGCAGCTGAATGCGGAGACGCGCCGCGATCTGACAGGGCGGCTGGCCGCAACACAGGCAAGCGAAGCCAGATGGCGCGCGGCCCTCGCCGCGCTGCCTGCCACGGATCTGCCGCTTGCCAGACCCGCGGGCGATGCCGGTGCCGATATCACCAGCCACGCGCTGAACCTGCCCGACGGCCATGCCATGACGGAAGCCGATGCGGTGACCACGGCGCTTGCCCTGGCGCTGTGCAGTTCAGGGTCCGAGGCTGCGGGGATCGCGCTTAGCAATGATGCGCTGCAACAGGCGGCGGTCACAGGGATGATCTGTGACTGGGTGCCGGTGCAATCCAGCCGCGACAGCCACCTGGCAGACCTGCAAACCCGCCTACGCGAGGATCTCGACAGCATCCGCAACAGCGGCGGATTCGCATCCGATCTGATCGCCCGCGCGCCAGAGCTGCGGCAGACCGCAGGCAGCGGCCTTTGCCCCGACATCGGCTGCAATCTGGGGAGCGACCGGCCCATTGCGGGATGTGCGGCGACGCTTTGCCTGACGGATGGCAGGCTGACTCTGGAGGCCGATAGCACACGCCTTGATGCGCAGGCCGTCGACCTGCTGATCGCTCGGATCAACATGCTGGTCGCAGCGCGCGACGCAGCGGCCGAGGGGACTTTTGCCGATCTGCCCGTTCTGCCAGAGACCGAACGGCAACAGATGCTGGTGGCCTGGAATGAAACCGCTCTGACCGGGACGCAGTACACCACCATCCTGGCAGAATTTGCAGCCCAGGTGGCGCGGACCCCGGAGGCCACAGCGCTGGTCTACGAAAATCAAAGCCTGACCTACGCGGAGCTATCTGAGGAGGTGGAACAACTGGCGGCGCTGCTGCGCCATAGGGGTGTTGCGCCGGGCAGCCATGTCGGCATCTATCTGGGGCGGAGCCCTGCGCTGGTCATCGCGGCGCTGGCGACCATGGCCGCGGGCGGGGCCTATGTGCCGCTTGATCCGGCCTATCCGGCGGATCGGATCGCGCATTTCATCACCGACAGCGCGGCCAGTGTGATCCTGACCGACAGCCGTTTGCGCGACCAGCTGCCCGGCACCGCATCTGCCGATGTTCTCTGTCTGGATGATCTGCCGGAGACACCCGCAGGCAGCGGTGGGCCGACCACCCAGCCGGAGCCGCAGGATCTGGCTTATCTGATCTATACCTCCGGCTCTACCGGCACCCCAAAGGGGGTGATGGTGCGCCATGGCAATGTGGCAAATTTCTTTGCCGCAATGGACCAGCGGGTTCCGCATCAGCCGGGCGATTGCTGGCTGGCAGTGACCAGCCTGTCGTTTGATATCTCCGTGCTTGAGCTGTTCTGGACCCTGTCGCGCGGCTTCAAGCTGGTGCTGTCCAGTGATGAGGCACGGTTGCAGCTGTCCAATGGCCCCATCGCAACCAGCGACCGGGGCATGGACTTCAACCTGTTCTACTGGGGCAATGACGACGGCCCCGGTCCGCGCAAATATGAACTGCTGCTGGAGGGCGCGAAATTCGCCGATCAGCACGGGTTCAACGCGGTCTGGACACCGGAGCGGCATTTCCACGCCTTTGGCGGCCCCTATCCGAACCCGGCGGTAACCGGCGCGGCGGTGGCTGCGGTGACGAAGAATATCGGTGTGCGCGCGGGCTCCTGCGTGGCGCCGCTGCACCACCCGGCCCGGATTGCCGAGGAATGGTCGGTGATCGACAATCTGACCGGCGGCCGCGCCGGTATTGGCTTTGCCTCGGGCTGGCAGCCGGATGATTTCATCCTGCGCCCCGAAAACACCCCCCCCGCCAACAAGCCTGCGCTGTTTGAGGCGATCGAGACCGTGCGCAAGCTCTGGCGCGGCGAGGAGGTTGCCTTCCCGCGCAAGGATGGCGGCGACCACGCGGTGCTGACCCAGCCGCGCCCGGTGTCAAAGGAACTGCCGGTCTGGGTGACAACGGCCGGCAACCCCGAGACCTGGCGCGAAGCTGGCAGCATCGGGGCCAATGTGCTGACCCATCTGCTGGGCCAGAGCATCGACGAAGTCGCGGGCAAGATCGCCATATACCACGACGCCCTGCGCGCGGCTGGTCACGATCCGCGCGATCACAAGGTCACGTTGATGCTACACAGCTATCTTGCCGATACCCGCGAGGAAGCCCGCGCCACGGCCCGTGAACCGATGAAGGATTACCTGCGCGCAGCGGCCGGTCTGATCAAGCAATACGCCTGGGCCTTCCCCGCGTTCAAGAAACCCGAGGGGGTGAAAAACCCGTTTGAAATGGATCTCGGGATGCTCTCGACAGAGGAGCTGGAGGCCATTCTGGACTTCGCCTTTGAACGGTATTTCGAAGACTCCGGCCTGTTTGGAACCATTGCCGATGCCATGCAGCGGGTCGAACAGCTGAAGCGGATTGGCGTTGATGAAATCGCCTGTCTGATCGACTATGGCATCGCGCCCGAGGTGGTGCTGGAGGGGCTGAAACCCCTTGCGGAGGTGCTGCGTCTTGCCAATGCCCCGCAGGAACTTGCGGCGGAGGATGTCTCGCTGGCGGCGCAGATCCTTCGCCATGGCGTCACCCATATGCAATGCACCCCGTCGATGGCGCGGATGATCACCGCGGATGCCGATGCGCGCCCGGTGCTGGGGCGGCTGTCGCACCTGCTGATCGGCGGGGAGGCGCTGCCGGGAGATCTGGTCGCGGATCTGCGCGGGGCGACCAGCGCAGAGATCCACAATATGTACGGACCGACGGAGACGACGATCTGGTCAACCATGCAGACCCTATCCGGCGTGCCCGCCGGGACCGCCCAAATCGGGGCGCCGATTGCCAATACCACTGTTTATGTCGTCAAGGAGGATCTGTCTCCGCAGCCGGTCGGAGTGCCGGGGGAGCTGCTGATCGGCGGCGCAGGCGTCACCGCCGGGTATTGGCAGCGCCCCGAGCTGACTGCGGAACGGTTTATTCCCGATCCCTTTAGCGATGCGGGCGCCGGGGTGACCTCGACCCATCTTTATCGCACCGGCGATCTGGTCCGCTGGCGCGGCGATGGCCAGCTGGAATTCCTCGGCCGTAGTGACCATCAGGTCAAGATCCGGGGCCAGCGGATCGAGCTGGGCGAAATCGAGGCCGCGCTTGCAGCCATGGACGGGATAACCGGCGCGGTTGTGGTGGCGCGCGACAGCGGGGCAGACACCCGGCTGGTTGCCTATGTCACCGGCGCGCTGCCGCCGGATCAGGCAGCACTCAAGGCCGCGCTGGCGCAGCAGCTCGCTGCCGTCATGGTGCCAAGCCATATCGAGCATCTCGCCGCCTTCCCGCTGACGCCGAACAAGAAGATCGACCGCAAGGCCCTGCCGGACCCGAAACCGGTGCGGATCACTGCTCCCATCTCCGACACCCCGCTCAGCGCCGGAGCGCAGAGCAAGATTGCCGAGATCTGGGCCGGGATCCTTGGGGTCAGCGGTATCGGGGCAGAGGACAATTTCTTCACCCTCGGCGGTCATTCCTTGCTGGCCGTGCAGGCCCATCGCGACATTCGCGGCGCTCTGGATGTGCCGAAGCTCTCGATCACGGATATCTTCCGGTTTCCGACGCTGTCGGGGCTGGCCAGCCATATCGACACGCTGACCGGAGCGGCCCCGGCAGAGGACACCGCCGCCCCCGCGGTCGATGCGGCGGCAAAATCCGATATGATGTCGAAACGCCGCGCGATGCGGGCCAACCGCAAGGCCCGCAGCGGATGAGCCTTGCCGATCCGCTCTCACGCAGCGCCCGGCACAAGGCGCTGATCCGCCGGTTGTTTGACGCCTGTGTCGTGGTGGAAACCTGCGATCCGCAGGACGATCCGCCTCCGCCCTTCCCTGAGGAGGCCGCCTGCCTGTCGCCAAATGCCGTGGAGAAGCGGCGGCGCGAATTTGCGGCGGGCCGCGCTGCCGCGCATCGCGCGATGGCAACGCTGGGCCTGACACCAAGCGCGATTCCCGTCGGCCCCAAACGCGCGCCGGTCTGGCCGCCTGAGGTTGTCGGCTCGATCAGCCATTGTCACAGCGCCGCCGTCGCCGTTATGGCCCTGCCCCAACAGATGCGCGGGCTCGGGGTCGACGTGGAGGAGGACACGCCTCTGGCGAATGACCTGATCCCGCAGATCTGCCGCCCGGCCGAGCGTGACTGGCTCGCACAACAAAACAGCCCCGGCCAGCTCGCCAAAGTGATATTCTCGGCCAAGGAAGCGGCTTATAAATGTCAGTACCGCCTGAGCGAGCGGTTCTTTGGCTTTGACGGGATGGAAGTTGAGATGGATTTGGCGCAGGGCACCGATCAGATCAGCGGGACGTTTTGCGCGCGGTTCACAGCGGATCAGCTGCCGTTTCGAAAAGGCGACGCCATTGACGGGCGTTTTGTTATCGGGGAGGGGCTGATCGCAACCGCCGCGCAGCTGCCAGAGGTGCAATGATCGGCCGTCGCGGATTTCTCGCCCTCTTGTCGCTGCTGCCACTGCGCGCGCAGGCCAGCCCCTTTGCCCTGCCCTTGCTGAAGGCCCCGACAGGCCCGATGCGGGTGTTCCACCTTGGCCATTCGCTGGTTGGTCGCGATATGCCGCATATGGTGCGGCAGCTGGCACCGGAAGGGCACAGCTACAACAGCCAGCTGGGGTCGGGCACCCCGTTGCAGGATCACTGGGAGCCGGATCTGGATATCCTGCATTTCGATCAGGTCAATCACCCTCCGGTCTGGCGGGATGCACCCGAGGCGGTTGGCTCCGGTGATTATGACGCCGTGATCCTGACGGAGATGGTCGAACTGCGCGACGCGCTGCGCTATTTCAAAGGCGCGCGATATTTTCGCCGCTGGGCTGATCTGGCCCGGGCGGGGTCGGATCGGACGCGGATATACCTCTATGAAACCTGGCACCCGCTGGATACGCCGGATGGCTGGCTGAAGCGGATCGACGGTGATCTGGAACAGCTCTGGCTGGGCGGGCTGGCCGGATCTGACAGCCGCCGCAATCCGAGACGTCCCGCCTATCTGATCCCCGCAGGACAGGTGATGGCCGCCGTCGTGCGCGCCGCCGAGGACGGCCAGATCGACGGGATGACTCATCGCGAGGCGCTTTTTGCCCGCACATCCGAGGGGGCACTGGACCCGATCCATATCAACGATCTGGGCGCCTATGTCGTAGCGCTGACCCATGTCAGCGTGCTTTATCACAAAAGCCCGGTTGGCCTGCCGCATCAGCTGCAACGCGCCGATGGCTCGCCTGCGGATGCTTTCAGCGCCAAAGCCGCGCGGCAGGTGCAGGAGATCGTCTGGCAGGTGATCACGCGCCACCCCCGCACTGGTGTTTCCCCATGACGCTGGCAGATCTGGTGGCCAGTGTCGTCATGGTCGGGCATTCCCTGTTCGGACCCGACAATCCGGTGATGCTGGACCAGCTCCTGGCCCGGCAACCGGCCGCGACTGCCGGACAGATCGCCGAAGAGATCAGGGTCGAGGCGCAGATCATCAACGGCGCGCCGCTCAGCTACAATTGGACACATGCCGATCAGGCCGAGGGGATCAATGCCCGCACCCGTCTGGCCGAAGGCGTGGATGCGCTGATCGTGACCGAGGCGATCCCCCTCACCAACCATCTGAAGTGGAGCGATACCGAGGGGGCGCTGACGCAGTTCTACAACCTTGCCCACACCGCCAACCCTGAGGTTGAGGTCTATCTGCAGGAAACCTGGCACAGCCTGAACAGCGGAACCGGGGTTGAGGTGCCTTTTGATCCGGGGGCGACCATGCAATGGCGCGACCGGCTGGCGGCGGATCTGCCGCGCTGGCAAAAGGTCGTCGACACGGTCAACAAAAAGACCGGCGGAGAGATCAGGCTGCTCAAGGCAGGTCAGGCGATGGCGCGACTGGATGACGCCATACAGGCAGGTACGGTGCCGGGCCTTGCGCGGATCGAAGATGTCTTTGCCGATGATATCCATCCCAATGATCTTGGGTTTTATTTTCTGTCGGCGCTGCAATATGCGGTGCTGACCGATCAGTCTCCGGTGGGGCTGCCGCACCAGCTGCGCTCCAAATGGGGCGGTCGCTACGAGGCGCCCGCGCCGGACCTGGCGCGACGACTGCAGGAGATTGCCTGGGATGCCGCTCAGGACCGAACACAGCGGGCAGCCCTGCCTGCCGATCCGCCTCCGCTGCCCGACGACCCGATGCTGCCTGCGCTGAACCGAGTGGTTTCGGCCAGCCAGACCAGCGCGCCGCGCGACATCGCCGCAGCGCAGGGGCTGCCCCAGGGCGCCGAGGTGCCGCATCAGCCGATTGCGATGAACCTGGCCTCGATTGCCGATTGGAGCCCGCAGGCTCCGTTTCTCGACCATTTCAAAACTGCCCGTCCGTGGATTGGTCATCTGGCCGGGCAATGGGGGGGCGCGGATTATGCCGATCTTGCAGCAGCGGGATACCTGGACCCTGATGGCTGGCCGACCGCAATTCCACCGGAGCTTGGCTCGGTCGGGACGCTGATCCTCACCGATTTGCCTGCGGAGGCCGCCAGCCTCGCTGGGCGCTATGTTCTGCTGTTTGACGGCGACGGGATTGTCGAGGTGACGGGGCGGGCCAAGAACATCCGCTACGGCAAGACCGAAATCCGCTTTGACTATACGCCCGGTCCCGGCGCGGTCGAAATCCGCATTCAGCGCAGCGACCGGCAGGGAACCGGTGACTATATCCGCAACATCGCGGTGGTGATGGAAAAACACCTACCGGACTGGCAGGCCGGCGCCATCTTCAATCCGGATTTCATGGCGCGGATGCGTGGGTTTGCAGCGCTGCGATTCATGGACTGGATGGCCACCAACGACAGCACACAGGTTGGCTGGGAGGATCGCCCAAGGGTGCAGGACTACAGCTGGGCGGCCAAAGGTGCGCCAGCGGAGGTGCTGGTGGCGCTGGCCAATCAGCTTGGCACCGCGCCCTGGTTCACCCTGCCCCATATGGCCGACGACACCTATGTCCGTAACTACGCGCGGCTGGTGCGGGAGCAGCTGGACCCAGCGCTGACCGCCTATGTGGAATATTCCAACGAGGTCTGGAACTGGCAATTCGAACAGGCGGTCTGGGCTGATGATCAGGCCCGCGCCCGCTGGGGTGGCCAGGATCTGTGGATGCAGTTCTACGGTGGCCGCGCTGCCGAGGTTGCCGCGATCTGGACGGAGGTTTTTGGCGCGGCGGCCGATGACCGGCTGGTGCGCGTTATCTCTACCCAGACCGGATGGCTGGGGCTGGAGGAACAGGTGCTGACCGCGCCGCTCTGGGTTGCCGAAGATGCCACGCGCCGACCGCCGGCCCGCGCTTTTGACGCCTATGCGGTGACCGGCTATTTCGGCGGCGTTCTCGGCCTGCCGGAACGCGCGCCAATTCTGCGCGCCTGGATTGCCCAGAGCCGCGAGCAGGCTGAGGCCGCCGCCAGGGCCAAGGGTCTCAGCGGAACCGCCGCGGCCGATTTTGTCGAGGCGCATCAATATGATGCCGCGAGCGCATTGGCAGCGGCAGAATTGCAGGACGGGCTGGTTTCCGGCAGTTCCGACGACACGATCAGCGATCTTCTGGGCCGGGTTCTGCCCTATCATGCCAAAGTTGCAGAGGCCAACGGGCTCGACCTGATCATGTATGAGGGCGGCAGCCATGTGGTTGGCTTGGGTCCGATGGTCGATGACGACATGCTGACCGGTTTTTTCAGCCATTTCAATTACACCGAGGAGATGGGCGGCCTGTATCGCAGCCTGTTGCAGGGCTGGCCCGCCTTGGGCGGAAGTCTGTTTACCGCCTATTCGGATGTTTCGACACCCGGAAAATGGGGCAGCTGGGGCAGCCTGCGCTATCTGACCGACGACAACCCGCGCTGGCGCGCTGTGGAGGCGGCGAAATGACACCGCTGTTGAGCGTGCTGATCCCCGCACATAATGAGGCGGGCTATATCGGGTCGTGTCTGTCGGCGTTGTTTGCCAGTGATCCGCTGCCGGATGGTGCCACCGCCGAGGTCTTGGTGATCGCCAACGGTTGCACTGACACCACGGTCGCGGCGGCGCAGGCGGTGACGGTGCCGCCCGGGTGGGATTGCAGGGTGATTGATCGGCGCGAGGGCGGCAAGATCGGGGCTCTTCAACGGGGAGAAGCGCAGGCCACCGGTGGCATCTTGGTATATCTTGACGCCGATGTGTGTGTCGCCCCACCGCTGATGGCGCAGATATGCCACGCGCTGGATTGCACCGCGCCGCGCTATGCCAGCGGGTCGCCCCGGCTGGCTCCGGCCAAGAGCCTGATCAGCCGCCTTTACGGGCGGTTCTGGGAAACACTGCCCTTTGTCCAGCAGGGGGTGCCGGGGTTTGGCCTCTTTGCGATGAACCGGGCCGGGCGCGGGCGCTGGGAAGACTGGCCGGACATAATCGCCGACGATATCTACGCGCGCCTCAGCTTTGCGCCCCACGAGCGGCTCCGGCTAGAGGCAAGCTACCAATGGCCGCTGATCGAGGGGTTTCGCAATCTGGTGCGCGTGCGCAGACGCCAGAATGCCGGGGTTGCAGAGATTGCCGCGCGGTTCCCCGCACTGCTGGCCAATGAGGACGTCACCCGCCCTGGCCCCGCAGCAATTGGGGCGCGGGCGCTGCGCGACCCGGCGGGATTTATGTCCTATGCGGCTGTTGCCATCGCGGTGAAGTCGCCGCTGTTTCGCGGCCGACAGGAAACCCGCTGGACGCGGGGCCGCTAGGCGGGCCATTGCGCTGGCCTAGCTGGACTGCCCAGCAATCGCCGATCGGAAATGCGCCGCCAGCTTTGCGGCCTCTGTGTCGCTGTCGTGCCGCTCCAGAACCCGAGCGCGCCCGGCCTGCCCCATGGCAACCCGTTTGGAATGGGGCGTCGCTGCCAGATCCCGGATGGCCTGCGCCAGAGCAGCAGGATCACCCGCAGGCACCAGCCAGCCGGTCTCTCCCGGCAGCACCAGTTCAGGCGTACCCGCGATATAGGTGGCAATTACCGGACGTGCGGCTGCCATGGCCTCCATCACCACCATGGGCAGACCTTCGGCAAAGGAGGGCATCACCAGCGCCTGCGCGCGGGCCAGTTCGGCCCTGACATCAGCCTCGGAGAGCCAGCCGGTCAGCGTGACATGATCGCCAAGCCGGTGCTTCGCTATGGCGGCCTCCAGATCGGGGCGCATCTCACCATCGCCGATCAGCGCAAGATGCAGATCGGGATAATCCGCGACCAGATGCGCCATGGCCTCGATCAGCATCATCTGGCCTTTCTGCTCCACAAAGCGACCGATGGCGGCAATCCGCAATGCGCCTTCCGGCAATGGCGCGGGATCCGCAAAACGTGCAGGCTCAATCCCGCAATGCACCACCTTCAACCGCTCCCAGCTGCCAAAGGCCGCCCAGCGGCTCAGTTGACTGCGGCCAAAGCTGCTGATGGCTACCGCAAATCTGGCGCGGTTCAGTTTCTCCCCCAGGGACAAGGGTTGCGGCGCGTCGAATTCCTCTGGCCCGTGGGTGGTGAAACTATAGCCCCGCCCGCCCAATTCAGAGGCCAGAAGTGCAACGGTGGTCGCATTGGTGCCGAAATGCGCGTGCAGGTGGGCGATCTCCTGCTGCGCGGCATAATCGGCGACGTAGGCAGCCTCGGCCAGATAGATCAGATGACGCAGACGCCCCGCCTGCGACGCCGCCCCCAGGCGCCAGGCCATGCGGAGCGCGCCGATCAGACGTCGCGGCGTCCTGCGAGCAGACCGCATCAGCGCCCGGAGCAGACCGATTGCACCCCGGTCGAGGACGTAGATGGTGCGCGCCTGCTCGGCCTGGTCGCCGGGATCCACCAGAGGGGCGCTGCTGCGCCGCATGGCGATCCGATGGATCACGTGACCCTGGCGCTCCAGCGCCTGTACCTCGCGCCGGATGAAACTATGCGACGGCTGCGGATAGGTATTGAGAATATACGCTATTTTCACGAGGACGATGGCCCATTTTATGCAAGACTTGTCGCAGGCTATCGTCAGTTGTCGCACTTGCCCAGCATTGCCGCGATCATGCCGCGGAATTGACGACTTTGAGGATCAGTATCGCAAGTGTATCGCAAAACCTCGAGGATATTGATGCAGCAGGTCCTGTCGCTTTTCCAAGGAGAACGCCTCGCCGCCCGCGTGTTGCGCTCGGCCTCCTGGCTGATGATCGGCTATGGCGGCAGTCAGGCGCTGCGGCTGGCGGCGAATCTGGTGATGACGCGGCTGCTGTTCCCCGAAGCCTTTGGCCTGATGGCGCTGGTCAGCGTTGTGGTCACCGGGCTGGCGCTGTTTTCCGATATGGGGATCGGTCCGTCCATTGCCCAGAGCAAGCGCGGTGACGATCCGGATTTCCTCGACACGGCCTGGAGCGTGCAGGTGGTGCGTGGCTTTGTCCTGTGGGGGTTGACCCTGCTGTTGGCCTGGCCTGTTTCGCAATTCTATGGCGCAGCGGAATTGCTGTGGTACCTGCCGATTGCCGGTATCGCGCTGGTGCTCAACGGATTTGACCCGATCCGCGTGGAGACGGCGCATCGCCATTTGCTGGTCGGTCGACTAACGGCGCTGGAGCTGATCAGCCAGGCTATTGGTATTGGCGCCATGGTTCTGCTGGCCTGGTGGACGCAATCGGTTCTGGCCCTGGTCCTGGGCAGTGTCCTGCAGGCAGGCGTATTCCTGCTGAGCGTGCATCTGGGACTGCCGGGACGGCCCAGCCGGTTTCGATGGGAGCCGACGGCGCTGCGTGAATTGCTGCATTTCGGCAAATGGATTTTCCTGTCGACCGCCTTCTGGTTTCTGACCTCGCAGGGCGATCGGGCCATTCTGGGCAAGTTCGTCCCGCTGGACGTGCTTGGTATCTACAATATCGGGTTTTTCCTGGCGAGCTTCCCGATGGCACTCGGCCATGCGGTGAACCAGCGGCTGATGATCCCGGTTTACCGCGACAAGCCTGCCCACGCCGCACCGGAGTACCGGCGCAAACAGCGCCAGCTGCGCGCCGGGCTGAGCATGATGATCCTGTCGATCCTGCTGACGATGGCCTGGCTTGGCCCCTGGCTTGTCGATCTGCTCTATGATGCGCGATATGGCGATGCCGGTCCGATGGTGGTTCTGATCGCGCTTGCCATGGCTCCGGCTGTGATCACCATGACCTATGATCAGGCCGCGTTGGCCGCCGGGGACAGCCGGTCATTCTTTGTTTTTACGGCGGCGCGAGGGATTGCGCAGACGGTGCTGTTTCTGGCCGGGGTGATGCTGTTTGGCCTGACAGGCGGGATCGCCGCGCTGGGGCTGGCGATGGTAATGGCCTATCCGGTGATGATCTGGCTGGCCTGCAAACACCATGTCTGGGATCCGCTGCATGACCTGCTGTTTATGGTTCTGGCTCTGATGGTTGGCCTGTCCGCGATCTGGTGGCACTGGGACAGGCTGACGGCGATGATCGCCGCAGTTGGCTAAGAACCAAGACCGAACGCCTCTTTCAGCCGCTTGCTTCGGCCCCCGGCGGGCGCCGCCTGTTGAAGCCTCTGCGCAGCCGCGCGAGGAAGCCGCGCCGCCGGGGTGCCGTGTCCAGATAGGGGATCGCAACAACCGGTGTCAGGCCGGTCTCCCGCTCCATCTGCGCCACGCTGCGCAGCACCGGGTGCCGCAGCTCAAGCAAGAAGGCGATGCCAAGGGCCAGTCCGATACTGGCAACACCGCCCATCAGTGCCTTTTTCTTGCGCCCGCCTGTTGCCGGATAGTCCGGAAGCGGCGCGGATTCGATGATATTCAAGCGCTCCGACTGGCGCGAGGCCTCCAGACGAAAGCCCACTTCCGCCTCGGTCCGGCGCTGAGAAATCGCATCCAGCTCGCTTTGCAGCTGGCTCATCCTGCGCTCATAGACGCCAAGCTGGCGCTCCACCTCCGGTGTGGTTTCCAGCGATCGCTCAAGCGTCGACCTGCGGTTCAGCAGCAGTTCGCGCTGCGCGTCCAGCGTGGCCAGTTTCTCCTCAAAGACTTCCAGCATGCGACGGGCCGTGGCCTGACGCTGGTTCGATGTGGTCTGATCCGCCTGTCTGCGCAGCTCGATTTGCTCGCGCTCGATTTCCAGCAAGCCGGTATTGAGCGATGAAATCTCCTCGCGGCGCATCTCGATCCCGCCGGGAAGTGCAACGTTATTGGCGTTGCGATAGGCGGTGATCTCATTCTCGAGCTCGGCCACCTCGCCGATGAGCGCGGCTTCCTTGTCGGCAAAAAAGGTCAGGGTTTCCCGGGCCTGTTCGATGCGCGAGCTCTGGCTCAGTTCAATTGTGCGGGTGGCGAATTCACTGGCAACGGCCTGCGCCTGTTCCGGCGTCGGCATCAGCGCCGAGATGGTCAGCACCGAAATCGTGCCGTCATCGGCAAACCCCTCCCTCGCGGCAGCAACCCCGGTCAGCGAGACGGAGTCGCGCAGCAGCGCCACCTTTTCAGAGGGGACAAGGCCTGGCAGTTCCTTGTAGAGACCGTATTTCTCGATGATTTCCAGGACCGAACCACGCGCCATCAGACGCTGCTCGATCAGTTGCAGCCGCCGCGCCGAAGATCCGTCAACGGTGGATTTGGCAAGTTCGTCGGCGATCTTCGGCCGGGTGATCTGCAGGACCGCCGAGCTTTCGTAGAAATGCTGCTGCTTTGCCGCGACCCATAGCGACACCATGGCACCCAGCAGGACAACCCAAAGGATCACCGACGCGCGCCGTCGCAGCATATCCAAAATGTCATCCAGAGTGCGGATCGGTCCCATGTGTCGGCTCGTTTGATGGTTGGTTGCGGTTGGTCGTCGGTTCAGAAACGGCGCGCGCGCCGGGAGGCGGGATCAGGGACCTCGGCGAGGTCCCCGGTCGGATCTATTGGCCAAATTGCAGCAAACCGGCGCCCCGCGCGCGGTTCAGGCTGACGCCCAGCAACTGGGTTTGACCATCAAAGAGTTTTTCACAGGCCGCGAGATGTGCCGCCGTGGTACGGGTGCCGTCGGCAATCAGCAGAACGCCATCGACCTGCGGCAGAAAGGCGGCGGTATCGTCATGTTCCAGAACCGGCGGCAGATCGAACAATGTCACATCCGCGCCCGTGCTTAGCACCATGTCGTCGATCACGCTGGCGCACCGCCCGTCATGCAGGATTTCGGCGGCGTTGCGGTCCGGGGCTGCGGTCAGCCCGACGGCCAGAGACGCGGCGGGGCGGATCAGATGCTCTGCCAGTGTCAGCTCCCCTGATAGAAAGCCCGGCATATCGCCGGCCGGTGGCAGTTTCAGCGCGGAGGCGACACCGGGTCTGCGAAAATTCAGATCCATCAGAACCGTGCGTGTCCCCGGAACCCGCGCCATGCTGAGCGCGAGGTTGACGGCAGAGAACGTGGCCCCGCACCCGGCTGTCGGCGCCGCAATGGCAACCCGCTTCCAGCCCTGTGCCTTCAGACTGTGAAGCAGGCGGGTGCGCAGCAGGTCAAAGGCGTTGGCGGTGGGGGAGTTGCGAAAGAAATTCACCAGCGGCGAGCGCGCCACCTGATGGCCGCGAATGTCCAGTGGGACGCGGTGGAGACGCTCCCACATCTCGGGCAGGGTCGCGGGCAGGCGCTGCGGCTTTGGATCCGTATCTGAGATCCCTTCGAGCGGCCTGTTTCTGCTGCTCTCAGGGCGCCGGGCAAAACGTCTGCCTTCATCGGCCTGCGCGCTGCGCGCGGCAGCCGCCATTTCTCGGGCACTTTCACCGCCCTGTTGTGGCGCGTTCGGCGCAGACTGAGGCTGCCCGGTCAGAGCCGTGTCATGCTCTGGGTCCGAGGAGTTGCGCCCCTTGCGGCGGCGAAATCTCTTAAAGCCTTGTTGCGTCATTGCAATGGGGTCGTCCCACTCCAGTTTCTGTCCACAGGTGCCAGGGGCCTCCGCGTCGTTGATCGCATCTTTCATGAAACCCCCTCGCAGTTCTACCACGTTAGGCAAGATGCGCCTATAGTCCGGCCCATCACAGTTAGATGCGATCGGTTAATATCCCGTGCCTCGCAGAACGACACCCACCGTCCGCAGCAAAAGATCGACATCCGTGCGCAGGCTCAGGTCGCCGTGATAGCTGGTATCGGCGCGGGCGCGGGTGGCAAATCCACTCTCATTGCGCACCGAGACCTGCCAGAGACCGGTAATCCCGGGTTTGAGATCGAAATAGGCGGTGGCATCGCCGTAGAGCGAAAGTTGATCCGGCATCATCGGACGCGGGCCAACCAGGCTCATCTCACCGATCAGAACATTCCACAGCTGTGGCAGCTCATCCAGTGACGTGGTGCGCAGGAAGCGGCCGACCGGCGTGATGCGCGGATCTGCCTTCAGCTTCTGCGTCTCGTCCCATTCGCGCCGCATGGCCGGATTGCTGGCGAGATAACGCTCCAGCAGCTTGTCGGCATCGCGCACCATGGTGCGCAGCTTCAGGATCGAGAATACCCGCCCGCGCTGGCCAAGGCGATCCTGCGTGTAGAAGGGATTGCCCCCTTCCAGCCAAAGCGCAAGCGCGGCCATCAGGATCAAGGGCAGGCTGATCGGCAGTGTGAGCAGAACCAGCGTGATATCGAGCATACGTTTGCCGAGAACGGCATAACCCTGACGAGACATTTTCGAGGACTGGGCCTGCACGTCGTCGCGCAGTCCGGTCAGGTGACTGTCGAGCGTCCGGCGCGGCGAAGATGATCGCGCCGAAAGCTCTGCATTCATATTGGCAACGGACTTGGCGACAGACACAAAACGCGCCTCCCTGACCAATGCCACAGGATAGCCGTTTCCGACCAACGGCCAGCGCGACCATGTCGCCCGACCGACCGCAACACCAGGCGGGCGAGCAGCCCCCTCTTGCACGAAATCCTTCATTTCTAACCCCAATCTAGGACCGCCCCCGCGATCCTCACCCGTGCGCTGAAACAACAGCGACATTGCCCCGCCAAAGCGGGCGTACTCGCACCAATCTGAGTATCCCGGCACGACAGCGCCCCGGGTCCCAAGTCCAATAAGATCGATGGTTCTTCTCCAGCCGCACCCCCATGAGGCTGGCACCTTCGTCCCAATCAGGCGGCCCGTTCAGGTCGCCCTCCGAACCGCAATTGCGGCCATTTCTTAATAAAGCAATTTTACGCAAATCTCAGTAAAATCGGAGATAGGGCAGTATTCGCTCAATTTTCAGTAAATCAGGGCGCCAACTGAGAAACAATTCCTCTAAAGGATAGGAACTATCTCCGCAGCCTACCCAAAAGTATAAGGAATCAACCAAGACTCATGGCTAAATTCGAGTCCACGCCCGGCTTATCCAATGAGGAATGTTAACCTTCTTTATCCGGTGGCTGGATCTGTTAACCATTTCCCCGCCATTGCCGAAACAAAAATAGCGCCAATCCGGGCCCGATTGTCGCCTGAAGCCAAATGGCGCCAAATCCGGGGCTGACGTTGATCATTGACCCGGAACTTGGCAAGGAGGGGCCTGGTGCCGGAAACCGCCGTCACCGCATTCCCGTTTCGGGATCTGGGCAAAAGGACATCGACATGTGCGCTGCATCTTCTGAGCCATCCTCTGCATCAACCGCCGGGGCCGCCCCGATGAAATCTGCCAACTGGGTGGCTGCGGATCACGCAGACGGTCGCTTGATGGTGTGGCTGATGAACGAAGGGGACGCCGTGCAACATGTCTCCGCCAGCACAGGCGCCGATTTGATGGCGGATCTGGCCTGGCTGGTTGGCACGCTGCATGGCTGCGCCCCGGAGACGCCGATCCTGCTCAATGATGACAGCCTGCGGGGCGGCACGACGGGCACGATCGCGGTGCCTGCCAAGGTCACGGAGCTGCCGATGGGAGAGGCGATGCTGGGGACGCATCCGCTGCGGTTGCTTGGCGGGCTGTCACAAAGCGCTCCGGTTGGAGTGATGCGCGGTGCCGTCAATCGCATTGCGGGGTTCCTCAGCCTCAACCCCGACTGGGACGGCGTGATCTGCATTGCCGGGGTGACGACCCATTGGGCACTGATCAGCGCAGAGGAAGTGGTCAGTTTTCAGAGCTTTCTGACACCCGGACTGTGGCGCAGCCTGGCGCCGGGATTGGGCATTGAGGGGGGCGCAGAATTTCAGAGTGCCGAGCGCACCGCTCTGACAGCGGCGATGGAAACCATCCAGTCCAAACCTGAAGCCCTGGCCGCGCGTTTGGCCGAGCTTCAGGTTCTGCGGGACGGATCAGACAGCGAAACCTCGGCGCGGCTTTGGGGGCTGCTCCTTGGTGCAGAGCTGTCGGCGGCGCGCCCCTATTGGTTAGGGCAGAATGTTGCCCTGATCGCAGCTGCGCCGCTGGATGTGCCCTATTGTCTTGCGCTCAATCACCAGGGCGTGCCGGTTACCCGTACCGACGCCGATCGCATGGCTCTGGCCGGTCTGGTCCGGGCCTGGCGGGGCATCACATCCTAGGATCTGCCAGAGCGCCTATGGCAGCGGATTGGTCTGGAACAGCCGGATCTTCAAACCGCCATGGGCCACCGGCGGACCAAAGGGTTTGAAGGGCAAGTTCGTCGCCTTGGCCAAGGAGGTCTCGCTGGTGACGATGCCGACGCGCCAACCACTGAAACGGGCCATCAGCGTTTCCCCAAGCGCCGCATAAAGCGCATAGAGCAGCTTCTTGTTGCCGATCCGCGCGCCATAAGGCGGGTTCACGATCACCAGACCCGGTTTGCCCTCCGGACCCAGATCCGGTGGCGTCAGGTCGCTGACCGCCTGCTGAACAATGGTCACCAGATCGCCGACCCCTGCCCGTTCGGCATTGGCGGCGGCCATGTCAACCGCGCCATCATTGCGGTCGGATCCGTAGCAGCGTGCGCTGGTCTGGCGCGGGTTCTGCTCAGCACGTAGGGCCTGCCAGGCATCGGGATCAAAGCTGGCCATCTGTTCAAACGCAAAACTGCGGCTGCGGCCGGGAAACAGCCCTCTGGCGATCTCGGCCGCCTCGATCACAAAGGTGCCGGAGCCGCACATCGGATCCACCACGGGCTCCTGCCCGTCATACCCGCAGTCCCGCAGGAACAGAGCGGCGAGGTTCTCGCGCATCGGCGCCTTGCCCACGGCTGTCTTGTGACCGCGCTTGTGCAGCCCCTCGCCGGAGGTATCGACGCTGAAGGTGCAGAGATTATCCTCGATCCGCAGTTTCACCGTGATGGGGGCATCGGCGCTGATCTCGGCGCCAAGCTCCTCTGTGATCGCACGTTCGATACGCTGGGTGGCCGCACCTGCGTGGTAGATCTTGGATTTCTTGTTGGTTGTGGTCTCCACGCGGACCGGGACATCCGCGCGCAGCACATCCGACCAGGGAAATTTGCGGGCGCGCTTGTCGAGCTGCGCGAGGTGAAACGCACGGAAAGAACCGATACGGGCCAGCACGCGCGCGGCGCCGCGCAATTGCAGATTGGCGCGCCAGACATCGGGCCAGCCGCCTTCAAAGGTGACGCCACCGGGTACCGTTTTGGCACCGGCAAAGCCAGCCTCCGTCGCTTCGCGCTGCAGGGTCTGCTCCATCCCCGGAGGGGCGGTCAAGAAGATCTCGAATGTATCACATGTATCCATGACCTCTCCTTAGCGGCAAAACCCCCTGTCAGCGACGGCAAATTTCGCCATTCGGCGCGGCGGCGATGGCCGCTACCGTTGCCGTGCACGCAAGTGCGGATCGCGCACAGTGGGATTCCCGCGACGATTGCCGCGATGCAGCACCGCAGAGCCCATCCGCACGGTCAGATCACTCGCCTCAAGGTGGATTTACTTACCTTTAAAATTCAGCACCTTACGACAAACTAAAAAATTAGTTTGACAAGATAGACTGCGGTATGGAACCTGTTTGTCAGCCGGGTGCCACGGGGCATCTTTGGCCACAATAAATCACTAGGGAGGAGAAAGATGCGGAAGTATCTTTTGTCCGCAGCCGCGGTTATTGCCGTGGTCGCGGGACAGGCAGCCTATGCCGATGAGGCCGCTGCCAAGAAATGGATCGACGAAGAGTTCCAGCCCTCGGTTCTGACCAAGGATGAACAGCTCTCGGAGATGCAATGGTTCATCAAGGCGTCCGAGCCGTTCAAGGGCATGGAAATCAACGTCCTGTCCGAAGGCATTCCGACGCATAGCTACGAATCCGAGGTGCTGACCAAGGCGTTCGAGGAAATCACCGGCATCAAGGTGAACCACCAGATCCTCGGCGAGGGTGAAGTGGTTCAGGCCGTGCAGACGCAAATGCAGACCAAGCGGAACCTGTATGACGCCTATGTCAACGATTCCGACCTGATCGGCACCCACTCGCGCCTGCAACTGGCCTATAACCTGACCGACATGATGGAAGGCGACTTCTTCGACGTCACCAACCCCGGTCTGGATCTCGGCGATTTCATGGGCACCCAGTTCACCACGGGTCCCGACGGCGATCTCTACCAGCTGCCCGATCAGCAGTTTGCGAACCTCTACTGGTTCCGCAAGGACTGGTTTGACCGCGAAGACCTGCAGGCCGCGTTCAAAGAAAAATACGGCTATGACCTGGGCGTTCCGGTCAACTGGTCCGCATATGAAGACATCGCCGAATTCTTCAGCGAAGACGTCAAGGAAATCGACGGGACCACAATCTTTGGTCACATGGACTACGGCAAGCGCGCGCCTGATCTTGGCTGGCGGATGACCGACGCCTGGCTGTCGATGGCCGGTGCCGGTTCGAAAGGTGAGCCGAACGGTGTGCCGATCGACGAATGGGGCATCCGCATGGAAGCGGATTCCTGCAACCCTGCCGGTGCAAGCGTGACCCGCGGTGGTGCTGCCAATGGTCCGGCTGCGGTCTATGCGATCCGCAAGTGGGACGAATGGCTGCGCAAATACGCCCCTCCGGGTGCTGCATCCTATGACTTCTACCAGTCGCTGCCCGCTCTGGCACAGGGCAACGTAGCCCAGCAGATCTTCTGGTACACCGCCTTCACCGCCGACATGGTGAAGCCGAAGTCCGAAGGCAACAACACTGTTGACGACGAGGGCAACCCGCTGTGGCGGATGGCGCCCAGCCCGCATGGTCCCTACTGGGAAGAAGGCCAGAAGGTTGGCTATCAGGACGTGGGTTCCTGGACCTTCCTGAAATCCACCCCGGTTGATCGCGCCAAGGCGGCCTGGCTCTATGCTCAGTTTGTTGTGTCCAAGACCGTTGACGTGAAAAAATCCCACGTTGGTCTGACCTTCATCCGTGACTCTTCCGTGAACCACGAGAGCTTCACCGAGCGTGCGCCCAAGCTGGGTGGTCTGGTCGAATTCTACCGTTCGCCCGACCGCGTTGCATGGTCCCCGACCGGCGTGAACGTGCCTGACTATCCGAAGCTGGCCCAGATCTGGTGGCAGCAGATCGGTGACGTGAACTCCGGCGCCTTCACCCCGCAGGAAGCCATGGACCGTCTGGCCGAGGAAATGGACATCACCATGGCCCGTATGCAGCGTGCAGACGAGCAGGCGAATGTCTATGGCGGCTGCGGCCCGCGTCTGAACGAAGAGAAAGACGCCGAGTGGTGGTATGCCAATGGCGGCGCCAAGCCGAAACTGGAGAATGAGAAGCCGCAGGGCCAGACCGTCAACTATGACGAGCTGGTTGCCCGCTGGGCATCTGAGTAACCCCTCCTCCCCGTGGGGAGCGCGCGGACCTATCCGCTGCGCTCCCCGCTTTCGCCCCGGAGCGTGGCTGGCCCTCTCCGGGGCAATTTTTTCCCAAAATTAGATCGCGCATGCCGCGCGCAACAGGCCGTCCGCCGGAAAGTCAAAGCAAGATGGCACTCGAACTCAGAAACGTGACCAAACGCGTCGGCGCCCAGCTGCATATCAAGGAAACCTCCCTTGTGCTGGAGCCAGGTCACTTCAACGTCCTTCTGGGCGCCACCGGGTCAGGCAAGACCTCTCTTATCAAGATGATGGCGGGTCTTGACCCGATTGCCAGCGGACAGGTGCTGATGGATGGTCAGGATGTGACCTCGCTCAGCACTCAGAAGCGCAATATCAGCCTGGTGCACCAGTTTTTCATCAACTATCCCCATATGACCGTCTACGAGAACATCGCCTCGCCGCTGAAGGTGGCTGGTATGGCGAAGTCCGAGATCGAAGGCCGCGTCGAAGAAGCCGCAGACATCCTGCAGCTGCGCCCGATGCTGCACCGTCGCCCGCATGAGCTGTCCGGTGGTCAGCAGCAGCGAACCGCGCTGGCCCGCGCAATTGCCAAGGAAAGCCGTGCGGTGTTCCTGGATGAGCCGCTGGCGAACCTCGACTACAAGCTGCGCGAAGAGCTACGCGATCAGCTGCCCGAGCTGTTTGCTGGTCGTGGCGCCGTTGTGGTCTATGCAACCTCCGAACCGGAAGAGGCGCTGCTGCTGGGTGGGAAGACCGCGCTGATGCAGGATGGCCGCGTCACCCAGTTCGGCACCACTGCCGATATCTATCGCAACCCCGATAATGTCGCAGCGGCGCGCGTATTCTCCGATCCGCCGATCAACACCGCCCCAATCGTGAAGCAGGGCAGCACAGCGCGCCTGGGCAATGACGTCAGCTGGTCGCTGACCGGCGCGGCGGCAGATCTGTCAGATGGCCCCTACACCATCGCGATCCGCCCCTACCACGTTCTGCCGATCGCCAGCCCTGCGACCACGGTGCAGCTGTCGGGCCGGGTGCAGGTGACGGAGCTGTCCGGCTCTGAAAGCAGTGCCCATTTCGACATGGGCTTGGATGCAGATCACGGCAGCTGGGTCTCCCTTGCTGCGGGGGTTCACCCCTATGAGGTCGGCGAACTGCATGATTTTTATATGGATCCCTCGGCGGCATATGTCTTTGCCCCTGATGGCTCCCGCGTGGCGTGAGGCGCAAATGGCAAAAATTACACTCTCAAAACTGCGGCACAGCTATGTGCCGACCCCCTCAAGCGAATCCGACTACGCCCTGAAGGAAATCGACCTCGACTGGACCGATGGCGGTGCCTACGCCCTGCTTGGTCCTTCGGGTTGCGGCAAGTCCACGCTGCTGAACATCATATCCGGCCTGTTGGTGCCCTCCGAAGGGCAGATCCTCTTTGACGGCAAGGATGTCACCAAACTGCCCCCAGATCAGCGCAATATTGCGCAGGTGTTCCAGTTTCCGGTGATCTACGACACCATGACCGTTTACGACAACCTCGCCTTTCCGCTGCGCAACCGCGGCCGTGACGAGGCGACGGTCAAAGAGCGCGTGATGGCCATTGCCGAGATGCTGGAAGTGACTGATCTGCTCAACACCCGCGCCGCAGGGTTGAGCCCGGACAACAAGCAGAAGATCTCCATGGGCCGGGGTCTGGTGCGCGAGGATGTGAACGTCGTGATGTTCGACGAGCCGCTCACCGTGATTGACCCGCATCTGAAGTGGAAACTGCGCTCGAAGCTGAAAGAACTGCATCAGCGCGTGAAGGCCACGATGATCTATGTGACCCATGACCAGACAGAGGCGCTAACCTTTGCCGATCAGGTGGTGGTGATGCAGGATGGTCTGGTGGTACAGATCGGCACCCCGGTTGAGCTGTTCGAACGCCCCGCACATACGTTTGTTGGCCATTTCATCGGCTCACCTGGCATGAACGTGCTGCCTTGCGACCTGCGCGCAGGCCAGCCCTATATCGGCACCCAGCCGATTGCACTGGAAGGCCCGATTTTGGGTGACGCCAAAGGCAAGACCGAGGTCGGCATCCGGCCCGAGTTTGTCACGCTCGCCGCGAACGGCCTGCCTGCAACTGTGACCAAGGTTTCGGACGTCGGGCGGCACACCGTTGTCGAATGTGAAGCTGAAGGCCAGCGGATCAATGCCGTGATCGAAGGTGCAGGCCCCGCCAAGGGCGAGGCGGTCCACCTGTCCTTCCGTCAGGACCAGACCCGGCTTTATGTCGATGGCTGGATCGCGACAGAAGCTGCCCAATCTGCCACCGCGACCGAGGAGCAGGCATAATGAAAACCGAAAACCAAAAGGCGTGGTTCTTTGTCCTGCCTGTCCTTCTGCTCGTTGCCTTCAACGCGCTGATCCCGATGATGACCGTCGTCAACTACTCCGTTCAGGAGACATTCGGCGACAACGTGTTCTTCTGGCAGGGGCTCGACTGGTTCCAGCAGATCCTGCGCTCTGACCGGTTCCATGCCGCGCTGGGACGCCAGTTCCTGTTCACCTTCCTGATCCTGATCATCGAGGTGCCGCTGGGCATCGCGATTGCGCTGTCGATGCCGCGCAAAGGGTTCTGGGTGCCGGTCTGTCTGGTGACCATGGCGCTGCCGATGCTGATCCCGTGGAATGTGGTCGGCGCGATGTGGAACATCTTCACCCTGCCGGATATCGGCCTCCTGGGGTATTTCCTGAACCACGTGCTGGGCATCAACTATGATATGACACAGGACCCGATTGCGGCCTGGGTGACCATCGTGACCATGGATGTCTGGCACTGGACCTCGCTGGTGGTACTGCTGAGCTATGCCGGTCTCGTGTCGATCCCCGACGCCTATTATCAGGCGGCCAAGATCGACGGTGCCTCCAACTGGGCCGTGTTCCGGTTCATCCAGCTGCCGAAGATGAAGACGGTGCTGACCATCGCGATCCTGTTGCGGTTCATGGACAGCTTCAACATCTACACCGAGCCGTTTGTTCTGACCGGCGGCGGACCCGGCAATTCCACCACGCTGTTGTCGATTGACCTGGTGAAGATCGCCCTTGGTCAGTTCGACCTAGGCCCGGCTGCCGCCATGTCGCTCATCTATTTCGCAATCACACTTCTGGTCAGCTGGCTGTTTTACACGCTGATGACCAAAGACGACCAGAATTGAGGATCTGATACGATGCAAAAACGTACCATCGTCCCCATCGTCTATATCCTGTTCCTCATGCTGCCGATCTACTGGCTGGTGGCGATGAGCTTCAAGACGACGAATGAAATCCTGTCCGGGTTCTCGCTGTTCCCGCAAACCTTTACGCTTGAGAACTATGCAACGATCTTTACCGATCCGAGCTGGTATTGGGGCTACATCAACTCGATCATCTATGTGTCGATCAATACGGTGATCTCCGTCGCTGTTGCCCTGCCTGCGGCCTATGCGTTCTCGCGCTACCGCTTTCTTGGCGACAAGCAGCTGTTTTTCTGGCTGCTGACCAACCGGATGGCGCCGGCCGCGGTGTTTGCGCTGCCGTTCTTCCAGCTTTATTCCGCTGTCGGCCTGTTCGACACCCATCTCGCGGTGGCTCTGGCGCACTGCCTGTTCAACATTCCACTGGCGGTCTGGATCCTTGAAGGGTTCATGGGCGGCATCCCCAAAGAGCTGGATGAAACCGCCTATGTGGACGGCTATTCTTTCCCGCGCTTCTTTGCCACGATCTTCATCCCGTCGATCAAGGCAGGCGTCGGCGTGGCGGCTTTCTTCTGCTTCATGTTCTCTTGGGTGGAACTGCTGCTGGCCAAGACATTGACCGCCGTTGCCGCAAAACCCATCGCGGCCACCATGACCAAAACCGCCTCAAGTGCCGGGTATGAGCTGGGCCTGCTGGCGGCCGCGGGCACATTGACAATCATTCCGGGCGCGATCGTGATCTATTTCGTCCGCAACTACATCGCAAAAGGCTTTGCGATGGGGAGGGTATAATGCTGAGTTGGATGGCCTGGACCTGGCCCACCGCCCTTGTGTTCATCGGGATCTTTTCGGCCATCGGCCTGATGATCGTTCTGGAAATCCGTCAACCCGGAGGCGACACCCGCAAAGGCGCGCTGGGGCTGGTGACAACCCGTGGCGACCGGCTGTTCATCAGCCTGCTGGGCACCTCCTACATCTTCCTGGCCTGGCTGGGTCTGGTGGGGATGCCGCTGTGGTGGCCGCTGGGGCTCTCGATCGGCTGGTTTGTCTTCACCTTCTGGAAGGTCTGACCGCAGTTCATTGGCAAAGGGCCCCTTGGCGGGCCCTTTGTCGCAAGACCATCACCGTGTTTTTCGCGGTCTCGGGACCACTCTCTTAAAAAAGTAGTTTTCAAACCTCCCCCCAATCCCCTAGCATGATCAAAGCCCAGGACAACCGGACAGACATGATGCGAAAGAAACAGGACAACCCGCTTTTGACAGAGGTTGAACTCGAATTCATGACTGTTGTCTGGGAAACCGGCGGCGGCACGGTGCGCGATATCTTGGCCGAACTGAACAAAAGCCAAGAACGGGCCTACACATCGGTCGCGACTGTGCTGAAGATTATGGAACAAAAAGGGTTTCTGAGCAGCGAACGAGCTGACAGATCCTTGGTCTACCGTCCTGCGGTGCCCAAGGCGGATTATCAGAAAACCACTCTCAAGAACCTTTCGAGCAAGCTCTTCAACGGCGCCCCGGCGGCCCTCGTCGCCCGCCTGGTGGATGACGAGGATGTCACCGACGAGATGCTCGTGGAGATACGGGCCTTGCTGAATGAAAGGTTGGGGGACGATGAACGCTGAGAGTTTTCTGAACGCCTATATTGACCTGAATTTACTGCTCCTTGCCGGCACCGTTCTTTGGCTGGCTCTGCGGGCGATCCTGGCACGCAGTCGGCTGGGCCCGGCGTTTCGCCCACAGCTCAGGCTGCTGAACGGCATGACGCTTTTGCTGACGGTGTCACCGATACTGGTGGTTGCTCTGACCACCTATGTCGTCTCCCAGCCGCCCACCCTGTCGGACATGCTGGTGGCGCAGTATCTGCAGGGCAATGTCAACATGAGCGCCACACGGTTTGAGAGCATCCTTGGCCTGCGCGAAGATCTGGTGAGGGCGTTGATGGCGCAGACCAGCCTCTGGGCGCAGCTTGCCATTGCCGCGCTCATTGTCGGTGCCCTCCTTTCCCTCGCGCAGCTGGGCTTGGCCGTGCTGCGGCTGCGGTCGGGATTGCGACAGGCCTATATCTGGAAGCGCCTTGGCCGTATCGAAATCCGCATCAGCGACCGGAGCACAGTCGCCTTCTCCACGCGCGGCCTGTTTACCCGCTATGTTGTGCTGCCCTCCGCGCTGGTCACAAACCCATCGGATCTGCGGTTGAGCGTTGCCCATGAATTGCAGCATTTCCGCCAGTGGGATGTGGAATGCGAATTCCTGCTGGAGGCACTGCGCCCCTTCCTGTTCTGGAACCCCGCCTATCACCTCTGGCGTCGTGAAGTGCAGATGCTGCGGGAATTTGCCTGTGACCAGGCGCTGATGACGCGCGGGCAGCGGGATATCCGCGCCTATTGCGAATGTCTGATCCGGGCCTGCACCCTGGCGGCGCGGGATCCGATCCGCTTCGTGCAGCGCAGCCCCTCGGTCGCATTGGTAGATCGGCGCGAACTGCGCCGTGGGGCCACGCTGGCCCGGCGCATTGATGTGGTCACCGCAGCGCAGCAGCCCCAAGATCCCCATATGTTCGGCTGGATGCTGGTTTCGACGATGCTGGCGACCGGGGTGATTGCCACCGCGCTCCTAATGCAGCGGCCCGGCGACTGGAGCCATGACCGGATCATGTTGTCGACCATCGTCAATCTCGAGCGGATGGCCCACCGCAACGCTGTGACCGATACCAATCAGACGGCCGTCACCGCCTTGCAGGGTGGGTTCATGACGCTCACCAAATAACCCTGTTCGGTGGTTCACGACCTGCGACGGCTGTCAGAACTGCATCCATTTCTGCTGATCGAGACATCCTCTAGGGCGTACCGATGAGTTTGCGCAGCTGCGGTGTCGATCCCGGAAAAACAAACACCCGATCACAAAAAATCGCCCGATCTGAAAATCAGACCGGGCGATTCTGTCTCATGTCTTGATGCGGTCAGCCGTAGGCTGAGTGTGCGCCAGCAGCCCCATCCGCCGCCCAGTCACCTGAGCCTGCGCTGGCTGCGCCATTGCCGAGCTGGAACCGCGAAACCACGCCGGTCAGCGCCTGTGCTTCATGTTGCAGCAGCTGGCTGGCGGCAGAGGCTTCCTCGGACATTGCGGCGTTTTGCTGAGTGGTGCCATCCAGACGCCCCATAGCGCCGTTGATGTTCTCCAACCCTTTGGATTGTTTCTGCACGCCATCTGCGATTTCAGTGATGAGGTCGGATACATTCGTGACCTTTTCGATGATCCCGCTGAGCGCATCCCCCGCACGCCCCACCATGGCCACACCGTTTGCCACATGTTCCTCGCTTGCCGACGTCAGCCCCTTGATCTGCCCAGCAGCTTTGGATGCCCGCATCGCGAGGGCACGCACCTCAGAGGCGACAACTGCAAAACCAGCACCGGCCTCACCGGCCCGTGCCGCCTCGACGCCTGCGTTCAGTGCCAGAAGATTGGTCTGGAAGGCGATATCGTCAATCATGTTGATAATCTGCGAAATCTGCTCGGAGGCATCCTGAATCTGGTCCATCGCCTGGACCGCAGACGTCACGATATGGTTGCTGTGTTCGGCCTCGTCGCGTGTACCGCGCATGGTCTCATCGACCTGCCCGGCCCGGTCGGCGGTCTCTCGAATGCTATTGGTCAGGTCCTGCAGCGCTGCTGCGGTTTCCTCCAAAGTGCCGGCCTGCGCTTCGGTCCGATGCGCCATTTCCTCAGCGGAGGCACGCTGCTCTTCGGAAAACTTGTCGACGTTATGAGCCGCATCCACCACCTCAGACAGTGAATCGCGCAGGTTGACCAGGCTGCGATTGAAATTCTCGCGCAGCGTTTCGTAGTGCTCCGCAAAAGGTTGTTGGATGTCGCAGGCCAGGTTGCCGCGCTGCAACTCGGCCAGGGCGCCGCTCATCTCCTCGACAACCGCAGCGGTCTGTTTTGCGGCTTCTTCTTCGCGCTCGGCGGCCTCATCCGCGATCAGCAGCTTGTCGCGGAACATATCCAGACTCCGGGCCAGATCGCCCAGCTCATCACCACGGCCACGGCCGCTGATTTCACTTGCGTAATCTTCGGCAGCCAGCGCATTCGTAGCCTCGCGCAGCGCCAGAATCGGGCGGGTGACATGGCGTGCCGCGACGAAAGACACCACGATAGCAATCAGGACCGAAACCCCGATCATCAGCATCGCCACAAGCCGGATGTCGCGAACCTTTGCAAAAGCTGCCTGTTCTTCGGTCTGTAGCACCAAAGACCAGTCAAAGCCCGCAATGTCCAATGGCCGCACCATGGCAATGATGGGTTTACCAGAGATGGATGTGGCGCCCTCAAACAGACCGCTATCGCCCGCCGCGGCCGCCTTGGTTACGGCGTTCTCCGGCAGGGCATCGCCAATGGCAAACTCCCCTTCGATCACCGAAGTACTGCGTGCGGTGCCGTCGCTGCCAACCAGGAAGATGTTCTGATGCCCATCGACGTCCATGTTGGATGTCAGCGCGGCCACGACCGCAGCGCTTGAAATCTGAACCGCCATCACGCCGATGACTTCTTTTTTCTTGTTGAATACCGGCACCGCCATAAAGGCACCTGCACCGCCGCCGCCCGGCGCGTAGGTCGCAAAATCAGCGGTCACAACCTGACCTTCCTCGGCGTTGAGCGCTGCGCTGAACACTTTGCCAAGGCCGCTTTCGGCATTCTCGCCCGAACCGAATTGCTGAATGAAGTCTTCGCGTTTCTTTACCGAATACAACAGCTGGCCCGATGCGTTCAGAAGATAGAGATCCTCATAGCCGTTGACCTCCAGCGACTGCAGGAAAGTCGGGTGATAGGTCGCATGGGACTGGCTGTAATAGGAGCCATCGCCCGGATCGCTCAGCAGATGACGTTCGTTCGCCGCGTTGGGGTTTTCCTCGATGTAGTGACGCCGCAGGAACCCAACCGGCTCTTCTTCGATCATCGTGTAGACGCGGTCGAAGTTGCTGATGGCCCGGAATACCGTTGGCTGCGACGCGTTGATCGACAAGTCGCGGCGCGCGGCCTCCATCATGAAGCTCAACGCCTGCTCACCGGAACGGGCGGTGGTCGCTTTCGACGCATAAACGAAATCGCGAATGCTCTTCTCCGCCATCGAATAGACGAGGAATGAGACTGTCACCAGAAACGTTGCCGTCAAGGCCACCATAATCAGGGGCAATTTCAGCTTGAGCGAGAGTTTCGGGGCCTTGGGCATGACGCGCATGTCTCCTCTTAAAAGTGCCGATTCTGTCGCAAGGCGACCGAATAGCCTAAGAGATAGCCAGACAATTCCTTCTATTTCGTTCACGTTCGGTTTGCGAACAACTGTGGAAAAAACAACGCCGCGCCTTTCGGCACGGCGAAAACGACAATAGATGCAGACGGTTGTGTCAGAAGCGATCCGCTGCAAAGGCAGAGAGGTCGATGGCGGGCCGACGCGCCTCGACCAGATCCGCGACCAGCTCGGCCGTGGCCGCCGATTGTGTCAGGCCGACATGGCCATGGCCAAAGGCATAGATCACGCGCGTGTCACGGGTGGCGGTACCGATCACTGGCAGGCTATCGGGCAATGAGGGGCGATAACCCATCCACTGGGTGCCATTGGCCGTGTCCAGTTCGGGCATGAACTGCGCGGCCTTTGCCAGGAGCGTGTCCGCGCGTTTAAAGTTCGCAGGCAGTTTCAGCCCGCCCAGTTCGACCGCGCCGCCAACACGGACTCCCCCGCGAATCCGGCTCACCACAAAGCCATGTCGGCTGAAGGTAATATGCGTGCGCAGATCAAAACACCCCGCCGGCAGGGTCGTATTATAGCCGCGCTCGGTTTCCAGCGGCAGCCGGTCCCCCAGCCTGCGTGCCAGGTGATGTGACCAGGCACCGGCGGCTATCACGACATGATCCGCCAAGAGCGGCTCGCCCTCGGTCATGATGCGAATGCCATCGTCGCCGGTCTCCAGATCGCGCACATCGCCCTTGCGAAACTGGCCACCTCGCGCTGTGAAGGCCTGAAACAGATGCTCAACCCAGGCCTTGGGATCGCAGGTGTTCATCCAGTCGGGCGTAAACCCTGCATGGGTAAACCGGGAGCTGAGACCGGGTTGGATCTCGGCGATTTCAGCCGGGCTGTGGAGCAGAGAAAACCGGATGCCGTGATCACGGCGCAGCTGCCAGCCGTATTGGCTGGCAGCGAACTCGGCCTCGGATTCATATAGCTGCAGGGCGCCTTCGCGCTGGATCATCGCTTCGCCGCCGGTATCGGAGATCTGGCGTTCCGTCGCGGCCTTGGCAAGGTGCATCAGAGCGGCCTGGGCCTTTACCACGGCCTGATAACGATCCCGCCAGCTGGCCCGCCAGAAGCGGATCAACCAGGGCGTCAGCTGCAGGGCGTAGGCAGGCGGCACAGACAGCGGGCCAAGCGGATCAAGGAGCCAGCCCGGCGCCTTTTTCATGATGCCGGGCGTCGCAAGCGGCTCAACATCGGTGAAGGCAAAGGCCCCGGCGTTGCCAGCGGAGGTTTCCTCGGCCACGCCCTTGCGATCCAGCAGGACAACCTGCCCGCCGCTGGCTGCAAGCTCGCTTTGCAACCGTAGAGCCGTGCTGACACCCACGACACCTGCACCGATAACCACAACCGTCTTTGTCATCTGCCCCCCATTCGTGACTGTGGCGAGGCCCCCGCCCCGCCACCTGCTAACCGGCGTTACGCCAAGGTATAGGCAGTTTTGACTTTTGTATAAAAGTCTTTCGCATGGCTGCCCTGCTCGCGGGCGCCAAAACTGGACCCTTTGGTGCCGCCAAATGGAACGTGATAATCCACCCCGGCGGTCGGAAGATTCACCATCGCCATGCCGGCCTCGACATTGGCCTTGAAATGCGTCGCATATTTAAGCGATCCGGTGCAAATCCCTGCGCTGAGACCAAACGGTGTGTCATTGGCAACCATCAGCGCCTCGTCATAGTCGGCAACGCGAATAACCGATGCCAGCGGGCCAAAGACCTCTTCCTGATTGATGCGCATCTCGTTCGAGGTCTCGGTCACCAGAGCAGGCGAAAGATAAAATCCCTTGGTGCTGCGCTGAAGCGTCTGGCCTCCGAGCACCCGCCCGCCTTCGCTGGCGGCGACATCTATATAGTAGAGATCCTTCTCCAGCTGCCGCTCATCCACAACCGGACCAATCTGGGTCTCCTGATCCAGCGCATTGCCGACCCGAAGATCTGTCATCCGCTGGCCCAGAGCCGCGACAAAACGGTCGTGGATGCCTTCGGTCACGATCAGCCGCGAAGAGGCCGTGCAGCGCTGACCGGTGGAGAAGAACGCGCCATTGAGGCTGACCTCGACCGCGGTCTCCAGATCGGCATCATCCAGCACCACCATTGGGTTTTTGCCACCCATTTCCAGCTGCAGCTTCTTGCGCTGCGCGCCGCAGGCAGCCGCAATGGCGCTGCCGGTCTCGACCGAACCGGTAAAGGAGACAGCATCAACATCACGGCTGTCCACAAGCCGCTGACCAACGGTGCTGCCGGAGCCAAAGACAATGTTGAAGACACCATCGGGCAGACCGGAGCGGCTGATGATCTCGGCCAGCGCGTGGGCGCAACCCGGTGTCAGCTCGGCCGGTTTCAGAACAACCGCATTGCCATAGGCCAGTGCCGGGGCGACTTTCCAGGCCGGGATGGCGATGGGGAAGTTCCAGGGCGTGATGAGGCCGACAACGCCGACCGGAGAGCGGGTCACCTCGACACCGACGCCGGGGCGAACCGAGGCAAGTATCTCACCCGCCTGGCGCAGGGTTTCACCCGCGAAGAACTTGAAAATCTGCCCGGCCCGCGCTGCCTCGCCGATGCCTTCGGGCAGCGTCTTGCCTTCTTCGCGCGACAGCAGCCGACCCAGTTCGGCCTTGCGGGCCAGGATTTCGGTGCCGATGGCGTCCAATACATCAAATCGCTGTTGCGGCGTGCTGGCGGCCCAGCTCGGGGCGGCGGCCTTCGCTGCGGCAATGGCGCGATCCATGTCTTCGGCCTGGCTGTTGGCGGCGTAGCCCAACATGTCCTGCGTGTCGGACGGGTTGATATTGGCGCTGGCGGCGGCGGTCTCCGACCAGTCGCCGGCGATCAGGTTGCGATAGTCCATCAAAATACCTCTTGGGTGGTGATCCCCGCCCGATAGGGGTCTGCGGGATCAAAGTTCAAAACTGTGTCTCCGGTCACAAAGGCCGTGCCGGTTATGGTCGCAATCACTCCGCCGCTGGAGCCTCTGCGGTATTGCAGCGAATAGGTGCTGCCGATCACGCTTTCCTGAATCCAGGTCACGCCGGGCGCAAGATCGCCATCAGCAGCAAGGCAGGCCAGTTTCGCCGCCGAACCGGTGCCACAGGGCGAGCGGTCATAGGCTGTTCCCGGGCAAAGCACGAAGTTGCGTGCATGCCCTTCGGAGGTCAGCGGTGGCGCGACATACTCGACGTGGTCGATCATGGCGCCGTCGCGCCCGGTGATCCCCTGCTCGGCCAAGGCAAGCCGCAAGGCAACGGCCCGCGCGGTCAGCTGGTCGATATGGGCCAAAGTGAGCAGTGCCGGTGCATCGGAGGTCAGGAAGAACCAGTTTCCACCCCAGGCGATATCGCCCGTGACGGGGCCTTGATCTGGCACCTCGACCACGACGTTGGCGCGATAGCGGTAGCTCTCAACATTTTCGACAGCGGCGCGATTGGCGGACTGCAAATGGACGCCGACGGTCCCAACCGGCGTTTCGATATGGTGTCGGCCCAGATCAAGGCGCCCGAGATGATGCAGGCTCACTGCGGTTCCTATGGTGGCATGGCCACACATGCCCAAGGGCCCGACCGGGTTGAAATAGATGACACCGACGGCGCAGCCGGGATCTGTCGGCGGCACCAGCAGGGCACCAACGATGGCGTCGTGACCACGTGGCTCCGACAGCACCGATGTGCAAAAGCTCCGATGCTCGCGGAACAGGCGCTCGGCGCGCTCCGCCAGTGATCCACTGCCAAGGTCCGGCCCGCCCGAGAGGATCAGACGGGTCGGCTCTCCAGCGGTATGGCTGTCGATTACCCGCATAGCGCCGCAACATCGGGTTGCTGGCTCCAGTCGGCGTACCAGCTGCAGAAGAGGTCATATTGCGCTTCGACATAGGCTTTCTGGCTGGCGCTGAGCCGGTCGCTATCGTTGAAGTGCAGCTGGTATTCGCTGTCGCCGTTCAGCACCATCAGGTGCTTGTAGTAGAGAACCAGATCCGCACCTTCGTCGAAGGAGGACAGCACCGCCAGTGCAGCTTCCAGTTCAAGCGCCTGCCGACGGGCTGTTGCATTGCCCTTGGCCGCCAACTGGCAAAGCGAAACAAGATGCAGCACCTCAGCAGGCAGCGCATTGCCGATCCCGGTGATCGCGCCCCCGGCCCCACAGTTCACATAGCCATGGAACACGGTGGTATCGACGCCGATCATCAGGGTAACGCTGCTGTCCTGCGAGGTGATGTTCTCGGCTGCATACCGCAGGTCCTCAGCGCCGCCGAATTCCTTAAATCCGATCAGGTTCGGATGGTCACCACGCAGGTCAAAGAACAGATCAGCGCGCGTAGCGAACCCATAATAGGGGCTGTTGTAGATCACCGCAGGCAGCGTGGGTGCGGCAGAGAGCACGGCCGCGAAATGGTCGCGCTGCGCGGCCACGGAACTGCCGCGCGAGAGAACGCGCGGGATCACCATCAGACCGGCGGCCCCGACCTCGGCGGCATGGGCGGCATGGGCAGCGGCCTGCGCCGTATTGACAGCGCCAGTACCGACGATAGTCGGCACGCCAGCGGCAACCAATCGGGCAACGCCTTCCATCCGCTCGGCATCGCTGATCAGTGGCCAGTCTCCCATCGATCCGCAATAGACCACCGCCGACATGCCCTTCGAAATCAGCTCCTGCCCCTTTTTGACCAGCGCATCGAAGTCCGGTCGGCGGTCGGCGGTGCAGGGGGTCATCAGGGCCGGGATACAGCCGGAGAATACGGGGTGTGTCATTGTTGGATCCTCTTCAATGGATATGAACCCGAGGGTGCTGGCTCTCGGCGCTATGCTTTATTGCATAATACATATTGGATCCAATATTCAATATGATATTTATCTGCACTTTCCCCGCAATGACGATCAAGGGTATAAACCGGACAAGGAGCGAAGATATGAAGTTGAAATCCGTTGATATATCCAAGACCGCGTCGGCCTCGACGATCGTCTTTGACGCCCTGCGCAAGGCGATTATCGAAGGAGACCTGAAGGAAGGTGAGCCGCTGCGGCAGGATGAGATTGCCCAGATGTTCAACACCAGCCGAATCCCCGTGCGCGAAGCGATTTCCAGACTTGAGGAACAGGGCCTGGTCAAAACCCAGCGCTACAAGGGCGCTGTCGTCTCAGGCCTGTCGGCGCAGGAAGCCAAGGAGATTTTCGATTTCCGCGCGGTTCTGGAATCGGAGGTGATCCGCCGTGCTGTCCCGCGGATGTCGCCTTTGGCGCTGGCCAATGCCAAGGCCTGCCTGGAAGCGTTCTCGCAGTCGAAAGATCCGATGACCTGGGGCGAGTTGAACCGGGATTTCCACTCCACACTCTATCGAGAGAGCGGGTTGCAATACCACATGGATGTGATCGACAATGCGATGGACCGCGTTGACAGCTACCTGAGGGCGCAGCTGGTGCTGACCAATGGTAACGAACGGGCCAATCGTGAGCACATCGCTATCTGGGAGGCCTGTGTTGCAGGCGACGCTGACCTTGCAGCGGCGCTCACACGTGACCACATCACCGGCTCCTGCGAAACGCTGCTGCAACGATTGGAGGATTTCGGCTAAGCGCCCGGAGCCGCCGCAATCTCCCTTAAGACGTCTTGAGCGCCTTCTTGCGACGCCGCCGCTCGGATAAAATGAAGCCCAGCACCGACCAGGGATGCTTCAAGGCCGATTTGTCCAGTTTCCGCAGCCCGCCCTTCAGATAGGTGCGGCGCAGTTGCCGTTCCTCAAGTCGGCTGCGGATGGCCTCGAGAATCGGGTCACCTTCGGTCAGACCGAAAACCTGCGCATCGGACAGGCGCTGGCGCAAAAGCGAAACCTCGCGGCCGACCTCTGCCAGACGTTTTTTGCGAAAAGCCTCGGCATCTGTGATGGATTGCTGCGTGCTGGTCTGCCCCATACCGACCCGATAGATGATAAGATCTTCGTCGATGAATGCGACGCGCCCCTCCAGTGCAGCACGGAACCCAAGCACAAGGTCCTCGTAGCAGTCTGCATATTGGATCGGACCATACTTGCGGAAGAGATCCTTGTGCCAGGCACAGGTCGCCCCAAGGAACAACTGCATCGAACAGGCCGCGGACATGGCATCGGTCCGGGTGTAGAATGTTGCCTTGGCATAGGTTTTGGGCATCGGTTTGCCGTCCAATGTCTCGACCTGGCCGTGCGAGAAGACCAGAAGCGGATCGTCACGCTCAAAGACTTCAATGGTCCGTGCCACGCGCCCCGGAAGAGAGATATCATCGCCGGACGCGGCAATGATGACGTCACCTGTACTCAGGTTGAAGCATCGTTCGATATGTTTGTTGACGCCCAGGTTCTGCGGGTTCTTGTTGAGCACAACGGAATGTGGCCCAGAGTAATCGGCGACCAGCGCCTCCATCGCCTCAAAGGTGCCATCCTGCGAACAATCGTCCGACAGCAGAATCTCGATAGGATCGCAGTCTTGTGCCAGCACGGCCTCAACCGCCTCTTTCACATAGTCCCGCTGATTGTAGGTAAGAAGCACAACTGAGTAGCTGTATCTGTTCATTTCAACCCAATCCAACCTGCACGCACGCGCAGAAAATCCATAGCTGTTGCCCCTGCGGGTCTCAGGCCTGTCTTACCACCTGGACGCCGACGCCGTTAGACCACCAATACTGCAGTTTGCAAGAAGGAGCCATGCCCGACAGCTGCGGTTGCCCGTGTGCGCAGCCAATGAAACTGCCTGCCCGCTGGCACCGCAATCGAGTGATCCCGGCGCTCTTCTGGCGGTCACAGTCACTTAGGCCAAGTTCCGCAATGCAGGCGCGGCATGCGCCAATTCGATTGATCGGAGGTGACAATATGGTAGACAGCTGTGCCAATAGACCAGACTGGATCGCTCTTTTTCGATGATAGATCCGACGTTTGCTCCGATCAGCTGCCAAAGCCGGTCGTTGCCACAAGACCGGAGTACGGATTTGCCACTCAGCGATTGCAAATTTATTGACCTGCCCAAGATCGAAGACGCACGCGGCAACCTGACATTTGTCGAAGGGATGAACCACATCCCGTTTGATATCAAACGCGTCTATTACCTCTACGATGTACCGGGCGGATCGGATCGCGGCGCGCATGCGCACAAGGGTCTGCACCAGTTCATGATCGCGATGTCCGGCAGCTTTGACGTTGTTCTGGATGACGGGTTCGACAAGAAACGCTTTCATCTGAACCGCTCATATTTCGGCATCTACATCTGCCCGATGATGTGGCGATATCTCGATAACTTCTCCTCCGGTGCGGTCTGCATGGTGATGGCATCCGCGCCTTATGACGAAAGCGATTATATTCGCGACTACACCGACTTCCGGCAGGCCGTGGGGGCAACGTGATGCAGGTTCCGTTTCTCGATCTGAAAGCGGCCTATGATGAGCTGGCAGAGCGCAGCGAACCCCGGATGCTGGAGAGCCTGCGCTCCGGCTGGTATATCCTCGGCCCGGATGTTGCCGGGTTCGAGCAGGCGTTTGCCCGCTACTGCGGCGTCTCGCATGCGCTTGGTGTTGCTAACGGGCTGGATGCCTTGCGCCTGGCACTTGTGGCGCTGGAAATCGGGCCGGGAGATCGGGTGCTGGTTCCCTCCAACACCTATATCGCCACCTGGCTGGCAGTATCGCAATGTGGCGCGATCCCGGTACCGGTGGAGCCTGATCCGGCAACCCATAATATCACGGCTGACGGCATACGCGCCGCCATGGTGCCCGGCGCCAAGGCGGTTATTCCCGTTCACCTATATGGCCAGCCCGCAGACATGACCGCGATCATGGCGGTTGCCCGCGAATTGGGGCTGAAGGTGATCGAGGACGCCGCGCAGGCGCATGGCGCGCGCTGGGACGGACGCTCCATCGGCGGAACCGGTGATATCGTCTGCTGGAGTTTTTATCCGGGGAAGAACCTCGGAGCATTGGGAGACGGCGGCGCGGTCACCACCAATGACGATGCACTGGCCGACCGGCTATCGCTGCTGCGCAATTACGGGTCTCACGAAAAATACCGCAATGAGGTTGCAGGGTTCAACAGCCGCCTCGATCCGGTTCAGGCCAGCTTCCTGACCGTGAAGCTGGCGGTGCTGGACGACTGGAACGCACGGCGGGCGCAGATCGCCGCGCGCTACCTGTCGGAATTGTGCGATCTTGGCATTGCGCTGCCCAATGTCGCGGCCAAGGCCGATCCCGTCTGGCATCTGTTTGTGGTGCGGCACCCGGACCGGGACCGGCTGGCGAAAGATCTGGCCGATGTCGGCGTCCAGACCCTGGTCCATTATCCGATCCCGCCACATGCGCAGGCGGCTTATGCTTCCTTGGGTCTGACGGATTCGATGCTGCCACTGGCAACGCAGCTGGCCCGGGAGGTGATCAGCCTACCCATCGGCCCGCATCAAAGCCACGCACAGACCGATCATGTGATCAGCTGCCTCAGGCGGCTGGCCTGACCCCTGCCCCCTGCCCAGGTCAGAGCATGGTGCCATCAGGGATTTATCGGCTGGAAAGCATTGTCGAGATGATCGACCACCTCAACCCTTGCCGGGCTGCGCAGGAGCTTTGCGTATTTGTATTTGAAGGCACCGCTGGACAGTTCCACAATCCGCCCGGCCACCCAGCCGGGGTCAAGCATGGTCGATGTGTCTTCCGTGGTGCCGTCCCAGAAATTCGTACGTATTGCTGACGGAGCGACGACCAGCACCTTGCCGATCCCCTCGCCGCGCACCAGCGCCGCCCCCAACATGCCAAGACCGGCCTTGGTCGCGCAGTAGGCAGGCATTTCGGCCTGCGGTTTACACTGTGAGCTTGAGGTGATCAGCATCAGTTTGAGCGGTCCGGACGCCTGCCGGACCAGTCGCTGGATCAGCATCATAGGCCCCAGCAATCCGACATTGGTCATCTGCGCAAGCGCGGCATCCTCTAGCGAGGCAATCGTCCCCTGCTGCAAAAAGCCCGCGCAATAGATCAGGGTCTGCACATCTCCGACCTGCCGCGCCAACCGATCCAGTTCCGTGATCAGATCGCTGGAATCCTCAGTCACCGAAAGTGCATGAAACCGTGCGCCGGTGCAGCCCGGATCGGCCCGTCCGGTGATGGTGACCCGGTGTCCCTCGGCAACGTAGTGCCGCGCCAGTGCTAGACCGACGCCAGAGCTTCCGCCGACAATCAGAATGTTCTTCTTCACAGTCACCTCGCCCCCGCATCCACGAGGCAACTGATAGCCCTGCCCAGGAGCATCCGCAACATCGCCTGCGACACCGTCGCCGATCGACACGGAGCCGGGATTCAAGGCGGATCCCAGCCCGCAACCGCTTGCGATGAACATCTGCCGGAGCCGCGGAAACCATTGTCAGGCAGCGGCCAAATCCACGCTGGAGGCTGTACTCCCTGCCACTTGGAGCGGCGGTTTGGGCCCGATTTGGCCGTTTCAACTGAACTTTAAGCACCATCTTCTAATTTAGTCGCTCAGATCTGGACGGCTCCAGCACCGGTACAAACAACGCGTTTTGCGTATCGCACAGTAACCCGAGGTGAAAATTGGTAACTAGAACAATTGAATCGTTTTACCTCGGAACGTTTTCCGATCTGGATCCAAACGAAGCCAACTTTGCATCTGAAAACTCCTCCATCCTGGTTGGCGCCACGTTCGGCAGCTCGGGCGCGCCGCTTTATGACAACATCGACAGCCTCACAGTAAACGACCTCAACAGTGACGGGCAGCTCCTTGAGAACGACAACGGACAAAGCGCCGATCAGCTGATCTATGGCGGAATATCCTCCGATATCGACAGCGCCATCGACTACAATGTCCTTGTCACCTATTCCGATGGCACCACGGCTACGACGCAGATGCTGATCCTGCAGGATACATCAGGTCGGGTGTTCCTTAACCCCTACAGAGAAGGTGACCCTGCCAACAACGTTCTCGACGACAAGCCGATCGAATCCATTCAGCTCACGTCAGTCATCGGTGACAACTACTCCTTTGCCTTTGCCGACCTCGAACAGGATGCCTTTATCGACGCCACGGTCGACGGCACCGCAGGGAATGACAGCATCGGCGCCAGCTATATCGATGCCGACGGCACCCAGATGAACGCCTATGGCGGCGACGATATCGTGGATGCTGGAGCGGGCGACGATACAATCTATGCCGTAGCCGGCAACGACAGCATCGTCGCGGGCGCGGGCAACGATATCGTCTACGGCGGAAGCGGCAGCGATACCCTGATCGGCGGAGACGGCAAAGACACGATCTACGGCGGAACCGAGGCCGACCTGATGACTGGCGGCGCAGGCGACGACGTCTTTGTCACAGGTGCTGGCGATACAGCACAGGGCGGGACCGGCGACGATACCTTCTATAACTATGCACCAGAAGGCATAGGCGGCACGATCAGCATCATCGGTGGCGAAGGGGACGAAGACGGGAATGGCGACTGGCTACGACTGACGTTTGAGGACGGCGGCGCCTGGGAAAACGATCCGCTTACCGTCACGCTAACCAGTAGCGAGGCCGGTTCCGTGACCGGTGGCAGTTCGACCATCAATTTCTCCGAGATTGAATTCATCTCCACAGGCCTTGGAAACGACACCATCGACCTGTCGAGTGGCAGCACCGGTATGCGGATTGATGCCTCATCTGGGGATGACAGCGTGACCGGCGGCACCGGCGCCGACACAATTGATGGCGGTATCGGCAACGACGTTCTAAGCGGCGGTGCCGGGGCCGACACAATCGATGGTGGTACAGGCGACGACGTGCTGGACGGCGGCGGCGGCGACGACACAATCGATGGCGGCAGCGGCAATGATACGCTTCTGGCCAATTTCGGCGCCGATACCTTTATCGGAGGTGCCGGGATTGATACCTACGATATCGTCAATTCTGATGCGTCCTATGTCAACTTCAACATCGATCTCACGACCGGTACGGACCAGCACGGCAACACCTATAGCGGGATCGAGAACATTCTCGGCGGCACAGCCAATGACAGCCTGACAGGCGACGGCGCCAATAACCTGCTGGACGGCGGCGCGGGCGCGGACACGATTTCGGGCGGTACTGGCGCTGATAGCCTGTCAGGCGGGGACGATGCCGACACGTTTGTGGTCGAGGACGGCTTTGGCGCGGACACGATCATCGGCGGCGAAGGGGTCACCACCGGCACGGATTACGACACCATCGACCTGTCCGCCGTCACTATCCCGGTCACAGTAACCTTTACCGGTACCGGCGCGGGCACGATCAGCGACGGCACCAGTACGCTCACCTTCTCCGAAATCGAGCGCGTAATCCTGGGCGATTCAGCCGATGTGGTGGACGCCACCAACGACGCAGGCGGGATCGAGATTATCGCAGGCGGCGGCAACGACACCGTGACCGGCGGCTCCGGCAACGACACGATTGCGGGCGGCGACGGGGATGATCTGATCGACGGCGGTGATGGCGACGACTTCCTCACAACCGGCCTTGGCAACGATACCCTGATCGGTGGCTCCGGCAATGACACGTTGATGAACTCCGACGGCGATGACAGCCTGGTCGGCGGTGCGGGCAATGACAGCATCGTTGCCACCGGCGGCAATGACACGCTCGAAGGCAACGACGGCGACGATACGCTTGAAGGCGGTGCTGACAATGACAGGCTGGTCGGTGGCACTGGCGCCGACAGTATGTCGGGTGGCGACGATGCTGACACGTTTGTCATTGAGGACAACTTTGGCGCGGACACGATCATCGGCGGCGAAGGGGTCACCACCGGCACGGATTACGACACGCTTGATCTGTCGGCCGTCACCGTTCCGGTCACGGTAACCTTTACCGGTACCGGCGCGGGCACGATCAGCGACGGCACCAGCACGCTCACCTTCTCCGAAATCGAGCGCGTAATCCTGGGCGACTCAGCCGATGTGGTGGACGCCACCAACGACGCAGGCGGGATCGAGATTATCGCAGGCGGCGGCAACGACACCGTGACCGGCGGATCCGGGAACGATACAATCGACGGTGGCGATGGCGAGGATACCATCGACGGTGGCGCGGGCAATGACAGCCTTCTTGGTGGACTCGGTGCCGACACTATCTCGGGTGGTGCCGGGGCGGACACGATTGACGGCGGCAACCAAAGCGATCTGATTCTGGGCGGTGACGGCAACGACGTGATCATCGACACAGGCCTGAACCTATCGGATGACACAATAGACGGTGGCTTGGGCGATGACACCATCGACGGCGGTCTGGGCAAAGACAGCCTCACCGGCGGCGATGGAAACGATAGTATCGCTGGTGGTGATGGTCAGGATACCCTTCAAGGCGGAGATGGCGCGGACTCCCTCGACGGCGGCAACAATAATGACGTGATCGACGGCGGCGCGGGTGCCGATACAATCACCGGCGGCACCGGTGCCGACACGATTGAGGGTGGCACCGGGGACGACGTTATTGACCTTGGTGCCGATAGCGACAGGGATACCCTGGGAGTGTCCGATCTTGCCGGGTCGGATATCGTGACGAATTTCGACATGACCGACAGCGGCGATGGCACCACGGTAGACCAATTCGATGTCTCGAATCTGGTCGATGCAGATGGCAATCCGGTCAATGCCTGGGATGTTGTCGTCAGCGACACCAATGGCGACGGGACAGGTGATGCGGTGCTGACCTTTGTCAACGGCGAGTCGGTGACGCTGGTTGGCGTTCAGCGTTCGCAGGTGGACAACGCCCAGAAACTCAATTCGATGGACATCCCGTGTTTCACGCCCGGTACGGTGATCGCAACACCAAGCGGCGAAACCAAGATAGAAACGCTGAAGCCCGGCGATCTGGTCACAACTCTTGAATACGGCCCGATGCCGATACGCTGGCTGGCCTTGTCGGAAGTCGCAGTTAAAACTGCGTCTCTACCGCAGAACCTCACGCCGGTCCGGATCAGGCCGGGCGTGCTGGGCAATGCACGTGCGCTGGTGGTGTCGCCGCAGCACTGCGTCCTGCTGACAGATCAGCTCACGAATGCGTCCTACTATGTGCGGGCCAAGCATCTGGCTGAAGAAACTGCATTGGCTTCTTTTGCGCGGGGTCGTCAGAGCGTCACGTATATCCATCTTATGCTCGACAAACATGCGACGCTGATCTCCAATGATATTCCGAGCGAAAGCTTCTATCCTGGGCCGATGGCTATGAAGATGATGCCGGCCGTAACTCGCCTAGAACTATACGCCCTACTCCCTGAATTGGATCAGATGCCTGTCGAACAAGCCTACGGGGCGCGAGCCGCAACCGTTCTGTCACGCAATGAACTGCAAAAACTCAACGGGCGCCTTGGACTTCTTCAAGGCAGGCGGCTGGCGGGCACCCAACCCTATTGGACTCACAGCCACAGGGGGCGCGAAACTGGCAGCCCACTAAGGTTTCACCCGATAACCAACCGCAGTTTTTGTGTCGAAAACGTCGACAGGTGACAGCCGGTTAGCGGCTCTCTGCCAGTTGGTCCTCACCCGGAAGAGACACGGTGAAATCGCAGTCCTATTCAGTCCTGCGCGTCCGCCAGCTGGTTGCGCACGATTACGTCGATCCTTGTGTCGTTGAAGCGAAAGATACCTGTTTGCTTCAGAGCATCCCGGACCGAGGTGCTTTCAGATAGCCGTTTCCAGACGGTCGGCGACGAGTATGGGGCCATACGCGGTTTGGTGGCGACGCCCATTGTCATCCCGTTCAGATATCTGACCTGTTGGCGATGCGCAGGAAACAGAATGGACTCCGACAAGAATCCATCCTCGCTGTTTGCGCTTTCCAACAGGTAGATGCGATTGCCCTTATAGGCTGCCAGCCCGGTATATTTCGTCCGTTGAACGATGCTTTGATCATCGCTCAATGCACGTTCGAAGGTATGCGAAACGATATAGCCGTCCTGTTCACGCAGCCAGATCAGCGTGCGCATGATCTTGCCTTCCCAGGTCGGCGTTGTGAAATGGCCGTGATAGAACCCCAAATACCGACGCAGCGGACCGGCCTGGTTCTCAAAAATTCTGGACAGCACGCGCGCCGGGCTTTTGCGGGAGGGCGCCGTCAATCTGTTCATCCTGCCCAGGAAGGCCGGGTGATCCAGATCGAGGTCCTGTTCGCTGATATTGAAATGCCGGGCGATGCGCCGAAGGTTGTGCGCCGAGGGCATTCCAACGCCATTGAGGTATCGATTGAATTGCTGACGGTTCAAGCCGATATCGCGGCAGACCTGCGCAATGCTGCCGTAGTCAGCGCAGAGGGATCGCAGGTTCCGCGAAAAGTTTTCCGACATGCGACAAGTCCTTCGCACATAGACGCATTGATGCTTACAAAAGCTTAAACCTGCGTACAGTCGCTTACTAGGTGGTTTTTGATTTTCGTTCCAATTTTCGCTTGTGAGTCGCAAACGGTGATCGGCGTGCAAAACGAAATCAAGACACTAGAGAATGAGTGGATCCCTCTTCCGGACGGGCGAAAACTGGCGGCACGGGTCTGGCTTCCCGCTCTGCCGGGGGCTGCGCCGGCGATCCTGGAGTATCTCCCCTATCGCAAGCGGGACGGAACCGCAGCGCGTGATGAAACCACACATCGGGTGTTTGCCGCCCATGGCTATGCCTGTGTGCGGGTCGACATTGCCGGGACCGGCGACAGCCAGGGCCGTTTTGACGATGAATATTCCGAACAGGAGCTCTGCGATGGCGAAGAGGTTCTGAAATGGATCGCAGGCCAGGACTGGTGTGATGGCCACGTCGGAATGATCGGGATCAGCTGGGGTGGCTTCAACGGCCTGCAGCTTGCGTATCGCCGACCGCCGGAATTGAAGGCGGTTGTCACCATGGCCTCGACGGCTGACCGCTATGCCGATGACATTCACTACATGGGCGGCTGCCTGCTCAGCGATAACGCCAATTGGGCAGCACAGATGTTTGCCTATCTGTCTCGCCCTGCTGATCCCGACCTGCGGCCCGACTGGCGCGATGACTGGATCGCGCGGATGGAGCTGCTGCCTGATCTTGCCGCCGACTGGCTGGCGCACCCCACACGCGATGAGTTCTGGAAACACGGATCGGTTTGCGAAGACTGGTCACGGATCGAGGTGCCGGTTCTGGCAATCACAGGCTGGGCGGACGCTTATGTCAACACGCCCCTTACCCTGGTTGAGAACCTGACTTCGCCGACCAAAGCGCTGATCGGCCCCTGGGAGCACCGATATCCGCATATCTCAAAGATCGAGGCTGCAGACGCCCATTCGGAGATCATCGGATGGTTCGACCGATGGCTGAAAGGCGAGTTGAACGGGGCTGAAACACTGCCTGCCTTGCGAACATTCGTGCAGGAACATGACAACCCGTCCGGCAAGAACCAGCCACGCAGGGGACGGTGGGTGTCAGAGGAAAGCTGGCCATCGAACACCATTCAGGAGCACATTTATTTTCTCGGCGATGGTGCGCTGTGCCCAGCGGCCAAAGCCGGGGAGGTTGATATTGCCAATCCTGCCAGCGTCGGGTCCGCCAGCGGCTATTTCTGCCCGGGGATGCGGATCGACAACGAGCTGCCGGGCGATCAGGTCGAGGACGACAGGCACTCCGCCTGCTTTGACATTTCGCTGGACGCGCCGCTTGAGATCGTTGGACGCCCGCGTCTGAAGCTGGCGTTTCGTGTTGATCAACCGGTTGCCCAGGTGGTGGCCCGGCTCTGTGATGTCGCGCCGGATGGCGTGTCGCAACGCATCACCTATCGGCCCTTCAACCTGACCCATCACAACAGCCACGAAACCCCGGACGCTTTGGTGCCGGGCGAACGCTACGAGGTTGAGTTCGAACTGAACGCCTGTGCCCATCGGCTGCGCGCGGGGCATCGCCTCCGTCTGGCGCTGTCGACATCCTACTGGCCGATCGTCTGGCCCTCGCCCAAACCTGTGACGATCACGCTGGACTGCGCGGGCAGCCAGTTGACACTGCCTCAGCGCCGCGTGGCTGGTGAACCGGAGCCTGCCAACCCCGGGCCGCCAGACAAATTTCCGACATTGGCTGCGGATGTCCTGCGCGACCCGTCGAGCACGTCACGGCGTGGAACCGACGATGAAGGACGGACAACGCTCGACGCATTTGACGATTTCGGCATGTCGCGCGATCCCTATCACGGCCTTATCAGCGGCAGCCATGTAGCGACGCATTATTCCATCCATCCCGATGATCCCGCCAGCGCCAAGATGGTGGCCGACTGGCGGTTCGAGTTCCGCCGCGACGACTGGCAGGTTCGGATCGACACGCATTCGCGCATGTCCTGCGACGAGACGCATTTCTACCTGCACCGCAGTTTGCGGGCCACGGAAGGGCCCGATGAAACCGAAGTCCTGTCAAAAGAATGGTCGCGGACCATTCCGCGCGGGCTTCTCTGAACAACCCAACGGGGAGATCACAATGAAGATCGAATGGATGAAGGCACCAACAGGACGCCGAAACTTCCTAAAAGGCGCGACAGCGCTTGGTGCGGCCGCCGCAATGCCTATGGGCTGGGCGGGGACCGCTTTTGCCCAGGATGATGGCGTCCTGCGCGTCCGCGCCTATGGCGACGCTCCGAACATGGATCCCGCGCATAGTGTCGGCGTTGTGGAAGAGGAGATCCACGCCGCAATTTACAACAAGCTGATCCAGTACAAGCCCGGCTCCGAATGGGGCTGGCAACTTGATGCGGCGTCGATGATCGAACAGGTGGACCCGACCCATATCAAATTCGCCCTGCGCGATGACATCGGCTTTACCAACGGCCATGGCGCGATGACAGCCGAGGATGTCAAATTCAGCTTCGAACGGATCGTGGCCGAGGCCACCGAAAGCCCGAACAAGCCGGATATGGGACCGCTCAGCCATGTTGAGGTCACTGGCGAGCGCGAAGGCACCATCGTGCTGAACGAGCCCTTCGCGCCGCTCTGGTCTATTGCCTTGCCCTATATCACCGGCAACATCGTGTCCAAGGCCGCGGTTGAGGCCGCTGGCGGGCGGATCGGCTCCGACCCGGTCGCCGAAAGCGGCCCCTATCTGCGCGCGAGCTGGAGCCCCAAGGAAAAGACCGTGTTGCAGCGCAACCCCAACTGGAAAGGGGACGCACCGGCCTGGGATACGATTGAAGTCTACCCGATCGACGATGAAAACACCGCCGAGATCGCATTCGAGGCAGGCGAGCTGGACCTGACCCGCGTGTCGCTAGGATCGGTCGCGCGCTACCGTGGCGGCGTTCCAAACGGCGGGACCCTCGTCGAAAACCCCTCGCTGTTCTATGTCTGGCTGGGGATAAATCTGGATCATCCGAAACTACAGAACCAGAAACTGCGGCAGGCGATCCAGCATGCCATCGACGTGCCGACAATCCTGGAGGCCTCCTACTTTGGCGCGGCGGACCCGTCGACAGGCATCATCGCACCGGGTCTGGCAGGAAACCGTGCTCAGGGTCTTGTGGCGCCGCAGGCCAACATTGAAAAGGCAAAGGCACTGCTTGCGGAATCCGGCGAGACAAATGTCTCCCTCACGCTCGATATCCTGAACAAGACGACCTACACGACGATGGCTCAGGTCATTCAGGCGATGCTGGCGCAAATCGGGATCACGCTGGAAATCAACGTTCTGGAATCCGGTGCGTTCTGGGCGAGCGGCGAAAACGAAGATCTGCAACTGGTGCTGAACCGCTTCTCGATGGCGCCTGATCCCTCCTATGCAACGGCCTGGTTCACCACTGAACAGGCAGGCATCTGGAACTGGGAACGTTTCCGCAATGACGAATTCGACAAACTCCACGCCGCCGCATCTGCGGAAACCGACAATGCAGAACGCGCTGCGATGTATCAGCGAGCGCAGGACCTGATGGAAGAAAGCGGCGCCTATCGCTTTATCACCCATGAAGCAACGCCGGTCGTGCATTCCTCGCGTGTTGTTCCGGCCCTGCGCCCGGATGGGCTTTCGCTGCTCAGATACTTCGGCAAGGCGTAACCTCCCTACGTCTCTGCGTGTGGCTGCCCTCGGGCGGCCGCACGTGATTACCCCGCCCAGAAAGGCCCGATCGATGTTCAACTTTGCTCTGAGGCGGTTTGCGCTTGCGGCGCTGATCCTCTTTGTTGCGGTAACACTCATGTTCCTGATGATCCGTGCAGTCCCCGGCGATCCGGTGCAGATCATGCTTGGTCCGCGAGCGACCCCGGAGCTTCAGGCCCGGCTCACCGCCGAACTGGCGCTGGATCAGCCGATTTGGCGGCAACTGGTGATCTTTTACAGCAACATGATGCAGGGCGATCTGGGCACCGACGTGTTTTCGGGCCGCTCGGTCACCCAGATTGTCTTTCAACAGCTTCCCTTCACGCTTGAGCTGATCTTTGCGTCGATCCTCTGGTCTGCCGCCCTCGGCATCGGGCTTGGCGCCTATGCCGCGGCCCATCCCAACACCCTGATCGACCGAAGCGTCGCGGTGCTGTCGGTGAGTTTCGTCGCGGCCCCCGCATTTGTCGTGGCGCTTTTGTCGCTTTTGCTGTTTGCCGTGCAGCTCCAGTGGTTCCCGGCGATTGGTGTCGGTGACGGGTTCTGGGACCGGCTGGATCATCTGGTCTTGCCCGCGTTTGCAATCGGGCTGAGTTGGGTCGGGTATATCGCGCGGCTTGTACGTGCCTCGATGCTGGAAGTGCTTGGTGAACACCACATCCGGACCGCCCGCGCCTTTGGTCTCTCCGAGCGACGGATCGTCATGGTCTACGCCTTGCGGATCGCCGTTCTGCCGGTCGTCACCGTGATCGGCGTCGGGATGGGCTTTCTGCTCAGTGCTGCCGTTTTTGCCGAGATCGTCTTTGCCCGGCCCGGTCTGGGCAAATTGGTGATCGATAGCATCACCACCCGCAACTACCCGATCGTCATGGGCTCGGTGCTCATCTCAACGGGGCTGTTCGTTATCTCGACCGCCGTTGCGGACCTTGTCAACGCCTGGCTGGACCCGCGCGCGAGGACCTCGACATGACGGCCTCGACCATGGGTAAACCGCGCTCCGAACTCGGCATTATTCTCAAAGGCGTCGCCGGGAACCCGCTGGGCCTGATGGGGCTGATCATCGTCGGGGCCATCGTGATCAGCGCCATCTTCGCGCCATGGATTGTGCCCTACGATCCAATTGCCATGAATATTCAGGACCGTATGCAAGGCCCATCGGCCAGCCATTGGCTGGGCACCGACCAGCTGGGCCGAGATACCTTCAGCCGCGTGATCATGGGCGGACAGGTGGCGCTGAAGGTCGCCTTGCCTGCGGTCTTTGGGGCCATGGTGATCGGTCTGACACTGGGAATGATCGCGGGCTACGGACCAAAATGGCTCGACAATCTGCTGATGCTTCTGTTTGACACCATCCGGTCATTCCCAACCGTGATGTTCGCGCTGGCCGTCGTCGCGCTGGTGGGTCCCAGCCTGCAAACTGTGGTTTTCGTGGTCATGGCGACCTCGATCCCGACCTATGGCCGTGTGGCGCGCACGCAGACGCTCACATTGCGCAACTCGGAGTTCATACTGGCCGAACGCTCCATGGGGGCCAGCATGGCCCGTATTCTGGGTGTCCATTTGCTGCCCAATATCATTGGCGTCCTGGCGGTTCTGGCTGCCATGGACATCCCCACGGTGATCGCGCTTGAGGCCGGTCTGTCGTTCCTCGGTCTCGGGGTAAAACCGCCGACACCCAGCTGGGGTGCATTGTTGAAAGATGGCTATGCCCTGATCCGGCAAACGCCGTGGCTGGTGGTCGGAGGCGGCCTGCCGATCATCATCGCAACGCTGGGCTTCACCTTCCTCGGCGAATCCCTGCGCGACGTGGTTGACCCGAAATTGAGAAAGAACCGATGACCGAAACCTTGTTGGAGATCGACCATCTCAGCGTCGACTATAAAACCGAACGCGGCGACCTGAAAGCCTTGCGCGATATCACCTTTGACGTCCGCAAAGGGGAAATCGTCGGGATCGTCGGCGAAAGCGGCTGCGGAAAGTCGACGCTGATCTCGTCGATCCTGCGGTTGACGGCACCGAACACGCGGTTCCGTGAGGGCGCGGTGCGGTTCAAGGGGCAGGACCTGTTGCAGGCCAACGAGCGTCAGATGCGCGCCCTGCGCGGCGACGATATCTCAATCGTCTTCCAGGACCCGATGCAGACCCACAACCCGGTGCTGACCGTCGGTCAGCAGATGGTCGATATCCAGCACCGGTCCTCCGCATCCAAGGCCGCAAAACGCGCAACCGCCGCGAAAATGCTGGGGGCTGTGGGCATTCCCGATCCCGACGCGCGGCTGAACCAGTTCCCGCATGAATTCTCCGGCGGGATGCGCCAGCGGATCGCCATTGCCATGGCGCTGATGTCCGAGCCTGACCTGCTGATCGCCGATGAACCCACAACGGCACTGGATGCCACGCTTGAAGTACAGATTATCGAACGCTTGCAGGAGCTTCAGCGCGAAATGAACTGCGCGATCCTATTCATCTCGCATCATCTGGGCGTGATTGCGGAACTCTGTGACAGGGTGGTGGTGATGTATGCGGGCGCAGTCGTCGAAAGCGGCGATGTGCGCGAGATCTTTCACAACCCGAAACATCCCTACACCCGCCGCCTGATCGAATGTGATCCGGGCCACATCAAGACCCGCGCCCGTGTCCTGCCGACCATTCCGGGCGAAGTCCCCGATCTGGCGAACCTGCCCGGCGGCTGCATTTTTCGCGACCGGTGCGATCAGGCAATCGCCCGCTGCGCGGCAGACGTGCCGCCACTTGAGCGACTGGGAGACGACGGTCATCTGGCTGCCTGTTGGCTGAACCATGAGGAGATGACGGCGTGAGCCTTCTGTCTGTTGATAACCTTCAAACCAGCTATGGTCAGGTCAATGTGCTGGCTGGCGTCAGCTTTGACGTGGCCCCGGGCGAAACCTACGCGCTTGTCGGCGAAAGCGGATCGGGCAAGACAACCGTCATTCGCGCAATTGCCGGGCTGGCCCCGGCGCAGGCCGGTTCGGTCAAATTCGACGGCAGGGAAATCCGCGGCCTGCCCGAACGGCAGCTGCGCCCCCTGCGCAAGGACATCGCCATGATGTTTCAGGATCCGGTCGGAAGCCTGTCTCCGCGGCTGACCATCGGCAGTCTGATCACGGAACCCTACAGGATTCAGGGCATGAAGAGCCGCGATCAGCACGCCGAGGCGAAGCGCCTGCTGGAGATGGTCAACCTGCCTGCGCATTTCGCCGACCGCTATCCCTATCAATTGTCCGGCGGTCAGGCACGGCGTGTCGGGGTGGCCCGCGCACTGGCGCTGGAACCCAGGTTGATCCTGGCCGACGAACCGACAGCGGGATTGGACGTCTCCGTGCAGGGCGAGTTGCTGAACCTGCTCAATGAACTGCGCGAACGGCTGGGTCTGGCCATGGTGATCATCACCCATAACCTCAGCGTCGTGCGCCATGTGGCCGACCGTATGGGGATCATGTATCTGGGGCGGCTGGTGGAAGAAGGCACCACCGAAGCAATATTCGAAAGCCCGCGCCATCCCTACACCCGCTGCCTTCTCAGCGCGAACCCGGAACCTGACCCTGACGCCCGGCTGGAACGCATCGCGCTGAAGGGCGAACCGCCGAGTCTGCTGAACCGGCCAAAGGGATGCGAGTTCCGCGAGCGCTGCCCCTTTGGCCAGGACATTTGCACCCAAACACCCAGATGGGAGGTGACCGCAGGCCATGGCCTGCGCTGCCTCGCGCCACTCTCGTAGCGAGCCCGCAATGACAGCCACGCTTTATTCCAACGGCACCATCCTGACGATGGACGCCGAAAACTCTCAGCCCGAGGCGGTGCTGACCGAAGGCGGATTGATCCGTGCCGTCGGCGACGAAACCGTCCTGCGCGCCCAGATGCCCGGCGGCACGCGGCTCCATGACCTGCAGGGCCAGACGCTTATCCCGGCCTTTATCGACCCGCATGGGCACTTTCCCGATCCGGGGTTCATTGCGCTTTTCCGTGTCGATCTTGCGTCACCGCCACGTGGCGACTGCATCGATATGGCAACGGCGCTGCACCGCCTGCGTGCCAAGGCAGCCGACACCCCAAAAGGCGAATGGGTCATGGGGGTTCTTTTTGACAACACCGCAATCGCCGAGGGTCGGATGCCGACCCGGGCTGAACTGGACGACGTGTCCACAGATCATCCCATCTGGGTGCTTCATGCCTCGGGCCACAATGGCGTCGCGAACTCCGCCGCCCTTGAAATGCGCGGCATCTCACGGGATACGCCGGACCCACTGGGCGGCCGCTATGGCCGCCGGGATGACGGCGCGCTGACAGGTCTCATCGAAGGCCTGTCGGCCATGGGCGAAATGGGCGATACTGATTTCCTGATCAATCGCGAAAGATTCTGGCAGGGTTTCGCGGTCTGCCGCGACGATTACCTCGCCCATGGCGTCACCTATGCGCAGAACGCCTGGACCTCGCGGGTAATGCTGGAGCATTTTGCCTCGCTCGGGTCAGACAAAGATCCCGGTATCGACCTGATGCTGCTGCCCATTGGAGAGCTTGAACCGGGGCTTTGGGACACTCTCGACTGGCCCGGCAATCGGCATTTCACCCTTGGCCCGCGCAAGCTATTTACCGATGGGGCATTCCAGCTTCAGACCGCCTATCTCTCTGCGCCCTATCACCGGCCAATTGACCCGAAACATTCCTGCGGGATGCCCTATGTGGCCGCTGAGGAACACCGCCGCGAAGTGAGGAAACTCCATGACCTCGGCCACCAGATCCATTGCCACTGCAACGGTGATGCCGGGGCCGACATGTTCATCGATGCCGTGGCCGCCGCCTTGGCCGACACCCCGCGCGCGGATCACCGCCACACGATCATTCACGGCCAGACCCTGCGCGACGACCAGCTTGGCCGTATGGCCGAGCTTGGCATCACGGTCAGCTTCTTCTCGGCCCATATCCATTTCTGGGGCGATCGCCATTACAGTACGTTTCTCGGCCCCGAGCGCGCCAGCCGCCTGTCCCCCGCCGCGTCGGCCGAGCGATTTGGGGTCCGCTACACCCTGCACAATGACGCCTCCGTAACGCCAACCAGGCCGCTGCATCTGGCCCATTGCGCCGTCAACCGCACCACATCAAGCGGGCGGGTGCTCGGGGAAAGCCAGAAAATCAGCGCCCTCTCGGCCCTGCGGGCACAAACGATAGACGCGGCCTGGCAGGTCTTCCAGGAAGATATTCGTGGATCAATAGAGCCGGGAAAATGCGCCGATCTTGCAGTTCTCTCAGGCAATCCGATTGCGGCCTCAGAGAACCTTCTGGATTTGAAAGTGACGGCGACAATTCGAGCGGGCAAAATGGTGTCGGGAGACTGACCCTCCGACGAGGTCTGTGTGACTGTGGTCGTGACGGGTTCATTTTTGATCGCTTCACAACCTATTCAGAGAGACCATAGCCGAGGACACAGATTGCAGCAGCTTTGCATTTGGCAATTACCCAATCTCGTATGCGTGTGCGCCCGCAACATGCCTCATCTCCATTGCGCTGTTGCATTGGGAGGGGATGCCACGCTCAAGCGTTGCAAAGAACCAATAGGACGCAGACCTGCTAGAATACCCGCCGCGCAAGCGCAGCGTCATGGGCGATTACAAGGGTTCGCGATCCAGCCGCGCGACCAGCAATCATCTTTTTTCAGAAATCCACGCAGGTATTGTCGGATTTGCATTGGCCCGCGCGTTCTTGCAGCATGTGATCAGTGCACTGGAGAAAACCATGATCTATGCAATTACAATCTACGGAGAAGCCGGGCTTTTTGAAACACTCCCCAAAGAACGGCAGGACGAAGTACTGGCCGGACATGGCGCGTTGCAGGAGGCGCTGAAGAAACGAGGGGAGTTCATCTCGATCAAGCTGATGCCGCCAACCTCGGCAGTGATGCTTGACCCTGCACCGGCGGTCGATCAGCCTCCGTTGATTGTGGATGGGCCCTATGCCGAGACAAAAGAGAGTTTCCTGGGATTTTACGCCGCCGACTTTGAAAACCTGGACGATGCTCTAACCCATGCCAAGATGATCTCATCCCCGGTGGTTCGGCTAGAAGTGCGGCCCGTGGCCTGGGCGGGAGGTGCGATTTCGTCGGAATAGGCATGTGTCGGACTGGCTAGAAGCAACAATCACCAGACAGCGTCCGCAGGCGCTGGCCGCGCTGACCCGCTACTTCCGCGATATAGATATCGCGGAGGACGCCTTTGCAGAGGCCTGTCTCAAAGCCCTCAAGGTCTGGACGGACATCGGCGCACCCCGTGATCCTTTGGCCTGGCTGCTGGCCACCGCCCGCAACGCGGGGCTCGACGCGCTGCGCAAGTCCCAGCGGCACCATGCCATCCTTGCGCGGCACTGTGCAGAGTTTCAACCCATGACAGAGGCACCCCCTGATCCCGATGAACTGCGCGATGACGTCCTGCGCCTGTTGTTCATCTGTTGCCACCCGGAGCTGGAACGGCGCGATCAGATTGCCATCGCGCTGCGGATCGTCGCCGGGCTTAGCGTTGCGGAAATTGCACGCGGCTTCCTGATCAAACCGAAGGCCATGGAACAACGGATCACCCGCGCGAAGAAGAAAATCGCCAGTGGCACCGTCGCCTTTGAAACGCCCAGCCCGCAGGAGCGGGGCGCGCGGCTGGGTGAGGTCTCGCTGATGGTCTACCTGATGTTCAACGAGGGCTGGTCGGCTTCTGGTGGTGAGACCCAGATCAAGCTCACAGTCTGCGAAGAGGCAATCCGCCTCGCTCGTCTGCTGGCAAACCTGTTCCCGGCCATGGGCGAGCAGGCGGCGCTTCTGTCGCTCCTGCTGTTTCAACATTCGCGGCGTGACGCGCGCATGGATGCTGATGGCCAGCTCGTCCCGTTGGAGGATCAGAACCGCAGCCGATGGGATCTCTCCCAAATCGCCGAGGCGACGGCGCTGCTACAAAAGGCCCAGAGGATCAATCATCGGGGGGTTTACATCATTCAGGCCGCGATTGCTGCGGTCCATGCCCGCGCGCCCTCCGCAGAAGAGACCGATTGGTCACTGATCGCTGCGCATTACGCCGCGCTCTATGCCCTGCAGCCTTCGCCCGTTGTGCGTCTCAACCTCATCGCAGCGGAGGCACGGATTGAAGGCCCTGCCTACGCGTTGGCCGCGTTGGAGCCGCTGGCTGACGATCTGTCGCAATACCGCTGGTTTCATGCCATGAGAGGCCGACTGTTGCAGGACACCGGCAATCATCCAGCGGCCATCAAGGCGTTTGAAGCAGCGCTTTCACTCAACCCGACAGCACCGGAACGCGCCGCCGTTCAAGGAAAAATCGCGCTCAGCAAAAAAGAACTGCCCGACGTGTAGGGATTGGGAGTGGTCATGCGTCCTTGGGTCAGACCTGCATTCGGGCAGGCAAACAGGGAGAAGACGTATGAGCATTCTTGAGATGACAGCAATTGGAAACGCCGGCTGGATCGGGCACTCCGGGCCGGATCAGGAGAAGGCCAAAACCTTTTATCAGGAGGTGCTAGGCTGGACCATCAACAATATGCCGATGCAGGACGGGTCCAGCTACTCGGCGATTGCGGTGGGCGAAACGGCGATTGGCGGTTTTTCTCCCATGCCCGAGGAGAGCGGAAGCTGGACGATTTTCTTTACCGTTGCCGATGTGGACAGCTGCGTGACCACCGCAAAGGCCAAAGGCGCAACCGTCCTGCAAGCCCCCATGGATATGCCCGGTGTCGGTCGCATGGCAACGCTCACAGATCCGCAGGGCGCCCGCTTTGCAGTGATCACCTATGCCCAGAACCCGGCCTAAGGACGCGCTCAGATGGAACAAACACCACAGATCGCGCTGGCCGTAACGGCGATTTTCGTCCTTCTCAGCATCCCGATGGCGATCTCGGTCGGGGTGCGCCGGGCCAAAACCGGCATCCTGCTGCTGCATGGTGACGATGATGTGCTGCTGCGCCGGATCCGGGCCCATGGCAACTTTGTCGAATATGTGCCGCTTGCGCTTCTGGCCCTCGCCGGTGCTGAAATCGCCGGAACCGCAGCCTGGCTGGTGGCCCTATGCGGTGCCGTGCTCATCCTGGCGCGGCTCATCCACTACTTTGGCCTGCTTGCATCGGCCGATAGTAAAGGGCGCGCCGTCGGTGCCGCGCTGACAACCTTGGCGATGTTCATGCTCGCCATCGCCATCCTGTGGCAACTATTTGGGGCTGCCTGATGCCTTATGACGAAGGCCTTAGCCAACACATGCGCGGCGCACTCGCCGCGCATGTGGGGATCACTGAAAAGCGGATGATGGGCGGTGTGTGTTTTTTCCTGAACGGCAATATGCTTTGCGGTGCGCGACGGCACAAAGATGGTGTCGGGCGGTTTATGTTCCGTATCGGCAAGGAGAACGAAGCGGCCGCCCTTGCAGACCCGACCGCCCGCGTCGTCATCCACGGCAAGCGCAAGCTGGGTGGCTTCATCCTGGTAGATGAGGCCGATTGCCCGGACCCCGCAATGAAGCGCTGGCTGCAGCAATGCCTGGCACATGCAGCAGCCCTGCCCGCCAAAAAGTGAGGGACAATCATGAATACATTCGACAGCTACAGCCCCGATGCGCTGCAATTCCTGCGCGATCTGAAGGCGAACAACACCAAAGACTGGTTCACGGCACATAAAACGACATATGAACACTGCATCAAAGATCCCACCAAGGTCTTTGCGGCTCACATGGAGAGCGCACTTGGTGCGCTGACCGGTCAACCGCATAGCAGCAAGATCTTCCGTATCCATCGCGACGTCCGCTTCTCCAAGGACAAGACGCCCTACAACGCTCATATCCACGTCACCTTGAGACCAGAAAGAACAACTGCGCAGCCGCCCATGTGGTTCTTCGGTCTCTCGCCTGAGAAGCTGACGCTGGGCTGTGGCGTGTTTCAATACGACAACGAAGCACTCGCCAATTTCCGCAGGGCGATGGCGGGTCCTAAAGGGGCCGAGTTGATCGCATTGACGGACGAACTGCGTGCCTCAGGTATCCGCATCGGTGAGCCGGACCTGAAACGGGTCCCCAAAGGTTTTGATAAGGATCATCCGAACGAGGTTGCACTGCGACGCAAGGGGTTTGCCGCATGGATCGACATCACCGACACAGCCTTTGTCACGGAGCCAGATCTCGTCGAACGTAGCACTGCGACGTTTCAAAAGCTCATCCCGGTATTTGACCTGCTTTCCGACATCGGTTCCCCTACCGGCCCCTGCTAAAGAATCCGCAGTATCATCGGCACGGTCGCAATATGACACTTGTGTGGGAATACAGGCGGTTGACGCGCGTCATTTGATAGGCCTGAAGCACCTCTAGATGACAGAGCCCGATAGACGGCGGCAGAGCGGAGGCCGATCTCAGCGTGGCGCGGTGACCATAATGAATTTACTCGGCTTGCTTATCGCCGCAAAACCATATCGGGCGACCGGCCGCCAAGTCGGTTGGCGAAGGCCTCGGTGAACGACTATTTGCATCCATGGCCATGTGCTTACAGCCGAGCGCGACCGGTAAGCGGATTGCTTCACGGACACAGAGAGGATTCCGGCGCGATTGCCGACGTTGTCCGCTTGGAGCATGGCGCCTTGATCGAGATAGTGGCAGCCCGCCGCTCGATCCAAGACACAGGCTGATCCAGACCGTTTCGCGCGGCCTGCACCTGCGATACCGGCGCCCGACGCGAAAGCGAAGGTGGTCAAGAGGACCACATTCACGGCCCTCAGGGCAGAGCGATCCCCAATATGTGCGGCTCATCAGCCGGATGGAAATCCATCGTGGGCGCCCTATTCCACCCAAACATTAAGAGAAACAGAATACGACAATATTGAGGAAGATGGCGGAGACGATGGGATTCGAACCCACGAGACCCTTCCGGGCCTACTCCCTTAGCAGGGGAGCGCCTTCGACCACTCGGCCACGTCTCCGCTGACCCGTCTATCAGCGCAACCAAGCCAAGAACAAGGGCGAAATGCTGTTTTCGGCAAAAAAATTGCAGCCCTTGACCAGGGGGACAAAAACAGCAATCGCCCCGCCGCAGGCGTGCTGCAGCGGGGCGATGTGAGACGCTGTTCGGACGAAGGAAACCATCGTCGCGCACCGATTCAGGGCAGGATGGCAAGCCGCTTCAGGAACAGAGTTTTCACCGCATCGGCGTCAACTGCCATGTAGACGTCGATCGGCTTGCGGTCGCTGTCTGTGGCGAGGCGGGTTTCGCCTGACGTTTCACCGTCGCAGGACACCTCCATTGCAACCGAGCGCGCCGTGAACAACTCAGGATGCGTGCAGGCAATGACTGCGGCCGGATCATGAAGCGAGCAGCCGTCAAACTTGCCGACGGTTTCATAGAAATGCAGGTAGAAGACCGACATTTCCTGCAACATCCCACCCAGCTCAGGGGATTGCGCGGCAATGGCGGAGAAATCCTCGGCGGTGCACAGAATGCGATGCGTGACATCCAGACCGACCATCTCGACCTGCGCGCCGGAACCGAAGACGACGTCGGCCGCGTGGGGGTCGTGATAGATGTTGGCTTCGGCGTGGGGGGTGATATTGCCGCCCTCTTCCAGCGAGCCACCCATGATCACGATCCGTTTCACATTTTTTGCAAACTCGGCGTCGCGCTGAATCGCATGGGCGATATTGGTCAGCGGACCAATCGGACAGACCACCAGCTCACCCTTGTGCTCGCGCGCCATGCGGATCAGGAAGTCAGCTGCATCCTCCTCCAGAGCTTGCCCTTTCGGCGTCTTGGCCGGAATGTCGCCAAACCCTTCGGCGCCATGCACATGGGCAGAGGGCGTAAAGGGCGGCAGCACCAGCGGGGTCTCGGCGCCATGGGCGACAGGCAGGTCCAGACCCGCAGCTTCCAGCAAACGCAACGCGTTACGGGTGGCCGTTTTGGTGGTCACATTGCCAAAGATTGTCGTCAGCCCGAGTAGCTCGATATCCGGGGCCGCGGCCGCATAGAAAATCGCCATGGCATCGTCGATACCGGGATCCGTGTCGATGATCAGCTTTGTCATTTTTATCCTTCCGACTAATTAATCGTGCGGGTTTAGCATTTCCGTTAGCGGCAACTCAAGCCTGCCACTTTCAGGAATAGACAACAGCTGTATCAAGAAAATGCCCGCCTTCACTGGAAGACGGGCACCAATATTGTCGCGGAGAGCAGAAAGATCAGGTGTTGAACAGGAAGTGCAGAACATCGCCATCCTTGACGATGTAGCTTTTGCCCTCGGCGCGCATCTTGCCCGCTTCCTTGGCACCCTGTTCGCCGTTATGGGCGATGAAATCGTCATAGGCGATGGTTTCAGCGCGGATGAAACCTTTCTCGAAATCGCCGTGGATGACGCCCGCCGCCTGCGGTGCCGCAGTACCGGACCGGATGGTCCAAGCGCGTGCTTCCTTGGGGCCGACGGTGAAATAGGTCTCCAGGTGCAACAGCTGATAGCCTGCACGGATCAGCCGGTCGAGACCAGCCTCGGCAAGCCCCATTTCGGAGAGGAACATCTCTGCTTCCTCCGGTTCCAGCTGGCTGATTTCTTCTTCGATCTGGGCCGAGATGATTACATGGCTGTTGCCCTGAGCCGCAGCCATGTCCGCCACTTTGGCCGAATGCTCGTTGCCCTCGACCGATTCCGACTCGCCGACGTTGCAGACATAAAGCACTGGCTTGGTCGTCAGCAGTTGCAGCATTTTCCAGGCCTTGGCATCCTCTGCATCGACCTCGACCAGACGCGCGGGTTTGCCATCTTCCAACATCGCCTGTGCCGCCGCCAGAAGGCGGTCCTGCTGCTGAGCTTCCTTGTCGTTGCCCTTCAGCTTACGCACCAGATTGGCGCGGCGTTTTTCAATGCTTTCTAGGTCGGCCAGCATCAGTTCAGTCTCGATCACCTCGGCATCGGCAACCGGGTCAACGCGCCCTTCAACATGGGTCACATCGCCATCTTCAAAGCAGCGCAGCACATGGGCGATGGCATCGGTTTCGCGGATGTTGGCGAGAAACTGGTTGCCCAGACCCTCGCCCTGCGAAGCGCCTTTGACCAAGCCTGCGATATCAACAAATGTCATCCGCGTCGGGATGATCTGTTTAGAGCCCGCAATGGCCGCCAGCTTGTCCAGCCGGGCATCGGGCACGCCGACTTCACCGACATTCGGTTCGATCGTGCAAAACGGAAAGTTCGCCGCCTGCGCCGATGCGGTTTTCGTCAATGCGTTGAACAGGGTCGACTTGCCGACGTTCGGCAGACCCACGATTCCCATTTTAAAGCCCATTTCGGCCTCCTGATGCCACTTGGGAGGTGCTTCTAGGCAGCATTTCGAAGTGACGCAAGCGCGCATCTCCCGCCCCCTCCGCCAAGCGCCCCGGTCGAGGCTGGTGCAAAGAGCCGTGAAGACCTAGTCCCGATGCGGAGGCTCCGAGCAAGGAAAATTTCAAAACAAGGTGCAACCAATTGGCGACACTCGCGTTCCTTTGATCGGAATGTGATCCCTTTGCCCCGCCAGAAGGTGGACATTCTTATGATTTAACGGCTCATTTCAGCTAGGCTGACCAAAACGAGACTATTGACAATGACATTACGCACCTTCGTTACCGCGACGCCCCTCGCCTGCGCCCTGACGCTTGCCAGCGCCCTCCCTTCGGCTGCCGCCGACTGGATCTTTGGTGCAGGATATTCAAGCTTTTCCCGTGAAGGCGCAGAGGATAGCGCATTGATCTCGGTGGAATACCAGCATGATGCGTTCTGGCAGCGTGGCAATTTCGACGCAGCCTTTGGTGCCGCACTTGATGTGCAAACCACTGGCGATCTGTTCATCGGCGCAGGTGCGGTCGGCACGTGGCATCTCCAGCGCGGCTGGTTCATTGAAACCAGCGTAATGCCCGGTGCCTACGCCGAGAGTGTCCGGCTCAACGATCTGGGCTCAACATTTGAAATTCGCAGCGCAATCGCCCTTGGCAAGGAATTCGCAAATGGCAAATCGCTGTCGCTGGCGCTGACCCATAAATCAAACGCGTCCACAGCCGATATCAACCCCGGGGTAAATTCGCTGCTGCTACGCTGGCACGTCCCCTTCAAAGGCTAGAGGCAAGCGCCCGCCTGGCGGAGGAGCAGCGTGACAATAAGGCGAGCGGGATTGATTTCCGCCGCAACATTCGGCACACCGAAGCGGACACATTCAAAAGGCCCGATCATGACCCGCATTGATGCCAAATTCGCCGAACTGAAAGCTGCCAGCAAAAAGGCCTTTGTCGCCTATGTCATGGCGGGTGACCCTGACTTCGACACCTCGCTTGAACTGGTAAAGGGGCTGCCCGCGGCGGGCGTCGATGTGATCGAACTGGGCCTACCCTTTACCGATCCGATGGCCGATGGCCCGACCATTCAGCTGGCCGGACAGCGCGCGCTGGAAGCCGGTATGACCCTTGAGCGCACACTTGAGCTGGCGCGTGCGTTCCGCGCCGAAGACGACACCACACCCATCGTGATGATGGGATACTACAACCCTATCTATAGCCGGGGCGTTGATAAGTTCCTCAAAGACGCCAAGGCAGCTGGCATCGACGGGTTGATCGTGGTTGACCTGCCGCCGGAAGAAGACAGCGAATTGTGCCTCCCCGCGCAGGAGGCAGGGCTGAATTTCATTCGACTGGCCACTCCTACCACCGACGACAAGCGCCTGCCCCGCGTCCTGCAAAACACCTCCGGTTTCGTCTATTACGTCTCGATCACCGGGATCACAGGTGCAGCCGAAGCCGAAGCGACCAATGTCGGACCGGAAGTGGCGCGGATCAAAGCCAATACCGATCTGCCTGTTATCGTCGGCTTTGGCATCAATACGCCTGAAAAATCAAAGGCCATCGCCTCCGTCGCCGATGGCGCGGTGGTCGGCTCTGCCATTGTCGGCCAGATTGGCGCAGGCAAATCCGTCGCCGAGGTCCTCAGTTTCGTAAAGTCTCTCTCTGACGGGGCACACGCTGCCTGATCGCAATCAGCTGATCGCCGCCAACAATCATCAGGCCGCATCCCATCGGGTGCGGCTTTTTTGCCGTTCACATCCGCGCGCGAGCATCCTGCATTGCATCTCACCCGATGGATTGGTAATAAATTATTACCAAACAAGGGCGAGGATGACACCGTGCCAGTCATTACCAATATCGACGATCTGAAACGCATCTATGAACGGCGTGTCCCGCGCATGTTCTATGACTATGCAGAAAGTGGCAGCTGGACCGAGCAGACCTTTCGCGACAACACCAGCGATTTTGAAAAGATTCGACTGCGCCAACGGGTGGCGGTCGATATGGCTGGCCGCAGCACCGCAAGCCGGATGATCGGGCAGGAAGTGTCGATGCCTGTTGCCCTCGCGCCGGTTGGTCTGACCGGTATGCAACATGCCGATGGCGAGATAAAAGCAGCCCGCGCCGCCGAGGCTTTCGGCGTCCCGTTCACGCTGTCGACAATGTCCATCAACTCGATCGAGGACGTGGCCGAGGCTACGACAAAACCCTTTTGGTTTCAGCTTTATACGATGAAGGACGAGGATTATGTCCGTCGTCTGATCCGGCGTGCAAAAGACGCCAAATGCTCCGCCCTGGTAATCACGCTGGACCTCCAAATTCTTGGCCAGCGGCACAAGGATCTGAAAAACGGCCTTTCCGCACCGCCGAAGCTGACCCCAAAGACCATCGCCAACCTGATGACCAAATGGACCTGGGGCCTGCAGATGCTGGGCGCCAAGCGGCGCAACTTCGGCAACATCGTCGGCCATGTGGACGGTATTTCGGACGCCTCGTCACTGGGTGCCTGGACAGCGGAACAATTCGACCCCTCGCTCGACTGGGGCAAGATTGCCAAGCTGATCGAGCTTTGGGATGGCAAGGTCATCCTGAAGGGAATTCTAGATGTAGAAGATGCCAGGATGGCAGCAAAAGTTGGTGCCGACGCAATCGTGGTCTCCAATCATGGTGGCCGCCAGCTGGATGGCGCACTAAGCTCCATTCAGATGCTTCCGGCAATCATGGAGGCTGTAGGCGATCAGATCGAGGTTCATTTGGACAGCGGCATCCGCTCCGGCCAGGATATCCTGAAGGCACTTGCCCTTGGCGCGACGGGAACCATGATCGGGCGCGCCTTTGTTTACGGGCTCGGCGCTATGGGACAGGCCGGCGTCACCCGGGCACTGGAGGTGCTGCACAAGGAGCTGGATACAACAATGGCGCTATGCGGTGAGAAATCTGTCGCCAATCTGGGTCGTCACAACCTGCTGATCCCCGAAGATTTCGGCGGGCGCTGGCAGTAACATACGGCGCGGCGACAGCCGTATTTCCGGTTTGCGACTTGCAATATCAGCCAATCCGGTCTATGCGCACGGCTTCACGCGGGGTGACAGCCTTGGAGGCACCCCCATTATCAAATTGGAGAATTATCATGGCTGGTCAGATTCCTGATCTTGTTTGCCAAGAACGTACGGGGTCGGGCAAGGGCGCCGCTCGTGCAGCACGTCGTGCTGGCATGGTTCCTGGTGTTGTTTTCGGTGGCGATACCGAACCGATGTCGATCCAGATCCCCTTCAACGAACTGCTGAAAAAACTGAAAGCCGGCCGCTTCAAGTCCACCCTGTGGAACCTGAAAGTGGAAGGCCAGGAAGACGTGCGCGTGATCTGCCGCGACGTTCAGCGTGACGTTGTCAAAGACCTGCCGACACACTTCGACCTGATGCGTCTGCGTCGCACCTCGAAGGTGAATCTCTTCGTTCCCGTAGAGTTCATCAACGAAGACAAAGCCCCCGGCATCAAGCGTGGCGGCGTTCTGACCGCCGTCCGTCCCGAGGTTGAGCTGGTTGTGACCGCTGGCGACATCCCCGAGAAGCTGGTTGTTGATCTTGACGGTCTGAATGTTGGCGACACCGTCACCATCTCCTCAATCAAACTGCCGGAAGGCGCAAAGCCGACCATCGACCGCGATTTCGTTGTAGCCAACATCTCCGCTCCGTCGGGCCTGAAGTCCGCTGACAACGAAGCGTCTGAAGACGAAGCCGAAGTGGCCGCAGAAGAATAAGCTCCGACCGAAATGTCCGGAACGACGAAGCGAGGCCATCTTTGGCCTCGCTTTTTTTTGTAGATATGGGCGGCAGTCTTGGCAGGTCGCCACCTTTCAAACGGATGTCGAATCGCGTCAGGGGCTGGATTTTTGTTCGCAAACGCGCCATGTAGCCTGATGAGATAGAGCCCCACACCAAACACATCGTAGAATTGTCCATGAAACTTTTTGTTGGCCTCGGAAACCCCGGCGCGAAATATGCAGGCAACCGGCACAATATCGGCTTTATGGCGCTGGATCAGATTGCTAGAGACCACGGGTTTTCGCCTTGGAAATCAAAGTTCCAGGCCCAGATCAGTGAAGGTGTGCTTGGCGGAACCAAGGTCCTGCTGCTGAAACCGCAGACCTTTATGAACCTGTCCGGTCAGTCCGTCGGCGAAGCTATGCGGTTCTATAAACTCGCCCCCGCCGATGTGATTGTCCTGCACGATGAGCTGGACCTTGCACCGGGGAAGGCGCGGGTGAAACAGGGCGGCGGCCATGCAGGCCATAATGGGCTGCGCTCGATCCATTCTCATATCGGTGCAGATTACGGTCGCGTGCGGCTCGGCATCGGTCATCCTGGTCACAAGGACGCCGTTGCAGGATATGTGCTACGCGATTTCGCGAAGGCAGATGAGGTCTGGCTCGATGATCTAATGCGCGGTATCTCCGACGGCGCCGCCCATTTGGCGGCGGGAGATGGCGGAAAATTCATGAATGCCGTTGCCCTGCGCGTGGCTCCACCGCGCAGCTCGAGCGCCGGGTCGGCGCCAAAGGGACAGAAAGCTGCCGTACCTTCGGAAAAAGCGGCAAAATCCGGAGACACGGCCAAATCGCAGCCCTCCCAGCCTTCACAAGCCGATAGAACTGACACCGGCAATCAACCCCAGCCATCCGCCATGGAGCGGCTGCTGAACAAGTTCAAGTAATCAAAGTTTCCGTTGCGTCCTGTTTGCGCGGGCAGGCTCCGGCTGGCTAGGCTCAGCCGCGCCCGAGGAGGATTTTTATGCGTCGATATTTAAAGCTATTTTCCTATTTTCTCATAACCTTACTGATCTGCGCGGCCGCCCTTGCCTATTGGCAGCGAGAGTCGCTGAGCCGTCTGATGGCCGTGAACAGGCTGTTTGATGCAGATCGTATTGTTTCTAATTTCTCAAATATGGAGGCCGCATTCCTGACGGTCCCCCTTGATCGTGGCGACACTGCGGTCAGCCCCCTGCCGCGCGGCGTCGAAATGACACTGCCAGCCGGCGCCCAAGACTGGATCAATGAGCGGACGGTTACGTCTCTCGTGGTACTGAAGGGCGGTCAGCTTCGTCACGAAAGCTATTATCAGGGGACCGAACCGGGTGATCTGCGGATTTCCTGGTCGATGGCCAAGAGCTACCTCTCGGCGCTGCTGGGCATTCTGTTGCAGGAGGATAAGATCCGCTCGCTCGATGATCTTGTCATCGAGTATGCGCCCGAGCTGAAGGGCAGTGCCTATGAGCGGGCCAGCATCCGCAATGTGTTGAATATGGCCAGCGGAGTTAAGTTCAACGAGGATTATCTGGACTATAACTCCGACATCAACCGTATGGGGCGCACGCTGGCGCTTGGCGGCACGCTGGATGAGTTCGCCGCTGGCCTGACCGAAACAATCGGAGCCCCGGGCGAGGCCTGGCAGTATGTCTCCATCGACACCCATGTGCTGGGAATGGTCATCCGCGGGGCAACGGGCCGCACCGTCCCGGACCTCCTGTCAGAGAAAATACTGAGGCATCTCGGCCTGGAACAGGCGGGCTATTATCTGACGGATGGCGAGGGCGTTGCCTTTGTGCTGGGAGGGATCAACCAGACCACGCGCGACTATGCACGCTTTGGTCAGATGATTGCCCAGAACGGCCGCTACAACGGCATGCAGGTGGTTCCGCAGGCCTGGATCACCGCCTCCACCCGGCCATCGGCGCCGACAAAGGCCGGTCGTATCGGGTATGGGTTTCAATGGTGGATCCCCAAGAATGCCGTACCGGGCGAATTTCTGGCCAGAGGGGTCTACGGGCAGTATATCTATATCAATCAGGCCCGCGAGGTGGTGATTGTGGTAACCAGCGCTGATCGGCGGTTCCGTGATCCCGGTGTCGCTGATGAAAACGTCAAAATACTGCGGGCCCTTGCCAAATCTCTTTAGGATCCGACCATGGACCAAGACGACAGCATAAACGTATTCGGGAGAGCCCTGGCCTCCTGTTCCACCGCTCCGATGACCGGGTTCTTTCGTGACGGCCATTGCAACACCTGCGCGCAGGATCAGGGCAGCCATACGGTCTGCGCGGTGATGACGGATGAGTTTCTGGCCTATTCCAAATACGTCGGCAATGACCTATCCACACCGCGCCCCGAATTCGGCTTTGCCGGGCTGAAGGCCGGGGACAGCTGGTGCCTTTGTGCCGCGCGTTTCCTTCAGGCGGCTGACGAAGGTTGCGCACCACAGGTCAACCTTGCGGCGACACATAAGCGTGCTTTGGAGATCGTTCCGCTCAGCGTGCTGAAAAACCATGCTGCATCAGGGGAAACCTCTTAGGCGCAGCGAACCGCCTGCGAGCCTAGAGCCACGAATAAAGGCGCCCGCGATGCGAGGCGCCTTTTTCTTGATTATTCGCGCATTGTGGCAGGTTCAGTCGCTGTCGCGGCCTTCGGTGTCAGACATGTCAAAGCCGAGGTGACGGGCGACGGTAAAGATATCCTTGTCGCCACGACCACACATATTCATCACGATGATATGGTCTTTTGGCAGATCCGGTGCGATCTTCATCACATGCGCCAGTGCATGGCTTGGCTCAAGCGCCGGGATGATCCCCTCCAGCGCACAGGACAGCTGAAACGCTTCCAGCGCCTCCTTATCGGTGATGGAGACGTAGTCGGCGCGGCCGATATCATTCAGCCAGGCGTGTTCCGGCCCGATCCCCGGGTAGTCCAGTCCGGCAGAGATCGAAAAGCCCTCAAGGATCTGCCCGTCGTCGTCCTGCAACAGGTAGGTTCGGTTGCCGTGAAGCACCCCCGGGCGACCGCCAGTTAGAGATGCGCAATGCTGCATCTTCTCGTCGACACCCTTGCCGCCGGCCTCGACCCCGATGATGTTGACCGATTTGTCATCAAGGAAGGGGTAGAACAGGCCCATGGCGTTCGATCCGCCACCGATGGCCGCAATCACAGTGTCAGGCAGGCGACCCTCCCCCTCCTGCTCCGCGAGCTGCCAGCGGACCTCTTTGCCGATCACGGCCTGGAAGTCGCGCACCATCGCCGGATAGGGGTGTGGGCCAGCCACCGTCCCGATGCAGTAAAAGGTGTCGTGGACGTTGGTCACCCAGTCGCGCAGCGCGTCATTCATGGCATCTTTCAGCGTTCCACGCCCCGAGGTGACCGGGATCACCTCAGCACCCAGAAGCCGCATACGGAAGACATTGGGCGCCTGACGCTGCACATCATGAGCGCCCATATAGACCACGCATTTCAGGCCGAACTTGGCGCAGACCGTTGCTGTTGCAACACCATGCTGCCCGGCGCCCGTCTCGGCGATGATCCGGTTCTTGCCCATGCGGCGGGCGAGCAGGATCTGCCCCAGAACATTGTTGATCTTATGCGCGCCGGTGTGGTTCAGCTCATCACGCTTCAGATAAACCTTAGCACCGCCGAGATGGTCCGTCAGCCGCTCGGCGAAATAGAGCGGGCTGGGGCGACCCACATAGTTCTTCCAAAGGTCATCCATCTCCGCCCAGAAGCTTGGATCATCCTTGGCGCGATCATACTCCTCTTCCAGGCTGAGGATCAGCGGCATCAGGGTCTCGCTGACAAACCTTCCCCCGAAAATACCAAACCGTCCCTGTTCGTCGGGACCGTTCATGAAGCTGTTGAATAGATCTTCGGCCATGGTTCTTTCCTTCTTCGCGGCGCTCGATATGAGTATAGCGCAGCCTGCCCCGGGTAAAGAGAGGTGCAGCGGATTATCGAGGCTGATGCGCAATGTCGCGGCGCTGGCGTTAGATTGCCGGAGCCAAGGTGCCGCTCAGCGGCGTGGCGCACCGGCGGCTTCACAGAATGCACGAATGCGGGCCGGATCCTTCACGCCAACCGTGCTCTCTGCACCGGAGGCCACATCGACCTGGCGCGCGCCGGTGACCCGGATCGCCTCGGCGACATTCTCAGGCGTCAAGCCGCCTGCCAGCATCCAGGGCCGCCGCCAGTATTTCTTGCGCGCCAGCAGACCCCAGTCAAAGATGACCCCATTGCCGCCGGGAAGAACGGCCCCCTTCGGCGCCTTGGCATCGACGAGAATCTGGTCCGCAACGGATTCGTAGGCTTCGATCCCCTGGATATCCTCAGCATTCGAGACTCCTAGAACCTTCATCACCGGCAGGCCGTAGCGTGCTTTGACCTGCGCAACCCGCTCCGGCGTTTCCTGCCCGTGCAACTGAATCATGTCCAATGGTACAACACTGGTGATTTCATCCAGCAGGGCGTCATCCGGATTGACCACCAACGCGACCTTGCACAAGCCCATCGGCGCCTCAACAGCAAGTACTGCCGCCTCCTGCGGGGTCACAGACCGGGGGGATTTCGGAAAGAAGTTGAAACCAATATAGGCGGCGCCCGCCTCAGCCGCAGCCGCGATGTCGCCCGGCGTTTTCAGCCCACAGATCTTGACCCGAATGTCCATGGGGCGTCAGCTCGCTTCGTCGAGAATAGCGAGGACCTCGTCCTTGCCCTCGTGTTTCTGCTTCTTCAGGCGATTGACCTCGCGCGAGAGCTTCTTCGCCTCGCGAGCCTTCAGATCTGCTTCGCGGCGATGTTTGTGTTCACGCAGCCATTCGATGATGAAGCCGATGATCAAACCAACCGCAATGCCACCCAGAACCACCACAAACAGCGGCAACGTGATCTGAAAATTATATCCCAGAAGTTCGGCAAAAGCCGTGGGCATCAGTTTGAGTTCAACCAGCCCCCGATTCGCCAAAGAAACAGAGATAAGGGCGATAGCAATCACCCCAAGATAGGCATAGCGAATATAGCGCATCAGGCTTTTCCGTTCAGGCGATCCCTCAAGAGTTTACCTGTCTTGAAGAACGGCACGTGTTTTTCCTCAACATGGACCGTTTCGCCGGTACGGGGATTGCGACCAACCCGCGCATCCCGCTGTTTCACCGAAAAGGCGCCAAAGCCCCGCAGCTCCACACGATCACCGCGCGCCATTGCGTCGGTCACCTCTTCGAACACGGTATTCACGATCCGCTCCACATCACGCTGATACAGGTGCGGGTTTTCGTCTGCAATCTTCTGGATCAATTCCGAGCGGATCATCTCTCGGCCCTCCCAAGCCAAGCTAGGCACAGTTTCTATCCACCGACTATAGGTACAAAACCTCAAACCGGGAACAGTGGATACGGGCCTGCCCCGCAAATAAGTCAGCGTTTGCCTATCATTAGGCTCGTTCAGGCGGCTTTCACCCACAAAGCAGAGATGGGGCACGCCGGATTCATCTGCAAGGGTCGGGACAGATTTTGTGATTCGCAGTCAGGCCCGGCGGTGTTTTCCCCCCGCCTGCCGCCACGGCAGAGAGGATTGGCCTGCGACAAAAAGAAACGGCCCCACCCAACAGGGCAGGACCGTTCATACTCGTCAGCCTAGGCTGGCTGCTGAAATCAGTCGCCTGTTTTCAGCGCTGCGCCGAGGATATCGCCCAGCGATGCGCCGGAATCCGAGGAGCCGTACTGTTCGACAGCTTCTTTTTCTTCCGCGATTTCGCGTGCTTTGATCGACAGGCCCAGACGGCGGGTCTTGCTGTCCACGTTGGTCACGCGCACATCAACCTTGTCACCAACCGAGAAGCGCTCGGGGCGCTGTTCGGCACGGTCACGCGACAGATCGGAGCGGCGGATGAAGGACTTCATGCCTTCGTATTCCACTTCGATGCCACCTTCTTCGATGGCGGTGACGTTCACGGTCACGATGGAGCCGCGCTTCACGCCGCCCACGGCTTCTGCGAACTTGTCGCCGCCCAGGGCTTTGATCGACAGCGAGATACGCTCTTTCTCGACATCCACTTCGGAAACAACGGCCGAAACCATGTCGCCTTTGCGGTAGTTCTGAATCGCGTCTTCGCCGCGCTCGTCCCAGCTGAGGTCGGAGAGGTGAACCATGCCGTCGATGTCGCCGTCGAGGCCAATGAACAGACCGAATTCGGTGATGTTCTTGACTTCGCCTTCGACCTGGGTGCCCTCGGGGTGAGTCTCAGCAAAGACTTCCCATGGGTTGCGCATTGTCTGCTTGAGGCCCAGAGACACGCGGCGCTTGGCACCGTCGATTTCCAGAACCATGACGTCGACTTCCTGAGAAGTGGAGACGATTTTGCCCGGGTGGACGTTCTTCTTGGTCCAGGACATCTCGGAGACGTGAACCAGACCTTCGACGCCCGGCTCCAGCTCAACAAATGCACCGTAATCGGTGATGTTGGTGACGCGACCCTTGTGCACGGAGGACAGCGGGTATTTGGCGCCAACCAGATCCCACGGATCTTCCTGCAGCTGCTTCATGCCGAGGCTGATGCGGTGGGTGTCTTTGTTGATCTTGATGACCTGAACCTTGACGGTTTCGCCGATCGACAGGATCTCGGAGGGGTGGTTCACACGGCGCCATGCCATGTCGGTGACATGCAGCAGGCCGTCAACGCCGCCCAGGTCAACAAACGCACCGTATTCGGTGATGTTCTTGACGACACCGTCCACTGCCTGGCCTTCGGACAGGTTGCCGATAACTTCGGCGCGCTGCTCGGCGCGGGACTCTTCGAGGATCGCACGACGGGACACAACGATGTTGCCACGACGACGGTCCATCTTCAGGATCTGGAACGGCTGCTTCAGACCCATCAGCGGGCCAGCGTCGCGCACGGGGCGCACGTCAACCTGCGAACCGGGCAGGAATGCAACTGCGCCGCCCAGATCGACGGTGAAGCCGCCTTTGACACGACCGAAGATCGCACCTTCGACGCGCTGGTCGTCTGCGTATGCTTTTTCCAGGCGATCCCATGCTTCTTCGCGGCGGGCCATCTCGCGGGAGATAACAGCTTCGCCACGGGCGTTCTCAGCAGCGCGCAGGAAGACTTCGACTTCGTCGCCAACAGAGATTTCGGGAGCTTCGCCAGGGTTTGCGAATTCTTTAAGCTCAACGCGGCCTTCCATTTTGTAGCCGACGTCGATGATGGCCTGGCCCGCTTCGATTGCGATGACCTTGCCTTTTACGACAGACCCTTCTTCGGGTGTGTCCATTTCGAAGCTTTCGTTCAGGAGGGCTTCGAATTCCTCCATCGATGTGTCTTGAGCCATGTGGTCTCAGGTTTCCTTTACAAATCGGTTTTATCTGGCCGGGCGGTTGTCTCCGCCGGTCTTGAAGATTGGTCCGTATGAGGCGCAGCACATGCCGGTCTGATCAGACAAACACAAAGGGCCGAGGTATGCCCCGACCCTGCTCAGAATGCCGCCCGTGCGTTAACCGCCTCTATAGTGACAGCGCGCTTAGTATGCGGATTCCCCCTTCGGCGCAAGGGAAACCGTCATAAATCTCCGCAAAGGACGGGCCGGCACACCGACAATAACCGCTGGAACGAGCAAAAGCACGCGAGGTTTCGCTCTGCCATGGGACGCAACAGCGGCTTATCGCCGTGACATGGCTATCTGATCTGCCCTGCAAACTGCGGATTAGGGATTGCCAACGGCCGCTAGCGGCGTGCCTCAATGGCTGCAATGGCCATCGCCACAGCTTCCTCAATGCTCAACGCGCTGGTGTCTAGGATCACCGCATCGCTGGCAGGTTTCAGAGGCGACTCGGAACGGTTTGTGTCGCGTGCATCGCGGGCCTTCACATCTTCCAGCACCTCGGCAAAGCTGGTGGGGTTTCCAGCAGCCATCAGCTCCTGCAAACGTCGCTGCGCGCGTACTTCGGCGCTTGCCGTCACGAAAAGCTTTGCCTGCGCACGCGGGCAGATCACGGTGCCGATGTCCCGCCCGTCCAGCACCGCGCCGCCAGCCCGACGGGCAAAGGCGCGTTGAAAATCGACCAAGGCCGCGCGCACTTCAGGGATCACAGCAACCTTTGAGGCGGCCTGGGCCACCTGTGCCGTACGCAGTTCAGGGCGCTCAAGATCCTCAGGCAGCAGCGCAAGCGCGGCCTCAATCGGCTTATCACCTGCGAGCATCCGCGCGCCAACGGCACGATAGAGCAGCCCGGTGTCCAGGTGACCAAAGCCGAAATGAGCCGCAACCGCCCGCGATATCGTGCCCTTACCTGCAGCAGCGGGGCCATCAACTGCGACCGTGAAGCTCATGACGGTGTCTCTAGCCGTGCCCCCAAACCGGTCATCAGGGACGTGAAAATCGGAAAGGAGGTGGCAATTGGCGTGCCATCGTCAACCGTCACCGGTTTCTGCGCGCCCATGCCCATGACCATGAAGGACATTGCAATGCGGTGATCGAGAAAACTCTCGCAGGTGCCGCCACCGGGCACACCTTCCGGACCGAGACCAGAGACCGCCCACCAGTCGTCGCCCTCCTCGACCATCACGCCGTTGGCCCGCAGGCCACGGGCCATCGCGTCGATCCTGTCGCTTTCCTTAACGCGCAGCTCCTTCACACCGGTCATCATCGTTTTGCCGGTGGCAAAAGACGCCACCACAGACAGAACCGGATATTCGTCGATCATCGAGGCGGCGCGTTCTGGCGGAACATCAATCCCCTTCATTTCAGGCGAATAGCGTGCGCGCAGGTCGGCCACCGGCTCCCCACCCTCTTCGCGCATGTTTTCAAAGGTGAGATCCGCGCCCATATCCTGAAGCGTGTAGAACAGCCCTGCCCGCGTCGGGTTCAGGCCGATACCGGGGACCAGCACATCAGATCCGGGCGTGATCAACGCAGCACATACCGGGAAGGCCGCGCTGGAAGGATCACGCGGCACCGCAATGACCTGCGGCTTCAATTCGGGCTGTCCTGTCAGCGTGATAACGCGCCCCTCATCGGTATCCTCGACAGTGATTTCGGCGCCGAAGCCTGCCAGCATGCGCTCAGAGTGGTCGCGGGTCGCCTCTTTCTCGATCACCACCGTCTTTCCGGGTGCGTTCAGACCAGCCAGCAAGACTGCGGATTTCACCTGCGCCGAGGGCACCGGAACGGTGTAGCGCACGGGGGTTGGATCCGAGGCACCGACAATCGTCATCGGCAGACGTCCGCCCGAGCGGCCAACAGACTGCGCACCAAACAGGGCCAGCGGATCGGTCACCCGCGCCATAGGCCGCTTGTTGAGGCTGGCATCGCCGGTAAATGTCACTGTGATGGGAGAGGTCGCCATAACCCCCATGATCAGGCGTACGCCCGTACCGGAGTTGCCGCAGTCGATCACCTGATCCGGCTCGGCCAGACCACCGACGCCGACGCCATGCACCGACCAGTTTCCGCCACCATGGTTGATGACCTCCGCCCCCATCGCCTGCATCGCCTTGGCTGTATCCAGGACATCCTCACCTTCCAGCAAGCCCGAAATCTTGGTCTCGCCAACGGCCAGCGCCCCAAGGATCAGCGAGCGATGCGAAATCGACTTGTCGCCTGGAACCTCAGCGATGCCGGTCAGCGGATCGGCGCGGTGCGAGGTCATCGGGATGGGCGTACCGTGTCCGGACATGAGGAACCTTTCGAAATGCTAGCGTTCACAATTGGACCTACCCAATCGCTCGGTTTCGGTCCAGCGTGTTTTCCCGCTGCCGCCATTCCCGGCAGAATATCGTGTTCGTCGAGCGGGCCGAATGAGATCAGAGGCGACGAAAGGTCATATAGTGGGGCGTACGGCCTTCGCGCAGGGCCTTTTGCTCATAGCGGGTCGAGATCCAGTCATCCCAGGCCACGCGCCAGTCATCCGGCCCCTCTGCCAGCCACTCGAATCCGGCCTGCGGCACCTCTTCCATGGTTTGGCGGACATAATCGGGGATATCGGTTGCCACCCGGAAGATCGCGCCCGGTTTCAGGCATTTTGCCAGCGGCTCGAGATGCTCTTGGGTCACGAAACGGCGACGGTGATGGCGGGCCTTAGGCCAGGGGTCGGGGTAGAGCAAAAAGGCACGGGAGATCGACTGTTCCGGCAGAACATCCATCAGATCGCGTGCATCGCCGTGATGGACCTTTATATTGTCCACCCCCGCGCGGCGGATCTTGCCCAAGAGCATAGCGACACCGTTGATATAGGGTTCTGCGCCGATGATCCCGACATCCGGGTTCGACTTCGCCTGATGCACCAGATGTTCGCCGCCGCCGAAACCAACTTCCAGCCAGACATCGCGCCCTCCGAACATCGCCGCCAGATCAAGATCGGAGCGATCGGGGTTCACGTCCCAGCCAACAGCGCCCGGGCTGAGTGAGGCGAGATCTTCGTCGATGTAGCGCTGCTGGCTGTCTTTCAGCTGCTTGCCTTTGAGCCGCCCGTAAAAGTTCCGCCAGGGCGCACCGCTCTGATGTTTGTCAACCGCATTGGGCCGGCTGTCGCCAGTAGGCGCCTGGGTGGGTTTGCTGTCATCAGACATCGGGAGACTTTCCTATCGCGCGTTCAAAACCTGGCCGCCCCTCTGCCCCATGCTTGCGTCTGGGTCAAGTCAGCCGGCAATAGATGCGGTTCGGGGCAGGCCCTATCAAGGCTTCTCGCGCAGCACCCCGGCCGCCATCAGCCGCAACCGGGTCGGGTACCAGACGTCCTCGGGCTCGGTCTTCAACGTTTCGATCGCAAAGGCCGGATCAACACCGCGCTGCATCATATACTTCAGATGCCGAAAGACCTCCGACTGCGTGTCGCGATAGATCCAGGTGCCGAACTCAAAGGGCGTCGCCCAGTTCTCATCCTTGCGCCACAGGCGATAATAGCTCTGCACCGCTTTGGGCGCCCAATCACGCTGATGAAAGCCGATCTTTGATCCCAGCGTCATCTGGCGACGGTCACCGGCCAGAAAGATATCGACGCAGGCGCTGATACATTCGCCGACCACCCAGGTATCAAGCGCGTGGCCCTGAACGATGTCGGCAATCGTCTCACCTGCGTAGACGCTGCCGCCGCCGCTATTGAGCTGCAGCCGTGTTATTGCCGGGTTCGCATCAAGGATTTCACGGAAGGGTTCGATATCATCATCCGTAATCTCACCGGCTGTCTCCTGAGATGTGCCATCTCCGTTGTCAGCAAACTGGGCGTCGGTGTCATAGATCAGTGTATTGCCGTCTATCTTGAACTTCGCGGGCAGCGTCTCGCGGGCCATGGCGGGGCCAAGCCCGGTGAGGCCAACAGACATCAGAGCAACAAGTCCAAGCAAGCCGCATTGCGCAGCCCTGGCAGGGGCGCGTTGAGAAAATAGCAGAACATGACGAAGACAGGGCAAACGCAATTCCATGTAGATCCGGGTTCGCAGCTATATTGCCAGCAAAGCGCCCGATCTTCCACGTCTTTTGCCAAGGCCGTTATGAGCGGCTACGGCCGGATGAAAAAAAGGCGGGGACTTCCCCGCCTTTGTCGTATTTGTCTCATCGCCTAATGGCGTCAGATCGCTTTTGTAAGAGCGTCGACCAGATCGGTGCGCTCCCAGCTGAACCCGCCATCTGTGTCAGGCTCACGGCCAAAATGCCCATAAGCCGCTGTTCGCTCGTAGATCGGCTTGTTCAAGCCGAGGTGATGACGAATGCCACGAGGCGTGAGGTCCATGATCTGATCAATGGCCGCCTCGATCCGGGCCGCATCAACATCGCCGGTGCCGTGGGTATCCGCATAGATCGACAGCGGCTTGGCCACGCCGATCGCATAGGACAACTGGATTGTACATTTATCGGCGAGGCCCGCAGCGACGACGTTCTTGGCCAGATAGCGCGCGGCATAGGCGGCCGAACGGTCGACCTTGGTCGGATCCTTGCCGGAAAACGCGCCGCCGCCATGAGGCGCCGCACCACCGTAGGTATCCACGATAATCTTGCGACCGGTCAGCCCCGCATCCCCATCCGGTCCGCCGATGACGAATTTTCCCGTCGGGTTGACGTGCCATACCGTCTCATCCGTCAGCCAGCCATCCGGCAGGGTTTCGCGGATATAAGGCTCGACGATGGCACGGATATCGTTGGAGGTCAGCGTTTCATCGAGATGCTGTGTCGACAGAACCAATGAGCTGACGCGTGTGGGTTTGCCGTTTTCATAGACCACCGACAGCTGCGATTTTGCGTCCGGGCCAAGCGTCGGCTCGGAGCCATTCTTGCGCACTTCCGCAAGCCGGCGCAGGATCGCATGGCTGTACTGGATCGGGGCCGGCATCAGCGCTGGGGTCTCATTCGTGGCAAAGCCAAACATGATGCCTTGATCGCCGGCACCCTCTTCCTTGTCGGCGGCCGCATCAACACCCTGTGCGATATGGGCAGACTGCTCGTGCAGCAGATTGGTGATTTCGACGGTTTCGTGGTGAAACTTGTCCTGCTCGTAGCCGATGTCTTTGATACAGGCGCGGGCGATTTCGTCGATCCGGCCCATGTAGTCGTGCAGTTTGTCCTGATCCGACAAACCCACTTCCCCCCCGATCACCACGCGATTGGTGGTAGCAAAGGTTTCGGCCGCAACGCGGGCCTCAGGCTCTTCGCTCAGAAAGGCGTCAAGAACAGCGTCCGAGATACGGTCACAGACCTTATCCGGATGGCCCTCGGAAACCGATTCCGAGGTGAAGGTATAGTTCGTGCGGGTCATGAAAGGTGCTCCGTTGGGTTTAGCCTGCCACGCCAGGAAGCCGTTGTGGCAGTAATCGATCCGCAGTACGCGGGGAGACGTGTGTCGTCAATCTATAAAGCCGAGAGGTTAAGCAGCTATGACCCGCGCGCAACTGTGGTTCTGCGTCGCAGCGCCAACCCGCCGAGGAGGATGCAGCCGAGAAACACTGGCAGGTCACCGGTCCGCGAATAGAGCGTAGGCGGCAGCGGCGCAGGCAGCGCTGCGTCCAGATAGCCGGCCTCCCCCAAAGGCAGCGCATCCAGGACGCGGCCATGTGGATCAATCATTGCCGAGATGCCGGTATTGGCAACCCGCACCATGGGCAGCCCCTGCTCAATAGCACGCATCCGCGCCTGGACCAGATGCTGATACGGACCGGAATAGGTGCCAAACCAGGCATCATTGGTGATCTGAATCAGCAGATCAGCCCGGTCCGGTGCCCCGTTCACATCCTGTGGGAAAACCGCTTCGTAGCAGATCAGTGGCAGCGCTTTGCCGACCGGCAGATCCAACAGCCGCGGTCCCGGCCCCGATGCGTAACCTGCCCCGGCCTGAGAGGCGAACCCATGGACGCCAATACGCGCAATCAGATTGCCAGCTGGAATATACTCACCAAAGGGAACCAGATGCGCCTTGTCGTAGATCTGGCCAACGTTACCAGCGCCATCCAGTACGATTGCTGAATTGTAATAGCGGCCCTCTTCCCGGCGCTGAATGCCCAGCAGAACTGGGGTAGTTCCAGCCGCATCCGCAATCTCGCTCAACACGTCATCCGCATAATTCAGCATCAACGGAACGGCTGTTTCAGGCCAGACAATCAGATCGACGGGCTGTCCGCTGCGAGCTGGCGCGCGCGAATAGTCCAGCTGGCGATCAACAAACGACCAGCGCAGATCCGGGTGCCATTTCTCGTCCTGCGGCGCATTGGGCTGAACGAGACGAATAATCTTACCCGTCAGCATGGCAGAGGGCTGCTGCGGCATCAGCAGGATAGCCCCACCGACAAGCAGCATGGGCAGCAGCGCAACGACCGGACGACGCGATATCAGCCCTAGCGGTAAAGTCGCAACGAGGGTGAAGAAGGCTAGACCATGTGGCCCGATCCAGGGCAGCAGCCCTGCGGCAGGCGTATCAATCCAGAATTGCCCGAACGCTGCCCAGGGCAGCCCGGTGAGGACATAGGCCCGCGCAAACTCGGCAAGCGACAGCGCGGCAATCAGCAGGACGATCCGGTGGCCACCGCGCCTGAGCCGAACAGCCAAACCGAACGCCAGGGCCCAAAACAGCGCCAATCCGGCGGCAAGACCGACGACGGCAAAGGGCGCCATCCAGGCGTAGCGTTCTGCATCAATCTGAAACGGCTCGTAGATCCAGATCATGCCGACGGAAAAATAGGCCGCCCCCAGAAGCCAGCCGAAAAGTGCGCCCTGCCGGGAGGCCGAAAGCTGAAGCAGTTGATATCCCACTGCGCCCAGGCAGAACGGAGCCAGCCAGAGCATATGGAACGGTGCAAGCGCAAAGGCCAGAAGACCACCCGCAGCAACCGCCGTGACCAAAGGCAGAATGACCGGCCGCAGCCCGACATACCGCCGGACCGCAGCAATCATCCCGAACAATCGGGCAACCGCACCCGCAGGCGTTTGATCCGGCGCGGGTCGGCATCCATAACCTCGAACTCAGGCCCGTCGGGATGCTGGATGACCTCACCCCGTGCAGGGACGCGTCCTGACAGCATGAAGACCAGACCGCCAAGGGAATCGATCTCCTCGCCGTCGACGTCATCGTGACTGGTCAGCGACCGACCGATTTCATTCTCGAACTCATCCAGCGGGGTACGTGCCTGCGCGACATAACAGCCCTGTTTCTCACGGAACCAGGTCTGATCTTCGCCCGCGTCATGTTCGTCCTCAATTTCGCCGACAACCTGCTCGATCAGGTCTTCGATGGTCAGCAAACCATCAACACCGCCATATTCATCAATCACCAACGCCATGTGGCGACGCTCTGCCTGCATTTTTGTCAGCAGAACGCCAATCGTCATGGACGGCGGGACAAACAGCAAAGGACGCACCATAGCGTCCAGCGCGAAATCGGCATCGGTGCCGTTAAAACCGTGCATCAGGGCAAAGTCCTTGAGGTGGACAAAGCCGATGGGTGTATCCAGCGTGCCCTCGTAGACGGGGATACGGGTAAAACCGCTTTCGCGGAAGACCTGAACAAGTTCATCTTTCGGAGTCGAGGCCGGGATTGCCACGATTTCCGCTGCGGGAATGGCAACGTCCTCGACCCGCAAACGCCGCAGATTGATCATCCCGTGCGGCTGGTTCGCCAGGCGTGTTTCCGGTCCGGAATCCACGTCTTCCTCGCTTTCGGTCGGAGTAAAGGAGCTGAAAATACGCCCCAGAAACCCCGTCGATTGTGCAGCCGCTGCGGTGTCGCCAGCGCTGTCCTTGTTCTCCAGCGCGCCCTGCGCTGCGTTAGAACTTCCGTCTATATCGTCCATCGTTCCTATCCGATACGCCCGTGATTGGGGCTGTCATCCAATGTATATGGGTCATCGATACCCATTTTGCCAAGTATCTCCACCTCAAGACCTTCCATCAAAGTGGCGTCCGGGTCACGAATGTGATCGTAACCCAAAAGATGCAACACTCCGTGAACGATCAGATGACGCAAATGGTCGGCCAATGGCTTGCCAGCGGCCTCGGCCTCGCCTGCGCAGGTCTCATAGGCAATCGCAATGTCGCCGAGCGGTATTTCGCCGGTAAAATCCGCCTCGGGTCGCAGCGGGTCACCCCCCGGTTCCTCGGCGGCAAGTTCCTCGGCTGGCCAGCTGAGCACATTTGTCGGCTTGGCCTTCTGACGGAACTCAGTGTTCAATTCCATGATCCGCGCATCATTGCAGGCCAGCAGGGATAGTTCGCAGTCGTCCGGATCGAGATTGAAATGCGACAGCGCCGCATCAACGGCCTGCTCGGCATGCGCTGACAAGCCGATGTCCTGCCAGCGAGCGTCTTCAATGGAGATGTCGAGAGTCATAGTCCAGTCTCAATGCCAAGGCAGCCCGTTCCGACAGGTCCGGGAGGGCGTTTCTTGGGTGGTTTTCCATGAAGGCCCCAACCCAATATGAATTTGCATCCCCCTCGTTCAGCAACCGAAGGCTGATTCAGACGGATTTCTCATCCGCCTCATAGGCCTCGATGATGGCCGCCACAAGCGGATGTCGCACCACGTCACGAGATGTGAAGTAGTTAAAGCTCACCTTGGGGATTTTGCTCAGCAGACGTTCCGCATCCGCCAGCCCCGACGCCACGCCGCGCGGCAGGTCAACTTGGCTGCGGTCGCCGGTGATGACCATGCGCGATCCCTCACCCAAACGTGTCAGGAACATCTTCATCTGCATGGTGGTGGCATTCTGCGCCTCATCCAGAACAACAAAAGCATTGGATAGCGTACGCCCCCGCATAAAGGCCAGCGGCGCGATCTCGATCTGTTTTTCTTCCAGCAGCTTCGCCAACTGTTTGCCGGGTAGGAAATCATTCAGCGCGTCATAGAGCGGCTGCATATAAGGATCGACCTTATCTTTCATGTCGCCGGGCAGATAGCCGAGCTTCTCGCCCGCCTCCACCGCAGGGCGGCTGAGGATGATCTTGTCGACATGCCCGGTAATGAACATGCTCACGCCAACAGCAACAGCAAGATAGGTTTTGCCGGTGCCAGCCGGACCGATCCCAAAGGCAAGCTCATGTTCGAACAGCGACTGGACATAGGCTTTCTGAGCGTCGGTACGTGGCTCGACGAGTTTCTTACGCGTCTTGATCTCGACCTTGCCGCCCCGAAACATCTCCAGCTGACTGCCGGGATTTTCCACCTGCTCCTGTCCCATCCGCAATTCACGATCAATATCGCCGGCCTCTACGCTTCGGCCAGTTTCCAACCGATCATACAGCGCGGCCAAAACCGCGGCGGCCTGATCGCGGGCCGCTTCTTCTCCCAGCACTGAGAGTTGATTGCCGCGCCGGACAATCTGAACACCAAGCGTCTGCTCGAGCGTCGCGAGATTGCGGTCGTATTCACCGCACAGATCAATCAGCAGTCGGTTATCAGGAAATTCGAGCAGCGCCTCATGTGAGGAATCCTGCTCATGCGATGGGGTCAAAGTGCCAATGGCCAATCCGGTCTCCTGTCTTTGACGTTGCTCTTTCAGTGTGCCTCTCCGGTCGCCCCTGCGCAAGCTACGCGTCGGCAATTTCACGCGATTGAAACAAAATGGCCGCCCGAAAAGGACGGCCAATAGTCAGTTGTTTGCAGTGGTAACGAAATCCCGTCAAATCGGGTCCTCGATGCTGGACCCGGATTTGAACGGACCAACCGCCGTATTCGGAGGGGCGACGCCGGAACAGACCGGGCGGCCATCCGGCGCCAGCCGTTGCGACAGGTAACCTTCGACCCCGTCGTCAATGATCCAATGATCGCAGCCGGTCGGATCAACCCAAATCCCCGCCTTCAGCTGAGACAGATCCTTGCTGTCAAAACCACGATCCACGGTTTTGTCGACCTTGTCGCCACAGGCAGACAGACCGATCGCCAAGGACGCAAGAAGCGCTGTTCTGGTGAATGACATAACGATGCTCCTCAGCGCAGGCAGATAATTTCGACGCGACGGTTCTGCGCCATATTCACGGCCGAGTCGTTCGGCACGCGCGGATCACGCTCGCCATAGCCCCGCGCCTCAAGGATGCGGGCGCCAACCGATTGGCCGACTTTTGCGACCGCATCGGCACGGCGCTGAGACAGCCGCATGTTATATTCATCTGATGCGCGACTGTCGGTATGGCCCGTGATGATGAAGGATCGGGCATTGGCGGATTGGAAAAACTCGCGCAGGCGCTGTTGCCCGGCGGCGCTGATGTGATGCCTGTTGGTGGCAAAGAACTGATCGCTGGGCATCACGCCGCAGATATTGCCCCGACGGCAAACCGGTTTCCCGTCTCGCGTGACATGGGGTGTCATGAAACCTTCGGCGCCATCGTCCATCACCCAATGCTCGCAACCGTCGGGATCAACCCAGATGGTTGGAATATATCTTTGACCGATCACACCGGCGTCCTGCGCCAGCAAAGCGCCCACATTCAAGCCGACAGTCGCGACAACGGTGGCCACGAGTCCGCAGAGTTGTTTCCTCATTGGTTTCAACACACCCAATATCCCCCTTACACCAGTCATTCGCAGGCGTCATTCTTGCGGCCACGCAGGCTTTATGCGGGCCGTTACCGTGATATTCGCAGGTATAGAACGCAAATTGCAATCATTTGCTTAAGGAAATCAGAAGTTTCACGACGCCATGTCGCGCTGGGGGCGCAATCGGCTGCGCGACCGCCCCTCGCCCATGATCAATCGATCAGAGCGCCCGCCAGTGAGTTGGCCCCAGAGGACAGGATCCGCACGCGAGCAAGATCACCGATGGCGCGATCACAATCCGCAACATGCACCGCATGCAGGTAATCGGATTTGCCAACCATCTGGCCCGCGAAGCGGCCCGCCTTTTCAAACAGAACACCAACCTCGCGGCCAACCATGCTGTCCTGAACCTCGCGCTGTTGCTTGGTCAGCAGGGCCTGCAGGCGCTGAAGCCGGTCGTCAGCCGCAGCCGGGTCAACCTGAGGACGCTCTGCCGCCGGGGTGCCGGGGCGGGTGGAATATTTGAAGGAATAGGCGGTGCCGTATTTCACCTCTTCCACCAGGTCCATGGTGGCCTGGAAATCTTCTTCGGTTTCTTCCGGGAAGCCAACAATGAAGTCGCCTGAGATCAGGATGTCTGGGCGCGCGGCGCGGATCCGCTCGATCAGGCGGATATAGCTCTCGGCGGTATGTGCGCGGTTCATCCGCTTGAGGATCTTGTCGGAGCCCGCCTGCACCGGCAGGTGCAGATAGGGCATCAGCTTGGCACAGGTGCCATGCGCCTCGATCAGGTCGTCCTGCATGTCATTCGGGTGCGAGGTGGTGAAGCGGATGCGCTCCAGCCCGTCGACCTTGTCCAGCTCCCAGATCAGCTGCGCCAGAGTCAGGTCGCCGTTGGCGCCAGCACCGTGATAAGCGTTCACGTTCTGGCCGAGGAGCGTGATTTCGCGCACGCCACGCTCCACCAATTCCTGAGCCTCGCGCAGGATGCGGTCCGCCGGGCGCGACACTTCGGCGCCGCGGGTGTAGGGCACCACGCAGAAGGCGCAGAACTTGTCGCAGCCCTCCTGCACGGTCAGAAACGCCGTCGGGCCGCGCTTGGCTTTGGGGCGGTTCTTCAGCTTCTCGAATTTGTCTTCCTCGGGGAAATCGGTGTCCAGCACCTTCTCCCCCTTGCGGGCCTTCGCTTCCATCTCCGGCAGCCGGTGATAACTCTGCGGGCCGACCACCAGATCGACCAGCGGCTGACGGCGCATGATCTCCTGGCCCTCGGCCTGGGCGACGCAGCCCGCGACGCCAATCTTCAGGTCCGGCTTCTGCGCTTTCAGCCCCTTGAAGCGCCCCAGTTCGGAATAGACCTTCTCCGCCGCCTTTTCCCGGATGTGGCAGGTGTTCAGCAGGATCATGTCGGCGTCATCCGGCGATTTGGTTTCAACGTAACCTTCGCCGCCCAGCGCCTCGGCCATGCGTTCACTGTCATAGACATTCATCTGACAGCCATAGGTCTTGATAAACAGCTTCTTCGGGGCGCTCATGGGGACAACCTTTTCACCGGAGGGTCGCAACAGCGGCGTGGCATAGCCGGAAACGGCTCTGCTTGCAATGGCGCGCGGATTACCCGACTTTAGCAGCAATCGCCAGACAGGGAAGTCGGCAGAGAACAGCAGGCAATCAGATATGATGCATTCATCACTCGAAGGGTTTCTTGGCGCCGGGGACAAGATCCTGACAACAGGGCCCGTCGCTCTGATCTTTGTCGAGGATAAGGTGGAGATTGCGACCACCCTGCGCCACCATCTTGATCTCGCCTTTACAACCGTTGTGGCCTTTATGCCGGACGCTTTCGACATCCCCTACGATCTGGAGACGCGCATCCACCGTGTGCCGTTTGACTGTAGCGCGCGTGAAGCGGTGATTGAGGCCATCAACAAGGTGATCGCGAGAGCCGCACCGGGTTGCTGGCTCTATTACTGCTATAATGCAGAGTACCTGTTCTACCCCTTCTGTGAGAGCCGCAATGTTGTCGAACTCTTGGGGTTTCATGGCGAAGAGCGGCGCTCGGCCATGCTGACCTATGTCATTGATCTTTATGCCGCCGATCTGGACGCAGCACCAAACGGCGTATCGCTGGAAACCGCGCATCTGGATAAATCCGGCTACTATGCACAGGCCCGCATTGATCCACAGACCGGCCATCCGCTTGATCGCCAGCTGGATTTCTACGGCGGCATACGCTGGCGCTATGAAGAACATATCCCCGCAGCAAGCCGAAAGATCGACCGGATTTCGCTGTTCCGTGCAAAACCGGAGCTACGGCTGTTTGAGGATCACCGGTTCAACGAACCGGAGTACAACACCTACGCCTGCCCCTGGCACCACAATCTGACCGCCGCGATTTGCTCTTTTCGCACCGCAAAGGCGTTGAAACGCAACCCGGGATCCTCCTTTGAGATCGACAGTTTTCGATGGCACAACTCAGCACCCTTTGACTGGCATTCTCGTCAGCTGCTTGATCTGGGCCTGATGGAGCCGGGACAGTGGTTCTAGGGTCCGAGCGCCAATGCAGCGCAACCCTGTCATAGCTTAGCGCTGCAATAGAACGGGAAACCAATCCTCGCGGAGGGTCTGACCCGACACCATGTCATGGCCCGGATAGGGCGGCGAGGTTGGGCCGGGGCGTTCAATATAGCGCGCGTCCTCCCCGACCAGACGCAACGAAAAGGCGCGGCGACGGGTTTCGCTGGTATTGGCGCGGGCGCCGTGCAGCGTCCGGTAATTAAAGGCGACGGCGTCACCTGGCTGCATCTCCCACTCCAGGATTGTCATCCCTTCGGCATCGGGATCCGGCACCGGCATGTACTGCCCCTCATCGGCAAAGAAGCCCTCCTCGGAGACCCAGCGCGTTGGCAACACCTCCCTCTCCCAGCGGTGCGAGCCTGCAACGCATCGCAGCGAGGCGTTCGTGACAGGATCGAGCGGCGACCAGAAGCTGATGGTCTGCTGCCCTTCGACGAAATAATAAGGCCCATCCTGATGCCAGGGCGTCGCCATGGAGGTGCCCGGCTCTTTCACCAGCACGTGGTCGTGGAACATCTGCACCCGTTTGGACTGCATCAGATCTGCGGCCACCTCCGCCACGGGCGATTGTTCGATTGCCTGCTGAAACTGAGGGATCCGGGTCCAATTGCAATAGTCATCAAAGAACCGCCCGGTCTGCCCGGGTTTTTCATTGTTGGAAGCATAAGGGCCGGGCTGCGCCATATTCGCCTCGACGCCGTCGCGCAGAATATCGACCTGATCGACGAAGAGACCGCGGATCAACACAACGCCATCGCGTTGGAAATCGTCAATATGGTCTCGGGTGATGAGGGGATGGGGCATCGATCAATCCTTGGTATCGGGAGTACTGGTGACAGCATCTGGTTGCAGTCACCCGTTTCGGGCCGATGTTGCACCCGGCGGGGCGGCGTGCTCAAATAATATCTTAGTATGCAGAAAATAAACTGATGTTATACCTAACTCTACGCCACTACGAATATGTCTGCGCGATCGCTCAGCACGGCAGCCTGTCGGCGGCGGCTGCCGCCGTGCATGTCAGCCAGCCCGCGTTGTCCACAGCGCTTGCCCGGATTGAAGCGCAGCTGGGAGAGCCCCTGTTCCTGAGGCGTCGCGGGGCCGGCATGATCCTGACCCCACAAGGCCGCAGGTTCGCAGACCGTGCGCAAGCGCTCCTAGATCAGGCCGCGCGGCTGGAACGTCGGGGCGCAGATCAAACCGACGGCCAGCAGCTGACCCTGGGATGTTTTACCGATCTGGCCCCCTTTCTGTTGGCCCCAGCGCTGCAGCGCCTTCGGATCGGCTTGCCCGGTGTGGCCATCCGCTACAGGACGGATCACTTTGAACCGCTGCTGGCCTCGATGACCGCCGGGAATATCGACTTGGCGATCAGCTATGACCTGGGCGTGGATGCAAGCTTCGTCCGGCAGGAGGTGTTGCGGCGCGGCCCCGTAGCGCTGATGCCCAATGGTCACCCACTTGCAGATCGTGACCGCCTGTCCTTGGCCGATCTGGCCGAACAGCCCCTGATTCTGTCCGAAGAAGGATTGTCCGTGCGCCACATGCTTGGCCTGTTCAAATCCATTGGCGCGCTGCCCCGAATTGCCCACCGGGCGGCATCGGTCGAGCTGCTGCGCAGCCTGGCCGCCCATGGCGAAGGGATCGGCATCACCTACAGCAGGCCCCCCGATTTACGCTCCTACGATGGCAAGCCACTGGTCGCGATACCCATCAGCGACACATCGGCAGAGGAGCCCTTGGTCCTGATCAGCCACAGCCCGCCGTCAAAAGGCAGCGTGATAGAGACCGCGCAGCAGATTCTGGCGAAAACGGTTACGGAAATACTCTAGCACGCACATGAGCGCAGCGCCCGGCGTTCCAACGATCAGACCTTGCGCAGTCGGATCACAACGTCGACGGACGCGATTTCAACGCCCTGCGGCGCCGCGGGCAGGCTCTTGATCACCAGCTGATCGGATGGCGCATCCGACAGACGCCCCTCGTCTTCCCAGTAAAAATGGGGGTGGTCGTGCGTATTGGTGTCAAAATAGCTTTTGGACCCATCGACTGTGATTTCCTGCAAGACGCCAGCATCGCAAAAGGCGCGCAACGTGTTGTAGACCGTCGCAAGTGAAACAGCTGCACCCTTGTCCTTTGCCGCGTCAAACAGGCTCTCGGCGGTCACATGGCGATGCTTGCCGTCGCCCACCAACAACTCTGCCAGCGCCACCCGCTGACGGGTCGGGCGCAATCCGGCTGTTTCCAGCCAGTTGGTAGCGATATCTGCTGGTGTTGGCGTCATGTAGCGGTCCTGCATAGCGTTGCTGGCCGCATTTATAGGCCGAAAGGGTCCTTGCATTCAATTCAATTTGCGTAGCTCCGATCTGTATCTGTAGACTGTCACAGTTGAAAAACCTGAAGGCCACAGGCTGAATGCTGGTGTGCCCTCGGCACCCGGAACCCTTGCAGGAGAGTCGAAACGGGTGCTACAGGGAGCCAGATACACGATCATAACATAGGCAGGAGAAGCGCCAGCATGGCCGATTACCCCAGCAGCTTTGACAAAGACGATTTGCTGAAATGCGCCAGAGGCGAGCTGTTCGGCCCTGGCAACGCACAGCTGCCCGCCCCTCCCATGTTGATGATGGATCGCATCACCGATGTGTCGGCCGATGGCGGCGCCCACGGCAAGGGTCACATTACCGCCGAGTTCGATATCACGCCTGACCTGTGGTTCTTTGACTGTCATTTCCCCGGCAACCCGATCATGCCCGGATGTCTGGGTCTTGACGGCCTCTGGCAGCTCACCGGCTTCAACCTGGGCTGGCGTGGCTGGCAGGGTCGCGGCTATGCGCTGGGTGTAGGCGAGGTGAAACTGACTGGAATGGTGCGACCCGACCGCAAGATGCTGACCTATAAGATCGATTTCACCAAAGCGATCCAGACCCGTCGCCTGACCATGGGGGTTGCCGACGGCATCGTGGAAGCCGATGGTGAAGTTATCTACCAGGTCAAGGACATGAAGGTGGCCCTCTCCGAGAGCTGATCCGCAGCTCTCCCCGCCCCCTGAACAAGAAATAGGAGTACGCATCATGCGTCGCGTCGTCGTCACCGGTCTGGGCATCGTCTCGTCCATCGGGAACAATGCCGAAGAGGTTCTTGCCTCTCTCAAAGCAGGAAAATCTGGCATCGAGGCCAGCCCAGAAATGGTCGAGCATGGCTTTCGCAGCCAAATTGCGGGAACGCTCAAGCTGAATGTTGCTGACCATGTCGACAAGCGTACCCTGCGTTTTATGGGGGCTGGCGCGGCCTATGCCCATATCGCGATGAGCCAGGCAATTGCCGATGCCGGCCTCTCCGAAGAGCAAGTGGTGAATGAGCGGACCGGTCTGGTGGCCGGTTCGGGCGGGCCGTCCACATCGGCCATGCTGGCAGCCCATCAGACCGTGCTGAAAACCGGAGCCACGAAGCGGATCGGGCCGTTTGCTGTTCCCAAGTGCATGTCTTCCACGATCTCGGCAAATCTGGCCACAGCCTTCAAAATCAAAGGTATCAACTACTCGATCACCTCGGCCTGCTCGACCTCGCTGCACTGTATCGGCAATGCCGCTGAGCAGATCATGATGGGTAAGCAGGATGTGATGTTCGCCGGTGGTGGCGAGGAACTGGACTGGACCCTATCGTGCCTGTTCGATGCGATGGGCGCGATGTCGTCCAAATACAACGACACGCCGGAGAAAGCCTCCCGCGCGTTTGATCAGGACCGTGACGGTTTCGTGATCTCTGGTGGCGGCGGTATCGTCGTGCTGGAGGATCTGGATCACGCCCTGGCGCGCGGTGCCAAGATCTACGCCGAAGTGACCGGCTTTGCCGCCACCTCCGATGGCCACGATATGGTCGCCCCCTCCGGCGAAGGCGGCGAGCGCGCCATGCGTCTGGCCCTGCAATCCCTGCCGGACGGCCGCAAGGTGGACTATATCAACGCCCACGGCACCTCGACCCCGGTCGGCGACGTCGGCGAGATCGAAGCGGCCCGCCGGGTTTTCGGCGCGGGCAACGTGCCGCCGATTTCTTCGACCAAATCAATGACCGGTCATGCGCAGGGCGCGGCGGGCGCACTGGAGGCGATCTTCTGCCTTCTGATGCTGGACAATGACTTCATCACGCCGTCGATCAACGTCGACACGCTGGCCGAGGGCATCGAGCCGGGAGAGGTCGCAACCCAGCTGGTGGAAAACGCGGGCCTTGACAGCGTAATGACCAACAGCTTCGGCTTTGGCGGCACCAATGGCTCAATGGTATTGAGCAAATACAAAGGATAACGGCGGATGTCAGGAGTATTGACGGGCAAACGTGGCCTGATCATGGGGGTCGCAAACGACCGTTCGATCGCTTGGGGCATCGCCAAGGCCATGGCCGATGCGGGGGCCGAACTGGCATTCACCTATCAGGGTGAAGCCTTTGGTAAACGGTTGGAACCGCTGGCCCAGAGCGTTGGCAGCGACTTTATGGTCGATGTGGACGTCACCGATGATGCGTCGCTCGACACCGCGTTCGAGCAATTGGCGGCACGCTGGGACAGCGTCGACTTCGTGGTGCACGCCATCGCCTATTCGGACAAGACCGAGCTGACCGGACGCTTCCTCGACACCAGCCGCGAGAACTTCAAGAATTCGATGGATATCTCCGCCTATTCCTTTGTCGAGGTGGCGCGCCGCGCCTACCCGCTGATGAAGGCCAATGGCGGCACGTTGCTGACCCTGACCTACCAGGGATCGAACCGAGTGGTGCCCAACTACAACGTGATGGGTGTCGCAAAGGCGGCATTGGAAAGCGCCACGCGTTACCTGGCCAATGATCTCGGCCCCGAAGGCATCCGTGTGAACGCCATCTCCCCCGGCCCGATGAAAACCCTGGCAGGGGCCGCCATCGGTGGTGCCCGCAAGACGTTTAAACATACGGCGCAGAACGCCCCATTGCGCGATAACGCCACGTTGGAAGCGGTTGGTGGTACAGCCGTCTATCTCGCCTCCGACGCAGGGGCCTGCACGACGGGCGAGATCATCCGCGTCGACGGTGGTTTTCATGTCCTTGGCATGCCGCAGCAGGACAATCTCTGACCTGCTGCCAATCCCTGTCACAAGAACCAAGGGCACCCAGCGGGTGCCCTTTCTTGTTGCTGTCTCCGCTTGACATCACTGTTCCGCAGCCAGTTCTGAAAGAAGCTGCTGCATGAGATCAGCCGCAGGCATAGCACGAACTCCGGCAGCGCCCTGCCCGGCCCATTGCGCCCCATATCCGGGCTCGCCAGCCTGCTTCGCCGCAGTATTCAGGGCTTTCCCGGCATCATAGGCAATGGGGTAATCCGGAATGATCGTCGGATCGAGCTTCTGCGCAAGGTCGGTGAAACGGTTTGTCAGACAGCGGGCCGGGCGCCCTGAAATTACCGTCGTCATCTCTGTTTTCGGATCCGCGGCCAGCAAGGCGGCCCGATAGCCCGCATCGGCACTGCTCTCGGGACAGGCGATGAACGCGGTGCCCAACTGCGCTGCAGCGGCACCTGCTACCAGCGCCTTTGCAATATCGGCACCGGTCATCAACCCGCCTGCGGCGATCACCGGCAGGTTCAGGTTGGTGACCAGTTCGCGGACCAGTTCAAGAGTTCCAAGCCTGGGATCCGCGCCGCGCGGATCAAAGATACCCCGATGGCCTCCGGCCTCCCACCCCTGTGCAACAATGGCGTCGATCCCGGCGCTCGCCAACACAGCAGCCTCGGCAAGTGAGGTTGCTGTGGCCAGCAAGATGATGCCGGCTGACTTCAGAGCCGAGATCACCCCCTGCGGCGGCAAACCGAAGTGGAAGCTGACAACTGCCGGGCGCTGCGCAATCAGCATCTCCTGCATATCGGTATCAACGCAGAAGCTGATGTAGATTTCGCGCAGCGCCTCCGGCGGCGCCGTATTGTAGCTGTGAAACACCGGTGCCAAGGCGCTGAGCCAGGCCGCCTCGCGGGAGGAATCCTCAAGCGCTGGCCGGTGGCAGAACACATTGACGTTAAAGGGTCGGCCAGTCAGTGCCACCGTTTGACGCAGCATCTCCTCAGCCTGGTCGATGCTCGCCGCTCCGATACCCAGGGCGCCCAACCCACCGGCATTGCTGACAGCCGCCGCCATCTGGGGCGTGCTGACGCCGGCCATGGGAGACTGGAGAATCGGCACGGATATACCCAGAAGATCCATCAATGCGGCTGACGTGGAAATATCAGTCATTCCGTCCTCTTTCACCACGGCATATCCCGCTGCAAAAGAGCCGGTTTGACGAGGCGGCGCAAGAGGCACCGCCTCAGATGCGATCAGTTGATCGAGACCAGCTCGATATCAAAGATCAGGTCTTTGCCTGCCAGGGGATGATTGGCGTCAAGGGTCACAGTCGCCTCGCTCACCTCAACCACGGTCACCGGCAGCACTTCGCCCGTCGGAGCCTGCATCTGCAATTGTGTTCCAACCTCAAGCGGGATGTCATCAGGGATCCCTTCACGCGGAATGCTCTGCCGCGCCTCGTCGTGGCTGGGGCCATAGGCCTGATCCGCGGGAATGTTGAGCGTTTTCGTCTCGCCTGCGGCCATGCCGAGCAGACCGGCGTCCATACCCTCGATAACCTGACCAGAGCCGACGGTGAACTCAAGCGGCTCGCGCCCTTCAGAGCTGTCAAAGACACTGCCGTCTGTCAGCTTGCCTGTGTAGTGGATGCGTACGGTATCGCCGCTTTTTACCTCGGTCATGGGACCTCCAGTTGCTTTCACGTTACAAAGGCGCGCACAGTATAGGACACCACCGTGATGTAAACCCGATGATCCGAAGCAGCCCCGGTCGCACCGTTCCCGGGCGTCCGCAGAGCGGCGGGAAATGATTGTGGCTGGAATTTGCGCCCCGTTTGCGCCTAGGCTGGGACAACCGCAGGACATCGAACCGGAGGCCCCATGGCAATCAGCACCTGTATCTTTGATGCCTATGGCACATTGTTCGATGTGACAGCGGCCGCGCGGCAAGCTGCAGGTGAGCCGGAGTTTCCGCATCTGATTGACCATTGGGCAGAGCTGGCCAACCACTGGCGGCTGAAGCAGCTACAATACACTTGGCTGCGTGTAATCACAAACTCACATGCCGATTTCTGGCAGGTCACCCAGGACGGGTTGGATTGGGCCATGGAGGCCACCGGCCTGAGCGGTGACCCGCAGCTGCGAAAGCGCCTGCTGGATCTCTACTGGCAGCTTCAGGCCTATGATGAGGTTCCGCAGATGCTGCGCGCCCTCAAGACTGCGGGCCTGCAGACCGCAATCCTCTCCAACGGATCACCCGAGATGCTGGACGGAGCCGTTCAATCCGCAGGGGTCGGCGACCTGCTGGACGATGTGCTCTCTGTCGAAAGCGTTGGTGTCTTTAAACCGGACCCGCAGGTCTATGACCTTGTCGGCAAACGCTTTGGCTGCCAGCACGATGAAGTGCTTTTCGTGTCCTCCAACGGCTGGGACGCTGCCGGTGCGGCGGGATACGGGTTTACCACGGCTTGGGTGAACCGAAGTTGTGAACCTATGGATCGCCTGCCGTGGAGGCCGCATCACGTGCTGAGGAATCTGGCCAGTATCCCTGACCTGGCGGGGGGATAAACCCGTGCTGAACACGCCACGCGCACTCTCATATTTTACCAGCTCTGACGGGCTGGAGCTGGCCTATGACGATCCAGACTTCGCCCCCCAGACAACAGCCATTTCCCGCCCACCCCTATTGTGCCTGGCAGGGCTCACACGCGACGGGCAGGACTTTCGCTACCTGCGGCCGCATATTCATGGCCATCGCCTGATCACCCTGGACGCCCGGGGTCGGGGCCGGTCTCAATATGCAGACGATATCCATAGCTATTCGGTCCCGCGCGAGGCGCAAGATGTGATCGAGCTGCTGGACCATCTGGGCATTGATCGCGTGACGCTGCTCGGCACCTCGCGCGGCGGGTTGGTGGCGATGGCACTGGCCGCTCTACACAAGGAGCGATTGGCCGGTGTCATCCTGAACGATGTCGGGCCAGAAATTCCGGCAGATGGGATCACCCGGATTATGGCCTATGTCGGATATCGTCCGGCAGCCAAAACCCACGAAGAAGCCGCCTCGGCGCTTGCGACCCATATGGCGCCAGCGTTTCCCGATGTGCCGATGACACGCTGGCGCGAAGAAGCCGAGGTTTTTTACACGCAGACCCGGACGGGTTTGGCGCTGCGCTATGACGCCCGGTTGCGTGAAGCTCTCTTGGCGCAGGCTGCAGCGGGGCCAGCGCCGGATCTCTGGCCATTGTTTCAATCACTTGAAGGTCTGCCCTGCGGCGTGATCCGCGGCGCGAACTCCGACATTCTGACGGCTGAGACCTACGAGAACATGCAGCGCCGTCTGCCGGACCTGATCGCCATGGAAGTGCCGGATCGCGGCCATGTCCCGTTTCTGGACGAACCCAAGGCGCTTGCCCTTATCCACCGAATTCTCGAGGTCGCCCAATGACATCCTTTGCCGCAATCAGTGCCGCTGCGGAGCGCCTGCGGGGCCACGCCCGCGAAACGCCGTTGCTCTCCTCCCCCTTTCTGGACGACATCGCGGGTCGCCGGGTACTGATCAAGGCCGAGTGCCTGCAACATACCGGATCGTTCAAGTTCCGGGGGGGCTGGGCCGCGCTGTCTGCGCTCAGCCAGGATCAGCGCAAGAAAGGCGTGCTTGCTTATTCAAGTGGCAATCATGCGCAGGGTGTGGCCGCAGCGGCGGCCGCCCATGGCACACCCGCCGTGATCCTGATGCCGCAGGACGCCCCAAGAATTAAGATCGCCAACACCCGTGCGCTCGGCGCAGAGGTGGTGCTGTTCAATCGCGCCACCGATAATCGTGACGCCATTGGGGCAGAGCTGGCAGAGACTCGCGGCCTCACCCTGATCAAGCCCTACGACGACGACGAGGTCATCGCCGGTCAGGGCACAGTTGGTCTGGAAATCGCCCGACAGGCTGCTGAACAAGACGTGACCGAGGCGGATGTTCTGGTCTGCTGCGGCGGTGGTGGTTTGACTTCGGGGGTTGCCTTGGCGCTGGAACACGCTGCGCCAAAAATGCGGGTTCGCCCCTGTGAACCGCAGGGGTTCGATGACGTTGCCAGGTCACTGGCCGCCGGGCGGATCTGTCGCAATGAGACCACGGCCGGCTCACTCTGTGACGCTATTCTCACGCCTGCACCCGGCGAAATCACCTTCCCGATCCTGTCACGGCTCTGCGGTTCCGGAATTGCTGTCAGCGAAGACGAGGCCATGCACGCCATGGCGCTGGCCTTTTCGAGGCTCAAAATCGTGCTGGAGCCTGGCGGTGCTGTCTCGCTGGCGGCAGCATTGTTTCACGCAGACCACCTCAACGGATCGAGCGCGATTGCCATTGCGACCGGTGGTAATGTCGACCCCGCCATTTTTGCCGAAGCGCTACAAAAGTTCGGATAGGCTTCACACTCGCACCGGTCGATCCGGTGCCCTTCGCCCCTGGAGTGCCCCTATGACCGAGTTCACTATCGCCTCCTTCAATGTGAAGAACCTGATCGGTCCCGATCAAGAATACTACAGGTTTCAAAGCTACACGCCCGAGGAATATGCTTGGAAATCCGATTGGTTGGCCGATCAGCTGCTGACGCTCGATGCCGATATCGTGGGGTTTCAGGAAATCTTCGATGAGGCGACGCTGCGCGAGGTGGTCGCCGAAACCGATCGGCGTGGCAAACAGGTAAACGCCGCGACCCTGCCCGATCGCTCCAAACGCTATCACCGCAAGGCCATATTCCGCAAACTCGTCTACACGCCCTATACCGATGCCAAGCTGGCCTATGCTGCCAATACGAATGACCACGACACTCCGGGCAAGCGTCGCCCCGGTCTCGCGATTCTGTCACGTACGGGTTTTGTGGAACCGGTCGAGATTATTCAGGACCTGCCGCTGCCGCTGGATATCCCGATGGCCTGCCTGGGCGGCGAGGATGACGCGGGCTACTACACGCTGCGACGGCTGTCTCGACCGATCATGAAGGCCCGCATTCCCGTCGCGAACCAGATCATCAGCGTATTCAACTGCCACCTGAAATCGAAACTGGGCGAGTTCATAACACCACTTGGGGTGCCTTATGCGCCCGAAACCGTGCTCACGGCTTATGATGCCAGTGGGCGGGCCATGGGCGCGTTACGGGCAGCTCTGCGGCGTATGGCCGAGGCCTGGGTTCTGCGCCGCGCCATCCTGGACGAGCTGGAACAGGACCGGCCGGTCATGGTCCTGGGAGACTTCAATGATGGCGAGGATGCCGTCAGCTCTGAAATCATCAGCGGCGAGACACCGTTTCGCAACTACTCCTGGATGCTGCGGCATGACGCTCGCCACTCGGGAGATCGCTACAATCCGGACGAAGACCGTCAGATCCGGGAGATGATCGACCGGGTTCGCCTGCGTTCGGCGGAAAAGCTGTTTCTCAAGAAATCTCTCCGTGACGTGGTATACACCACCACATTCGGAGGAGTGCATCAAAGCATCGATCAGATCTATATGTCCCGCCATTTTGATCCCGAATGGACAGGGGCCATCGGCGAAATGCAATATTTCAGCGTCTTCAACGACCACCTTACTGATGGCAGCCATCCAGAAGCGCCTTATAACAAGCTGGCCTCCGACCATGGGCAAATCATGGCCCATATGCGGCTCGAGACTGCCGAATAGAGCCGCGATCCAGCCGCATGGCGGTGCTCGGATCGGGTTTACGTCCTGAAACACGCAGGCTAGGGAAGCGCATCAAATAGGCTCAGGAGGAGTTCCATGCCGCTTGCAGATCTGGGCGACATCCGGGTGAACTATCAATTGGATGGACCGCCTGACGGCCCGACGCTGGTGTTCGCCAATTCCCTCGGCACCGATCTGCATGTCTGGGACGACGTGGTGAAGCGCTTGCCGCCGTCGCTGCGCATCATTCGCTATGACCTGCGCGGCCATGGCGGCACGTCAGCCACGCCCGCTCCCTATTCGATGGGCGCTCTGGTACGCGATGCCGAGCGCCTGCTGGATCATCTGGGGGTGCGGGACTGTATTTATGTTGGTTTGTCGATCGGCGGGATGATCGCGCAGGGGCTGGCCGTCAAGCGGCTGGATCTGATACGCGGACTGGTGCTCTCGAATACGGCGGCCAAGATTGGCACCCCCGCCAAATGGCAACAGCGCATTGATGCGATCAAGCAGGATGGGCTTGATGCGGTCGCCGACACGATCATGCAGAACTGGTTTGCTCCAGCCTTCTACAGGTCCCCGGAGCTGGCCCATTGGCGCGCCCAGCTGCTTGGGCAATCGGTCGAAGGCTATATCGGCTGCTGCGCGGCCATCGCCGGAACTGATTTTTACACCCCAACCAGCGGCCTGCGCCTGCCAACCTTGGGCATCGCGGGATCGGATGATGGTGCAACGCCGGCAGATCTGGTTCGCGAAACGGTGGATTTAATCCCCGGATCAAGGTTCGAGCTGATCCGCCGCGCCGGACATCTTCCCTGTGTCGAAGAGCCCGATATCTTTGCCGACCGTTTGGTGACCTTCCTGAGGGAGCTCGGGCATATTGACTGATCTGCTGCTGGTCCACGGCTCCTGCCACGGTTCGTGGTGCTGGCGCGACGTCCTGCCTCAACTGGAAGCACGCGGGGTCAACGCACGAACCATCGACCTTCCCGGCCCTCGTATAGGCGGCAACGCGCGGGGGTGCGATCCAGTCGCTGTCACTTTGGAGGAAACCGTAGCCGCTGTCCGCGACGCCGCGCGATCAGAGACTATCGTTGTGGGCCATTCCTGGGCCGGCTACCCGATTTCAGCCGCAGCCGATATCGGCCCACCGCTGCGTGGATTGATTTACCTTTGCGCCTATGTCCCCTGGAATGGCCTGTCGATGATCGACATGCGCAAACGCGGCCCAAGCCAACCGCTCATCGGCAAGGTTTTGAAAACCGCGGACGGGCAAAGCTACTGTTTCGACCCCGAAGCCGCACCGGATCTGCTATACCACGATTGCCCGAGGTCAGTGGTGGACTATGCGCTGTCGCGACTGGCACCGCAGCCGATCAGGCCGCAAGACACGCCCGTGAAACTGGGTCCACAATGGGCCGCGACACCAAAAGCCTATATTCGATGCACCCAAGATCGCGTCATCCCGCCAGAGTATCAGGCAGAAATGGTGGCGGATTGGCCCACTGATCGGGTAAAAAATCTCGACACGTCACATTCGCCGTTCTTTGCCGCGCCCGATCAACTGGCAACGGTGATGGCAACCTTAGTGAAAGATCTCTGATGGCCGCTTCTCTTTTTGACAGTCAGCTCTATGCCGCGCTTTTTCCTGCCGGAGATGTCTCCCGGCTGTTTTCAGACAGTGCTGAAATCCGTGCCATGCTACTGGTCGAAGGTGCTCTAGCGAAGGCGCAGGGCAAAGTCGGCATTATCCCCGAAGACAGCGCCGCCGCGATCGGACGCGCCGTGATGGAGGTCGCTCTTGATCCTGGGGCACTGGCTGCCGCGGCTGGGCAGAACGGCGTGCCGGTTCCAGGTCTGGTCGCAGCGCTGCGGAGCGAGATGAGCGCGCCGGAACATGCACAATATGTTCATTGGGGCGCCACCTCGCAGGACATCATGGACAGCGCGCTGATGCTACGCCTGCGACAGGCGCTTGCGGCGGTGGAAGGAGATCTGATGGCGCTGCTGGCCCAGCTCTCCGATTTGGCTGAAGCCCATGCCAGCCTGCCGATGGCCGCACGCACCTACGGCCAGCTGGCCACGCCAACAAGTTTTGGCGCTGTCGTGGCCGCCTGGGGACAGCCCCTGCTTGGGCTGTTGGACGAATTGCCAAGGTTGCGCGACAGCTGTCTGCTGGTGTCACTTTCAGGCGCCGCGGGCACCTCTGGCGCGCTTGGCCCCCGGGTTGCGGAGCTGCGCGCAGAACTGGCCGCCGGTCTGTCGCTCGCCGATCCGGGTCGCAGTTGGCATACCGACCGCACGCCGGTCTTGCGTATTGCCGATTGGTTTACCCGGGTCTGCGTTGCATTGGGCAAACTAGGTACTGACTGCCTCGCCCTCCGTCAGAGTGGTATTGATGAGATTGCGATCAGCAGTCGCGGCGCCTCATCCACAATGCCACAGAAGCAAAACCCGGTAGGCGCCTCCGCATTGGTTGCGCTGACGTCGCAGGCAAACGCCCAGCTCTCGGCCCTGCATCATTCTGCTGGCCATCAGCACCAACGGGACGGCACAAGCTGGCTCGGCGAATGGTTAAGCCTGCCGCAGACCGTTTTCTGCGCCGCCAGTGCCGTGCGGATTGCCAATTCCATGACCCGGGGGCTGACACCGGATGTCGACCGCATGCGGCACAATCTGAACGCTGCCAACGGTACCATTCATGCCGAAGCGTTGAGCTTTGCTCTGGCTGAGCATATGCGGCGCGGTGAGGCGCAGGCGATGGTCAAGGAGCTCTGTGCCAAGGCCGCCCAAGACGGAAAGTCGTTGCAGGAAATCACGGTCGCGCATTATCCAGAGCTTGATCACACCGCGATCTTTGACGCAGCACGGCAACTTGGCTCTGCCCCGGAAGAAGCACAGCAATTTGCGAGAAGCGTCACCGCCCTGCAAGCCAGACGAAATCCCTCCTGACCCGGCGGTGATCGGCGCAACCGTTTCCCTGCCCCCTGCGCCAATTCGTCTTCAAGATACGACGCGTCACAGACGGTTTCGGGCTTGCGGGCTCGCTTCCCCCGGTCCACCGTGACCACTAAAAGGGGAGAGACGCGACATGCCTATCGTTAAAGCAGCCGTATGCCATCAGTTCGGCAGCCCGCTTGTGATCGAGGATGTCCAGCTTGCCGCGCCGCGTAGCGGTGAAGTGGAGGTCACACTGGATGCCGTCGCGATCTGCCACAGTGATATCTCCTATGCGGAGGGTGCCTGGGGCGGTTTCCTGCCCGCTGTCTATGGTCACGAGGCTGCCGGCGTGATCAGCGCCGTTGGCGAGCATGTTCATGGCTTCGCCGAAGGCGACAGCGTGGTCGTGACCCTGATCCGCTCCTGCGGCAGCTGTCCCAGCTGTGCAGGGGGCGCTCCAACGCTGTGCGAGACCCCCTATGATGCTATCAATGGCCCGCTGAAAACCCTTGCAGGTTCCCCCCTGATGCAGGCCATGGCCTGCGGTGCATTTGCAGAGCGGGTGGTGGTTGACCAACGCCAGATTGTGAAAATTCCGGCAGATCTGGGTAAAGACGTTGCCGCACTTCTGTCCTGCGGCGTGATCACCGGTGTCGGCGCTGCGGTGAACGCCGCCCAGCTGCGCGCAGGCCAGGATGTTGTGGTGATTGGTGCAGGCGGTGTCGGCCTCAATGCGATTCAGGGCGCCCGTATCGCCGGCGCCCGCCGCATCGTCGCTGTCGACCTCAGCGAGGACAAGCTGGCCATTGCCGAAGAGTTCGGGGCCACCCATACGGTTCTCGGCAGTCTGGATGCCCCTTGGAAGGCCGCCTACAAAGCGCTTGGCGGTCGCGGTGCAGATGTCGTCCTGGTCACCGTTGGTGCGATCCCCGCCTACGATCAGGCCACAAGGTATCTCGGTGTCGGTGGGCGCATGGTGATGATCGGCATGCCCCATTCCGGCGCGAAAGCCAGCTACGAACCCGTGATCATGGCGGCTATCGGTCAGGGCATGATCGGGTCGAAAATGGGCGACGTCGTTATCCAGCGCGATATTCCATGGATGGTAGACCTCTACAAACAAGGACGTTTGAAGCTGGACGAGCTGATCTCCGGCCGGTGGCGGCTTGAAGAGATCAATGCAGCGATCGCAGACACCAAGACGGGCTCGGCGCGCCGCAACATCATCGTTTTCGACCAATAAACCGTTCAGTAGCCACGGGGAAATGACATGAAACTGCAAGACCTCGACATCATCGTCACAGCCCCACCCGCGCCCGGCTGGGGAGGGCGCTATTGGATCCTCGTCAAACTGACCACCGATACCGGCATCATCGGCTGGGGCGAATGCTACGCGGCCTCGATCGGCCCAGACGCGATGAGCCACGTGATCCGTGATGTATTTGACCGCCACATGCTGGGACAATCGCCAGAAAACATCGAATGGATGTTCCGACGGGCGTACTCGTCAGGTTTCACCCAGCGGCCCGACCTCAGCGTCATGGGCGCATTCTCAGGACTGGAAATCGCCTGTTGGGACATTCTCGGAAAGGATCGCAATCGTCCGGTTCACGCACTTATCGGCGGGCGAATGAACGAGCGGCTGCGCGCCTATACTTATCTCTATCCGCAACCCCATCACGACATGGATGCGTTCTGGAACAGCCCCGAGCTGGCAGCTGAATCCGCCATTGCAGCTGTGGAGAACGGATATACAGCGATCAAATTCGACCCCGCCGGTCCCTATACGATGCGCGGCGGGCATATGCCGGCACAATCTGACATCACGAAATCCGTCGCCTTCTGCCGAGCGATCCGTGAGGCTGTGGGAGATCGTGCCGACCTGCTATTCGGAACCCATGGCCAGTTCACGCCCGCCGGCGCCATTCGGTTGGGGCAGGCTCTTGAACCCTATAGTCCCTTGTGGTTCGAGGAGCCGACACCCCCCGATTTGGTCGCGGATATGGCCCGTGTCGCTGAACGGGTGCGCATTCCCGTTGCCACCGGAGAACGGCTGACCACCAAGGCGGAGTTTGCCGCTGTGCTGCGCGCTGGCGCGGCCGAAATCCTGCAACCCGCATTGGGGCGGGCAGGTGGCATCTGGGAGGTCAAGAAGATTGCGGCCATCGCCGAGGTTTTTGGTGCCCAAATGGCACCGCATCTCTACGCCGGTCCGGTGGAGTGGGCTGCCAATATCCAGTTGGCGGCGTCGATCCCCAACCTTCTGATGATCGAGACCATTGAAACGCCGTTCCACATGTCGTTGATCAAGCAGAGTATCACGATCGAAGCTGGGTGCGTCATCCCCTCGGACGCCCCCGGCCTTGGTATCGAGGTAGACGAAGGTCTCGCCCGCGCCCATCCATTCGAGGGAGACGATTTGCACCTCAATATGCAGGATGCCCCCTGCAACTACGCCGATGGTAACAGTTTTGTCGGCGGCGCGCCGCCCAAAACCAAATAACAGAACTACCCGTCGCAGTAGGATTTCGAACCTGTCGCGCATGCGCGCCGCCTGTCTGACCATCCGGCCTGCGCTTGCCCTGCCACAAGTCTCGGCCGCGCTAGCTCGACACGTAGCCAGCAACCACCTGCAACAGTTTAAAAGCCGTGGCGGCATCGTTTTCGACAACTGCGAGGAACTCCTCCTCACCGATCCGCAAACACGTCAGCTCGCTTTCGGCAATCATGCTCAGCGCCCTGGGTTCCTTCCGGATCAATCCCAGTTCGCCAACCAGACGACCGGCACCGACCTTGGCTACGAGACGGCTGTCATCACCTGCCTGCGGCAGATATAGGCCCGCTTCGCCCTCCAGAATCATATAAGCGCCGTCACTCGCTTCATCGTCCTTGAGAAACACCGTGTCACCAGCCTTGGCGGTATACCAGCGCGCCCCAAAGGCAAGAAGCCGGAGCTGGCGACGGTTGAGCTCGGAGAACAGCTCAGTTTGCTCAAGCGCCCGTAGTTTCCGTGCAAGATCAGCACTGCCCGCACCATCACTGACCGCATCCGCAGCGGGGGTGTCACTCACCAACCGGCCCTGGCGAAGCTCATAATAACTGTCGAAGACATCCGGGCTTTCAAAACTGCTGCCCAGATAGATCAGCGTCGTCTCTGGCAAAAGATGGCGAAGGTTCTTGTGAATGGCGATGCGTGTATCCAGATCGTAGCTCGCCATTGCAGCGTCTAGGATCAGGATATCCGGGCGCTTGATCGAAGCGCGCGAGAAGGCAAGCGGCTCGGCAAAGCTGGCTGCAAGCCCCTGCCCGCCTATCGCAATCGGCAGATCAAAAATCAGCTCAACAACCCGGTCACGCACGCCGTTCTCGACAAGAACCTCTGAGACCAGCTTCTGCACCTCCTCGGCTCGCCCGCCGGCGCTATCGGAAATCTTGCCGAACAGGGCATTCTCGAGCACCGTCAGACCCGGAGCAAAGGCCCCCTCATCAAGCGGCTCGAAAATATCACCCAGCGTCGCCATCAACTGCTTGGAGTGGCTTTGGCGGAACGCAAGAATGCGCTCTTCTATCTCATCGCTGAACGCAGCACCGATTTGTTCGGCAGAGATGCTGAAAGGCACGATAAGTAACCGCGCAAGTTCTTCATGGCTCAGCGTAGAGACGCCATCGTTCCGAGTCTTGTCGACCAGCGCCAGCGCCCCCTCATAGGCCGAAGCCTCCAGCCCAAGCTTGCGGAAGAGCGGATGATCGGTACCGTCAATGCCAAAGATTTGCCGCAGCATTTCCACCACGTCACGGCTGAGCGCGACGAGATCGACGTCAAGATCGAGTGCCCTGAGTTGATCCAGAAAATCACTCTGTTGCCTCAGGACGTCTTCGGTGATCCGCGCTTGCGTGGTTGCATATAGAAGGTTCTCCGCCACCGGCAGGGCCGGATTGTACCGATCTGACGCCAGAAAGTGCACGTATTGTTCCAGGCCCGCCTTGGTAACCGCCTGCTGCACCTTTGGTCGCAGTTCGACCAGCTGAAGCGCCAATTCTGAATGACTCTTGGCATCAAAACGCTGTTCGACGCCACGACGGAACAGGGCGGTATCGGACCCGATCCCCGACACCAACCGCAGCCACCAGTCGCGCAGCTCCGCCTCGCTGGAGAACCCGGCCAGGCTCGGGTCCAGCCAGGAGGCGTCCAGTGGATCTGGGCTGTTACCCGCACGCTGCGCGACATCATAGCGCCGCAGGTCCTGCGCGGTACCAAGCGGCCGCTGCCTGATCGGCATCATCACATTGTCGCCAAAAGAGCCCTGAAACAGCACCGGGCGGGACGTGGCATGACCGATGCGGGCGGCGATCACCGCCTGATGAATGTCACGCATGTTCTGGTCATCGATACAGACCTTGCCCGCCGAAGGCAGCAATTCGCGGGTCAACAATCCCGCCAACGCACGGCGATCCTCCTCCGAGGGCGCGGCAACCCCGATCACCTTGCCTGCCGGGAAGCGGGCATTGAGATCTTCCAGAACAAGATTGCCATCCGCATCGCGGACGTTGACCCCCTCCACGACGATATCGCCCCGAAGCCGTTTCAGATCCTCGGGAGCGCCCGTCATCAAGGCCTCATCGACCATGCCGGGCGGGTCAAATCTCTCCAGGATCACATCCCAGCGCAACGCCATATCCTGCGTCTGGTTGTAATAGGCCAGCAGTTCCTTCCAGGGCGATGCCAAGTCCTTGTAGGCGGCAAGGGCTGCAACCAGTGCACCGAGCGAGACCTTGCCTTCAAGCACCAGATAGCCGCCAACTGCATAGAACAGAAACGGTGTCAGCTGGGTAATGAAGTTGTTGAGAAACTTCATGAAGAATTTTTTCTGATAGATCGCAAACCGGATGTCATAGAGCCATCCGAGCCGATCCGTGATGACAGCCATCCGGTAACGCCAACCGCCGTTCAGACGTAGGGTAGATGCGCCAGCGGCGCTTTCGCCGATCTCGGAGGCCAAAGCGCGGATCTGATGAATGCGCTTCTTGTTCAACAGGTTGATTTGCCGCTGCAACATCGGGATCAACCAGCCCTGCAAGGGAATTAGCGCAACCGCCGCCAGACCGAACCAGACACTCTGCATGAACAGAAAATAGAGGATCGTCAGCATCTGACCGGCCTGTAGCACCGGCTGGCTGACCGCATCCCCCATCAACCCCCCCATCGGCTCACTTTCCGAGGTGATCATAGACACCAGTTCGCCCTGGCTTACCCGCTCGAAATACGGCTGTGGGAATCGCACAACACGCGAGATCAACCGATAGCGAAACCGCCGCAGCATCCGCTCGGCCAGAACCCCCTTCATCGTGTTGATGCGCATTTTCAGCAGACCATGCGCGAGAACCGCCAGAAGAAATCCACCGCAGAGAAGCCAGAGATAATGCAGCTGGTTCAGCTCGTACCCAAGCAGGTCAATCGTGGAGCTCTGCGCCCCGATAGCATCGTTGATGATGCGTTTTGGCAGTTCCAGAGTAAGATAGAGAAGTGGAAACAGGCAGGCCGTGACCACCAACAGAACCAGTTGGTCGCGCTTTGAGTAGTTCCAGATAAACCGAAAAAGAGTGCGTTCTATGGGACGGCTCCGAAATGGAAAATGTTACGGAAACTGATCCCGATATGCCTAGCCCGGATTGCCAGTTGCAGGCAATGGCAAGACGGACGTCACACGCCGTGTCGTCCGGTTCAATCCAGCTGACCTTGCCTAAAGCCTATCCAGATGACGGAGCGTCGTGGCGATTAGTGCCACAGGCCATTTGCCTGTTTCGAAAAAATACGTAAGCTTTCAGCGCGCGACACAAAACGGGGCCATTGCTTTGACAGACCACCTCGCATCCCTTTTGGGATTGCTTTGCCTGCTTCAGATCAAACACATGTTTGCGGATTTCTACCTGCAAACACCCAAGATGCTCTCGGGTCGTGGTGAATATCTGCATGCCGGACGGGCACAACATGCGGGGGTGCATGTGATGGGATCCATTATTGCCTTTGTTATCATGGGCGCTCCGGTTGGCTTCATCTTGATCATCTGCGCGCTGGAATGGGTGGCACATTTCAACATCGACTATTGCAAGGCCTGCTATTCCAAACGCAAGGAACTGGCACCGAATATGGCTGTCTACTGGCGCGCGATGGGCACCGACCAGGCCTTACACCAACTCACCTATCTTGCGATGGCAGCTGCCTGGGCGCATGTCAGTTTCGGCTGAAAGCCGAAGCAGCGCGACCTAAGCTGTCGGCGCCCGGGACAAAGCTCAGCGCGTGACAGGTTCGTCGCGCTTGATGGTCCGCAGCACCACGTTTGTTTGCGCACTGGCAACCGCAGGCAGGCGGAACAGAAACTCCTCAAGAAACCGATTGTAGGCGTCAAGATCAGGCGCCAATACCCGCAGGTGGTAATCCGACTGCCCCGTGGTGGCATAGCATTCCTGAACCAGACGGCTGGTCTCAACCGCCTTGATGAAGTCCGCCAGCTTTTCGCGGTCGTGACGGGTCAGCTGCACATGGACAATCGCGTGAAATCCCAGCCCCATCGCCGCCGCGTTCACCACCGCGCCATAGCGCTCAATGACACCCGCCTCCTCCAGTGCGCGCACCCGCCGCCACAACGCCGAAGCTGACATCCCCACCGCCTCTGCCAGATCCGCATTCGACATCCGCGCATCCTGTTGCAGCAGCGTCAGGATCCGACGGTCCCGATCATCAAGGGTGAGATCATCATCCATGGTAAAATCATCCAAATTCTTACACCACATGGAAATATCATTCATGAATGGAGTAAAACAGAGGTAATCTGGCAAGAATATCCAGCCAATGTGGATTATCATTTCGCGCATATGATCGTATCATTGCAAGGGATACTCCAATGACCCAGCTCAGCCACGATTTTCGCAGTTACCAGCTGGATGACCGGTATGAGATGACGACGGGCCGCGTCTTCCTGACCGGCACCCAGGCGCTGGCGCGCGTGATGCTGGATCAGGCACGGCGCGACAGATCGGCCGGATTGAATACCGCAGGCTTTGTATCCGGCTATCGCGGCTCTCCGCTGGGCGGCGTTGATCTGGAATTCTGGCGCAGCCGCACACGCATGGACGCCAATAACATCACCTTCATGCCCGCCGTGAACGAAGATCTGGGCGCAACCGCCGTCTTGGGCGCGCAGCAGGCCATTCTTGACCCTCACTGCGAGGTCGAGGGCGTGTTCTCCATGTGGTATGGCAAGGGACCGGGGGTCGACAGGTCCGGCGATGCGCTGAAGCACGGCAACGCCTATGGCTCATCCGAGAAGGGCGGCGTTCTGGTCGTTGCAGGCGATGACCATGGTTGCGTCAGCTCCTCAATGCCACATCAATCCGACGTGGCCTTCATGTCCTGGTTCATGCCGGTCCTGAACCCGGCCGATGTCGGGGAATTCCTGCAGTTTGGCGAATACGGCTTTGCGCTGTCGCGCTATTCGGGCACTTGGGTAGGGTTCAAAGCCGTCTCGGAAACCGTGGAAAGCGCACGCTCCGTGGACCTGCGCCCGGACCGCGCTTTCTCCTACCCCGAACTGCCCAATTATCCAGGCGGGCTGCACATCCGCAGATCAGACCTGCCCTCGCCGGAGATTGAGACCCGAATCCACGCCAAGCTGCGTGCGGTGCGTGCCTTCGCCGAGGCAAATCCGATTGATACGCGGATCTACGATCTGCCGGAGGCAAAATTCGGCTTTGTCACCACTGGCAAGGGACATCTGGACCTGATGGAGGCGCTGCGCCTGCTCGGACTTGATGCCGCCGCCTGCAAACGTCTCGGTATTGATATCTATAAGGTTGGGATGGTTTGGCCCTTAGCCCGCACCGAGGCGCTGCGTTTTGTAAAAGGCAAACAGGAAGTTCTGGTAGTCGAGGAAAAACGCGGCATCATCGAGAGCCAGTTCAAGGAATATTTCTACGACTGGCCAGGCGACAAACCGGAACGGATGGTCGGCAAACATGACAGTCAGGGCAACCCGCTGATCCCCTGGACAGGTGAGCTGTCGCCTTTGCAGCTGGTGCCGATCGTGGCGGAACGCCTGAACCGGTTCTTCCCAGAGGAAAACCTGTTGGAGCGGGCAGATAGCCTGACGGCCAAGCCCCCTCAGTTGCTGAATATCCCCGGTGCCACCCGCACCCCCTATTTCTGTTCGGGCTGCCCTCATAACACCTCCACTAAACTGCCTGAAGGCAGCAAGGCCAACTCGGGAATTGGCTGCCATGTCATGGCCAGCTGGATGGACCGCGACACAGCCGGTTATGCCCAGATGGGAGGCGAAGGGGTGCCCTGGACAGTTGCCTCGAAATTCAACGGCGGCAAGCATGTGTTCCAGAACCTTGGCGAGGGCACCTGGTATCACTCCGGCTCTCTGGCAATCCGTCAGGCGGTCGCTGCGGGCACAAATATCACTTATAAAATCCTCTATAATGATGCGGTCGCGATGACCGGCGGCCAGCCGGTGGATGGACCGGTCAGTGTCTCAGGCATCGCCCAGACCTGCCGCGCAGAAGGCGTCGACCGGATTGCGCTGGTGTCCGATGAGATCGGCAAGTTCTCCTCCTCCGATTTCCCTGCGGGCACCAGTTTTCACGACCGTGCCGAAATGGACACCGTCCAACGCGAGCTGCGGGAGATCCCCGGCGTTACCGTCTTGATTTACGAACAGACCTGCGCCACCGAAAAACGCCGCCGCCGCAAGCGTGGCACAATGGAGGATCCAAAGCGGTTTGCCTTTATCAATGATCTGGTTTGTGAGGGCTGCGGCGATTGTTCGGTGGAATCCAACTGCCTGAGTGTCGAGCCGAAAGAGACCCCCTTTGGCCGAAAACGCAAGATCAACCTTTCAAGCTGCAACAAGGATTTCTCCTGCCTGAATGGTTTCTGCCCAAGCTTCGTAACCGTGGAAGGTGCAACGCGGCGCAAGAAAGAAATTGCCGCTTTGGACATTGGTACGCTGACCGCTGGCCTACCTATGCCTGCTTTGCCATCGCTGGAGGATCCGTTCGATCTTCTGGTGACCGGTGTCGGCGGTACGGGCGTCGTCACGGTCGGTGCTCTGATCACTATGGCCGCGCATCTGGAAGGGAAAGGCGCCAGCGTCCTGGACTTTACCGGCTTCGCACAGAAGTTCGGCACCGTACTCGGCTACATCCGCCTTTCAAATGCACCGGACGCGCTGCATCAGGTGCGTATCGACCAAAATGCGGCAGATGCGGTAATCGGTTGCGACGTGGTGGTCAGTTCCGCTCCGAAAGCGTCAGCCCACTATCGCGAGGGCACGAAAATGGTGCTGAACCGCGCCGAAATGCCCACAGGCGATCTGGTCCTGCGCCGTGATGCCGACTTGATGGCCGCTCTGCGCGAAAAATCCATCGCCGGCGTCATCGGTGCCGACAACCTGTCGGGCTTCAACGCGAATGAAGCGGCAGAAACTCTGCTTGGCGATGCCGTTCTGGCCAATGTCATGATGCTGGGCTTTGCCTGGCAAAAGGGACTGGTTCCGGTCAGCCTCGTCGCCCTTGATCAGGCTATTGTCTTGAACGGTGTTGCGATCGAGAAGAACCGCCTGGCCCTGGCCATCGGGCGGGCCTTCGCTCATGATCCGGCGCGCCTGTCACATCTCTACTCCGAAGAGGAGGCGCGCGCAGAAACCCTGGCCGAGCTGATTGACCGCCGCGCCACGTTTCTGACCGGCTATCAGGATGTTGCCTATGCAAAATCTTATACTGCCCAGCTGGAAACCCTGCGCGATGCCCTTCCTGCGGATCGGTCTGAAGAGCTGGTCAAGGCAGCCGCAAGATCGCTGTTCAAACTGATGGCCTACAAGGACGAATTCGAAGTGGCCCGCCTTCTGAGCAACGATCGTTTTACGCATCAGCTCGAAACCGAATTTGAGGGCAACTTTCAGGTGAACTATCACCTTGCCCCGCCGCTCCTCAGCCGCAAAACCGATGCGCGGGGCCGCCCCCGCAAAATCCAGTTCGGCGGCTGGATGCGTCCGGCGCTCCGCCTTCTGGCGAAGGGACGCCGCCTGAGAGGCCATCGCTGGAACCCCTTCGGTCATCACGAAGAGGCACGTCTGCACCGTGATCTGCTCAGCTGGTATCAGGGCATCCTCCAGCAGGCCGCCGTACGCTATACAGCAGAGGATCACGACAAATGGCTGTCCGTGCTGACTGCACCGATGGATATCCGTGGATACGGACCGGTGCGCATGGCCGCCGCCGAAAAGACCAGGGCCGACGTCGACAAGCTGCTCACTGCGATGTGAGACCGCGTCTCAGGGGCGCCAGTACTGTTTGGCGTATTCCGCAAATTCGGCCAGCTCTGCGGGGCTGGCCGACTGGCCGGTAAAGACCTCCAGATAAGCCCCCGTCATGCTGAGCCGCTGCTCGTACGGCTCATTAAGGCCCGCCATGTCGTAGCCCAGCTGCATGTAATAGAGCACTTTGGCCCGCGTTTCTGCATCGCGTTCAGGGTAATCATAGCGCCGAAACATCGAGGTCAACGCATCGATCCTGCGGGCATCCGACATGTCCAGAATATTGCGCACATGGCCGGATCTGCGCGCCCAGTCCCGTATCGCGAAATCAAGAGCCGTGTTGAACAACTGCGGGTTCGCCGTACAGCGAAACACATTCAGGACAGCGGCGGTAATGGTCTCTGCCGCAGCTTCAGCCTGCCCCATCAGGCCAACCGTATTGGTCTGTTCCCAATTGGTCAGCAGCGCGTCCAACAGATCCTGCCGTGACTTGAAATACCAATAGAACGAAGACCGAGAAACCCCCATGCGTTCCGCCAGCGCAAGCACCTTGACCTGCTCGACCCCGTCGGTAATCAGCACATCCATTGCCACATTCAGCCAATCTGCACGCGTGACCTTGACGTTGCCAACCAATGGGATGGCTTCGGGATCATCGCGGTGCAGGATCGGTTTTTCAGCCATGGCTGACCTCTGAATACTTGGATTGAAACCTCGGCGGGCGGGCCGCAGACGACACGAATGATCTGACCGCACAACTTGCCGCTGTTTGTACAGGCTGTCCATCCGGTCCTACAAGTGTTCTCACAATCGGGCGCTTGGGCGCTCGGCGATCCTATCGTACCACGCGCGGGTCGCAGTATTGTCTGCCGGGATACGCATCTTGATGACCCGGGCGAAGTCGACAAAAACAAAGGCGGCAATGTCGGCCAGGGTCAGATCGTCCAAAGCGACACAGACGCTTTGCTGCAAGCGCGCCTCCAGCAGATCGAAAAACCTCGCAGTTCGGGCAAGACCTCGTTCTGCCAACTCTGGAATCTGAGCATGATTTTCGGGGCCGGGAATGGCCCGGTGGGCAAAGGCCGGGTGGCTGTTTCGCAGCGCTTCGGCGATCGGCAGTCCGCCCTGCGCCTCTACTATCGCATGCCACATCAGGACTTGCCCTTTTTCCGCCGGAGTGCGCCCCATCAATGGCGGTTCCGGGTGGAGCGCCTCCAGATAGGCCGCAATCCCCAGGTTCTCAGTCAAGGTCAGCCCGTCATCCGTCACCAGAACCGGCAGCGTCGCCTGCGGATTGACCGCCCGAAACGCCTCAGACAATTGTTCGCCCTTTGCAATTGAAATGTCGCGCGTCTCGATCTCCAGCCCCTTTTCTGCGATGAACATCCGCGCTCGTCTGGGGTTGGGGGCGGTGCTGCAATCGTAAAATATCATAGTGCGGCCTCTCATCTGCGTTTCGGAACGTCTCAAGCAGCCTAGGTCGCCGGAAGGCCACGGCGCCAGTCAAACCCGACGTCGCAACCGCAGCTGACACGCGCGGATCAGCTCACACGGCAATAGATGAAACACCGCCCCGGAACCGCCCCCGCTGGCAAAGGCTGTTCCACCAGCGAGTCGAAATACATCCGGTCTGAGGACACCATAAGGCCGCCCACCGCCAGAAGCGGCTCGACCAGAGGCGAGATCATCCTCGCGAAGGCGTCGTTCTTTTCGCGGTCATGCCCGCCCAGGTCGGCGTGGATCAGGCTGGCGCCTCCCGAAAACCGGTCTGCGGCTGCGGGCAGTGTTTCACGAACGTCACCAAGGATGGTCAGATGTTCCGCTGGCGTGCTGTCGGGATGCGAGGCGACGGCGCGCTCGAACACATAGACGTCACGATCACGAATGCGTTCGCGCATGTGGTGAAAGGTACGGCCATTGCCTAACCCCAGTTCAAACACCGGCTCTGTCCGGCCCGCGGTCTGCGCAATAGCCGCATCCAGACAGGCCCGCTGCGACACCATCCGGTCGATAAACAGATCAAGCCGTGTGGTGGTATTCTGCGCGTTCATGACATTCTCCCTTAGATGACCGTGGCAGCACTAAGGCCGCAAGTTGCGACAGCTGTGACAGAGATTGTCGCGAATGTGTAGCATCCGGAAGCTATGCGTCTCTGCGCTTTTGCACGAGCCTGGGCTGCTCGTGGGCACTCAATTTTTTGGCATCAATCTTTAGGGTATGGAAATGGGATTTGACTATTGCCCCAGTGGCGCGCGACAGTGGGCGAAAAAAACAGGGGATATGGAACCGCTATGCAAGCGCCGCAACGGCTTGGCGGCTTAGGCTAAATGACGCCTCTGCTGTCTGTCGAGAACCTCAGTATCGGATTTGGCCAGGGTGACCCGGTTGTGAGAGACGTGAATTTTTCCGTCTCCGCAGGTGAAACCGTTGCGCTTGTCGGAGAAAGCGGCTCGGGCAAAACCGTGACCTGTCGTGCTGTCCTGCGGATCCTGCCGAAGGCCGCGCAGATCAGGCAGGGCCGGATCTTGTGGCGTGGCGCCAACGGCGGTGGCGAACGGGATCTGCGCACGCTGGGCGAGCGGCAGATGCGAGACGTTCGCGGCAATGAAATCGCAATGATCTTTCAGGAGCCGATGCGCTCTCTTTCGCCCCTGCACAGGATCGGCAATCAGGTTGCCGAAGTACTCTGGCTGCATGGTGGCAAGAGCGAAAGCGCCGCCAAGCGCGAGGTCTTGACCTGTTTTGAACGGGTGGGCTTCCCGGATCCTGAGCGCACCTATAAATCCTATCCTTTTGAGCTGTCCGGCGGGATGCGTCAGCGCGCGATGATTGCGATGGCGATGGTCGCCAAGCCTGATCTTTTGATCGCGGACGAACCGACGACGGCGCTGGACGTAACCACCCAGGCACAGGTACTGGGCCTGATGAAAGACCTCCAGCGCGATACCGGCATGGCGATGATCCTGGTGACCCACGATCTGGGTGTTGTCGCCAATATGGCAGAGCAAGTCGTGGTCATGCACAAAGGCCGCGTCATGGAGTCCGGCAGTGCCGAAGCTGTCCTTGGCGCGCCCGCGCATCCCTACACTCAGGCTTTGTTCAGGGCGGCCCCGCAGATCCCCGAGACACCAGAACCCGTCTCCCCTGTGCCGCAGGACGATCTGATCCTTGAACTGCGCAACATTTCCAAGACATACGCGTTGCGGGCTCGCAAAGGCTGGTCTGCGCCCACCCTTATTCATGCCTGCAAAGAGCTGAATCTAGCGCTCCCGCGCGGCAAGACGCTGGCAATCGTCGGCGAAAGTGGTTCGGGAAAGACAACAGCCGCACGTATTGCGCTTGGCGCCGAAGCCCCCGACCCCGGCGGGGAAGTCTTGTTCAGACCCGCAGCAGATGCCGCACCGATTTCTGTTCATGACATGGACCGCAGCAGCCGGACGGCGTTTCAACGAGCCGCCCAGATGGTGTTTCAGGACCCCTATTCATCGCTGTCGCCGCGGATGCGTGTTCAGGATGCCATGACAGAACCTCTGGAGATCCACGGTTTGGGCAATCGCAGCAGCCGCCGGGATCGCGCCGAAGAGATGTTGCGGCTAGTGGGCCTGCAACCTGAAATGCTGCTTCGCTATCCACATGCGTTCTCGGGCGGTCAGCGCCAACGCCTGTCGATCGCCCGCGCGCTGATGCTCGATCCATCGCTGATCGTCTGCGATGAGCCGACATCGGCCCTGGACGTCTCGGTCCAGGAACAGATCCTGCGACTGCTGGAGGACATCCGCGATCAGCAGCAACTGTCCTATCTCTTTATCAGCCACGACCTGGCTGTGGTGGCACGCATCGCCGATGAGGTCGCTGTAATGCGTCGTGGTATGGTGGTAGAACAGGCGCCGCCTGAAACGCTGTTTTACAATCCTCAGCATCCATACACCAAGGCACTGATTGCTGCGCAGCCGGAACCGAGCATCAAGCGCCCGATCAATCTCAAATTGGTAGCACAGGGCGCCGGATCGCCCGATAGCTGGCCAGACCGTTTCAAATTCTCCGGCATCACGGCACCGCCTTTGGTACAAGTGGAGCCCGGACATAAGGTACGTTGTCATGTTTAATCTGCGCTCATCCCTGAAGACCCTCGCAACTGGCGCGGTTCTGGCCCATGCCCTCAGTCTGGCAATGGCCTCGACGGCCCTCGCCACGCCCGCACAACTGATCGAAAGCGGGTTTTGGGAACAGGAGGTGCAATCCGGCGACCTGCCGCCTGTCGCCGAACGAGTGCCCGAGGTCCCGTTGATCGTCGATCTGGAAGCCAAGGGCCGTCAGTTCGGGGTCCAGGGCGGCACGCTCAACACCATGGTGACGCGGTCCAAGGACATCCGGCAGATGGTGGTGTATGGCTACGCCCGACTGGCGGGCTATGACGAGACCTATCAGCTACAGCCAGACATCCTGCTGGATTTCGAGGTTGAGGATAATCGCCGCTTCACCTTGAAACTGCGTCCGGGTCACCGCTGGTCAAATGGTGATCCCTTCACCTCTGCCGATTTTGAATACTGGTGGAAAGACGTCGCCAATAACCTGCTGCTCAACCCTACTGGCGCCCCGGATTATCTGCGGGTGGATGGGGCGCTGCCAACCGTCAGTTTTCCTGATGAAACAACCATCATCTACGAATGGGCTGCCCCCAATCCCAGTTTCCTGCACAGTCTTGCGCAGGCCAGCCCGCCCTTCATCTATCGCCCATCGGCCTATCTGAAACAGTTTCATGCCGATTACGCCGACCCCGAAAAGCTCGCTGAGGAAGTGGACTATGCCCGGGTCAAGAGCTGGGCCGCCCTGCACAACAAGCTCGACAATATGTATAAGTTCGACAACCACGAATTGCCGACTTTGCAGCCTTGGATCAATGCAACCTCGGGCAAGAAGATCCGGCATCTCTTCGTGCGCAATCCTTATTACCATCGTGTCGACAGCAAGGGCGTGCAGCTGCCCTATATCGACACGGTCGAGATGGAAATCGTGGCAGGCGGCCTGGTCGCCGCCAAGACCAATGCCGGCGAAGCGGACCTGCAAGCCCGCGGACTTGGCTTTCGCGATATTCCGATCCTGCGCAAGGGAGAGAGCGATGGCGCCGCCTACAAGACCTATCTCTGGGGCAATGGAACTGCTTCTCAGATCGCCATCTATCCAAATCTCAACGTAAACGACGACCAATGGCGCCAGGTTCTGCGCGACACGCGCGTACGCCGGGCCCTCTCTGTCGCGATCAACCGGGCCGGCATCAACAAGGCGCTCTATTTCAAACTGGCAAAGCCGGGGGCGATGACGGTGCTTGAGGCCAGCCCCTTCTTTGATCCCGCCCTGCGCGAGGCCTGGGCTCAATATGACCCCGAGCTGGCAAACCAGCTTCTGGACCAAGCCGGGCTGAGCGAGCGTGACAGCTATGGCATCCGTAAACTGCCCGATGGCCGCCCCATGGAACTTGTCGTGGAGACCGCCGGCGAACGTCAGGAGGTAGAAAACGCGCTACAGATCATCTCCGATGACTGGCGCGATGTTGGCGTCAAACTGGTGATGCGGCCCCTTGATCGAGACATCCTGCGCAACCGGGTGTTTTCCGGCACCACAATGGCCTCGGTCTGGTATGGCTGGGACAACGGGCTGCCGCAAACCTATACCTCGCCTGCTTATCTGGCACCGACCGATCAGGTGTTTCTGTCTTGGCCGAAATGGGGCCAATACCATCAGACCGGAGGTGACGTTGGGGAGGCACCGGACCTCGAACCCGCCCAACGATTGATGGAACTCTGGCACGCCTGGGAAGCCGCAACAACGGACGAAACCCGCACCAAGGTCTGGCAGGAAATGCTGAAGATCCACGCTGATGAAGTCTATGCAATCGGTCTGGTCGCTGCGGCCCCGCAACCTGTTGTTGTCAGCAATCGTCTGCGCAATGTGCCGAAAAAAGGCACCTGGGCCTGGGATCCGGGCGCCCATTTTGGCATCTACCGCCCGGATGAGTTCTTCTTCGAAGACGGCAAAGGCTGAGGGACCACGACCAGATGGAGATCCTGCGCTACGCCATCTATCGCTTTGGAACCATGTTGCTGACGCTGCTTGTGGTATCAGTGCTGATCTTCGTCATCATCAACCTGCCCCCCGGTGACTACCTGTCCAACCAGATCGCGGAGCTGCGAGCCTCCGGCCAGTCGTCCGGCGTGGACAAGGCGGAGTTCCTTCGCAAGGAATATGCGCTAGATCGCCCGCTGTGGCAGCAATACATGATCTGGATGGGGTTCATGCCGGGCCCGCATGGGTTCTCCGGGATGATACAGGGCAATTTTGGCTGGTCTTTCGAATTTGACCGCCCGGTTGCCGAGATCGTCGGCGAGAGCCTCTGGCTCACCGTTTTGGTCAATGTTGCAGCAGTGCTGTTTGTCTACCTCGTTGCACTTCCGCTGGGGGTCCTGGCGGCAGCGCGCTCTCGCACCTGGGTCGACTATACCTCTGCCTTCGTTGGATACCTCGGACTCGCAACGCCGAACTTTCTGCTGGCGCTTATCCTGTTCTATTATGGGCATAAATATTTCGATCTGCCAATCGGTGGCCTGATGGATCCCGCCTATGAGGGAGAGCCGATGACATGGGAAAAGGTGAAATCCATTCTGATCCACCTGATTGTGCCAACCTTCGTGATCGGAACCTCCGGCGCCTCGGCCATGATGCAGCGGCTGCGGGCCAATATGCTGGATGAACTCGGCAAACCCTATGTGGAAACCGCCATAGCAAAGGGGATGGCACCGGCCCGGATGTTGGCAAAATATCCGCTGCGTGTGGCCTTCAACCCCTTTGTTGCGGACATTGGCAACCTGCTGCCAGCCATGATCTCCGGCTCGGTTCTGGTCTCCGTTGTTCTGGGCCTGCAGACCATTGGGCCTACCCTACTCACCGCACTCAAAACACAAGATATGTTCCTGAGCGGATTCGTCTTGATGTTCGTCGCACTGCTCACCCTGATCGGGACCATGATTTCCGATGTCTTGCTGGTGATGCTCGATCCCCGCATCCGCTATGAGGAGCGCAAGCGATGAGCACCCAACCCGACAATCGCTACGTCGATACCGCGCCCTATGATCCCAATACGGCCCTGCAAGAGCTGGAGCGCAAGGATCTCGACGCCCCCAATTGGGTGTTGATCTGGCGCAAGTTCAAAACGCACAAACTGGGCCTCACCTCGGGTATCTTCCTGCTGGTCTGCTACCTGCTGCTTCCTGTCATCGGCTTCATAGCGCCCTACGGCCCGAATGAGCGCGACAGCGAGCATATCTACTCGCCGCCTCAATCCATAAACCTGTTCCATGAGGGCAAGCTGCGCGCGCCGTTTATCTATCCGATGACCTCGGAGGCGGATCTCGAAACCTTTCAATGGGTCTTCAAGCCAGATCTGGAAAACCCGCAACCGCTGCGATACTTCTGCGAGGGTGCAACCTACAAGATTGCCGGGCTGTTCCCCTCCGACACCCATCTGTTCTGCCCCCCCGAAGACGCAACTCTGTTTATCTGGGGATCCGACCGGCTGGGCCGGGATGTCTTCAGCCGTATTCTTTATGGCGCCCAGCTGTCACTCACCGTGGGTCTGATTGGCATCACCGTCTCCTTTGTGCTGGGGATATTCTTTGGCTCCCTCGCGGGATACTTCGGCGGCAAGCTGGACTGGATGATCAACCGGATGATCGAAATCCTGCGCTCGCTGCCTGAACTGCCGCTGTGGCTGGCGCTCTCCGCCGCTGTGCCATCCAACTGGTCGCCAGTCGCGGTGTTCTTTGTCATCTCAATCATTCTGGGCATTCTTGACTGGCCCGGACTGGCGCGCTCCGTCAGAGCGAAGTTCCTGTCCCTGCGCGAAGAAGAATACGTCCGCGCTGCAGAAATGATGGGAGCGTCCTCGGGGCGGGTGATACGCAAACACCTGCTGCCGAATTTCATGTCACATCTTATCGCCTCTGCTGCCCTGTCGATCCCGGCGATGATCCTTGGTGAAACGGCGCTCTCGTTCCTTGGCCTCGGTTTGCGCGCCCCGGCCGTTAGTTGGGGCGTCATGCTGAACGACGCGCAAAATCTTGCTTCGATCGAGATTTACCCATGGACCGCTATTCCCATGCTTCCGATCATCATTGTTGTGCTTGCATTCAATTTCCTCGGCGACGGATTGCGCGACAGCCTCGATCCCTACCAGCAATAACCCCCAGGTGATCAACTGACCCGCGAAAGGAGAGCCCAATGCAGGCGCTACCAGACCCTGAAACCTACTCCGTGATCGCAGGTGCTCGCTGGCCCAGCTGCTATGCTGTTTCGGAACTGGCCAACCGCTCGCTGGCTGCTGTCGGGATCGCCCTAGCCGAACTGATGACCGCGATGAACCTCAGCACCGAAGATCTGGCCGTTACCGTCGATCAGCGCCGGGCTGCGCTCTGGTTTCGCTACAGCTTCCGTCCCATGGGCTGGGAGATGCCCAATCTCTGGGACCCCTTGGCCGGCGATTATCGCACAGCCGACGGATGGATCCGGCTTCATACCAACCTTCCCCATCATCGCGACGCGGCGCTAGCGACCCTCGGCTGCCAACCTACCCCGGAGGCGGTACGCGACGCTGTTGCTAGCCGATCCGCGGATACGTTGGAGCAGGCCATCGTTGGTGCGGGCGGTGTCGCGGCAGCGATGCGCAGCCATGCCGACTGGCAGGCCCATCAACAGGGGCAGGCAGTCGGTTCCGAGCCCTTGATCGCCTGGGGGCGGCCCCGTCACATCAACCTCCGAAAGCAACCATTGGCAACAGGGGCTCGGCCTTTGGCGGGACTGCGGGTGCTGGACCTCACGCGGGTGCTGGCAGGCCCCGTAGCGACCCGGACCTTGGCCGCCTTCGGTGCTACTGTCCTCAGGATTGATCCGCCGGGCTGGGACGAACCCGGCGTGCTTCAGGATATCTCGCTGGGCAAACATATGGCGTCATTGGATCTGCGCTCCGCCAGCGGGCGTGATCGCTTTGAAACTCTGTTAGCCGGCGCCGATGTTCTGGTGCATGGCTTTCGTCCCGGCGCGCTGGACGGGCTGGGATATGATACCGCAAAACTGCAGGAACTCGCGCCGAACCTCATTGATGTGCGCTTGAATGCCTATGGCTGGACCGGCCCGTGGGCGCAGCACAGGGGATTTGACAGCCTTGTGCAGATGAGCAGCGGGATCGCCGAACGTGGGCGCCAATGGGTCGCCGGATTTCCATCGACATCTGACCCCGCGGCAAAACCGGTTCCGCTCCCTGTACAGGCACTGGACCACGCGACCGGTTATCTGATGGCCGCAGCAGTTCTACAGGCATTGAGCAAGGCAAGCAGAGGCGAGCCTGTTGCCGATGCGCGCCTGTCGCTGGCCCGCACCGCGCATGAGCTCGCATCCCTAACCGACTGTCATGGCGATGACGGCGCACCCGGCCAGGAACTGGCGGGCGCAGTCGATCGCGACTTCTCACCGGAAGTGGAGCAGACAAGCTGGGGACCCGGACAGCGGCTGCTTGCGCCGCTGGCGGTTGGTAAGACGCAGATGCAGTGGGTCCAGCCTGCGACGGCATCAGGAACAGCAGCGCCGGACTGGCCTCGCTGATCTCCTAGCGATCGTCACCGTCGCCATCGTTCACATCCATCAGATCCTCATCGATGGCCGCCTGAACAGCCCCGACAGCCAGATCGCGCTTCTCTTTGGGGGTTTGCTCGACCTGATCCCCAGCCAAACGCACGGTAACCTCGCGATGGGCAAATTTGATACCTTCGCGCGCAAAGAGATCGCGGATTTCCTGAAACACCTTCTTGCGCACCAGCCATTGGTCGCCAGGCTTGGTCATGAATTTGACCCGAATGATCATTGCAGAATCCTGCATCTCAATCACACCCTGCGACTTCAGCGGCTGTATGAAGGTGTCTCCGATCACCGGATCATCCAGCAGCTCTTGCCCCAGTTTCTTGATGAGTTTGCGCACCTTTTCCACATCGGTGTCATAGGTCACCCGTAGCGGCAGCTTCATCATGACCCAGTCGCGGGAATAATTGGTCAGCACGCGGATCTCACCAAAGGGAATGGTGTGCAACGCTCCCAGGTGATGGCGCAACTGAAAGGATCGCACCGAAATACGTTCGACCGTGCCTTTGACATCGCCGATATCTATGTATTCGCCTTTGCGGAAGGCGTCGTCCACGAGGAAGAAGGCACCCGAAAAGATATCCCGGACCAGGGTCTGCGACCCAAAACCCACCGCCAGACCGACTACACCGGCACCGGCGAACAACGGGCTGACGTTGATCCCCAGTTCCAGCAGAACGATCAGGATGATGGAGACCACGACAACCGCTAAGATCGCGCCTCGGAACAGCGGCAACAGGGTTGCCAACCGGCTGGCACCGCCCGCGCCGCCCTCGTCCCCTAATTCGCCAACCGGCATGTCGCCAACCTCTTCGTCGATCTTGCTGTCGATCCAGATCCGGGCGATGTGGTAGACAATATAACCGATGAACAGGATCACGATTATATCGCTCATCCGGTCCAGACGGGAGTTTTCCATCCAGGCTGCTTCGGGGTTCCAGATCGTGACCATGGCGAGAAAGCCGACGGTAAAGGCCAGTATACCGGCGATGCGGCGCGCGAGATCTTCGAAAGTGGCTATCGGGTGCCGCTGCTGTTGCGGAAGCATCTCGGCATCGTCGTCGGTCTCTGCGTCACTGTCTTCGTCGCTTCCATCGGCAGCGTTGACCAGCACCCGTCGCTGCGACCGATTGAAGAAGCGTTCGATCACATAGTTGATGAGGCCGTAGACAACCAGAATAGAGGTCAGCACCGAATAGCTGCCCGCCATGAGCGGCAGCGACATATCGCGCTCCAACACCAGATCGAAGGCCAGCTCCAGCCATCCAAATATGATGTAGACCACCAGAACAGGTGCCCAGGCAACAGACAGAAGCCGGACGAGCCAGGAGCAGGTTTCCGGGGCGCGGCCTGCACGTATGGCGTTGGAAATGGGTCGTGCATTGATCACAACCATCAACAGATTGCCGAACGTGCCAACCAATGCCAACACGCCATAGACAAGCGCATATACATTGTAATTGAGCCCGAAATCGCCAACCCAAGTCGCAAAAAGCACCGAACAGATATCGTAGGTCGCCAGCCCGGAGGCCCAGAAATACAGACGCCGAGCGTCCCGGTCTGAGAACACAGGAATGCGGTATTGGCTGAGGTAAGGCGACAGCACCATGCGCCACAGGTCCGAAACTGTCCGCGACAAGAAAAACGCCGTGTAGATCGCGGTGACGGTGAATTTCACCGATGAATTGCCGGAAGTTCCGAAGATGAGATAGGACGTCAGCAACGCAAACGCCATGGCTACAATTGTACCGCCGACCCCCATAATGAAACGGAAGACCAGGAACGGCATTTTATCCTGATAGCCTTCGGGCTGTTCCTTGATCCGCGACACCACATGTTTCTTGGCGATACGCTTGCCGTAAATCTCGACCGAGACCCAGCGACCGATGAACAGCAGAAACAAGCTCCAGCCGAGCACCTTCACGTAGGTGATAATGCGGCCATCCGGGCTCGTCTGTCGCAGGATGTACTGCACCTCAAAGATCGAATAGGGCATCGCCTCCAGACGACTTTTCAGGGCATCCCCGAATTGCTCCACCTCCGATTGCGCTTTCATCAGCGCCGAGGCCCCTTCCATCTGATCCGTGGCGGGAACAGGTATCGTTCCACCCTGCGCATCCGAGGGCGAAACCAGCTGGCCGCGACCATCAACGATGATGACGCCGACGCCGCTCTCAGCTGCCTGCTCAATCGCCTTGGCTAGATCATCCCCACCCTGAGGTGACGTCGATTGCGCCCATGTTGCTGCCGGACCAAAGGCCGCCACAACCAGCGCCAGCGTCAAACAGACAAGATACTGCGATACCATTCGCCACATGAGAACAACCCGATTTTTTGGAACCATCCCTTCACCAAGGCCGCAAAACGGTGAAAATATCAAGTCTTTGCACCTTGGCGCGGCGTTTCAGTGGTGAAAGTGCGGTTCGCAAGCGCTTGATTGCAACTTATACCTCTGCACGTTATAGAAAATTCAGCGTATCACACAGAGCGCAGGAGGGCAGACCACGCGGACGGGCGCAGGATGCCACCTTCGACGTTCTGGATCTGACGCAACGATGATCTGTGCCTTGGCCCGTAGCGTGTCAGGCTGAGCAACCTGAGGCGATACTATGCTGAGGCGGACCCTGGCCGAGCTGTTACGCACAGCCGCTGATGCGGAGGATGGGCACCCGTGTCCAGAACATCTCTGCACGTCCTCCCGACTTGGGTTTCCCGGTGTTTCATCTCTCCTATCCTTGTACCAGACGCAGGCCCAGCGATGACAGTCAACGCACCCTCCAGCACCCCTCGCGGCCCCCGTGTCATGCTCTACAGCCACGATACCTTCGGGCTGGGTCATCTGCGACGGTCGAGGGCCCTGGCCGGTGCGATTACCGATGCGGACCCGTCGGCCTCGGCCCTGATCCTGACCGGCTCTCCCGTGGCCGGGCGTTTCGCCTTTCCCTCACGCGTCGACCATGTGCGGCTACCCGGTGTAATCAAGCGGTCGGACGGCTCCTATGCGTCACGGACAATGGGAATGTCGATTGAAGAGACCACCACGCTGCGGGCAGGTCTTATCCGATCTACCGCGATGGAATACGCCCCCGATGTGCTGATCGTCGACAAGGAACCAACCGGGTTTCGCGGCGAATTGCTGCCCACCTTGGAAGAGCTGCAGCGCAAGGGCAAAACACGCCTGATCCTCGGGTTGCGCGATGTTCTGGATGAGCCGGAGGTGCTGGCCACCGAGTGGGCCCGCAAGGATGCCGTTGCCGCCACTGAACAATTCTATGACGAGATCTGGGTCTATGGCATCCGCTCCGTCTATGATCCCACCGCCGGGCTTCCCCTCAGCGCGGACGCACAGGCGCGGATGCATTGGACCGGGTATCTGCGCCGCGATCTTGGCGAGCTGGGAACCCCTCCAGAACAGCCATATGTCCTGATCACCCCCGGCGGCGGTGGCGATGGCGCGATGATGGTCGACCTTGTCCTGACCGCCTATGAACGCGACCCGGGCCTGGCACCCCGGGCCATGCTGGTCTACGGCCCCTTCCTGTCGGGCGAGACCCGAACCGAGTTCGAGACTCGTGTTGCCGCTCTGAACGGCCGCGTCACAGCAGTGGGGTTCGAATCCGAGATCGAAACCCTCTTCGCCGGGGCGCAGGGCGTTGTCTGCATGGGCGGCTACAACACGTTCTGCGAGGTTTTGTCCTTTGACAAACCCGCCGTCATTGTACCGCGCACCACCCCGAGGCTTGAGCAGTGGATCCGCGCCAGCCGCGCCGAAGAACTTGGGCTGACGGCCATGCTGGATGAGCGTCGAGACGGCTGGACACCAGAGGCGATGATCCGTGCGATCCGTGCGCTCGCCGACCAACCACCGCCCTCGGCGGCGATTCCCGACGGGTTGTTAGACGGTCTCGACTATGTAACCGACCGGGTCGATGCACTTCTGCATAAGACCAGCGGGAAGGCCGCCGAATGAACTCTCGCAAGACCACGCCGTCGCGCCCGCCTCTTGCCGTGATCGTCAAAGGTTGGCCGCGCCTGTCCGAAACGTTCATCGCGCAGGAACTGGTCGCGCTGGAGGCCGCAGGCCATAGTTTTGAAATCTGGTCCCTTCGTCATCCCACGGATATCAAACGTCACCCCTTACATGAGAAGCTGAGCGCCGCGGTCCACTACCTGCCGGAGTATCTTTATCAGGAACCTGATCGTGTCTGGAGCGCGCGGCAACAGGCACAGGCCATGCCCGGCTATCAGACCGCCTATCGGATCTGGCGGCAGGACCTGCGCCGCGATCCCTCCCGCAACCGGATCCGCCGATTTGGCCAGGCTTGCGTCCTGGCTGCGGAAATGCCGGAGCAGGTCCTCGGGCTTTATGCTCATTTCCTGCACACGCCGTCTTCAGTGGCGCGCTATGCCGCCATCATGCGCGGTCTGCCCTGGAGTTTTTCCGCCCATGCCAAGGACATCTGGACATCCCCCGAGTGGGAACTGAAAGAAAAGCTTGCAGCCGCGACACATGGCGCTGCCTTTGGTGCCACTTGCACCGGGTTTGGGGCGAAACACCTGCAAGCGCTTTCGGACAGAACTGACCGGGTTGACCTGATCTATCACGGTCTGGATCTCTCGCGTTTCCCCTCTCCGCCCCAGCGCAGATGGCGTGCTCCGGGCGACCCGCTGCATCTGATGTCGGTCGGCCGTTTGGTCGAGAAGAAGGGCTTTGACCGGTTGATCGCCGCGCTCGCCCTCCTGCCCAGTTCGCTTGACTGGCACTGGACCCACATCGGCGGCGGCGCCCTGAAAGACCTGCTACGAGGCATGGCAGAGGATCTAGGCGTGGTCGATCGGATCACCTGGCGCGGCGCCTGCGACCAGCCCGAGGTTATCTCGGCCATGCGCGCATGTGACATATTCGTCCTGCCCAGCCGCATCGCCAGAGATGGTGATCGGGACGGGCTGCCTAACGTGCTGATGGAAGCCGCGTCGCAGCGCCTGCCGATCCTGTCCACCGCGGTCTCTGCGATCCCGGAGTTCATCGAAAATGGCACCCACGGCGTGCTCAGCCAAGATACCCCCGAAGCCTTGGCAGAGGCCATCCTGACCCTGAGCCGGAATCCCGAGCAAGCCGCCCGAATGGCAGAAGCGGCACTCGTTAGACTGCGTCATGATTTTGGCATGGACCCCGGCATCGCCCGCCTGTCGGAGCGGCTGAAGACGATGATACGCGAGACATGAGCCGGGGCCACAAGATTGCCTTTTATGCGCCGATGAAGTCACCGCGCCACCCGGTGCCTTCAGGTGATCGAGAGATGGCCCGCAATCTGATGGGATTACTCGCCGGGACTGGGGCAACCGTCACGCTGGCCAGCGAGCTTCGGGTGTATGACAGATCCGGTGACACCGAACACCAAGCCACACTGCGCGGCAAGGCAGCACATGAGATCGACCGCATCTGTACCGAGATTCGCGCCACTCCCGAGGCCGACCGGCCTGCGCTCTGGCTTACCTACCACAACTATTACAAGGCCCCCGATCTGATCGGCCCTGCCGTCGCGGAGCGTCTCGGCATCCCCTATGTTCAGGTAGAATCGACACGCGCCAACAAAAGGCTCAAAGGTCCATGGTCGGATTTCGCCAGGGCAGCCCATGAGGCGGCCGATGCGGCTGCGGTCATCTTCTATCTGACCGAACAGGACCACGAGACCTTGCTGCGCGACAGATACGCGGACCAGAGGCTGGTCCACCTGCCCCCGTTCTTGACAGCGAAGACGCTGCCAACCGCCAGCGATCACTCCGGTCCGCTGTTGAGCGTCGGTATGATGCGACCGGGCGACAAGCTCGCCTCATATCGTCTGCTCGCGGATGCGCTCGCCAGGGTATCCCAGCCCTGGCGGTTGGACATCGTCGGCGACGGCCCGGCCCGCCCCGAGGTCGAAACCCTGATGCGCCCCTTCGGCGAGCATGTCCGATTTCTTGGTGAGTTGAACCGGGAGGCATTGGAGGCGCTCTATCAACAGGCCTCCCTTTTTCTCTGGCCCGGTGTCAACGAAGCGTTTGGAATGGTCTATCTTGAAGCCCAGGCCCATGGTGTGCCTGTCCTGGCGCAGGATCGCCCTGGCCTGTGCGATGTCGTCACCCAATGGGAGGAACCAGACCTTAATCCAACGACAGACAGCGGCGCTGCGGGCTACGCCCGGGCGCTCGAACGGGCGCTGGATGATGGAGCCTTGCGGAACCGGCAGGCCAAACGCGCCCGCGACCGGATTGCCACGCGACACCTCGCACCGGTGGCGGCACAAAAATTGTGGGCCACGCTCTCACCCTTGCTGGAGATTTCATCATGATCAGGCTTGCCCTCCTGCGCCACGGCCACACCGACTGGAACCGTGCCGGCCGAATTCAAGGTCGCAGCGATATCCCGTTGGACGACACGGCACGTGCCGAACTCGCCGTGCAGGCCCTGCCTGCCCCTTGGGATCAAGCTTCGCTTTGGTCGAGCCCGTTGAAACGCGCGGCCGAGACCGCCAAGCTGGTTGCAGACCGTACCCCCCAGACCAGCACGGCGCTCATCGAAATGAACTGGGGAGACTGGGAAGGCCAGCACGGCAAGGATCTAAGAGCCGACCTGACCAGCGGATTTCGCGACATCGAGGAGTGGGGCTGGGACTACCGCCCGCCCGGCGGCGAAACCCCACAGGAGGTCTGGGAGAGGATCGTGCCATGGCTCGCCCAGTTGACAGAGGACACCGTGGCCGTGTGCCATATCGGGATCATGCGGATGATCCTGGCGCGGGCATATGGCTGGAACTTTGACTCGCCAGCCCCGTTTCAGATCAAGCGCAACCGGTTGTTCGTGGTGGAGAGACACGCTGACGGCAGGCTCACACCCGTCGCTGAACCAGTGCGTCTCAGCAAACGGGACATGTGATGAAAGTCCTCATCGCCGTCACGCATCTGTTGGGCACTGGGCATCTGTCACGCGCCCTGACACTGGGCCGGGCGTTCAGCGCTGCCGGACAGCAGCCCTGTGTCGTCTCCGGCGGCGGGTCGGCGAGTCAGCTTGATCATAGCGGTGTTGATCTCGTGCAGCTGCCTCCTTTGCGATCAGACGGCGTCAGTTTCTCGCGCCTGCTGACACCAACCGGTGAAGTGGCCGACGATGCCTATTTCGACAGCCGGATCGAAATGCTGTGCGACACGGTTCAACGGATCCAGCCGGATATTGTCATCACTGAGTTATTCCCCTTTGGACGGCGCAGCTTGCGGCAGGAGTTTCTGGCACTGCTCGATGCGGCTCAAGACCTGCCGAAACGACCTGTCGTGTTGGCGTCCGTGCGCGATATCCTGGCACCACCCTCGAAACCCAAGAAGGCCGATGACGCCGCGGCCATTCTGACAACACGCTATGATGGTGTGCTGCTTCATTCAGATCCCCAGGCCACGCAGTTGGAGGCCTCATGGCCTGTCACACCGGCGATCTCGTCAATGCTGCACTATACCGGATATGTCGCACCGCCCCCGCCAGCACCGCACCCAGAAGGAACCGGCAAAGGCGAGATCCTTGTCAGCGCCGGTGGCGGCGCCGTCGGTGAAACGCTTTACCGGATCGCGCTCAAAGCCGCTGCGCTGCGTCCCGCTCTACGCTGGCGGATTCTGGTGGGCGGCCCGTCCGCAGCGGAGCAAATCGCCCAGCTGGTGGCGGAGCACGGCGAAACACTCGCACATCTGGAACCCGCACGGCCAGATTTCAGGCAGATGCTAAAAGGCGCAGCCGCTTCGGTCAGCATGTGTGGCTACAATACTGCGCTCGATCTGTTGCAAACAGGGGTGCCCGCAGTGATCGTTCCATTCGATGCGGGCAATGAGGTCGAACAGACCCTGCGCGCCAGCAGTCTCACGCAGCTGGATGGCATCGCGGCGATACCCTCGGCCGATCTGACGCCGGAGGCGCTTTGCAGGGCCGTTGACGCGGTTATGGCGGCACCCGCACGGCCAACAGATGGCTTCCGGTTTGACGGCGCCTCCCGAACGGTAGAGATTGCCCGCGAAATGGCAAAGGAGCGTTCATGACACCCGATTGGACCAATTTGGACCGAGAGCTTGCCAGGTGGCAGGAGGATGGGCTGATCCTGCCGCTGTGGTGGCGCGATGACGACGCGATTGCAGCGACACCGCAGCTCGACCGGCTAATCGAACAATCGCAGCAACTGGCGCTACCTGCCCATCTCGCGGTCGTGGGACGTGACGCAACCTCCTCCCTTGCCAATCGGCTGGCTCAGGTCGACACGCTGGTGCCGGTGGTTCATGGCTGGGCGCATCAGAACCATGCCCCGCATGGTGAAAAGAAGGCTGAGTTCGGCACCCATCGACCGATAGATGATGTGCTGGAGGATGCAGAGAACGCCCTGACCCGTCTGCGTGAGCTTTTTGGCGATCGGCTAAGACCGATGTTCGTCCCTCCCTGGAACCGGATCGACGCCGAAGTTGAACCCTGGCTGGCCGGACTCGGCTATAGCGCGCTATCGACCTTTGCTCCTCGGCGACGGGCCAAGGCAGCCCCGGGTCTATGGCAGATCAATACGCATCTGGACCCAATCGACTGGAAGGGCACGCGCTCACTCGTACCGCCAGCGTTGCTTCTTTCACAGCTGGTCACGCAGCTCGCTGCGCGCCGCAAGGGGCAGGCCGATGTCGCCGAACCCTATGGCATCCTGACCCATCATCTGGTGCAGGACGATGTGACATGGACGTTCTGCAGCGATGTGATACGCCGCCTGCTGGACGGCCCGGGGCGTGCTTGGGTTTTTGATGAAAGGATTAACTGAATGAGCCGCTTGGATTCCATGCTGCGTCGGCTGACCGCGCAGCGAGATGGGCTCAACTGGGCCGCAGACCAAATTCGTGGCCTGAGCGGTGATGTTCTTGATATCGGGCTGGGCAACGGCCGCACCTATGACCACCTGCGCGAAACATTGCCTGACCGCAGGGTGCGGGTCATCGACCGGGTGCTGCAGTGCCATCCCTCCTGCGTGCCGCCAGAAGCAGACTTCCTCCAAGGGGAGGCGCGCCCGATGCTGGACCAGCTGGCCGGCGAGAACAGCCCAATAGCGCTGGCCCATTATGATCTGGGTTTCGGCGTCCCGGAGCGGGACATCGCCGAGGCTGCGGCTCTGTCACCGGCCATTGCGGCAGTGATGACGCCGGGCGGGGTCATCGTTTCAGGTCAGCCGCTGGTCGGATTTGAAGAGTTGCAAGGCCCGGCGGATATTCCACCGGGGCGCTACCTGTTCTATCGCGCCTGACTGGCGCAGCCCTGCCGCGCAGGCACTAGGCGACGCGGTTTCCTTGTGACCAGACGGAAGACAACGCTGGCACCCCTACCCGCATTCGGAAGCGGATCAGATCTGCGCGCTTTCCGATGTCGATACGTCCACGATCCGTCAGGTTCACCGCGTCCGCCGGTGCCGAAGTGACGGTCGCGAGGCCTCGCGACATGTCACCCCAGATATCGCCAAGCTGCGCAGCTGCCAGCAACAGGGCCGCAGGCACATAATCGGAGGACAGCACGTCAAGAAGCTCTAGTTCCGCAAGCTCCTTTGCCGCAACGTTGCCGGAATGCGAACCCCCGCGGATCAGGTTCGGCGCGCCCATCATCACCTTGATGCCGTGCGCATGGCAGGCCTGTGCCGCCTCGACGGTGGTGGGGAATTCAGCAAGATGGATGCCGTGACCGGCTGATACCGCCACCTGGTCAGCAGTTGTATCATCATGGCTCGCCAGAACCGCTCCAAAGCGGCGCGCAGCATTCACCGCCTCGACCTCGTGCAGGTCGCCATAGGTCTCGCGCATTTGCTTCAGTCCCGCTACATGCGCTTGGAAGCCTTCGTCATCAAAGCCATGCTTGCCCTTCACATAGGCTTCCAGCTTTGACATGTCGCGGAACTGGCGCTGTCCCGGCGTGTGATCCATCAGGGACACCAGACCGACCCGGTCCTCCTCCCCAAATTCGTTCAGCTCCTGTACCAGGGTTTCAGAACACACCTCGGCGCGCAGATGTAGAAAATGGCTGATCTTGAGCGCCGCCTGATCGCGAAGCTCAAGCAATTCAGATGCAAGACTACGGGCATAGGCGCCGTAGCGGGACTCAGCCGCCTTGATCGAGCCAACGCGCATTGCATCAAAAACTGTGGTAATCCCGGTTCCCGCCAGCTCGGCATCATGAGCGATAATGGCCGCGGCATGGGGCCAGTCGACCTTCGGTCGCGGTTGAATATGTCGCTCCAAGTTGTCGGTGTGCAGCTCAATCAGACCGGGGCACAGAAAGTCTCCCTCAAGGTCAATAGCCCCATTCGGTACGGATGCGCCATCGGCGATATCCACGATCTGCCCATCTTTCAGGGTGACGGAACCGGTGCGGGTTTCTCCGGGAAGAACGAGCGTGGCATTGGCAAGGATCATAGGTTCTGTCATCTGAGTTTCACACGGTTTGAGCTATAGAACGGGCCACACCTAGGAGGCCATTGTGACATTCACGCGATACGCGATCTATTATGTGCCGCCCAAGCAGGCGGAATGGAGCCGATTTGCATCCAGTTGGCTGGGCTGGGACCTTTGCGAAGGGCGTCCGCTGGATCATCCCCCGAACACCGGTCTGGACGTTGCTGCAATCACTGACGTGCCGCGCAAATACGGGCTTCACGCGACCATCAAGCCGCCGTTTCGGCTCGCTGAGGGCAAGACAGCGGACGCTCTGGCTGAGCGGTTTGCGCAGTTCGCAACTGAGATGGCACCAGTTAGGCTGGACGGGCTGACGCTCACACGGCTTGGCCGTTTCCTCGCCCTTTGTCCGACCGGGGATCAGCTGTCTCTGAACCGCCTTGCGTTTAACTGCGTGCGGGATCTGGACGATTTCCGCTCTCCACCTTCGGCAGCTGAACTGGATCGGCGCCGCACTGGAGGTCTGACGCCCGCTCAGGAACAGGCGCTTCTCACCTGGGGCTACCCCTATGTCGGCGACAGCTTCCGGTTCCACATCACGCTGACCGGCAAACGGCCTAAGGCGGAACTGCCTGCCATCGAAAGCATGTTGCAGGACCGGCTTGGGCCGCTGCTGCCAGCGCCCTTTGTTCTTGGAGATCTGGCTCTGGTCGGCGAGGGCAGCGACGGTCGTTTTCAGCTGATCCATCGTCATGCCCTCACTGGCTGAAGCCAGGGGGCCAGGGCTGCTTCTGCGGCCTTGATCGCCCCGTCCAGTTCACCGCTGTTGTCGATGTCGATTACATGCTCGAGCCCGGTCGGTAACGGCGTTGCCGCGCGGGCAAGCCTGCGGCTGACTTCAGCGCCATCCTCGCGCCCGCGCTCGGCCAACCGCGCCGCCAACGCCTCTGGGGTGGCTGTGACAGACAGAACAATCAGGACCCCAAAAACATCCTGCGCTTCGAGGAGCACCTTTCTCGAAAGGTTCACCAAGACGCCCGATGCGATCCCACGCGCCTCGTCTATCTCTCGTGGAATCGCATAGTGCAGACCGTGCGCCTGCCAATGGAGCGCAAACCGCTCCTCTGCACGGAGCGCTGCAAAACGGGCCTCGCTTACAGCCTCATAGTCTTCACCACCCAGTTCCGGCGCCCGCGTGATGACGCGCCGCTGCTTCTGCACGCCCGGCAGACGGGCCATCAGCGCATCCATCAGGCTATCCTTGCCAACCCCTGAGGGGCCAACCACAGCGATAACAGGGGCTATCGAAGGCTCCAGGATCATGCAGCAGCCTTTGGGGTAAAGGCTGAAACATCGACAAAACGATCGCAGACCTGCTCGCGTGCGGCCTCATCGTGGAAGATACCGATAATGGCGGCGCCGCGCGCCTTGGCGTCTTCGATCAGAGACAGAACGGTCGCCCGGTTTTGCGCATCGAGACTCGCCGTTGGTTCGTCCAAGAGCATCGCCGGGTAGGTATGGGCGAAACCGCGAGCAATGTTCACCCGCTGCTGTTCCCCACCCGAGAAGGTGGTCGGGCTGAGCTGCCACAGGCGTTCCGGTATGTTCAATCCGGCAAGCAGGGTCGCGGCCCGGTCGCGCGCCGCAGCTGTATCAACGCCCACCGACAGAAGCGGCTCAGCCACGACATCGAGCGTTGGTACTCGCGGCACGACCCTCAGGAACTGGCTCACATAGCCCAGCGTTTCACGGCGCAGCGCCAAGATCTCGCGTGGAGCCGCCTTCGCCACATCCACGCCGCCCACCATAACCCTGCCAGATGCCGCCAGATAATTCCCGTAGATTACCCGCATCAGAGTGGATTTTCCCGCCCCGGATGCGCCTATCAGGCCAATGCACTCTCCGGAGGCCACCTTTAGATTTGCACCTTCCATGACCGGGATGACCGCACTGCCCTGATTGTGCAGGGTGAAGCTCTTGCTGACGTTTTGAAGTTCAATCATCTCGGATCCTCAGACCTGAAGAACGCTGGAAACCAGCAATTGGGTATAGGCGTGCTGCGGGTCATCCAGCACCTGATCGGTCAAACCAGCCTCGACGACATGACCGTCTTTCATGACCATCAGCCGATCCGCCAGGAGACGCACCACCGCGAGATCATGGGTCACGATAATGGCGCTCAGGCCCATTTCCCGCACCAGCCCGCGCAACAGATCCAACAGCCGCGCCTGCACCGAGACATCAAGCCCGCCAGTGGGTTCGTCCATGAAGACAAGGCGCGGCCCGGTGACCAGATTGCGGGCAATCTGAAGTCGCTGCTGCATCCCGCCGGAAAAAGCTGTGGGCCGGTCATCGATGCGGCTTTCGGCAATCTCGACGCGGCCCAGCCAATCGGCCGCTCGGGCGCGGATGCTGCCGTAGTGACGATCCCCCACAGCCATCAACCGTTCACCGATATTGCCACCGGCTGACACAGACATCCGCAGCCCATCGCGGGCGTGCTGATGGACAAACGCCCAATCCGTTCGCCCCAGCATACGACGTGCCGGTTCCGACATGGTGACTGTGTCCACCGGCCCGTCTGCACGGGTGTCGAAGATCACTTCACCACAATCCGGCGTCAGATGCCCCGCCATACTGTTCAACAGAGTCGATTTCCCCGACCCGCTTTCACCAACAATGCCCATGACTTCGCCCGGATAAAGATCAAAGCTGACATCAGTGCAGCCAATCCGCGCGCCATACATCTTGGCCAGGTTCTTTACTTGCAGCAGCGGTGTCATCACGCGGCCTCCTCACTCAGGCGGCCAATATGGCCAGCGTCACGCCGGGATCGGCAATAATCCGTGTCCGAGCAGACAAACATCCGGTTGCCCGCGTCGTCGAGGATCACCTCATCCAGATAGCTGTCTTCGGCCGCGCAGAGATCGCAGGGGTGATCCGCCTTGCTGGCTTCAAACGGATAGTCCTCAAAATCCAGCGAGACCACTTCGGTATAAGGCGGCACCGCGTAGATGCGTTGCTCGCGCCCTGCGCCAAACAGCTGGATCGCTGCCATGTTCATTTTCGGGTTGTCAAATTTCGGGATCGGCGAGGGGTCCATCACATAGCGGCCTGCGACCTTCACCGGATAGGCATAGGAGGTCGCAATCGCGCCGTGCTGGCTGATGTCCTCATAAAGTTTCACGTGCATCAGCCCATATTCCTGCAGGCTGTGCATCTTGCGGGTCTCGGTCTCCCGCGGCTCGAGAAAGCGCAGCGGCTCCGGGATTGGCACCTGATAGACCAGGATCTGATCCTCGCTCAGCTCCGCCTCAGGGATACGATGGCGGGTCTGGATAACACTGGCCTTCGCGGTTTCTTCGGTGGTTGCCACGCCTGCGGTGTTTTCGAAGAACTTCCGGATCGAGACCGCGTTGGTGGTGTCATCGGCACCTTGATCGATCACTTTCAACGTATCATCCGGCGTCAGCGTCGCTGCCGACACCTGCACGCCACCTGTACCCCAGCCATAGGGCATTGGCATTTCACGGCTGGCAAAGGGGACCTGATAGCCCGGTACCGCCAGCCCCTTCAGGATCGCCCTGCGGATCATCCGCTTGGTCTGTTCATCGAGATATGCAAAGTTGTAGTCGGTCATGACTTTTCTCTCACGGCCCGTATTTGGGACCACTTGTTTTGCAGGAATTTTCCGTAACGACCCTCGTTCTGGCTGTGGTCGCAATACTGTTGGTCGTCAAACTGTTCCGTGTTCAACCGCTTAAGTCGCGACCACGGAACCGCAGTTACGCTGGTGCCGAGGGGCAATACGATGGAGGAGATCATGGATGTGGGGGAGGAGATGGCGGCTGCGACTAACGTCATTCCGCAGCCTCCTGCGCAGCAAGTGTTTCTGCCAGCTCGGTTGCCTCGCGGCGCAATTTGCGCACCAGTTCCAGCTCGGACTGGAAATCCACATAATGTGGCAGTTTGATGTGCTCCAGAAAGCCTGTGGCCTGAATGTTGTCGGCGTGGCTCAGAACAAATTCCTCGTCCTGGGCCGCGGCGCCGAGGTTATCCTCGCCCAGCTCCTTCCAGCGCAGCGCCCGATCAACCAAGGCCATGGCGATGGATTTGCGCTCTGACTGACCAAATACCAGACCGTAACCGCGGGTGAACTGCGGTGGCACGGTTTTCGACCCCTTGAACTGGTTCACGGTCTCGCATTCGGTCAGCTCAACCTCTCCGATCTCAATCGCGAAACCCAGCTCTGGGATCTCCATTTCGACTGGTACGGTGCCGATGCGCAGCTCCCCCACAAAGGCGTGGTTGCGCGCATAGCCACGCTGGGTCGAATAGGCCATGCCAAGGATGAAGCCTTCGTCCCCGCGCGTGAGCGACTGTAGACGCACCGCCCGCCCCGCCGGAAATGACATCGGCTCGCGCGTCAGGTCGCCCGGTTCGGTATCGTCCTGAGGCTCCTGTTCAATAATGTTCTCGCCATCGAGGAAAGTCAGGATATGTGGCGTGTCTTCGCTCCGCGGCTCAGCTGTCTGGGCCTCCGGCAGATCTCCGGCATCACTCTCCGCCGCCAGTTTGAAATCCAGCAAGCGATGGGTGTAATCGAAGGTCGGCCCAAGCACCTGACCACCAGGCGCATCCTTAAAGGTCGCAGAGATCCGTCGGTCACAGGCCATACGGCTCGTTTCAACCGGCTCAGATGCACCGAATCGCGGCAGCGTTGTGCGATAGGCGCGGATCAGAAAAATCGCCTCAATCAGATCCCCACGCGCCTGTTTGATCGCCAGCGCCGCCAGGTCAGGATCGTAAAGCGAACCCTCAGCCATCACCCGGTTCACCGCCAGGCTCAGCTGTTCGCGAATCTGGGCCAGGCTCAGCTCGGCCACCGATGTATCGCCCCGGCGTTCTTCGGCCAGCCACGCATGGGCGTTGTCAATCGCCCGTTCGCCCCCTTTTACGGCAACATACATGTCTTAGCCCTCCTTCTTGGACAGCGGAGCAATCCGGCTGGAACGTGGCAGCGCGCAAAGCTGGCTGCCGACGGTGAAATAAGTGTCGAACCCCAGCGGGAAGAGCGCAGAGTTATCCTGAAATGCGCCCAGATCAGGCAGGTGGATCTGGGCGGTGTCTTTAATGCCAGGGCCGCTCAATTCAGCGTTGGGTCGTGCAAGTTCGTCCATTTCAACGATCAGAGTGGCCGAGCGATCCGGGTATTCAGCCGTGCCGATACGATAGACATCAACTGGTGCCAGCGCAGCCCAGCCGCCCAGCGCAAAATCTGCAACATCAGCCGCCACCAGCGGCGCGCCTGTATGAAAGGTGACCCATTCCCGCACCGCCAGCGTGTCAACATCCGGCGCTAGGTAGAGACCCGTGTCGGGATCACACAGCGTCAGCAACAGGCAGCCAGCGGCGACAGACAGGTCATCGGGTGGCGCTGCGCCAGTGATGTCCATGATCTGGCCAGGACGTGCCATGGCGGTCATCGCAGCGCGAAACGCATGCGCCGACTGCACCGCAGGAGAAGCAAAACCACCAGAGAAATGAGAAGCCTGGGCTTGCGTCGACATCAGTCTTCCCCCCGCACCATTGTAAAGAAATCAACTTTCGTAGCGGCGGCTTTTGCAGCCCGAGCCGCCTTTTTCGCCTGCTTTGCCTCGCGCAGCGGTGCCAGGATCTGACGCTGCACGTCAGCCGCCGCCCCGGTCTGCATCAGCGCATCAATCTTGGCGGCGATCTCAGCCTGTGCCTTGTTACGGCCCTGAACATAGCCGTGACCGACAACGCCATCGGCCAATGTCAGCGCGCAGCGGGTAACCGTCATTTCACCTAGGTTGAAGGCCGCTCCGCTGGCCCCCATGCGCCCCCGCACCATCACGCCGCCAACTTCGGGCGGGCGCAGCCATGCGTGATCGGGGTTCTGCCCATAGCTCTGCCAGAGCTCCTGCAATGCCGCGGCATTTGCAGAGGCAAGAAGGCTCATCCATGCTTGGCGGTCCACCCCGCTGCCGGTACCACCCGCTGTGATGCTGTTTTCTCTGTTCATCTTGTCGAAGCCTCTTGGCCTGTTTGTCTAGTTTATCTATACAACTAGACAAATGTTACCTGAGTCGCCCCACGCGGCGCAACGACAACCTTGTGAAAGTTTCGTGACATGCCCCGCACCCCGGTCTGGAAATCCATCGCCATCAGCCTCACCGATGACATCGCACAGGGGCGCTATCAGACCGGCGACAAGCTTCCGCCAGAGGTGCAGCTCGCAGGTCGATTTGGGGTCAACCGCCACACTGTCCGTCGCGCCTTGTCGGAGATGGCAGACCAGGGGCTGGTTCACGCCCGCCGGGGCGCCGGTGTCTTTGTTGCGGCTCAGCCAACAGATTACCCGATTGGCAAAAGAGTCCGCTTTCACCAGAACGTCGCTCGGCTGGGACGTATTCCAGCAAAGAAAATCCTCAGCCTGGAGACCCGGGCTGCCGACCGCCGAGAAGCCGAAGCGCTGGGGCTGGAATCAGGAACAGCCGTACATGTCTATGATGGGTTGTCACTGGCGGATGGCCAGCCGATTGCCCTCTTCCAAAGCGTGTTCCCCGCCGAAGACCTGCCTAATCTGCTCCCCGCGTTGCAAGAGACCCAATCGGTAACAGCGGCGCTGAAGATCTGCGGGGTCACCGACTATACGAGGGTGGAGACCCGTATCACGGCCAAACTCGCAACTGCCACGCAGGCACTGCACCTCAGGATATCCGAGGGCAGCCCGATCCTGCGGACAACCGGCATCAACGCAGCGTCAGACGGGACCCCTGTCGAATTTGGCCGAACTTGGTTTGCCGGGGACCGGGTGACCCTGACCGTCAGCGATCAGGATGACGCGGGTTTGGCCGACGGGTGACCTGTCTGCATGACGCCCTCGTTGATGGCTGATCCGCAGGCAGGTGCTATGCGTATTTCTCTAAGAAGGCTTCGGCGCTTAGCGCTCGAAAATCGGGGACCGCCGCCTTCAACCGGGCATTGTCCCAGTCCCACCAGGCCAAGGCGATCATCGCCTCAGCGACTGCTTCGGTATACCGACGCCGGATGAGCCGCGCCGTGTTTCCTCCGACGATCGTATAGGGGGCAACGTCCTTGGTGACGACAGTCCCGGCCGCCACCACGGCACCGTGGCCAATGGTCACCTCGGGCTTGATCAGCACACCATGCCCGATCCAGGTGTCGTGGCCGATATGTGCCAGCCGACTGGCACGATGCTGAAACCAGTCCGCGTCATCTTCGATGTCGTCCCAATAGGCTGACGAGCGGTAGAGGAAATGATGCAGCGAGGCCTTTTGCAGCGGATGATCGGTGGCGCCAATACGCGTGGCGCTGGCGATATTCGAGAACTTCCCGATCTCAGCATTGGCGATATCACAGTAGCGATCACAGTAGCTGTAATCGCCGAACCGGCTGTTGAGTACCCGGCTTTCCGCCCCGATTTCGACGAAGGCGCCAAACTGGCTGTTTGCAATCGAACAGTTGGAATGAAGATACGGCTGATCGGCAGAGAGACGGGGCATTGGGTGGCTTTCGAAGATATTGAAGAGACAGGTTCTTAGCACCGCCAACGGTCACGGCAGCAGCATCGCGCCACCCTGACGGCGGGCCTTGCGGCCCGGCTCGCCCTTGATCAGGCGGCGGCGCAGCCAACCGGACACCCAATCCATGACCATCACCATGAGAATGATCAGCACGATGTAATAGGCAACCTCTTCCCAGTCCTTCTGGGTGATAATGGCCTGAGTCAGCAGCAAGCCGATACCGCCACCGGTGATGGCGCCAATGATCGTTGCGCTGCGCGTGTTTGATTCCAGAAAATAGAGCAGCTGGCTCAGCAAGACAGGCGTGATCTGCGGAATGACACCGAAGCGATAGCGCTGCGCCGGCTTCGCTCCTGTGGAGGCAACGCCTTCGATCTGTTTCTCGTCCACATTCTCCAGCGCCTCTGAGAAAATCTTGCCAAAGGTGCCAGTGTCGGTCACCAGGATCGCCAAAGCGCCAGTCAGCGGACCGGGTCCAAAGGCCCGGGCAAGGACCACGGTCCAGATCAGAGAGTCGACGCCGCGCACGAAGTCAAAAAGGCGACGGGTTGCAAAGCGGACCGCGCGCAGCGGCATGAAGTTCCGGGTAGCAGCAAATGCGAGCGGCAGCGCAATCAGCCCCGCGCCCATCGTGCCAAGGAACGCCATCAGCAGCGTTTCGAAAATGGCCCAGGCCACATCCTGATGCCGCCACATCTTGTTGGTCCAGAAATCGTGGAAGATCGCGCTCGCTTCACCGGTTGCGGCCCGGGTCATCAGCTCACCGGGCCCCAGACCGTGGTAACGGCTGTCGAGGGTGAAGAAGAACAGCTCCCAACCAGCAAAATACCGAAACACCTCCGCACGGTTACGGGTCACCGTCAGACGCCCGGCATCGGTCGTCACCGCCAACCGGTTCTTTGAGACATTGATCCAATCCGGCAGATCGCCTGCCGGAAATTCGGCCTGCACGCCAGCGCTGCGACTTGGGGTTGCGCGGATCCTACCATAGCCGGGGATATCAAAAACAATGCTCTCGGGGCCGAAGCGAACCTGATGACCATCTTCGAGGTCAATCACGGTAACGTCGGACGGTGTCGTCGCGAGGGAAACCCACTCCGGCGCTTGCCCATCGGGATAGGCCCCTTTGCGCTCTCCCTCGATGGCGACGCTAACGTCACCTGTCCGATTGTCGCGCGTGACGTGGGTTTTGTAGCTGTAACTATCAGCCACCAGCGTGCGGGCATTCTGCGGATTCATCCGCGCGGCCAGTCCCGCAACGTCGAAGGCGACGAAGACATAGGCGAGATAGACCAGTACCAAGAGCGGCAGAGAAAGGCTCAGGACGCGCTTGCGGATGAACAGGCGCTCCATGTCCAGTTTGCGCAAGGTCGGCGGAACAGTGGTGTCAAAGGTCGTCATTGTTTGGCTCCGTGGGTCAGCCGGTCGCGCAGCAGGCCCGACAGTTGATCCACCAGGACGATGGTAAAAAACAGCAAAAGAAAGATCGCCGCAGCTTCATCATACCGCCCCTGCCCCCAGGACATGGCGTTACGCAGCTCGTAGCCGATACCGCCTGCCCCGACGAAGCCGAGAATGGCGGAGGCGCGGATATTGATTTCGAACCGCAGAAGTGCGTAGCTCACATAGTTCGGGCCGACCTGGGGAAAAACGCCCAGCACCATGCGCTGCGCCCAACCGGCCCCGACAGAGGCCAGTCCTTCGACAGGCTTCAGCGATGCGTTTTCATTCACCTCGGAAAACAGCTTGCCCAGAGCGCCCGCAGTGTGGATCGCAATCGCGATCATCGCAGGCACCGGTCCACCACCCAAAAGAAAGATCAGCACCAGTGCGATGACGATTTCCGGGATCGCACGAAAGATATCCAGCATCCGGCGGAACAGCGGGATAAGGCGCGGCCAGCGCGCCAGCCCCCGTGTTGCCAACAAAGACAGGATGGTTCCGAAGATTGCCCCAATCAGCGTGGCAGCGGCAGCGATGTTCAAGGTCTCGATCAGGGCCGGTGAAAACTGTAACACATGCCCGGGCAATAGGGCCACCTTCTCGACCGCTTCCGAAAGCACCTCAGAGGGGTAGTCAAAAACATGGGTAATCCCATTCCAGAAAGACCCTGCGTTGCGATCGTCGGCGATCCTGAAACCGGCGGCCATCATCGCCACAAATACGGCCAGAAGGATCCCGCCATAAAGGCGCTTGCGCTGTATCAGCGCCTGGTAATCGGCCTGAATGTCGGACACCGAAGGGGCCGAGGCTGTTGCATCTGTCATGAATGGGATCCTGTGTCGTCGAAAACAGCCGAACGGCTGGGCTTTCGATGTTTCACGTGGTGGAGACTGCGCGCAGTCAGTTCCGAACCAGGGCAGTTGGCAGATAAAATGGCGGGGTTCAGCACGAATTCTCCGAACCCCGCGCGCTTAGGTACTGAAATTAGTTGGACTTCAATTTCCGCGCTTCGATGATAACCTCGTAGGCCTCGTGGGTGATCGGCATGAAGCCTTTCGCCTCACCGGCGGCCACACCATAGAAACATTCAGCATCCATCGACTTCAGAGAGGCCATCAGGCCAGTCATCTTCAGCTTCACGTCCTCGGGCAGTTCGGTGCGCAGAACAACCGGGCCCTCGGGAATAGGCTTGGACTGCCAGATCTGCACCAGATCGTTCATATCGACGAGACCTGCATCAACCGCGCGACGCAGCGCGCCGGAGTTGAAACCATCTTCCCATTCGCCCAGACCGTCAGCCCAGCTGACGCCGGCGTCCACATCGCCATTCGCAACAGCGACGATTGTCTGCTCATGCCCGCCCGTGAATTTAACCTCGCCAAAGTAATCGCCGGAGGTCATGGTCGCGCCGGTTACCTGTGGAATCTCGATCGAAGGGATCAGGAAACCGGAGGTGGAGTTTGGATCACCAAAACCAAATGTCTTGCCCTGCATGTCATCGAGCGATGTGATCCCGCTATCCTTACGCGTGAAACCGATGGAATAGTAGCCATAGCCACCGTCGTTATTCACCTTTACCAGGATCGGCTCTACCGCCGCCGGATCACTGAGATAAGTTTTGGCATAGCCGGATGCACCCAGCCACGCCATGTCGATGGTGCCGCCCAGCAGCCCCTGGATCACCCCGTTGTAGTCGGCCGGGGCAAAGAGTTTGGTTTCGACCCCCAGAAGATCCTCGGTCTTTTGACGCAGGCACTCGTTGTTGTTCAGGCGATCCTGAGCGTTTTCACCACCAAGAATACCGATACGGAATTCCTGAATTTCCGAGGTCTCAGCAAGAACCGGTGCGGTCAGCGCGGTGGTCGCCAGAATGGTAGCAATAAGGTTTTTCATTAGTCAATCTCTCTGGTTGGTCATGTCGGCGAACGAACCGCCGGGTTTGGAAAAAACTGTCAGTCCGCCGGAACAGGCTGTCGGCGCGGCTGAGTACGGTTCAATGTCTCAATCTCTGTAGAGGTTGCGGCCTCGGAGAAGTCCGCGCCTGCTCCGTAGATTTCGCGGGCGACACCGGTCGTCAGCTGCTCCGGCAGACCATCGAACACGATGCGCCCATCCCGCATGCCGACAACACGGTCGCAGTAGCGACGTGCGGTATCCAGTGTGTGCAGATTGGCGATGACAGTGCGGCCGTCCTCCTCGTGGATACGGCGCAGTGCCTCCATGACTGTCTGGGCATTCATCGGATCAAGCGAGGCAATCGGTTCATCCGCCAAAATGATCCTCGGATCCTGCATCAGAGCCCGTGCAATCGCGACCCTCTGTTGTTGACCACCCGAGAGCGCCTCGGCCCGTTTGGCGGCGTGTTCGGCGATACCAAGCCGGTCAAGGATATCAATCGCGCGATGGATGTCGTCCATCGGGTAGAGATTGAACAACGTTGCAAGGGTCGAGCGACGGTTGAGCGTGCCGTGCAGCACGTTGGATACGACATCCATCCGCGGAACCAGATTGAACTGCTGAAAGATCATCGCACAATCGGATTGCCAGGCGCGTTTCTCCTTGCCGCGCAGCTGGGTCACATCGCGCCCTTCGAAAAGGATGCGCCCCTCACTGGCGTCCCCAAGCCGGTTGATCATCCGCAGCAACGTGGATTTCCCCGCACCCGAGCGGCCGATGATGCCGATCATGCAGGGCTTGTCGATATCCAGCGTCGCGGCATCCACCGCGATCTTGTCGCCGAATCTCTTGGTCAGTTTGTCAATTCGCAGCACCTGAGGCTCCCGTCTCTTTGCGGGACTGACTAAGCTGCCAGATCAAAACTTGTGTGTCATCGCGGTGAAGCTTTTGTAACGGCCGGCATGACAACAGCCAGCACGCCCCTAGGCGCGCCGACAACAAGCCGCTATACGGCGACGAAACGCTGCCCACGAAACCAAGGAACTGCTGCCATGTCTTTCGACCGCTCCATCAAAATCGCACCTTCGATCCTGTCTGCCGACTTTGCCAATTTTGGTCAGGAGATTCAGGCCATCGAATCCCAAGGCGCCGATTGGGTTCATATCGATGTGATGGACGGGCATTTTGTACCCAACCTTACTTTTGGTCCGATGGCGGTGAAGGCGTTTCGCCCACATGTCAAAACCGTGATGGATGTGCATCTGATGATTGCACCGGTTGACCCCTATATCGACGCCTATGCAGATGCCGGGGCCGACGTGCTGACCGCACATGTCGAGGCCGGGCCGCATATTCATCGCACCCTGCAAGCGATCCGTGGGGCAGGTATGAAAGCCGGTGTGGCCCTGAACCCCGGCACCCCTGCCGAGGCGGTTGCCCATCTGCTGGATCTGACCGATCTGATCTGCGTCATGACGGTGAACCCCGGGTTCGGCGGTCAGAAGTTCATCGATATGACCGCCAAGATTCGCAGCCTGCGGTCCATGATCGGTGATCGCCCGGTGCATATCGAGATTGATGGCGGCGTTGACCCCAAGACCGCACCGCTGGTGGCAGAAGCCGGGGCGGACGTGCTGGTCGCCGGATCAGCAGTGTTCAAGGGCGGCTCCGTCGATACGCCGGAGGTTTACGGAGAAAATATCCGCAGCATCCGAGCCGCTGCTGCTGGCGTCTGGGCCTGAGCGAGCGACATCACAGCAGCGCGCATTCAGTAGGGCGGACACAAGGAACTCCCGCCCGCTGCGACGCCTTTCAAGAAAGGCGCTGAAGCCGTTGGGCCAAGCGCCGCGCGTTGCGCGGCGCGGGCGCTTCACGCCAGCCGGTCTGCGAAATGCGACAACAGAAGATGCTTCAGGATCTTGCCTGTCGGTGCCGCTGGTAGCTGTTCTGTGAGCACAATAAGGCCGGGCCGTTTATAGCCTGCCAGACGCTCTGCCACGAAGAGACGTAAGTCCTCAACCCGAGGCGCATCGGCAGTGGCCACCTGCACAAAGGCGACCACCTGTTCGTCCCCGTCCATCTGGCGGCCGACAACAGCGGATTGAACCACCTGCGGATGGGCATTCAGAGCTGCTTCGACCTCCGGCGGGAAGACATTGAAACCGCCATGGATAATCAGCTCCTTGGCGCGTCCGTCGATGTGCAGATTGCCGCTTTGGTCCCAACGCCCCATATCGCCGCTGCGCAGCCAACCTTCGGGATCGAGAGCCGCCCGCGTGGCGTTCGGGTTGCGGAAATAGCCGAGCATAACGTTGTCTCCGCGCAGGCAGATCTCTCCCAGCCCGCCGCCGCCGCCCGGAACATTTTCATCCAGACGCACCTCAACCCCCGATAGCGGTGGGCCAACCGATGTATCAGGGTCACCCAGGCAGTTGCGGGTCGCGCAGATCCCTGCCGTGGCCTCGGTCATCCCATAGCCGTTCTGCAGGGCAACGCCGTAAAAATCTTCCGCCCGCCGTTTCCAATCCGGGTCGAGCGGAGCCGCGCCAGAGGAGACATAGCGCAGATCGGGACTATCAAGATGCGCCAACCCCTGTTCCTTAGCGTATTGCATCACCAGCGCGTGCATCTGCGGTACAGCGGAAACCAGGGTGACGCCGCTCCTCAACGCCTGATAAAACCGCGCCGCGCTAAAGCGCGCCTCAAGACGAACCTCGGCCCCGATCATCACGGAGGCGGTCAGAACGGACGCAAGGCCAAACACGTGGCTAAGTGGCAAAACGCCATAGATCACATCTCGTACGGTCATATCGCGCAAGCGAGCCGAGGCACCGCCGCCGAAACTCAGGTTTCCATGGCTGAGCATCACCCCCTTTGGATCACCGGTCGTACCGGTTGTGTAGAGCAACACGGCCAGATCGGACGGTATCGTTTCATCGCCTCGATCGCCCGCCGCAACACCCTCTCCGGGGGCTGAAATCACGATCTGCAAGCTGCCCAGATCGCCCGGCATCGGGTGTGCGCCCAATCGGGCCGCGTGGGCCGCAGCATCCGGCGAAGCGGCCACCGTCAGCAGGATCACTGTCGGCTCGGCATGGGCACGGATACGCTCGACCTCGGGCGCCCGCATCCGGGCATTCACGGGAACTGCAACACCGCCCAATTGTGAGGTAGCAAACAGGGCTGCAACGGCGACGCAGCAGTTCTCGCAGAGTAACATGACCCGGTCACCCGGCCCCACTCCAGCGGTCACCAGATGAGATCGCAGTTCGTCGCAGACGCGGGCAAGCTCACCATAGGTCCACTTCGTCCCGCCGCTGTCGCTGAAGGCCGGAGACTCCGGACGATGGCGCGCATGCTGCTCAAGATACTCGTGCCAAAGCGTCATGTTCGATTCCCCGTGGTCGTGTTGATATCTGTCACCTCCCCCTCCGCAGACAAAGCTGCGCCGCGGGGGCCTCAGCCCCGTATCCTTTTGAAGACCCCGGTCGCGGTGGCCAAGATCTGCCCGCGACCATCCACCAGCTCTCCCGCCACATAGGCCAGGGAGGCGCCACCGCCTGTTGCCGTTGCCGATGCCACAACCTGCCCGGACCGTGCAGCCGCGATATAGGACAAGGTCAGTGAGACGGTCACCACCGGCGGGTGCAAGGCTGCGTCAAAATGCTGAGATGCCGTATTGCCACAGACCACATCCATCAGGGTCGCAACGATGCCACCATGCAGGAGGCCATTGCGGTTAAGGTGCTTTGGAGCAAGCTCCAGCATCACAAGGCACGCCCCGGTTTGCGTATCGATCTCGGTGCGATACCCGACCATCTGCTGACAACCTGGATCGTCAATGATGCGCTTGGTGCCCCCGGACCCATGTGCGGCCGCAGCCTCGGTGGCCTGCGATATCGGATCAGGCCGCCGTGAGGTCAATGAACCGCTCCAACTGGGTATCAGCATCACCAAAGCGGTGTTCCGCCACGACGATGCGTTTGGCGATATGGGCCAGCTCATATTCGGCAGTCATCGCGATGCCTCCGTGAAGCTGGATCGCCTCTTCCGCGATATGGCGCCCCGTCCGCCCGATGAGATTGCGCGCGGCGGCGATATGACGATCCCGCACCAGTGGCAGATCCTCCAGGTGGCCTGCTGCATTGATCACGGCAGAACGCGCCTGTTCGAGCTCGATCAACATCTCTGCAACGCGATGCTGCAAGGCCTGAAACGTGCCGATTGGACGTCCAAATTGCTGCCGTGTAGTCAGGTAATCCATCGTCAGCCGTACGGCTGTTTCCATCGCGCCAAGCGTCTCTGCGGCGAGCGCAACCTCCGCCGCGGCAATGGCGCCTTCGATACGGTCCGCAGCATTGCCAGCTGCGCCGATCCGCGCTGATTTCGACAGCCGAACACAATCCAGTTCCATCTCGGCGGCTCTGCCGCCTGCCAGCAATGCGCTACCCCGCATTCGCAGACCGGGTGCATCGGGGCGAACACAAAATAGGGACAGGCCGTCACGATCTCCGGGTGACCCCGCTTCGCGCGCGGCAACAATCAGCAAGTCGGCCGCCTCTGCATTCACCACCACGGATTTCCGCCCGGTGAGCAGAATGTCATCCCCCTCGTCGACAGCCTTGGTTTCGATCCAGGTACGCTCATACCGGCTGGCAGGCTCGCCGTGGGCAAAGGCCAGCTGCAGATCTCCAGCGATCAACCGATCAATCATTTCCTGATCACGCGGCGAAATCGGATCTGTGCCAGAGCCACACAGCAGCACGCCACAAAGAACGGCGCTGTCAAGCACCGGTTCAACAACGCCGGCCCGGCCCAATTCCTCAAACACCGTCGCAATGTCGAATCCGGCCCCGCCATATCCACCAGCGGCCTCGGGCAGCAGCGCGCCAATCACCCCGAGGTCAGCAAGCTGTCCCCAAATTTCCGGAGAGTACCCCGAAGGATCGGCAAGCGCCTGGTTTCGGGCGGCGACAGAATACCGATCGCGAAGAAACCGGCGCAAACTGTCCTGAAGCATCTGGCGCTCTTCTGTCAGCTGAAAGTTCATGTCCTGCCTCCCAGAGAAACCTTGGCAATGATATTCTTCTGGATCTCGTTCGATCCACCGAAGATCGACAGTTTTCGATTGTTGAAATACTGGGCCGCGACAGCTTCGCTCCCCTCTGGCGGAGAAAGCGCGTTGTTGTCACCGGCTACCGCCTCCGACGCAAACGGCAGGGCATAAACCCCCGCAGCGCGGCGTGCGAGATCGTTGATCTCCTGACGTATTTCGGTGCCTTTCACCTTGAGCATGGAGCTTTCGACGCCCGGCGCCTGCCCTTGGGCCGCAGCTGAGATGATGCGTAGATTGGTGGTGGACATGGCCATCAGATCGATTTCCGCGCGGGCGAGTCGCGCGGCGAAATGTGGATTTTCGATCAGCGGGCGACCGCGATGAAGCTGGTGACGCGCGAGACGTTTCACCGCCTCCAGCCCTGCCTGGCTGAACCCGACACCTGCAATATTGGTGCGTTCATGGGTCAGCAGATATTTGGCATAGGTCCAGCCTTTGTTTTCCTCACCAACCAGATTTTCAGCAGGCACGCGCACATCATTGAACCAGACTTCGTTGACCTCATGGGTGCCATCAAGAAGGATGATCGGCCGCACTTCGATGCCTGGTGTCGCCATGTCAATCAGCAGAAAGGAAATCCCCTCCTGCTGCTTGGCCTGAGGATCAGTGCGGACGAGACAGAAAATCCAGTTGGCGAATTGGCCAAGCGTGGTCCAAGTTTTTTGTCCGTTGACGATATAATGGTCACCATCGCGAACTGCGCGCGTGCTCAGGCTGGCCAAATCGGACCCCGCGCCCGGCTCGGAATATCCCTGACACCACCAGTGTTCACCGGACAGAATTTTGGGCAGGAAATACGCGCGCTGCGCATCGGATCCGAATTTTTGCAGAACCGGCGCAAGCATGGTCAAACCAAACGGAACGATGCGCGGCGCGTGGGCGCGACAACATTCTTCTTCGAAGATGTGGCGCTGGACCGCATTCCAGCCGCAGCCGCCATACTCCTGCGGCCAGGTCGGTGCCAGCCACCCCTGATCGTTCAGGATCTGGTGCCAGCGATCATGCCCCTCTTTGCCGATACCCCGCCCCAGGCGCACAGCGTCCGACAGATCCTGAGGCAGCTTCGCCTCCAGAAAGGCGCGCACTTCCGCGCGAAAGGCCAACTCTTCGGTCGAGTAATTCAGATCCATCTCCGCGTACCTCCCCGCGCTATTTCGATAGTGCCCGCTGCTCTCATCCGGGATCTACTTGGACCGCACCTACCGGCGAAGCCGTACCCAGATAGTCAGTAGATCTCGAACAGGCCCGCAGCACCCATGCCGCCGCCGATGCACATGGTTGCAACACCCAGCTTGGCCCCACGTCGACGGCCCTCACGCAGCAGATGCCCGACCATTCGTGCGCCTGTCATGCCAAAGGGATGGCCGATGGCAATTGATCCGCCGTTCACGTTGCAGATTTCATCCGGGATACGGAGCTGGTCACGGCAATAGAGCGCCTGGCTGGCAAAAGCCTCATTCAGCTCCCACAGATCGATATCCGCGACTGTCAGCCCGTGCCGCTCCAGCAGGCGCGGCACCGCATGTACCGGGCCGATGCCCATTTCGTCAGGCGCACAGCCGGCAACGCAGAACCCGCGAAACGCCCCCATCGGGTTCAGCCCTCGACGGCTTGCCTCGGTGGCCTCCATCATCACGACCGCCGCCGAACCATCGGAAAGCTGGCTGGCGTTTCCTGCGGTAATGAACTTGCCCTCGCCACGCACCGGGTCCAATCCGGCAAGCCCGTCCAAAGTGGTTTGCGGGCGATTACATTCGTCGCGATCCACAGTCACCTCGCGGGTGCCAACCTCACCGGTTTCCTTATCTTTTAAAGCCATAACGGTCTGCATGGGCACGATTTCGTCGTCAAACAGCCCTGCACCCTGCGCCGCTGCTATCCGCTGCTGGCTGCGCAGCCCGTAGGCATCCTGCGCTTCCCGGCTGATCCCGTAACGCTCGGCAACGATATCTGCGGTATCGATCATGGCCAAATAAACGTCTGGCTTGTGCGCCTGCAACCAGGGGTCCTGCACCTGCTTCACATTGGGCTGCACCATGGAGATGCTCTCGACCCCACCTGCAACCATCGGGCCAGCCCCTTCGGCCGTAATCTGCTGGGCCGCAAGCGCGATGGTCTGAAGACCCGAGGCGCAGAACCGGTTCACAGTCATGCCTGCTGCGGTCTGCGGCAATCCCGCGCGCAGCGCAATCTGACGTCCGATATTGTGACCCGTAGCCTGTTCGGGGAACCCGCAGCCGATAATGCAATCCTCGATCTCGCCACCATCTAGGCCAGCCCGCTCGACGGCTGCAGCTACGGCATGGCCGCCCAAAGTCGCGCCATGGGTCTGGTTGAACGATCCGCGAAAAGACTTGGCCAACCCAGTGCGGGCAGCGGAAACGATGACAGCCTGTTTCATCTCACCGGGCCTCCTTGTTGAGATCGTCAAAGCTGCGGCCCTCGGCGACAAGCTCTTCCAGCAAGGGCGCCGGCTGCCAGAAAAACGCATCTTCCTTGGCATAGCGTTTGATGTCCTTGAGGATGCTATCCAAACCTTGCAGGTCAGCCCATTTCAGCGGGCCGCCCCAAAACCGCGGAAAGCCATAGCCGAACAGCAATACCATATCCACATCCAGCGGACGCCGGGCGATTCCCTCGCCGACAACCTTCGCCGCCTCATTAACCATCGCGCACATGTAGCGCCGCAGGACCTCGTCATTGGCCAAGACCTGCGGCGTCACGCCCTGATCCCGCTGATCGCGTTCGATATACTCGGATACCTGTGGATTTGGGGTCCCGCCGCGCTTGCCCTCTTCGTAGACATAAAAACCCCGGCCGGTCTTCTGCCCGAAATCTCCAGCTTCGCAGAGCATATCGGAAAAATGCACAACCCGCTCACGGGGATCGCGTGTCGGCGCCCGCCGTTTGCGGGCTGCCCAGCCGATATCAAGCCCTGCCAGATCCGCCACCGCAAATGGCCCCATCGCAAATCCGAACCCGGTCATCACCTTGTCAATCTGGTAGGGTGAGGCTCCGTCCAGCACCATGTAATCGGCAGCCTTGCGGTAGCTGTTCATGATCCGGTTGCCGATGAAGCCATCGCAGACACCCGAACGCACAGAGATCTTCTTCAGCCGCTTGCCAAGGGCAATTCCGGTGGCGATCACATCAGGCGCGGTCTGATCTGCAACCACGACCTCAAGCAGTTTCATCACATGCGCCGGGGAGAAGAAGTGCAACCCGATCACATTCGCCGGTCGGCGCGTCGCAGCAGCGATTTCATTGATATCGAGATATGACGTGTTGCTGGCGAGAATTGCGCCGGGTTTGCAATGCGTATCCAGCGCCGAGAAAACGTCGCGTTTGACGTCCATGTCTTCAAACACTGCTTCGACTACCAGATCGACCTGCGACAGCGCTGCATAATCCGTCGCCAGCTGCAGCGCCTCGTTCATCATGGTATCGAACTGCGACTGATCGATCTTGCCGCGTTTAAGCGCCCCTTTCAGATTGCCTTCGATCCGTTCATGAGCTGCGACCGTCGCCGCATCATCACGTTCGATCAGCACTACGGGCAGCCCCGACAACAGGGCGGCGGTTGCAATGCCTGCGCCCATCGTGCCGCCACCAATCACCCCCATCGAGGCAACGTCGCGCGGGGTCACATCGGCCAGCTCTGGCAGCTTGCTGACCGCGCGCTCCGAAAAGAATGCGTGGATCAGACCCTGTCGCTGATCGCTCTCCATCAGCTTCTTAAACAGTTCTCGCTCCTGGCGCACCCCGTCAAGAAAGCTCTTGGCTTCACATGCAGCCTGAACGGCACGCACCGCGACGGCCGGGGACAGCTGACCGCGGCCCCGGGCGAGCACCCGCTCATAGGCTTCATCGAAATCGATGGGTTCCGGTGCCGACATATCACAGACCGGTCGACGCGGCGCATCCTGGTCCAGCAATTCACGGGTGTAAGCCAGACCGACTTCGCGGGGACTGCCCTCGGCAATACGGTCAACGACCCCCTTGTCGAAGGCTTCTGCCGCCGACACATGGCGGCCGGTGGTGATGATCTCCAGTGCCGCCTCGGTTCCGGTGACGCGCGGCAGCCGCTGCGTCCCCCCAGCGCCCGGGATGATGCCCAGATGCACCTCAGGCAAGCCCATCTTGGCGCTCGGCACTGCAATCCGGTAGTGCGACGACAGCGCCACTTCCAACCCGCCGCCCAGCGCGGTGCCGTGGAGGGCAGAAACCACGATGAGCTTGGCGGCTTCGATGCGGTTGCACAGGTCAGGCAATCCGGGCTCTTGCATCGGCTTGCCGAACTCGCGGATATCGGCGCCAGCGAAATAGGTTCGCCCCTCGCCGTAGATCAGTACGGCACGTGCGCCTTCTTCCTCGGCGCGCTCAATCCCGGCAAGAAGCCCACGGCGCACGTCAACGCCAAGAGCGTTCACTGGCGGGTTCTGCGCGCCCAGCACTGCAATATCGCCAATACGCTCATAAACAACGGCTTCAGTCATGGATCTTTCCTCTTATTGCGAGCGATGCCGAGCAAAACTTCGACAGGCTCCAACCGCGGGAACGCAGCTGCCTTGCGGCAGGCACGGATCAGGACGCAGACGTCACCCCCGCACATTTCGCCATGCGGAACATCATTCCGCAAACTTGATGCCGACCCTAAATCCGGCTTCGTGACCTGACAAGAGATATCATGCCGCGCGTCTGCGCCGCTTGCCAAGCATCACGATTTGCCTGCGGGTCGTGACGGTGCGTCTCGCGGTATTTGGGCGCTAGACGGTCAGCTCTCAGCTTTCGGAACCGGTCGACGATAGGCCTCGGTCAGGGTTGCATCCACCTCCGACGGCTCATAGACGCCCAACAGGATCCCTTTGCGCGCCGATTTCCCTCGGCGCTTGGCAATCTGCTCGTCAGAAAGGGTAATGCGTTGCGACATCCGCAGCCCCCACTCGAGCAGTCGATCGTACATGAGGTCGATCACCTCCTGATGCGCCTTCGTTTTGGCAAGATCTACGAGCTCACCTGGATCCTCCTGCAAATCGAACAGCATGGGCCGAAGCCCGCCCTCAGCGTGCATGAACTTCCAGCGCGCATCCACGATCATGAACAGCCTCGCATCTTTCGGAGCCAGGCCAAGTGTTTCGGACAGGGGGAGCGTTGCATAATCAAACTCGGCCACCGCGTAGTCGCGCCACTCTGGAGTTTCGCCGCGCAACAAGGGCATCAATGAGCGCCCTTCCAGGATATGAGGTGCCGCCGCGCCGCCCGCTGCCTCCAGAAAGGTCGGAAGCAGATCAATCGACTCGACCAGTGCATCGCAGGTGGTGCCGCGGGTGGCGTCGGCCTCGGGCCGCGGATCGTAGATGATCAGCGGCACCTTGATCGACGGTTCATGGAAAAGGTTCTTCTCGCCCAGCCAGTGATCGCCGAGGTAGTCGCCATGGTCCGAGGTCACCACGATCATCGTATCCTTCATTCGCCCGGTTGCCTCAAGCCAGGAGAACAGCCGACCCATCTGATCGTCAGCCTGTTTGATCAGCCCCATATAGGCGGGGATCACCTTCTGACGCACTTCCTCACGGGAGAAGGCCTGACCAATCTGATTGTTCATCATACCGGCAAATACCGGATGCGCATTCTCGCGCTCGGCGCTCGAACGAACTGCGGGCAGAACATGCTCAGGACCATACATATCGTGGTAAGGCGCAGGCACAATATATGGCCAATGCGGCTTGATGTAACTCAGATGCGCACACCACGGCTGATCGCCCTCCCTCTCTGCAGTTTCGATAAACCGCATGGCTTCACGGGTGAGCCAAGGCGTCTCACTGTCCTCCTCCGCGATATTGGCGGGCTTGTCTGCGTTGACCATGAACCAGCCAGAGGCGATATCGTCACCATCCACGCCGGCGTTTGCAAAATCGCTCCAGGGGTTGTCGCCGGGGTAGCCCTGCGATTTGAGATACTCATTATAGGGGCTTCGCTTACTGTCATAAAAACCGTCCGGCCCCTCAGCCCACAGCCCGTCATCACGGACAAATGGGTCAAAACCGCATTCCGTCTGGCGCACACCGATGATGCTGTCAGGGGCAAGACCCAGACGCTCCAGCCCCTCGGCATCGGCAACCATATGCGTCTTGCCAATCAGGTGGCAACTCATCCCGGCCTTGCGCAAGTGGTCACCCATTGTCCATTCGCCCACCCGCAGCGGGTAACCATTGAACTGCACCCCGTGGCTTGAGGGATAGCGCCCGGTGTAACTCGACATACGGGAAGAACCGCAGGTGGGCGACTGCACATAGGCTCTGGTGAACCGGACCCCGCGCCGTGCCAGCCCATCCAAATGAGGCGTCTGTAGATGTGGATGCCCAGCACAGCTGAGGTAGTCAAACCGCAGCTGGTCAAACATGATATAGAGAATATTCATTCACCCCTCCCCATTCCGATCACCGCAAAGATCGCAGCGAACAGATACCTCGCGTTTCTCCAATCAGAGCGGACACTCGCAATTAGTCAACATGTAAACTATTTTCGACAGCCACTGCGACGCTGAATGGATCATACGCGCAAAGGCGCAGAGCGACCGAAATGTGAAGGATCAGCAAGAGAACCATTAATGCGTTACAGAATTCCACCACTTTATCCAATCCAGTTACATCTCTCTTGCCCAGAATCACTTCTGCGCGTATCACCGACTAAATGGTCGGCTTATCTACTGCTGCGATTTGGAGACGCGAACACCCATGGATGCTTTCATCTGCGATGCCACCCGTACCCCGATCGGCCGCTACGGCGGCGCGCTGAGCCAGGTGCGTACCGATGATCTTGCCGCCCTGCCGATTGCGGCGCTGGTTGAACGCAACCCGGATGTGGACTGGGGATCTTTGGACGATGTGATCCTGGGCGATGCCAACCAGGCGGGTGAAAGCAACCGCAACGTGGCCCGGATGGCGGCGCTGCTGGCGGGCCTGCCCACCTCTGTGCCCGGCACCACGATTAACCGCCTCTGCGCCTCCGGCATGGATGCGGTCGGTATGGCGTCCCGCGGGATCAAGGCGGGCGATTATGACATGGCCATCGCCGGCGGCGTCGAAAGCATGAGCCGCGCGCCCTTCGTGATGCCCAAGGCCACCTCTGCCTTCACCCGCGCCAATGCGGTTTACGACACCACCATCGGCTGGCGCTTCGTGAACAAGAAAATGCACGAGATGTACGGCACCGACTCGATGCCGCAGACCGCAGACAACGTGGCCGAAGACTACGGCGTTTCCCGCGAAGATCAGGACGCCTTTGCCGCCCGCAGCCAGGCCCGCTGGGCCGCCGCGCATGAGGCCGGCATCTTCCAGGACGAAATCACGCCGGTCACCATCCCCCAGCGCAAGGGCGATGATCTGGTGGTGGACACCGATGAACACCCCCGCCCCCGCACCTCGGCAGAGAAGCTGGCGGGCCTCAAGGGTGTCAACGGCCCGGACAAGACCGTGACCGCAGGCAATGCCTCCGGCGTCAACGACGGCGCCGCGGCGATCCTGATGGCGAATGAAGCGGCTGCGGCAAAGAACGGCCTGACACCGATGGCCCGCATTGTCGGCATGGCCGCCGCCGGGGTCGAGCCGCGCATCATGGGCATCGGCCCGGTGCCCGCCACCCGCAAGGTTCTGGCCCGCACCGGCCTGACCATCGAACAGATGGACGTGATCGAGCTGAACGAGGCCTTTGCATCCCAGGGACTTGCCACCCTGCGCGAGCTTGGCGTTGCGGACGCAGCACCCCATGTTAACCCCAACGGCGGTGCGATTGCACTAGGCCACCCGCTCGGCATGTCCGGGGCGCGGCTGGTGCTGACCGCCGCCTATCAGCTTCAGCGCACCGGCGGGCGGTATGCGCTCTGCACCATGTGCGTCGGCGTCGGTCAGGGCACCGCCCTGATCCTCGAACGCGTGTAACGAACTCTAGGGAGGTCCCAGACATGTATGCTCAGATGATCAAATCCGAAGCGACCCAGGACGATCCGGAAAAGCTGGCGGCCTTTCAGGCGCGCATCGACGCGGGCGAGAAGATCGAGCCCAAGGACTGGATGCCCGAAGGCTACCGCAAAACACTGATCCGCCAGATCGGGCAGCACGCGCATTCGGAAATCGTCGGCCAGCTGCCAGAGGGCAACTGGATCACCCGCGCGCCGACGCTGGAGCGCAAGGCGATCCTCCTCGCCAAGGTGCAGGATGAGGCAGGCCACGGTCTCTACCTCTACTGCGCGGCGGAAACCCTGGGTGTCTCCCGCGACGAGATTACCGAAATGCTGCTGGACGGCCGCATGAAATATTCGTCGATCTTCAACTACCCGACGCTGAACTGGGCCGACATCGGCGCGGTCGGCTGGCTGGTGGATGGCGCGGCGATCATGAACCAGGTGCCGCTGCAGCGGACCTCCTTCGGCCCCTACTCCCGCGCGATGATCCGCATCTGCAAGGAAGAAAGCTTCCACCAGCGCCAGGGCTATGACGCCATCCGCAAGATGGCGGAAGGCACCCCGGAGCAGAAGAAAATGGCCCAGGATGCGCTGAACCGCCTCTGGTACCCGTCGCTGATGATGTTCGGGCCCTCCGACAAGGACTCGGTCCATTCCGCCCAGTCGATGGCCTGGAAGATCAAGATGAACACCAACGATGAGCTGCGCCAGAAGTTCGTCGACCAGACCGTGCCGCAAGCCGAATACCTGGGCCTGACGATCCCCGATCCCGACCTGAAATGGAACGAGGAACGCGGCCACTACGACTACACCGATCCGGACTGGAGCGAGTTCTTTGAAGTGATCAAGGGCAACGGCCCCTGCAACGTGGACCGCCTCGCCGCCCGAAACAAGGCCTGGGACGACGGCGCCTGGGTCCGCGACGGCCTGCTTGCCCACGCCAAGAAAAAAGCCGCGCGTCGGCACGCCGCCGAATAACCCCAAGCATTCCGGCGCCCCGCCCAGACGCGCAGCGCCCCCTCAGCCAGGAGGATTTGAGACATGAAAAACGAATGGCCCCTCTGGGAAATCTTCATCCGCGGCCAGCACGGCATGAGCCACCGCCACGTCGGCTCCCTGCATGCGCCGGACGCCGAAATGGCGATCAAGAACGCCCGCGACGTCTACACCCGCCGCAATGAAGGCGTGTCGATCTGGGTGGTCGAGGCGAACCACATCGCCGCGTCCTCGCCCAGCGACAAGGGCCCGCTCTATGAGCCGTCCGAGTCGAAGGTCTACCGCCACCCGACCTTCTTCGACATCCCCGAAGAAGTGGGGGCGATGTAATGACCCGCGACGACGCATTTGCCCAGTTCCTGCTGCGGATGGGGGACAACACCCTGATCCTCGGCCACCGGGTCAGCGAATGGTGCGGCCACGCGCCGGTGCTGGAAGAGGACATCGCACTGGCCAACACTGCGCTGGACCTGATCGGCCAGACCCAGATGTGGCTCGGCCTTGCCGGTGAAGTGCAGGGCGAAGGCAAATCCGCCGACGACCTCGCCTTCCTGCGCGACGCCTGGGACTTCCGCAACGTGCTGCTGTGCGAGGTGCCCAACGGCGACTTCGGCCGCACCCTGATGCGCCAGTTCCTATTCGACGCCTGGCATTCGATCCAGCTGGGTCGGCTGATGAAATCCTCGGACGAGCGGGTCGCCGCGATTGCCGAGAAGGCCTCGAAAGAGGTGGCCTATCACTTGGAGCGTTCCGCCGACACCGTGGTCGGCCTGGGCGACGGCACCGGGGAAAGCCACCGCCGGATGCAGGAGGCGCTGGACTATCTGTGGCCCTATGTGGGCGAGATGTTCCAGTCGGACGAGACCGACGCCGAAATGGTCAAGGCAGGCATCGCGCCCGACCCGGCGTCCTTGCGCGAAGAATACGACGCGCTGATCTCCCGCATCCTGAGCGATGCGACGCTGACCGTTCCGGACAGCAGCTTTGCCCACAAGGGCGGCCGCACCGGTGCGATGCACACAGAGCATCTGGGCCACCTGCTGACCCAGATGCAATGGCTGCAGCGCGCCTATCCGGGCGCCAAGTGGTAAGGCCGCGGCCAAGGAACTGAGGGCATCCCCGGCGTCAAACGGGGGTGAGGCCCGCTTCCGCTGGGAAGTCCGGGCGGAACAGCCAATGAGGGTAACCGCATGAGCCAAGTAACAACTCAGCCAAGCATCACCCAAGTCTGGGACTGGCTCGACGCCGTGCCGGACCCGGAGATCCCGGTGATCTCGCTGGTGGATCTCGGCATCATCCGCGATGTGGCCTGGGAGGGTGAGACTTTGGTGGTCACCGTAACCCCGACCTACTCCGGCTGCCCGGCCACAGCGGTGATCGCCATGGATATCGAGACCGCCCTGCGCGGCCGCGGCATCACTGATCTGCGGCTCAAAACGCAGATTTCGCCGGCCTGGACCACCGATTGGCTGTCGGAAAAAGGCCGCACCAAGCTGGAGGCTTACGGCATCGCCCCGCCCCAGCCCGCAGGCGGCCCCGAGAAATGCCCGCACTGCGGCAGCACACATGTCACCAAGGTCAGCCAGTTCGGCTCGACCCCCTGCAAGGCCCACTGGCGCTGCCAGGACTGCCTCGAACCCTTTGATTATTTCAAGTGCATCTGAGGAGACCCTGATGGCGCGCTTTCACGACCTTGAAGTCACCGACGTCCGCAAGACCATCCGCGATGCGGTGGTTGTCACCCTGAAGCCCGCGGGTGGCGCGGCTGAGGAATTCGATTTCACCCAAGGGCAGTACCTGACCTTCCGCCGCGACTTCGACGGCGAGGAACTGCGGCGCAGCTACTCGATCTGCGCCGGCAAGGACGAAGGCATCCTGCAGGTCGGCATCAAGCGCGTCGACGGCGGCGCCTTTTCGACCTGGGCTAACACCGAGCTGAAGGCGGGTGATACCCTGCAGGCGATGGCGCCGATGGGGACCTTCTTCACCCCGCTCGACGGAACGGCGCAAAAGCACTACCTCGGCTTTGCCGGCGGTTCAGGCATCACGCCCGTGCTGTCGATCCTCAAGACAACGCTTGAGGCCGAACCCAAATCCTCCTTCACGCTGGTCTACGCCAACAAGGGCGTGAACACGATCATGTTCCGCGAGGAACTGGAGGATCTGAAAAACCTCTACATGGGCCGCTTCAATGTGATCCATGTACTGGAATCCGACGCTCAGGAAATCGACTTGTTCACCGGTCTGGTGACTGAGGAGAAATGCGCCCAGCTGTTCGAGCACTGGATCGACATCCAGTCGGTCGACACCGCCTTTATCTGCGGACCCGAGCCGATGATGCTGGGCATCGCTGCGGCGCTGCGCACCGCCGGTCTAGGCGATAGCCAGATCAAGTTCGAACTGTTCGCCTCTGCTCAGCCAGGCCGGGCCAAGCGCAAGGCCACCGCAACCGATGCCGCCAGCAGCGCCAACCAGACCAAGGCCGCGATCACCCTGGACGGCGCCACCCAGACCATCGAGATGGGCAAGGACATGACCCTCTTGGATGCCGCGCTGGAAAACGCCATGGATGCGCCCTATGCCTGCAAGGCCGGGGTCTGCTCCACCTGCCGCTGCAAGGTGCTGGAGGGCGAGGTCGAAATGGTCGCCAACCACGCGCTGGAGGATTACGAGGTCGAAAAAGGCTATGTGCTCTCGTGCCAGGCCTATCCGGTGAGTGATCAGGTGGTGGTGGACTACGATCAATAGCCCACTAGGTTAGAGCCCGAGCGATCAGGACGAAACACACAGCAACAGACTCAAGAGGACAATCGCATGAGTGACGAGATGAGCATTGAGAGCTATCTGGCGGCCGGTGGCGTCCTCAGCAATCCTTCCAACGTACCGCCACGCTATCGCGCTGAGCTGATGACCATCATGGCCAGTTTCGTGGATAGCGCGCTGGCGGGAGCGGCGGGGTTTGTCGATATCATAAACGAAGGCCCGGGGATCAAATCGCGCATGGCTGCCGCCCGGATCGTATTGGAAAAAACCGCCAATGCAGACCGGGTCTTGCAGGTCATGGGCGATTTCGGGGCCGACACGGAGCGCTATGTAGACCACCACCCTTGGACAGCCCGACTGGACCGCGAGGCTGGACTGGACCAGGCCAGATCCAAACATGACCGGCGCCTTGCTGTGTTCAATTACCCGCTCGAAGGCTGGGCCGATGCAGTGGTGATGAACCTTTTGATGGGACGCGCCGTTGCCGTGCAATTGGCAGAACTGTCCATGATCTCCTACCAGCCGTTGGCCGAGGCCTTCCGCGCCATTCAACCGATTGAGGCGCATCACGCGCGGCTTGCCCATGAAGGCCTGTCGCGTCTCGTCCAGGAAGGCGACATCGGTATGTTGCAGGAGTCCATCGGTTACTGGTGGCCACGTGTCGCCATCAGCTTTGGGGTCGATGACTCCGACAAATTCGAAGCCCTTCGCACACTGGGGTTGCGCCATCGCAGCAACGCAGAGCTGCGCGCACGGTGGCAAAGCGAGATGCGTGGCGTGTTGCGAGAGCTGGGGCTGGAGGCCCCCGAACCGGCCTGAAGCGGCGACATCAAGGCACCGCCCGACACCCACCCATATGGCGGAAGAACCCAGCGGAAAAGGTCTGGACGACTGACCCATCGCATCCTAGGGTCAGCCTGTTCCAGCACACCAAAAACGAGGCCCGACATGGCGATCAGCAAGACCATTCGCACCTATTTCAACGGCAGCTGGCATGAGGGCGATGTGGCAATCATGAAGGCCGCTGACCATGCGGCCTGGCTTGGATCGTCGGTTTTCGACGGTGCGCGGCTGTTCGATGGTGTCACGCCCGACCTTGATCTGCACTGCGCCAGAGCCAACGCATCGGCCCACGCGCTGATGATGGCTCCAACCGTCAGCGTCGACGATATGGTCGCCATCGCCAAAGAGGGTCTCGCTCTCTTTGCACCAGATGCCGCGGTCTACATCCGCCCTATGTACTGGGCGACCGAGGGCGATTCAACGATGATCGCGCCGGAACCCGCAAGCACCCAGTTTGCTCTTTGTCTGGAAGAAATCCCTATGGCTGCCCCGACAGCTGTAGCGACTCTGACACGCACCTCCTTCCGCCGGCCCGTGCTGGAGAGTTCTGTGGTCAATGCAAAGGCCGGTTGCCTCTATCCGAACAACGCCCGCATGCTGCGTGAAGCGCGCGCAAAAGGATTCAGCAACGCGCTCGCCCTCGATGCCATGGGGAATGTCGCTGAGACCGCCACGGCCAATATTTTCATGGTGCGTGACGGAGAGGTCTTTACTCCGATTGCAAATGGCACCTTCCTTGCAGGGATCACCCGTGCCCGTCACATCGCAAACCTGCGCTCAGATGGTGTCACCGTTCATGAAACGGTGCTTGGCTATAAAGACTTTGAAGACGCCGACGAAGTTTTCATGTCCGGCAATATGAGCAAGGTCACGCCAGTTGCCGCCTTTGACGATCGGCAATACCAGATCGGACCAATCGCCAAGCGCACACGGGATCTCTATTGGGATTGGGCAACAAGCAGCCGTGGATAGCTGCGTGCGACTAGCCTTTGTGCTCATCTATTGCGCCGGGGGATGGCTTGCGCCATGATCCAGACGGAACAACCAGAGGATCAATATGCGCAAATTTCTTGTGGTATTGGATGACAGCCGCGAATGCCTGAACGCCATGCGGTTCGCCGCCATGCGTGCCGCCAAGACTGGCGGCGGAGTTGAAATCCTTTCGGTGATTCCACCCGACGAATTCAATCATTGGATTGGCGTCGGCGAAGTGATGCGCGAAGAGGCCCGCGAACGCATACACGCCCATTTTGAAGTATTCGCGAAGTGGATGCGCGACCGGCAAGGTATCGAACCCAAACTCGTGATCCGCGAAGGCGAAGCGGTGCCAGAGATTATCGCCCAGATCGAATCTGATCCCGAAATCGGCGTATTGGTACTGGGCGCCGGTGACGACCGCAAAGGCCCTGGTCCCCTCGTCACCCAGCTAAGTCGCTCATCCGGCAGCCTGCCGGTGCCGATCACAATCGTACCCGGCGATCTGTCTAAAGAAAAACTGGAAGCGATCACCTGATCGCTGCCAAGCTGACCGATCTGCGGGTTGCACGAACTCGCCGCGAGTGGATCCGAAGCGAAAGGCCCCAGCGCGCGCCACAAGGTTCCGCAATTTTAGAACCGTTCCAAATCTTGACTTAAGCCCACCGGAGGCGCATATCTCTGCCACGCTTTAAGGAGGCCCGACATGTTCATTCAGACAGAATCCACGCCCAACCCGGCGACGCTGAAATTCCTGCCGGGCCAGACCGTACTGGAAATGGGCACAGCTGATTTTCCCAGCGCAGAGGCCGCAGGCTCATCGCCTTTGGCGCAGCGCATTTTTGCTGTTGCAGGCGTGACTGGCGTGTTCTTCGGCAACGATTTCGTAACCGTGACCAAGGCAGAGACGGTTGAATGGGACCACATGAAACCGGCGATCCTCGGCGCGGTGATGGAACATTTCCAGTCCGGTCAGCCGGTGATTTCCGAAGGTGGCGAACAGACCTCTGGCCATGCGGAACACACCGGTGAGGATGGCGAAATCGTCAACCAGATCAAAGAGCTTCTGGACAGCCGCGTGCGCCCTGCTGTGGCTCAGGATGGCGGCGATATCACCTTCCACGGCTTTGACCGTGGTGTGGTCTACCTGCATATGCAGGGCGCCTGCGCAGGCTGCCCTTCGTCGACACTGACGCTGAAGATGGGCATCGAAAACCTGCTGCGCCACTACATCCCCGAAGTGACCGAGGTTCGCCCCGTTGCCGTCTGACGCTCTCGTCCTTGGCTTTGATACATCGGCCGCGCATTGCGCGGCCGCTTTGTTGCGTGGGGACACGGTGCTGGCCTCCCGATTGGAGGAGATGACTCGCGGCCAGGCCGAACGATTGATGCCGTTGCTGGACGAGGTGCTCGCCGAAGGTGGCGCAGCTTGGGCGGATCTTGATGCCATTGGTGTCGGTATCGGACCCGGAAACTTCACAGGCATTCGCATCGCCGTGTCCGCTGCACGCGGTTTGGCGCTGGGGCTGGATATTCCGGCAGTCGGTGTAAACGGATTTGACGCACGCCATCACCCCGGCACTCTCGCTGCGGTGCCCGCACCTCGCGATCATGTCTATGCACTGCCTCCCGGAGGCGAGCCCCGGCTGATGCCACTTGTTGAAGCGCAGGCGGTTGCCGCCGCGCATGATCTAGAGTTGCTGGCCGAGGCAACTCCGCCGAATATCGCCGAAGCCATCGCCCGCAACGCCGCCGACCGTTACCAAACAGAAGCAGTTGCCCCTGCCCCGCTGTACCTGCGGGCTGCTGATGCCGCGCCGGCAAGAGACGCCCCACCAACGCTGATTGATGGCTGATACCTTCGGTCGACCATGCTACGAAACCGTCCCTCAAATCTGACACCACAGGACATGGCCCACACCCATCGGGCTGCCTTTGTGCAGGGGCGCCCGTGGTCTGCGGATGAATTTTCTGCCCTGCTCGACAGCCCGTTCAGCTATGCTGTCGGCGATACACGATGCTTTGCCTTGGGACGCGTTGTCGCTGGAGAGGCCGAACTGCTGACCATAGCGACCCACCCTGACTACCGGCGTCAGGGGTTTGCGCGTATGGTCTTGGACAGCTGGCAGGAAGCCGCGCTGGCCAGAGATGCAACCGATGGCTTTCTGGAAGTTGCCGCGGACAACCGATCGGCGCGTGCCCTGTATCACTCCTATGGATTCGCCGAAACCGGGCGGCGGGTCGGCTACTACCCGCGCGAAGGCGCGTCTTCGGTGGACGCAGTGCTCATGTGCGTCAGTTTACGCAAGGCCGAAACCGCAGAATAACACCAAAAGGTCAAAAAACGGTTGACCCTTTCCGCAGGCTACGGCCTAAATTGTCGCACCTTTTTAAAAACACATGGGTTGGGGCGGTCAAACTGGCCGCAACAAGAACAACAAATTGGGAGTACCCCTATGACCCTGATGAAATCCCTGATGAGCGCCGCGGCGGCCGTGGCGCTGACAGCGGGTGCCGCATTGGCAGAGCCTGCACTGATCTTTGATCTGGGCGGCAAGTTCGACAAATCGTTCAACGAAGCCGCCTTCACCGGCGCGCAGCGTTGGGCTGAGGAAACCGGCGAAAGCTTCCGCGAAATCGAACTGCAATCCGAAGCTCAGCGTGAGCAGGCCCTGCGTCGCTTTGCCGAAGCGGGCGCGAACCCGATCGTCATGGCCGGTTTTGCTTTTGCCGACGCTCTGGGCCAGGTTGCAGCCGACTACCCCGACACCAAATTCGTGATCATCGACATGGTTGTTGATGCGCCGAATGTGCGTTCTGTCGTCTTCAACGAACATGAAGGCTCCTACCTTGTCGGTATGCTGGCGGCCAAAGCGTCCAAATCGGGAACAGTGGGCTTCATCGGCGGTATGGATATCCCGCTGATCCGCAAATTTGCCTGCGGCTACGCCGAGGGCGTGAAGGCCGCAAACCCGGACGCAACTGTGATCGCCAATATGACCGGCACCACCCCTGCGGCCTGGAATGACCCGGTCAAGGGCTCCGAACTGACGAAGGCGCAGATCAGCCAGGGCGCTGATGTTGTCTATGCAGCTGCGGGCGGCACTGGTGTTGGCGTACTGCAGACCGCCGCCGACGAAGGCATCCTGTCAATCGGTGTGGACAGCAACCAGAACCACCTGCACCCGGGCAAAGTTCTGACGTCCATGATGAAGCGGGTCGACAACGCTGTGTTTGAAGCCTTCTCCGACGGTCCTGACCTGGAAACCGGCTTCTCCGTCATGGGCCTGTCGAACGGCGGCGTCGGCTTTGCGGTTGACGATAACAACGCATCGCTGATCACCGAAGAGATGCAGGCCGCCGCTGATGAAGCCGCAGCCAAGATCGCAACCGGCGAAATCACCGTGCATGACTACATGTCGGATGACAGCTGCCCGGCTCTATCCTTCTAAGTACTGAACTGCCCCCCGGCCCACCGTGATCCTCTTGATGATTATGGTGGTGACCGGGGGTTTCATATTGCCCGGAGGCTGCGCCTTTGCCGCCTCCGGGTTTGGTTTTTCCTAGGTTGGCCAAATTGCACATGTTAACCGCCGCTCGCTTCGGCGTGAATCTGTGCCAACCGATCCAGGATGAATAAGGGGAGCCCGAATGACGGCACCAGCAATTGAACTAAAAGGCATCTCCAAGGCCTTTGGCCCCGTACAGGCCAATAAGGATATCTCAATCCGTGTTTCCCCCGGCACGATCCATGGGATCATCGGCGAGAATGGCGCAGGCAAATCAACGCTGATGAGTATCCTGTACGGTTTTTACAAAGCCGATAAGGGTGAGGTCTGGATTCACGGGAAACGTACCGAGATTCCCGACAGCCAGGCGGCGATCTCGGCAGGGATCGGCATGGTGTTCCAGCACTTCAAGCTGGTTGAGAATTTCACGGTACTGGAGAACATCATCCTCGGAGCCGAAGATGGCAAACTGTTGAAGCCCTCTCTCAGCAAGGCCCGAAATTCGCTGAAAGACCTGGCAGCAGAATATGAGCTGAACGTTGATCCCGATGCCCGTATCGACGAAATCGGTGTCGGCATGCAGCAGCGTGTCGAGATCCTGAAGGCGCTATACCGCCAGGCCGATATTCTGATTCTGGACGAGCCGACAGGGGTTCTGACCCCGGCAGAGGCCGACCAGCTGTTCCGCATTCTGGACAGGCTGCGCGCCGAGGGCAAAACGATCATCCTGATCACTCACAAACTGCGCGAAATCATGGAGTATACCGATACGGTGTCGGTGATGCGCCGCGGCCAGATGACCGCGACCGTGAAAACCGCTGAAACCAGCCCCGAACATCTGGCCGAACTGATGGTGGGACGCAAGGTGCTGCTGCGGGTGGACAAGGTTCCCGCCACTCCCGGCAAGCCGATCCTTGAGATCGAGAACCTCAGTGTTGTCGATGAGGCGGGCGTTGCGCGGGTTAAGAATATCGACCTGACCGTGCGTGCGGGAGAGATCCTTGGCATCGCCGGGGTGGCCGGCAACGGTCAATCCGAACTGATGGAGGTGCTCGGTGGCATGCGCGAAGGTCAGGGCACCATTCGTCTCAATGGATCGCCGCTGCCCCTGTCAGGTGCCGGATCCGATGCCCGCGCCCGTCGCGCAGCACATGTGGCCCACGTTCCCGAAGACCGTCAGCGCGAAGGTCTGATCATGGACTTCCACGCTTGGGAAAACGTGGCGTTCGGCTATCATCACGCGCCCGAATACCAACGCGGCCTGTTAATGAACAATGCTGCGCTGCGCGCCGATACCGAGGCCAAGATGGCCAAGTTTGACGTACGCCCCCCGGACCCCTGGCTTGCGGCCAAGAATTTCTCCGGCGGCAATCAGCAGAAAATCGTTGTTGCCCGCGAAATCGAGCGCAACCCTGACCTGTTGCTGATTGGGCAGCCGACACGGGGCGTCGATATCGGCGCCATTGAGTTTATTCACAAGCAAATCGTCGAATTGCGCGATCAGGGCAAGGCGATCCTGCTGGTCTCGGTTGAACTGGAGGAAATCCTGTCACTCGCCGACCGTGTTGCCGTGATGTTTGACGGAATGATCATGGGCGAGCGCCCGGCCGATCAGACCGATGAGAAAGAGCTGGGCCTGTTGATGGCCGGTGTCGCGGGGGAGGCCGCGTAAATGGATAAAATGCCTAAATGGGCCGATGTCGTACTGATCCCGCTGATCAGCCTCGTATTGGCCGCTATTCTGTCTGCCTTGGTGATTCTTGGCATTGGCGAAGACCCGATTGCCGCCGTGAAGCTGATGGTTTCGGGCGCGCTTGGATCCACTTATGGCTGGGGCTATACGCTCTATTATGCCACCAACTTCCTGTTCACGGGTCTGGCCGTTTCCGTGGCCTTCCACGCCCGGCTTTTCAACATCGGTGGTGAAGGTCAGGCGATGCTCGGTGGTTTGGGTGTGGCCCTCGTATGCCTTTATATTCCCTGGCCGCATTGGTCGCTGGCACTGATCTTTGCCAGCCTGGGTGCTGCCCTTTTTGGTGCGGCCTGGGCCGCGATCCCCGCCTATCTTCAGGCGAAGCGCGGCAGCCATATCGTGATCACCACAATCATGTTCAACTTTATTGCGGCGGCCGTTCTTAACTACGTGCTGGTCAATCTCCTGCGTCCAGAAGGCTCGATGGACCCGGCGACAGCCCGTTTTGCCGAAGCTGTCCACCTGCCGTCCTTGCATGAGCTCCTCGCACCTATCGGGATCGAGTTTTCCAAGGCGGCACCTGCCAATGTGAGCTTCCTCGTCGCGCTTGCTGCTTGCGTTGCGGTCTGGTTGCTGATCTGGCGTACCAAACTGGGCTACGAGATCCGGGCCTATGGCAACTCCGAATATGGCGCACTTTACGCCGGAATCTCGCCGGTCAAGATCACCATGATTGCGATGCTGATCTCTGGCGGTCTGGCGGGCATGATGGCCACCAACAATGTGATGGGCGAGGCCGAGCGCCTGGTATTGAACTCAACCGAGGGCGCCGGTTTCATCGGCATCGCCGTGGCACTCATGGGGCGCAGCCATCCCTTTGGCGTGTTTCTGGCCGCGATCCTGTTCGGGTTCCTCTATCAGGGCGGCGCGGAGCTGGCGCTATGGACCAGCATCCCGCGGGAACTGATCGTCGTCATTCAGGCACTGGTGATCCTGTTCACAGGCGCGCTGGACAATATGGTACGAGGACCGCTTGAACGGATCTTCCTTGCTCTGCGCCGGGGGAAAGCGTGATGGATTTTCTGACTCTGATCCAGGTGCTCGACAGCACCGTTCGCCTCGCAACACCGCTGCTGCTGGCCTGTCTGGCTGGACTGTTTTCCGAACGGGCGGGGATCTTCGATATCGGCCTTGAAGGCAAAATGCTGATGGCCGCTTTCTTCTCGGCGGCGGTGGCTGCGACCACTGGCAATGTCTGGCTCGGCCTCCTGGCCGGTATCGCATCATCGCTGGTTCTCAGCGGCCTGCACGGGCTTGCCTCGATCACCTTCCGTGGCAACCAGCTGATCTCCGGTGTGGCGATCAACTTCCTGGCCGCAGGCATGACCGTACTGATCGCGCAGGACTGGTTCCAGCAGGGCGGGCGCACACCCTCGCTGTTCTCGGGCGGCCGGTTTGAGCCTCTCAGCCTGCCGTTTGCAGATGCGCTGGCGGATGTCCCTGTGTTGGGCCCGATCTATAGCGAGCTGCTTTCCGGTCACTCCGTGCTGGTCTACCTGGCGTTCCTCGCGGTGCCTGCTACCGCCTGGATCCTCTTTGGTACGCGCTTTGGCCTACGCCTGCGCGCGGTCGGGGAAAACCCTGCAGCTGTCGATACCGCCGGTGTGTCCGTGGTCGGTCTGCGCTATGCGGCGGTAATGATCTGTGGCCTGCTCTGCGGCATTGCCGGCGCCTATCTTGCAACAGCACTACAGGCCGGGTTCGTAAAGGACATGACAGCCGGTCGCGGCTTTATCGCTCTGGCAGCGCTGATTTTCGCGAAATGGCGCCCCTGGCACGCGCTTGGTGCCTGCCTTCTGTTCGGCCTGCTTCAAGCGGTGGCCCTGCGTTTTCAGAACATCGAAATCGGCAACTTTGTGATTCCGGTGCAGATGATGGACGCCCTGCCCTACATCCTGACCGTGGTGATCCTGGCAGGCTTCGTCGGCAAGGCGGTTCCGCCCAAGGCAGGTGGAGAGCCCTACGTCAAGGAGCGCTGATAGAGCCATCAATTTGGTACAGCCCGCAGGGGCTGTACCAAAGGCATCTGCAAGCGCCCGGCTCCGGCCGGGCGCTTGCCGTTTTGACACAGCCAGAGTCAGACTTTTCGGAAACCAGTTCTCCCCATCCGAGTTCCGGCCAACTTTCATAGGTCCAGTTTTTGCCCTAGCGTCAGTCCTGTTTTCTGCGGAGCGGCATCGGCAGTTGATTTTAGCCAATTGCTGCGCTCTAACACTGATATGCAGATTTATCTTCCCATCGCCGAAGTCTCGGTCAACGCATTCCTGCTGCTGGGGCTTGGCGGCATGGTCGGCATCCTGTCCGGCATGTTTGGTGTCGGTGGCGGCTTCCTGATGACACCGCTCCTGTTCTTCATCGGCATCCCGCCGGCAGTGGCCGTTGCCACCGAAGCCAATCAGATCGTGGCCTCCTCATTCTCCGGTGTGCTTGCTCATTTCAGGCGCCGAACCGTCGACATCAAGATGGGCCTGGTTCTTCAAGCGGGCGGTCTTTTCGGTGCGGCGCTTGGGGTTGTGGTCTTCAACTATCTAAAAGCATTGGGCCAGGTCGATCTGCTGGTAAAACTCTGTTACGTCGTCTTTCTTGGCGTTGTCGGCGGGCTGATGTTCATCGAAAGCCTGAATGCGATCCGCAAATCCAAAGCCTCCGCAGGTGGCGCCCCCGCGCCGCGTCGGCAGCGTGGCTGGGTCCATGCCCTGCCCTTCAAGATGCGGTTCCGCACATCCGGCCTCTATATCTCCGTGATTCCTCCCTTGCTGGTGGGTGTCGTCGTCGGCATCCTCGCGGCAATCATGGGTGTTGGTGGTGGCTTCATCATGGTGCCAGCCATGATCTACATCCTCGGGATGCCAACCAAGGTTGTGGTTGGCACATCGCTGTTTCAGATCATTCTGGTCACCGCCTTTACCACGATGCTGCACGCGACCACGAACTATACCGTGGATATTGTTCTGGCGGTTCTATTGCTGATCGGCGGGGTGATCGGTGCCCAGATCGGTACCCGGATCGGCGTCTATCTCAAGGCTGAACAGCTCCGCATCCTGTTGGCGCTGATGGTAATTATTGTCTGCGTCAAACTCGGGCTGGACCTGTTGCTGATGCCATCTGAGCTTTACTCGCTCGGCAGCGATGGAGGGCACTGAGATGCTCCATCGCGTCATCAGGCAACGCCTCCGCCGCGCGCCGCAATCCCAGCCGGCCCGCGGCTCCGCGCGGCTCTGGATTGCATTCCTCCTGGTCCTGCCACTCGGGTCGATGGCCACCGCTCAGACCTCCACCGATCCGGCAGATAGCGACCCTCCCGCTGGCCCGCGCGAGGAAGTCGTGCTCGGTCTGAGCCAAGACCGTGTTGCCATCACCGCCGACTTCGACGGATCGGAAATCCTCGTCTTTGGGGCCGTGAAGCGGGAAGCCCCTATCCCGCAGGACGACCCTCTTCAGGTGATCGTCGCCGTATCCGGTCCAGCCTCGCCCGTGATGGTACGCCGCAAGGAGAAAAAGCTTGGGATCTGGGTCAATACCGACAGCGTGCTGGTAGACTCGGCACCGAGCTTCTACGCAGTTGCGACAAGCGCGCCGCTCTCTCAGGTGCTGAGCGATACTGAGGACCTGCGGTATCGAGTCTCCGTGGGGCGGGCCATCCGCTCGGTCGGCGCCGGAATGCACATCCGCGGGGCACAGAAATTCGCCGAAGCCGTGATCCGCATCCGGTCCGAGAACAATCTCTATTCTCTGCGGGAGAACACTGTCGCCGTCGATCAGCAAACGCTGTTTCGCACTGCGATCGAGATGCCCGCCGACCTGACCGAAGGGGCCTATCGGACCCGCATCCTGCTCACACGAGGCGGGTCGGTTGTCGCGCAGTACGAAACCAGCATCGACGTGCGCAAAGTCGGGCTGGAACGGTTTCTTTACACACTTTCACGCGAACAGCCGTTTCTCTACGGCCTTATGTCACTGGCCATTGCAATTGCCGCAGGTTGGGGTGCCTCTGCCGCCTTCCGCCTGCTGCGCAACAGCTGACGACCACGAACCAGATCCAGACCCAGACCGCCGCGCAAAGCGCGGCGCTACGCCCAACGGGCGTGGTGCCAGCTTGCTGGTCTCACAACGGGCGGGAGACCTCTGCAGTGACTATCCACGCCCGATGTAAGGCATCTTGGTTGCCATCACGGTCATGAATTGCACATTTGCCTCAGGCGGAAGATTTGCCATATGCAGTACCGACCGTGCAGCATCCTCAACGGCGAAGGTCTCCATCGCGCCCGCTGCCGGATCAGTCTCGGCCTGCCGGGCGCTCAAATCCGCAACCATCGGCGTGCGTGCGTTGCCGATGTCAATTTGTCCGCAGGCAATATCAAACGGGCGCCCATCCAGCGACAGGCTACGGGTCAGCCCGGTGATCGCGGCTTTGGTCGCTGCATAGGGGACCGAATGTGGGCGCGGAACATGGGCCGCAATTGATCCGTTATTGATGATCCGCCCGCCCTGCGGGGCCTGCTGGCGCATCTGGCGAAAGGCCGCTCGGGCCGAAAGGAACATGCCGTTCAAGTTCACATTGACGGCTGCAAACCAATCCTCCAGCGCAATCTCATCAATCGTGCCGGAAGGGGTAAAGATGCCTGCATTGTTGAACAACACATCTAACCGCCCGGCCCGCTTTGCAAAGGTCTCCACGGCACGATCGACAGCCTCAGCATCGGTGACATCCGCCGGCAAGACATGAGCCGTGTCGCGCCCCTGCGCCACGGCCTCCAGCGCCTCTGCGCGGCGGGCAAGCAGGCCCACCTGCCAACCTTCATCCAGAAACAGCTCCGCCACGGCACGGCCGATACCGGAGCTGGCTCCGGTGATCAGGATCGTGCGTCTAGAATCTGGAGCTTGGATCGTCATAGTGGGCTGTCCTCTTGCAGTTCCAGGGTCAGGGCGCCTACGGGCGCGGCCCGCAGGTCGTCCACCTGCAGAGGGCCTGTCGGCTTTGCCAGACGATTGCGCACCACCCAGATCAGGCGCTCCTGCGCCCGCGTAATGGCCACATAAGCAAGCCGCTTCCAGAGCGGTTGCCCGGCCTCCACCCGGCCCATGCGCGCCGCGGCATAGATATCAGGCGCAAAAACCTGCGCCGTGGGCCATTGTGAGCCCTGCGCCTTGTGAATAGTGACGGCCGCCCCGTGCAGAAACGCCGCCCCCATACGCGCAGCAAATGGAATGAAGGGCTCTTCTTCATCCGGTTTTTCGATCTTCACGATAGAGGCCGCGGAGACCTGCGGGTCCTCGGCTCCCATGACATGAAGGCGCGAGAATCCAGGCTTGCGACCCGGTCCGAGGTAGATGACCTGGGCCCCCTTGATCAGGCCGCGGGCTTCCAGATCCAGCCTTTTCTTGCGATGTTTCATCGGCAATTCGATTCCGTCGCAGATCAGCGGCTCGCCAGCCAGCAAACTGTCCTCCGGCGCACCGTGCACGTTACGAAACGCATTGATCAGCCGAATCCGGGTGTTGTTGCGCCAGACCAGAACCGGAGAACGTGCCATCAGGTCCACCTCGACCCGTTGCCCCCAGACGACGCGATCATCCTGGCGAGAGAGGTCCTCAACCATGCGCTCAAAATCCTCAAACCCGATGTTCGGATCAGCCAGAGCATGAGCGAGGTCCAGAATGGGATTGCCTGCCTCTTGGCGGTGAATGCGGTTGAGGATCAGTTTGCGCTCTTCTGGCAGCGTTTCAAAAACCATGGCACCGGATTGGTTCACCGGGGCGAGCTGTGCGGGATCGCCAAACAGCAATAATGTCGGGAAAATTTCCTGAAGGTCCTGGAACTGGCGGTCATCCAGCATCGAAGCTTCATCTATAAAGCCGATATCCAGCGGCTCCTCCCGCCGTTTCCAACCGGTGATGAAGTCAGATCCGCGCAGACCGGCAGCAGCCAACGCACCAGGGATCGACTTGTTGCGTTCATAAAACGCCTTCGCCCGCGCCAGGGCTTCTTCGGTTAACCCCTCGATTTCGGGCTCATCGCCACTACCCGCCAGCCATTCCGCTATCCGCTCATATTCCGGATCATAGACAGGCGTATAGAGGATCCGGTGGATCGTGGTTGCGGGAACACCACGAAGGCGCAGCACGCTGGCGGCCTTGTTTGTGGGCGCAAGGATTGCGAGTGTGCGCCGGTCCTCATTCTTCTTGCGGCTCTCATAGTCGCCGGAAACAACCTCGACACCGGCCTTTTCCAACGCCTTATAGAGTTCCGCCAACAACAGCGTCTTACCAGATCCGGCTTTGCCAATAACCGCCATTGCGCCACCGTCACCGCGGGGCGGGTGTAGCAGATCGTCTTCGAGATCGACCCCTGCGTCACGAAGAAGACTGCTGACACGATCAAAAGCGACGGCCTGATCGTCGGAGAATTTAATGGGTGCTGCGCTCATTCGGCGACACTACAGCCGCCGGGCCGGCTGCACCAGAGCAGACGGCCCCACATCATATCGTTTCAGCGCAGCTCGCCCTCCTTCAGCGCTATGCCCATCGACACCCTGCTCACCCCGTCAGCGCAACGGGTCCTGGCGCGCCTGCACCGCCAAAGGACCGATCGAACCAGAGTGTCGACAATTCCGGCTGAATGCCTGCCTTCTGCGCGACCCGGTGATACGCCTCGGTAGAATAGTCCCACAGGCCAAGGCAGATCCGGTCCCGCCCCGCGCCCATGGTGCCGACAATTTCCGGGCTAAACCCAAGAGAGCGGTAGATCCGCACCATCCGCCGATCAAACACCCCGGCAAAATGCGCGATATTGAAGTTCCGCATGATCTCAAGCCCGGCCAGGGTCAGCGCCCCGGCCACATTGCCGCTGACATGTCGGGACAGGCAGAACCGGGTGCATTCCCAGATCAAAGGGCTGCGGATCGCCTCCCCACCGGTCAGCTCGGGAAAGACATCATTTACCATGATTGGCCCCGTAGAGGGCAGGAAACGCATTGACCCACCGTGGCTGCCATCGGGCTGCTGCCAGATCACATATAGCGGATCAAGCGCATCGTATTCATCGCGTTCTTCCCCGCAGGCATCTACCGAGACCTCCCAACCCAGCCGCGTCTTGAACTGATCCGCGCGATCCACGAACATCGAATGGGCAAGCTCACGGTGCTTATACAGGTCGTGTGCATATACGTAACGAAGCATAACTTAGTCCCCTTTAGATAGAAAAGTGGGACCAGATTACGATCAGAAGATATTTTCAACTATAGGGTTAATGAACATCAACAGCTTCAACGTCTTAGATGATGATCAACCCGAGACTCAGTGCCCGTGCGATGGCATGCGTGGTGTTGATCGCCCCCAGTTTGAATCGCGCGCTCTCAATATAGACCCGCAATGTATGCTCCGAAATGGTCAGCGTCTTGGCCACCTGGGCTCTGCTGTAGCCCATCGCAAGCAAGGTTAACGCGTCAATCTCACGTGGGGACAGGGGTTGGACGTGCTCCGGGCTGCGATCCGGTTCAAATTCCAGCGCCTTGCGGTTGAAGTAATGCCCGATCAGGATCAGGTCACGGCTGTGTCTGTCCGTGAATTTCGTCCAGGTCTCATCGTTGCAGTTGTGGCTGACCGTGAACAAAGCGAATTGCCCGTTTGGCCCACGGATCGGGATTGAGTACCCCTGATTGCCTACGTCATGGGCAAGGGCGTCCTGCAGAAACTCGCGCGCAGGCTTGGACGACCAATCAAGGCGGCGCCAGTCAACCGGGTGAAACCGCTGATAGCAACCGATAATGACCGGATCGACACGAACATAGGCTTTTTCCTGATAGCGCTCGACCCATTCCCGCGAATAGGTGCCAAAGTGATAGTGATCGCCAGCGCTGTCGACCCAGTGATACATGGCGTGATCAACCTCAAAGGTCTCACAGACCCGCTCAATGATCTCTTGCAGACCATCGACCGTTGTCGTGGCGTCCAAAACCTCAAGGATAAGATCAAGATTAACTTTGGTTGCCATGAAATGCCTGAATTCTCACTTGGTCTCAGCGCAGAACCTCTGCACCTATTTGGCTGTCGGCAGATCCAAATTGCCGCAGCTCTGGCCTTTGTGCCGCGATCATCGATGCAGCGTCAACGGTAAGCCCGCATAATGATCAGGTTTTTATTTCATAAGCGATTATCTAGGGCGCGGCCACAAAATGTCTTCACCATCAGCGCATGACCGCTGGTCATTCCGCACAAATGTTCGACAACCACGTTCGCACCAGCAAAACAATAACCCGCCAGTCACAGGAGCGACTGACGGGTGAAATAATGTGTCTCTCGAGGGTGTTTACCCTGCCAGAACATCCTCCAGTGTGCGCAGACCGGTCCGGGGCGCCTGAACCAGAACAGACATATTACCCGGCTTGTGCTCGTTGCGGAGCATCTTCATATGCGCCTCCGGCAGATCGTTCCAGGAGAACACCTCCGACATGCAGGGGTCTAGGCGGCGCTCGACCATCAGCTTGTTGGCAGCGGCGGCCTGCTTCAGATGCGCAAAGTGCGAGCCCTGCAAACGCTTCTGGTGCATCCACATGTAACGCACATCGAACGTCAGGTTATAGCCAGTGGTGCCTGCGCAGATCACAACCATGCCGCCTTTTTTACAGACAAAGGTCGAAACCGGGAACGTGCTTTCGCCCGGATGTTCAAACACCATGTCGACATTCACGCCTTTGCCGGTGATGTCCCAGATTGCCTTTCCGAACTTACGGGCTTCCTTGAACCAATTGGCATATTCGGGCGTGTTCACTGTCGGCAACTGCCCCCAGCAATCAAAGTCTTTGCGGTTGATCACACCCTTGGCGCCCAGCCCCATGACAAAATCACGTTTGCTTTCGTCCGAGATCACGCCAATGGCATTTGCACCAGCCGTATTGATCAACTGGATCGCGTAGGAGCCGAGGCCGCCCGAAGCGCCCCAGACCAACACGTTCTGGCCCGGCTTCAGATCGTGCGGCTCGTGGCCGAACAGCATCCGGTAGGCGGTCGCAAGGGTCAGCGTATAGCAGGCGCTTTCTTCCCAAGTCAGGTGCTTGGGGCGGGGCATAAGCTGCTGCGACTGAACATTGGTGAACTGCGCAAAGGAGCCGTCGGGCGTCTCATACCCCCAGATGCGCTGGCTGGGAGAGTACATCGGATCGCCACCGTTGCATTCCTCGTCGTCGCCATCATCCTGATTGCAGTGAATGACCACCTCGTCGCCGACTTTCCAGCGCTTAACCTTGTCGCCCACGGCCCAAACGATGCCCGAGGCGTCGGAACCGGCAATATGGAACGGCGCACCGTGACCATCAAAGGGGCTGATGGGTGTGCCGAGAGCCGCCCACACACCGTTATAGTTCACACCCGCCGCCATCACGAGCACAAGCACGTCGTGGCTGTCCAGTTCGGGCACATCGACCACTTCCTGCACCATCGCAGTATCAGGGGTGCCATGGCGCTCTTTGCGGATGGTCCAAGCATACATCTTCTGTGGCACATAGCCCATCGGCGGCAGTTCACCGATCTCATAAAGCTCTTTTTCAGGGGCCTCGTAGGAGAGGGCGCCGTTCTGCGTGTCCAAAGCCATGCTGGCCTCCTTTTTTCCGCTGTTTGCCGCAATGCAGAATCGCAGCTGCTACCTAGGGAATAAGATCCGCCAAGCAACAATGCAACATCATTTATTTGATTTGGGTAATTTTATGACCCAGCGGATGCAGAATAATCTTTTGCACCTGCAGCAATACCAGCCTCTTTTGGCCCGTCAGTGTCAGGCTCCGGGATCAGATGACGGATTGAATTTGCGTAGTAGACAAGCAGATCGTGTTGGTCGGCCACCACCTCGTAGCCGCCCGCTGTCTGTCGCAGGATGCCTCTCATCGTCAGTTGACGTAGCCCCAACTCGGCGGCGGAACCGCGGTCGTTGCGCGATGTATGGATATAAGCATAGGGCAATCGCGACAGCAGCGCGTCCATCCCAGCTTCAATATCCGTACGGCTGAGCGGCTGTTGACCCTTTGGGAGGTACTCCACAGTGGCGGCGACCAAGGCCACCGGCAATACCGGAACACATTCGCCGATACGACCCATCAGCTCCTGCGCAAGACTCGTCGGCGTGTCCTCTCTCCCGCTGCAAAGAACAAAGTCGCGCAGGCTGAGAGGGCGCCCAAAACTGACTGCCGCATAGCCGGATCGCTGGTAGCGCCTCGTCGCCCATAGCCACAGCTGACGCAGCATACGAACCGCCACCACATGGATGCGTGCGCGGAATCGTCGATCACCGGATTTCGCAGCCGATGTCAGGATCTTGTCTTCCAGCACGCGGTCGTAGTTCAGCGCAACAGGCACAAACACCACATCACGCCCGCCCTCGCCCTGTGCCGCCTGACCGTCAACGATGTATTTCAGTAGCCCCACCTTCGGCTGTGCCAAAGCGCCATCTAGGCTCAACCCGCCTTCGGGAAAAATCGCCTGGGTCACCCCGCCCTGCGTCGCCAGCCTCACATAGGTCGCCAGAACGCGACGATAGAGGTCATTGCGTGACTTACGGCGGATAAAATAGGCACCCATGGCCCGGATCAATCGCGACAACGGCCATACCCGCGCCCATTCACCCACCGCATAGGACAAGGCCGACCGGTCCGCCACCAGATAGGTGATCAGGACATAATCCATGTTCGAGCGATGATTCATGACAAAAACCACCGTCGCCTCCGGGTCTATTGCCTTCACTGCAGCTTCATCCAGATGACCGAGGCGAACACGATAGATCGCATTGGACAAAAACCGTGCGAGACGGATCGCGATGCTGAAATAGGCAACTGCGGAAAACGACGGGACGATCTCGCGGGCATAACGCCGGGCCTCCTCGAAGGCGACGTTTTCGGGAATGCCCTGCGCACGTGCATGGTCTGCAATCGCCTGGGCCACCTGCGGGTCATAGATCAGCCGCTGTATCATGTCGTAACGGCGTGCCAGTTTGAACGGTTGAATTGGTCGTTCCAGGCGGCGGTTCAACCGCGCCACAGCCCGCTCCAAACGACGACGGAAGAACCACCGCACCGACGGAAACAGGAAATGCGAGGCAAAGGTGATCGCGGCAAACAGCACGATAAGCACAAAAAGCCAAAGCGGGAGTTCCACGGTCTGCGTCATCCTGAGACCCTTCCCCATGCTTGCTGTCATTACAAGCACTTTGCCGGATCGGCAGAGGCACCCATATTTAGCAGCTGGCATGAAATGCCGCAACGCAGCGAATTGACATGGGTTTAAAATTGCAGTCTACATCAGCTTGACGAAATAAAATTACCGCAACACTGACTCGCGAGGCCCGACATGCCGCAGATGCAAAAAGACCGCCCCTGGCTGATCCGCACCTATGCCGGCCATTCCACGGCATCGGCATCCAACGCGCTGTACCGCGCCAACCTGGCCAAGGGGCAGACCGGCCTCTCGGTCGCCTTCGACCTGCCGACCCAGACTGGCTATGACAGCGACCACGTGCTGGCCCGCGGCGAAGTGGGCAAAGTCGGAGTACCCATTTGCCATCTGGGTGACATGCGGACCCTGTTCAATGAGATCCCGCTGGAGCAGATGAACACCTCGATGACCATCAACGCCACGGCTCCCTGGCTGCTGGCGCTCTATATAGCGGTGGCAGAGGAACAGGGCGCGGATGTGTCCAAGCTGCAGGGCACGGTGCAAAACGACTTGATCAAGGAATACCTCAGCCGCGGCACCTATGTCTGCCCGCCCAAGCCCAGCCTCAAGATGATCGCGGATGTGGCGGAGTACTGCTACACCAACGTGCCCAAGTGGAACCCCATGAACGTGTGTTCTTATCACTTGCAGGAGGCCGGCGCGACACCGGAGCAGGAGCTGGCCTTTGCCCTGGCGACCGCGCAGGCGGTGCTGGACGAGCTGAAACCGCGCATCGCGCCGGAGGATTTCCCGGCCATGGTCGGACGCATCTCCTTCTTTGTGAACGCGGGCATCCGGTTCGTGACCGAGATGTGCAAGATGCGCGCCTTTGTCGATCTGTGGGACGAGATCTGCCGCGACCGCTATGGCGTCGAGGACCCCAAGTTCCGCCGCTTCCGCTATGGCGTGCAGGTGAACTCGCTCGGCCTGACCGAACAGCAGCCGGAAAACAACGTCTACCGCATCCTGATCGAGATGCTGGCAGTGACGCTCTCCAAGAAAGCCCGCGCCCGCGCGGTGCAGCTGCCCGCCTGGAACGAAGCGCTTGGCCTGCCCCGCCCCTGGGATCAGCAATGGTCGATGCGGATGCAGCAGATCCTGGCCTATGAGACCGACCTGCTGGAATACGGCGACCTGTTCGACGGCAACCCGGCGGTCGATACCAAGGTCGAGGAACTGAAGGCAGGCGCTCGCGCCGAGCTGGCCAACCTCGAATCCATGGGCGGCGCTGTCGCCTCGATCGAATACATGAAGGGCCGACTTGTCGAATCCAATGCCGACCGGCTGAACCGGATCGAGAAGAACGAGACGATCGTGGTGGGCGTCAACAAATGGACCGAGGGCGAGCCATCGCCGCTGCAGACCGAGGACGGCGGCATTATGGTGGTCGACCCCGCGGTGGAGCAGGAGCAGATCAGCCGCCTGAACCACTGGCGCGGCGAGCGTGACAATGACGCTGTGCAATCGGCCCTGGCCGCGCTGCGCGCAGCAGCGCAAAGCGGCGCCAATGTCATGGAGCCGTCGATTGCCGCGGCCAAGGTCGGCGTCACCACCGGCGAATGGGCCGAGGAAATGCGCAAGGTCTACGGCACATATCGCGGCCCGACCGGCGTGTCCGGGTCCGCCTCCAACAAGACAGAGGGGCTGGATGAGCTGCGCGAAAAGGTCAATGCCGTAAGCGACCAACTGGGACGCCGCCTGAAATTCCTCGTCGGCAAGCCCGGCCTAGACGGCCACTCCAACGGCGCCGAACAAATCGCCTTTCGCGCACGCGACTGCGGTATGGATATCACCTACGATGGGATCCGCATGACACCCGAAGAACTGGTAGCATCGGCACTGGCGGACGATGCCCATGTGGTCGGCATGTCCATCCTCTCCGGCAGCCATCTGCCCCTGATTGAGGAGCTGATGGGTCGGATGAATGACGCGGGCCTGTCGCATATTCCGGTTGTCGTTGGTGGAATCATTCCCGACGACGACGCTGCCCGCCTTAAAAAGATGGGTGTGGCCCGTGTTTATACCCCCAAGGATTTCGAACTCAACGCAATCATGGGTGATATTGTTGAACTTGCAAAACAACCGCAAACGACTTCACATTAGCGGATTTTCGCAAATCAATTTAATCGACACAATTTTCTTGGTGAAATCACCTTGGGAATAAGGTCATAAATGAATGCGCCTCGTAGCATCACGACGCGCATTCATTTATGGAGAAGAAAATGGCCGTTGACCTCACAACGATGTCACGAAAAGAGCTTTTGGAATTGCAGGCGAATGTCGAAAAGGCACTGAAAGAAGCCGAGCAGCGCGAGCGCATCGAAGCATTGAAAGCCGCTGAAGAAGCTGCCGCAAAATATGGTTTCTCGCTTGACGAGATTGCAGGCAACAACCGGGGCACTGCCAAGAAAACCAAGGCAGCTCCGAAATACCGCAACCCGCAGAACCCGGAAGAAACCTGGACCGGTCGCGGTCGCAAACCTCATTGGGTCCATGCAGCGCTGACATCGGGCGTTGATATTTCCGATCTGGAAATCTGATTTCCAGAAGTTGAGGACAAAGTATGACTGTTCATATCGGAGCCGCCAAGGGCGAGATTGCCGAAACGGTATTGCTGCCCGGCGATCCCTATCGCGCGAAATGGGCCGCCGAAACATTTTTGAAAGATGCCCGCCTCGTGAATGAAGTGCGCGGAATGCTGGGCTTCACCGGCACCTGGAATGGGCATCCGGTCACCATTCAAGGCAGCGGAATGGGCATGCCTTCCCTGTCTATTTATGTGAATGAGCTGATCCGTGACTACGACGCCAAAACCTTGATCCGCATTGGGTCCTGTGGCGGAATGCAGGACAAGGTGAAAATCCGTGACGTGATCCTCGCCATGACGGCAACCACTGTCAGCTCCCCTTCGCGTGGGATTTTCAAAGAGGTCAATTTCGCCCCCTGTGCCGACTGGTCCCTGCTTCAGGCTGCCGCGAAGGCCGCAGAGGCGCATAAGCTCACGCCGCATATCGGTGGCATCTACTCATCCGATGTTTTCTATGACGAGCGACCGGACCTGAACGAGCAGATGGTGCGTCATGGCATTCTGGGCGTCGAGATGGAGGCAGCCGAGCTTTATACCCTGGCGGCCCGCTACGGACGCCGCGCGCTGGCGGTGCTGACGGTATCCGATCACCTCGGGACAGGCGAGGCGCTGCCGTCCGATCAGCGTGAGCGGAGTTTCGGCGACATGGTGGAAATCGCTCTCGAAGCGGCCTTTGCCTGAACTGAGAAATCGCAAAGACCCATAGAAAAGGCAGCGCCGATCGCGCTGCCTTTTTCGTTCTGCCAGCAGACAGGCTCAACTGCGCCCGTGACTACGGTCATACCCGTTGCGCGCAGGTGGCCGCCAATCTCCCAATGCACCGCTTTCGGGGGTGAAGACCTCAATCAACAACGGATGACAGGACGCGGTGTCACTGGTGTGTTCGTCACCACAATCGCCTCCCGGACAGGCGCTCAATGCGCCCAAGAGGTCAATTTCCGCAAAAAACTCAAGATAGTCGCCTGGGCGCACTGGGCTCGCTTTCATGAAGTACTGCCCGGTGTCACGAGTAAATCCGGTACACATGAATACGTTCAGGACATCGTGAATATGCGGCTCGGCTGCGTCCAGTGGCATATCCAGATGATCTGCCAGCGCCCGGGTCAGGTTGGAATGGCAGCAATGATGATAGTGACCGCCAGACAGCAGATTACCGGTGTAGGGGTCGCAGCGGGTGCCGATCACGTCATGAACCGAGCCGCCATAGCCGTCGATCCCGTACCAGCCCAGGCTATCCGCAACAATGGTCGCCATCGGACGCAGATGCGGCAGGCTGCTCCACAGCCTCTCCCCCGTGGTTACATGAGTTCCATGCAGCGCACGCGTTTTGCCGGAGAAAAAGCGCTCGGTCAGATCAGCACTGTTCCAGAGATTTAGGTCCCCGACCTGCGGCCCCTCGACCGAGGTGATACGAAAGAAGCTTCCAGCAGAGACGCTGAAACAGGCCGCCTCCCGCGGCGAGACCAATACTTCGGCGGTTTTCTGCGCCGTCTCACGAGCAGTCCGATATCGCGACAGATCCGGCTTGGGCAATGTCTCGTTCGGGTAGCAGATGACTGGCGCCACGGCACGCCTTTGCTCTGCATCTTCGGGAGGCTGTGCCTCGGTGCTGGGAAAATCAGTAGCGGACATGGCGCAAACCTCTCTGTTGTTTGCGCCATGAAATCCAATGCAGCCGCCGGAAACAAGCCGACATTGCAGGGTGCTCAGGCCCTGCTGATCAAAGATCCGAGATCAGATCACCACCACATCGAGCGGTGGAAAGCCGTTGAAGCCAACGGAGGCGTAGGTCGTCGTATAGGCTCCACAGGAATGGATCACAACGCGATCCCCTGCTTTCAGATCAAGCGGCAGCTGGTAGAGCTGCTTTTCATAGAGCACATCAGCACTGTCACAGGACGGGCCCGCCAGAATGCAGGGGCCGGTCTGCTCATCCCCATGATCGGTGGTGATCCGGTAGCGGATAGCCTCGTCCATGGTTTCCGCCAGGCCTGAAAATTTGCCGATATCCAGATAGACCCAGCGGTGCAGATCGTGCGCATCCTTGCGCGAGACCAGCAACACTTCGGCCGCGATCGCGCCTGCCTCAGCCACCAGGCCACGACCGGGTTCCGCCATGATCTCGGTTGCGTCGGGGAAACGTGCCTCCACGAGCGCCATGACCTCCTGCGCATAGCGATTAGGGGCCATCACCTCGGTGCCGTAGCTCGCCGGGAAACCGCCACCGATGTTCAGCAGGGTCAGCTCATGACCGGCGGATTTTGCGGCCTGCCAAACCTGGGCAACCTGATCAAGCGTACCAGCCCACATCTGCGGCTCGCGGGTTTGCGAGCCAACGTGGAAGGATACGCCGGAGACAATCAACCCAAGCTCGCGGGCGCGGTCCATCAGGCTAAGCGCCATCGCACTGGAGCAGCCGAACTTGCGGCTGAGCGGCCAATCCGCCCCGGTGGCTTCGACCAGCAGGCGGATGCAGACATGGGCACCAGGCGCATGGGCGGCCAGCTTGTCCAGCTCGGCCAAGGCATCAACCGCGAAATGGGTGATCCCGATCTCATGAGCAAAGGCGATATCGCTCGGCCGTTTGATGGTGTTGCCGAAGGAAATCTGGCCAGGCCTTGCGCCAGCAGCCAGACACATTTCAATCTCGGCGCGGCTGGCCGCATCGAAATTTGCCCCCATAGTGGTGAGCCGACGCAGAATCTGCGCTTCTGGATTGGCTTTTACCGCATAGTGGATTCGGGCACGCCCAAGGCCTTGGGCCAGGGCGGCGTATTGCCGGGCAACAGCTTGGCTGTCAATCACCAGTGTCGGGCGGTCAAACGCGGTCTGTGCGATATAGGACAGGTGGCGAGAAACGGGGACAATAGCATCTTGACGGGCAAGTTGCCCGGTTACGTTTGCGTTCATGGTCATCTCCAAAAGACCCGGCCATCTATGACCGCTCACTTCAATCAGAGACGTTACCGTCGCTACGTAACCATGGGGGATAACCCTTGGGACAGAGGCGCGTGCGTTGGCGTCTGTCCGCCATATCTACCAAACACACGAGTCGATCAAGAGTTTTCTGGGCCACTGAAGCCCTTATTTTCATGGGGAATTTGATCAGATTTCAGCCATGCACCTATTGCAACACTTACCCGGTGTTTCGGGGTCTGAGGCATGCACGCGGCGCACCGTCTCCTGGTTGGACGGCACCACAGGATGCACAGCGCCACTGGCTCGCCGACTTTTCCTGACGCCAGCGACAATCCCGGCTGAGGGTGGATGTATTGTGGCGCCAAAGGAAATATCCAAGGACACCGAGCAACAGAAAGAGGATCAACACTGGCATATCGCCTGTTTACCGATCCCCACTGTCAGCCGCAACTTCGGGGCGCAGTGGCTGCTCGACAACGCAGAACGCCGCCCACAGCAGGTGAGCGGCGTTCTCCCTAATCAAAGCTTGGCAGGGCTTAAACCGCGCGTTCAACCATCATCTGCTTGATATGCGAAATTGCCTTGGCCGGGTTCAATCCCTTCGGGCAGGTCTTCGCACAGTTCATGATGGTGTGGCAGCGATAGAGCTTAAACGGATCCTCCAGCTCATCCAGACGCTCAGGGGTTGCCTCATCGCGGCTGTCGATGATCCAGCGGTAGGCGTGCAGCAGCGCGGCCGGCCCAAGGTAACGATCCCCGTTCCACCAGTAGCTCGGGCAGGATGTCGAGCAGCTGGCGCACATGACGCATTCATACAGCCCGTCCAGCTTCTTGCGATCCTCAATGGACTGCTTCCACTCTTTCGCGGGGCGGTTGGTCTTGGTTTCCAGCCATGGCATGATCGAGGCATGCTGGGCGTAGAAATGGGTCAGATCAGGGATCAGATCCTTCACCACCGGCATATGCGGCAGCGGGTAGATCTTTACGTCGCCCTTGATCTCATCGAGGCCGTAGATACAGGCCAGGGTGTTGATCCCATCGATGTTCATCGCACAGGAGCCGCAGATCCCCTCGCGGCAGGACCGGCGGAATGTCAGGGTCGGATCGATCTCATTCTTGATCTTGATGAGCGCGTCCAGAACCATCGGACCGCATTTGTCCATATCGACAAAATAGGTATCCACCTGCGGGTTTTTGCCGTCATCCGGATTCCAGCGGTAGATGCTGAATTTGCGCACATTGGTTGCGCCTTCGGGCTTGGGCCAGGTTTTACCCGTGGTGATCTTGGAATTTTTCGGAAGTGCGAATTCGACCATAGATCGTTCTCCTTGCTTAGCTGCCCGCCAGCCACAGGCACAAAGCGCTGCGCTGGCAGGAGATCGGTGTCCGCGCTCCGGCAGGGCCGGAACGAAGATCTGTCGGTGTAGCGACCCGGTCGGTCGCAATCTGGTAGGCGCAGGGCAGCATCAGCGCAGCCCTCCCGCCGCTATCGGCGTCTGATCTGCAAGCGCCGCAAGCCTTTTGGCATCGTCAGGGTAGTGTCGGCTCAGCGCGGCAAGCAGTGCCGGGTCACGCGCTGCGATATGCAGGATCGCCTGATACTCAGCGTCACCGGACATGCGCTGCCAGCGCTGATCCGTCCGCAAATCAAAATCGGCGCCAGCCTCTGGCGTATCAAAGGACGAACCACCACCATAGCGCTGAACCTTGCCAAGGGTATTGTCAACGCAGGGCAGCCCCAATCGATCCAGCAGAGCGGAGCGGTATTCCGCGTCATGTATCCAGACATCATAGTCAATCACGGTCAGAGCGAGATCATCCGCCTGCGCGACCAACTCCAGCATCTTGCGGTAGCTGTCGATCGCCCGCAGCACCGAAGCGCTACGATGCGCTACCGTGAAATCCGGGTTCCGTTGTAGCTTCTTCAAAAGCGAGGCCGACCAGTTCAGAAACCCACGCAGCAACAGGATATCACCGCTCAGAAGAGTCTCGTCCAGATCACCGGAAACTGGCCGTTCCAGACCGAAGTCCGACGGCACCGTATCCTCATATGAGATGAGCAAAAGGCCACCGGCCCCCAGCGTTGCCCCCAACCCTGCCAGATCGCGCGTATCATGGCGCGCCAGCTGCACAGCGTTGCGCTCCACTCCCTGATGATGCGCCAGCGGCCCCCGGCCCGATTTGCAATTGTTGAAGAACAACGCCTGTCCGTGCGGCGCATTGCGCTGCAACCAATTGGCAACCGCATGATTGCCGGAACGACGCATCCCGAACATCCGCAGCGCAGCATCGGGCCGCCAGCCGAGTTCTGGCCAACAGCCCGCATTGCCAACAACGCCTGCAACCGGCGTCACCGATGATGTCCGACCTGTCGCCATCACGCGACCACCTGCACAGATGTCGCCACTCCCCCGCGTATGCGGGGAAATGTTGCAATCTGATATGCTGGGGCTGACTGCATCACGCTCTTAGAAGGTCCGTGCTTTGGGCGCGATCTTCGCCTCACTGATGCCACCTTCGGCCTCAGTGGTGAGCGGCTCGACGATCACCGGGCGATAGGACAGATCCACCTTGTTGCCATCGACGCGGCTGACGGTATGAACCCGCCAGTTTTCGTCGTCTCGGTTGGTGAAATCCTCATGCGCGTGGGCGCCACGGCTTTCCTTGCGCGCCTCGGCGCCAACGATAGTGGCCAGCGCGTTTGGCATCAGGTTGGTCAGCTCCAGCGTTTCCATCAGGTCCGAGTTCCACACCAGAGACCGATCGGTCACAGCCAGATCATCAAGCTTGGCAGCGATCGCTGTCATCTTGGTTACGCCTTCGGACATGGTCTCCGAGGTGCGGAACACGGCAGCGTCGCTTTGCATGGTGCGCTGCATCTCAAGACGCAGATCAGCGGTTGGAATACCGCCCTTCGCGTGGCGCAGACCATCAAACCGATCAAAGGCCTTGTCGACCTGTGCCTGGTTCAGAACCGGGTTCGGGGCATCCGCATCGACAACCTTGCCCGCACGGATCGCTGCGGCGCGACCAAAGACCACGAGGTCGATCAGCGAGTTCGACCCCAAACGGTTGGCACCATGCACCGAGGCGCAGCCCGCCTCGCCCACAGCCATGAGGCCCGGCACAACGGCGGTCGGGTTACTTGCGGTCGGGTTCAGCACCTCGCCCCAATAGTTGGTCGGGATACCGCCCATGTTGTAGTGCACCGTGGGCAGAACCGGGATCGGTTCCTTGGTCACGTCAACACCGGCAAAGATCTTGGCGCTTTCGGAAATGCCCGGCAGCCGCTCAGCGAGCGCCTCGGCCGGCAGGTGGCTGAGGTTCAGGTGAATGTGGTCGCCATGCTCGCCAACACCGCGACCTTCGCGGATTTCCATGGTCATCGAACGCGAAACATAGTCACGCGGCGCGAGGTCCTTATACTGGGGCGCATAGCGCTCCATGAACCGCTCGCCTTCGGAGTTGGTAAGATAGCCACCCTCGCCACGCGCGCCCTCGGTGATCAGACAGCCGGAGCCGTAGATGCCGGTCGGGTGGAACTGCACGAACTCCATGTCCTGCAGCGCCAGGCCTGCGCGCGCCACCATGCCGCCGCCGTCGCCGGTGCAGGTATGCGCCGAGGTGGCAGAGAAGTACGCCCGGCCGTAACCGCCGGTCGCCAGCACAACCATCTTGGCGTTGAAAACATGCATGGTGCCGTCGTCCAGCTTCCAGCAGACAACGCCCTGACACTGCCCGTCCTCGGACATGATCAGGTCGATGGCGAAATACTCGACATAGAACTCAGCATTGTTCTTCAGCGACTGACCATAGAGTGTGTGCAGAATGGCGTGGCCGGTCCGGTCCGCAGCGGCGCAGGTCCGCTGCACGGCGGGACCCTCGCCGAACTCTGTGGTGTGACCGCCAAAGGGACGCTGGTAGATCTTGCCTTCCTCGGTACGCGAGAACGGCACGCCGTAATGCTCCAGCTCATAAACCGCCTTGGGCGCTTCACGGGCCAGATATTCCATCGCGTCGGTGTCACCCAGCCAGTCAGACCCCTTGACGGTGTCATACATATGCCACTGCCAGTGATCAGGCCCCATATTTGACAGCGATGCCGCGATGCCGCCCTGCGCCGCGACGGTGTGGGAGCGGGTCGGGAACACCTTGGTCACACAGGCTGTGCGCAGGCCCTGTTCTGCCATGCCGAGGGTCGCACGGAGGCCAGCACCACCGGCGCCAACCACGACCACGTCATAATCATGTGTTTCGTATTCGTAAGCAGCCATTGAGAACCTCGGAGTTTACAGGGCCAGGCGGATCAGCGCATAGGCGCTGACAGCGGCCACGGCATAGGACAGGCAGGTGATCAGAATAATCGTCAGACGACCTGCAAAACCGTGAACATAGTCTTCGATCATAATCTGCGCGCCGGATTTGAAGTGCATCATGCCCACCCAGATGGTCAGCAGAGCAACCAGCGCCGGGAACGGGCGCGCGTAATAGGCTGTGATCTCTTCGTAGGATCCCCCCAGCGCGGAGCCAAAGGTGAAGACAAACAGCGGAACCAGGATCAGCAATCCAATGGAGCTGACCTGCATCGACCAGTGATGTGCTGTACCGGATTTTGCTGCACCCATGCCAACGGCACGCTTGCGATCTGTCAAATAGCGCATTGCGACAACTCCTTCAGCTCAGACGATAACAAGGGTGAGGACGGTCAGAACAACCGATCCGATAATGACGGCCCAGCCCAGTTTCTGCGCGGGTTCCAGATCCAACATCTTGCCGTTGTCCCAAATCAGGTGACGCACACCGGCCAGCGTGTGGTACCAGAGGCCCAGCACCGACAGGCTCATCACGATGTCGCCGAGCCAGCTGGTCATCACCGCATTTGCGGTGCGGAAATAATCTTCAGAAGTTGCCGCCGCCAGAAACCACCAGGCGATCAATAGCGCGCTCACAAGCAAGGCATTGCCCGTAATCCGCGTCAGGATCGAGGTGATCGAAGTGATCTGCGGGCGGTAGACCTGCAAATGTGGCGAAAGCGGGCGGTTGCCCCGATTTACATCGGCCATGTTGGCTCCTTTCCGGTTAGCTGACGACGTTTTAGCGGTTTTTTGCGTCCTGTCACGCAAACGAGCGGTAAAAATGCGCAGTTATTTTTGGGAATGCTACGAAAACAACAATATGTGATCACACGGTTCCGGTAAGTGATCACAAAACAGCATATAGGTGAATCCTTACAGAATCACATGGTGTTCGCGAATTTAATGGACTGACGGGACAAAGCTGCCCAAATCTGCATTTTGCTGCGCCACTTCCCGCAACAGTTTTTTGCGGATCGCATCTGGATAGTCGTCGAATCTGGCCGCAGTCTGAACAAAGGCGCCGGGTCCGTGAATGAGCTGTTCAAAGAAATACGCCGTCAGATCCGGCTCGCTCTCCTCAATTGCAAGCGCATTGACAGTCACCCCTGCCGCGCTGAGAGCACCGCGCATCGCCGTCGGCTCGATCCCCTCATTCGACGGCCCGTCACCAGAAACATCGATCACCCGGCGGCGACAGCTCGGCACCAGCTGGAACTGCTCCAACGCCAGCTGCAGTGCCTCACCGATGCCGGTTGCGTAGTTGCGCCAGGGGCGCGGAGCACTGGCAATCTCCGCAGCCAGCCGGTCGACCGCCGGGAAATCTGTGACGCTGCGCCAGCTGAGCGTCAGGTCCTGGCGCCCGCTGCCCGACCATTGAATTAGCGCTATCCGCGCCTGTGCCCGCACCAGAGCCTCGGCGACGATCCCATCGCGCAGCGCCGCAGCCAATCCCTCCATCTGCGTGCGGTATTCCTCGACATCGACGCTGCCGGAGACGTCAACCGCCAGAACCAAGGCGAGATCGCACGCCCGCGCCTGCATCGGCGCCAGTGTCACAAGCATAAAAACGCACAGTCGAAGGATCCGCATATTCCAAGCTTAGCGAAAACCGGGCGGTTGCCCTATCGTTTTTCGCAGCCCGCCCGCTGTCCCGCAAACAGGGTCTCGATCGGCGCCCAGTGACCCAGCACCTGGCGGCTGTGCCGATCATAGGCGAACCAATTGCCGCCACCAGCGGACTGATCCCAGCGCCGGTCAATCGCCACGCCCCTCAAGGCGCAGTATAGCAGTGTGCCGACCGCCCCATGACCACAGAAAACTAGCGCTGAATCCGGGTAATCCTGCTCCACCGCCTGAACCTCCCGCTGGATCCGCGCCTGCGCATCAATAGCTCTCTCCCAGCCGCGTACCGACTGCGACGGCTTCGCAAAGAAGGCATCAGCCTGCGCCTCAAAGGCGTCAGGCAAAAGATACCCTGTGCTGGAGCGATCGTTCTCATGCGTGTCCGGTCGACAGCTGACCAGCGCCCCAAGCGCGGCGGCCAGCGGCGCGGCGGTCTCGACCGCTTTGCGTTCGGCGCTGGCGATCACCGCCGCCTTGCCTGTCGGCTTCAATATCGTCAGACGCTGCGCCAGGTGCGCCACCCGCGCTGAGCCGATCGCGGACAGCCCCCAATCAGGCGGGGCGACAGCCGCGTCTATCTCCACCTGCGGATGCGTGATGTAAATAACAGTGGCGGGATCAAGTTCGATCATTTCACACCCATTGATCCCGCGTAGGTCATCGTGGCATCAGGGCCCAATAGTCCAGATCCAGCAGGACCTCGGGCCGATATTTGTTGTCATCCCCCTTCAGCTGGAACGGAGCACCGCCACTCGTCGCAACCAGACGTAACCGGATTGCCCCAACCCCGGGAGCCGCGGTTTCCGCCTTGTCCAGAACCTCCGACCAGGCGCGAATGGTCATGCCGGATGTGCAGGGGTTTGCGTGGGCGCCTCCATTCAGCCCCACGATCATCTGTGCATTGGCAAGGCCGTTGAACGACAGCGCCCGCGCCATGGAAATCACATGACCACCATAAATCAATCGTGAGCCATCAGGCCGCGCGGTGGTGTCGAAATGCACCTTGGCCGTGTTCTGCCACAGGCGCGTGGCCAGCATGTGCTCAGCCTCTTCAACAGTGACCCCGTCAATATGGTCTATCTGCTCGCCAACCTCATAGTCGCCCCAGCGATGCGTCTCGCCTGCCAGCGTGAAATCATAGTTGGAAAAATCCAGCCCGGCAGGAATGACCAGCTCCTCAGCAGAGATCACCCGGGCCAGGTCCGGAATGCAGGTCTCCGGCGCAGGGACGTCCAGATCGCCTTTGCGCACCATCACCCAGCGAACATAGTCAAGCACGCAGTCATCACGTTGGTTGAGGCCACGCGTCCGCACGTAGACCACGCCGGACTTTCCGTTTGAGTTCTGCTTGACCCCAATCACCTCACTCTCGGCGCGCAGGGTGTCGCCCGGGTAAACAGGCAGGTGCCAGCGCCCCTCCGCATAACCGAGGTTCGCCACCGCATTCAGCGAAACATCCGGCACGGTTTTGCCAAAAACCATGTGAAACGCCGCCAGATCCTCCAGCGGCGATTGAGCCAGACCACATCCGCGCGCAAATTCATCCGAGGAATAGAGCGCATGTCGCGCCGGGTAGAGCGCATGATACAATGCGCGCTCCCCACCTGAAACCGTCCGCGGCACCGCATGATGCAGCACGTCGCCGACGGCATAGTCCTCAAAGAACCGGCCCGGATTGGTCTTGGCCATTAGTGATCTCCCAATTTGGTGTCAGGGGTATAGGTGCCGGGCACCTCTTTCACCACAGATTGACCACAGCGCATGATACCCTTCACCGGATCGAAGGTCTGGGTGGGACTGCCATAAAGCTCCCACCCTTTGTTCAGTGCATCGGTCACCTTGTGGCAGAAGGCCGAGGTGTCGTCCTCGGACAGAAAACGATAGAGTTTCATCAGCGATCACCCCGGAAACGGCGAAGGGCCAACCAGCCCGTGGATATAGCCGATCACCCCCAGCAGCACGATCGACGCGACAAGGAACATCCCATCTTTTGCGATGCTGCCTTTGGGGTTCGGGGTCCAGTTCGGCTCGGACCGGTTGATCACAACCATTTCAGCCAGCGCCCAGACGAGCATACTGCCAAAGAGCACAAAAGAGGCCGGATCCCAGTTCACCAGAAGATGCGCCACGGCCCACATCGCAAAGCCGAGCAGCATGGGGTGACGCAGCTTGTAAAACAGCGCCCCCTTGCTGGGGCCAGGACTGGTAAAGTAGAGGCCAAGCAGCACCAGAGTGTTGTTGATATGGGTAAGAAACGGGGGCGGCAGCGCCAGATCGAAGGATTCGGCACTGCGGTAGCCGATCACCATCAAAACAACGCTTGCAAGCAGCGCAAGCGCCATCATCACCTTGCCACGACCCCCCATTGCGGCGCGCGCATCCGGCGCCAGCCTTTTGAAGAAATGCGCGCCCCACCAGATCAGGATGCCTAGAAGCAACAATGCCATGTCAGTCTCCCCAAGAAATATGACTGACCCAACGCCTAGGCGGAAAACGCCGCAATTGCATCCGCTTTTGCGAGAATTTCGCGGGCCGTGGCGACATGCAGGTTTTCGACGATCTTGCCATCGACCACCGCGACCCCCTGCCCCTCTGCTTCGGCTGCATCGAAGGCCGCGATCTGACGACGGGCGAGGTCAATCTCATCCTCTGACGGAGCAAAGGCCGTATTCGCCACATCAACCTGCGCCGGATGGATCAGCGTCTTGCCGTCAAACCCCATGTCGCGGCCCTGGGCACACTCCACTGCAAGGCCCTCGCCATCCTTGAAGGCATTATAGACCCCGTCCACAATAATGACCCCTTCCGCCTTTGCCGCGAGCAGACATTGACCGAGCCCGGCCATCAACGGCAGCCGATCCGCGCGGAAACGGACCTGTAGCTCCTTGGCGAGATCGTTTGTGCCCATCACCATGCCCTGAAGCAGCGGGTGTGCGGCGATTTCTGCTGCGTTCAACATGCCGCGAGGCGTTTCCATCATTGCCCAGAGCGGCGTATCGCCTGTGACCTTGGACAGCTGATCCAAGTCAGCGGCAGAGGACACCTTGGGCAGCAGTATTGCATCGCAATCCATCTCGGCCGCCGCCTCTGCATCCGCGGCGCCCCAGCGGCTGTCCAGACCGTTGATCCGAACGATTTTCATCCGACCGCCATACCCCCCTTCGTCCAGTGCCGCCGCCAGCGTCGCCCGGGCGTTTTCCTTCTCATCGGCAGAAACGGCATCCTCGAGGTCAAAGATAATCGCATCCACAGGCAGGCTGCGCGCTTTGTCGAGCGCGCGAGGCTTGGAACCGGGGATGTAAAGTACCGAACGATAGGGACGTGTGCGCGGATCCATGAGCGACCTCCTGAGACATTTTGTTGCGCAAACGGGTACCTAAGTGAAAGGAAGCTTTCAAGTGAAATTACGCCGCAGCGCAGAATTCCCGACATCACACCGGTTGGAAACGAGTCACCGTGAAAACCTAAATACTTGGAACGACTTATTATTTTAAAGAAAAATCAAGGAGAACTCTGCGTTAATGGGATGTCAGCATCTATTTGCAACACTTTTCAGACCGGATGAGGACCGAACCAAAACGGCATGACCCTTCCGGGAGCGGGCAAACAGATCCGCGCAGACGATGACGCGATACCGGCGCGATGCATGACCCGCCCGGGTCGGATCACACGACCCGAGGGACCGCCCCGCTGCCGGATCTTCCGGAAAGGGTAAAACCCATGTTGAAGAAGACGTTTGAAGTTGCAGTTCTCAAAGGCGCCACGCTGGCCGCACTTGGTCTTATGACCCTGCCGGCGGCGGCACAAACCAGCAATAACTGCGCGCCCCGCGATCAGGTCGTGAAACGGCTGGCTGAGCGCTACGGTGAAAGCCGCCAAAGCATTGGGATTGGCCAACGTGGTGTCGTGATGGAAACATTCGCCTCGGCCGACACTGGCAGCTGGACAATCACGATCACAACGCCGGGTGGGGTGACATGCCTTGTTGCCTCGGGCCAATCCTTTGAGTTCCTGGCTGAGGCGCTCCCGGCCGTCGACAGTGACGCCTGACAGACGGCCCACCCGAAGACAGAGGACCACCTGCCTAATTGGTCGGTTCGTCTAGCGGCGGAGGGGAGCAGCAAACGGCCCTCTGCCAATCTGGCTGACCGGGACTACGGGCACGGATAAAGACACCTGGATTTCTCTGGCTCCGGCATTTTAAACCTTTGGGGCGGGGTCGATCATTAGGTCAACCCATCCCAGATCAGCTTGGTCCCCGTGGCCAGCAATAAAACATAGGTCAGTCCAAAAAATAGCGGCTCAGATACCCGGTGGTGCAGCCGCACCCCGATCCAGGCCCCCAGCAAGGCAAAGGGCGCCAACATCAGATCAAGTGTCAACGATGCCGGGGTCACCAACCCAAGCATCGCATAGGGCACGAACTTCGCCATATTCAGAACGCCAAACACCAATACGGTAGAGGCCTGATATTCCGTCTTGGTCATTTTGCGCCCCAGCAGATAGACCGCCGCCGGCGGCCCGCCGGCATGGCTTACAAAGCTGGTGAACCCCGCAACCAGTCCGGCCAACAGCCCGGTCACATCAGCGTTCTCACGCGGCTCTGCCAATCGCGCCCGCAGATGCCCCGACAGCTGCCAAGCCACAAACCCCACCGAGATGACACCGATGAGGATCCGCATGGCATCTGCGTCGACAGATCGGTAGAAGACAGCCCCCAACAGCACACCGGGCAAACCGCCGACAATCAGCAAAAGCGACTCGCGCATCCGCCAGCGCCCCCAGTACGGTCGGAGTGATGCCACATCAATCAGCATCAGCAACGGCAACATAAAGGCTAGTGCTACACCAGGCTCCACAATCAGAGCAAGAATCGAGGATGAGGCAAAGGCAGCACCAGAACCAAAGCCCGCCTTGGAAACACCCGCGAAGGTAACTGCCAGAACCGCCACCAGAAAAAACATAACCGTGATCTCGGGCATCTGAGAAATCCCTCTAAGTGCCTCATATGTCGATTTTTTAAACAGATCCGTCCGAAATGAACAGTCTGCGGCAGATCAGCCGTAGCCACGCAGGGATCTTGCGCCAAGACACAGAAGGGCTTAGTCCTCCCGGCAATCACAACCGGACCGGAGAGATATTCCAATGGCTCGACCCAAAATCGCCCTGATCGGCGCAGGCCAGATCGGCGGCACACTTGCCCACCTCGCAGCACTGAAAGAACTCGGCGATGTCGTCCTGTTCGACATTGCCGAAGGCACCCCTGAAGGCAAGGCGCTCGACATCGCAGAATCCGGTCCTTCGGAGGGCTTCGATGCCAAAATGAAGGGCACCCAGTCCTATGAGGACATTGCAGGCGCCGACGTCTGCATCGTCACGGCCGGTGTCCCGCGCAAGCCCGGCATGAGCCGCGATGACCTCCTGGGCATCAACCTCAAAGTTATGAAATCCGTCGGTGAAGGCATCCGTGACCACGCGCCGAACGCATTTGTGATCTGTATCACCAACCCGCTGGACGCAATGGTCTGGGCCCTGCGCGAGTTCTCGGGCCTGCCCCACGAAAAGGTCTGCGGCATGGCCGGTGTTCTGGACAGCGCCCGCTTCCGTCACTTCCTGGCCGAAGAATTCAACGTCTCCATGAGAGATGTCACCGCCTTTGTGCTGGGTGGACATGGCGACACAATGGTTCCGCTGACACGCTACTCCACCGTCGCGGGCATTCCGCTGCCGGACCTGGTGAAAATGGGTTGGACCAGCCAGGAGAAACTCGACGCGATCGTTCAGCGCACCCGTGACGGTGGCGCCGAGATTGTCGGCCTTCTGAAAACCGGGTCGGCCTTCTACGCGCCCGCCACCTCGGCGATTGAAATGGCAGAAGCCTACCTCAAGGATCAAAAGCGCGTCCTGCCCTGCGCGGCTTATGTTGATGGTGCTCTGGGCCTCAAAGGCATGTATGTTGGCGTGCCCACGGTGATTGGTGCCGGAGGTATCGAACGCGTCATCGACATCAAGATGACCGCAGACGAGCAGGCAATGTTCGACAATTCAGTCAACGCAGTCAAAGGCCTGGTCGAAGCCTGCAAAGGTATCGACGGCTCATTGGCTTGAATTCGACGGCAAGAAACACGTCATTTTAGAAGGCCCGCCATCTTGGCGGGCCTTTTTCTTGCCGCACGGCCTCCAGCAGGAAGCCGCCCCCTCCCGTACCCAGTTAGATCCCAAGAAGGCGCAGCACGATATCGGCTCGAGCCGCAACAGTCGTTTTAGGCAGGACAACGACACGATAGCCGAGCCGTCGATAAGCCATTACCAGGCGGTCATACTCCTCAACAGCCTGTCCGAAACCATGCTGCCGCTCGGCGTCCTGGCAATAGATCTCCGCCCAGGGCGGCGTTAGGACCACCAGATCGTGGTAGCGTTCGGATTTGGCCAGAATATCGCCAACAGGCCGTCCGGTGACATGCGACAACGCGACCGCCGCATCCACCATCCCCCGGTCAAAGAACACCCATCCCCGGGTAGAAGAAACGCCGCGGCGATCTTCGCGCGCAAGATCCATCGCCCGTCGCGAAAACGCTTCCATGTTCACCCATGGCAGCGCAGCGCCGCTCCCCAGCTGTTCCTCGGCGACGATCCGACGCCCCGGCTCGGCCACGGTCGCAAACCCGCGCCGTCCCAACTCGGTCAGTAGAGTGGATTTTCCACCCCCTGAACATCCCGAAAGAATGACATGCCGCGCTGTCCCCTCGGTCATGAAGCCCCCCCCTTTGCATCATAGAAACTGCCCGTTGCCTCAGCGCTCGGGTGTTGGAAATCTCTGCCGTGCCCCGCTGAGACGGCGACCCACACGCCCAGTTCGTGCCACACGCGCGGCGTCCGGGCGGTCGAATGCCGCATCCGGGCATCTTACGGTCGGTCAGGATCCAAACCCCTCCCATCGAATCAACTGCATTCACATTCCGTAAATTTGTGATCACACGCCGGAAAACTGTGATCACAAATTCGATAAATCTTCGGGAATTCTTTACCAGCTGTGAGAAAACCCTTTAAACATTGGCGCCATGACGGCGTATTAGACAAGACAATTGCAGCCAGACGGGACAGTTTCAGATGAACATCCACGAATATCAGGCCAAGGCCCTCCTCCGCAGCTACGGCGCGCCGGTTTCGGACGGGCGTGTGGTGCTCAAGGCAGAAGATGCCAAAACCGCAGCTGGTGAGCTGGACGGCCCGCTCTGGGTGGTTAAAGCTCAGATCCACGCAGGTGGCCGCGGCAAAGGCTCCTTCAAGGAAGCCGACGCGGGCGAAAAAGGCGGCGTGCGCCTGACCAAATCGGTCGAAGAAGCCGCTGACGAAGCCAAAAAAATGCTGGGCCGCACGCTTGTGACCCACCAGACCGGCCCGGCCGGCAAACAGGTGAACCGCATCTACATCGAGGCAGGCTCCGGCATTCAGACCGAACTTTACCTCGCGCTGCTGGTGGACCGCCAGACCTCGCGCATTTCCTTTGTCTGCTCCACCGAGGGCGGCATGGACATCGAGGAAGTGGCGGAAGCCACACCCGAGAAGATCCTGTCCTTCTCCGTTGATCCGGCAACCGGCTACCAGCCGTTCCACGGCCGCCGCATCGCCTTCTCGCTGGGTCTTGAGGGCCAGCAGATCAAGCAATGCGTCAAACTGATGGGCCAGCTCTACAAGGCATTTGTCGAAAAAGACATGGAAATGCTGGAGATCAACCCGCTGATCGTCTCCGACAGCGGCGATCTGAAGGTCCTGGACGCCAAGGTCGGTTTCGACGGCAACGCGGTTTACCGCCACGCTGACATCTCCGAACTGCGCGACACCACCGAGGAAGACCCCAAGGAGTTGGAAGCCTCCAAATACGATCTGAACTACATCGCTCTGGACGGTGAGATCGGTTGCATGGTGAACGGTGCGGGTCTGGCGATGGCCACCATGGACATCATCAAACTCTACGGTGCCGAGCCTGCGAACTTCCTCGATGTGGGCGGCGGCGCCACCAAGGAGAAAGTGACCGAGGCGTTCAAGATCATCACCTCCGACCCGAACGTCAAAGGCATCCTCGTCAACATCTTTGGCGGTATCATGCGCTGCGACGTCATCGCGGAGGGCGTGGTTGCCGCGGTGAAAGAGGTCGGCCTGAAGGTTCCGCTGGTTGTTCGTCTCGAGGGCACCAACGTGGAAGCCGGCAAAGACATCATCAACAACTCCGGTCTTGATGTCATCGCAGCTGACAACCTGTCCGACGGCGCCGAGAAGATCGTGAAAGCGGTTAAGGGGTAAACCCGATGCAAGGCTTCAAATCCCTTCTGGTCGCTGCGCTGGCTCTCGTTGGTGCAACCCCTGTCGTGGCTCAAGAACTCATTCTCGAGAGCCAGCATCAGTACTTTGAGTCAAAGGTGTCGAAACGCGATAAGGCTTGCCAGACCGAAGCTTTGAAAGCGTTGGGCAAACGTTTTGAAGGGATCAATAGTCTCACCATTACAGCTTCGAACTACTGGACTTCTACTATTGTCGGCATTGAGAATTATGCATTCCCAGACAGTCGACTTTCGTCGGAGCACGGAGACGTGGCGGTCGAGGTGCTTTGCATGGTTTCTACCGAAAAAGAAGAAATCATCGAGATCTCATTCCAGTTCAATCCAGCACTCAAAGGCGGTCGAAACGCGAGTCCCTATACTACAGGTAGCTCGATGCTCGTGTGGCAAACCCCCACAGAATTTACAGGAGACTCCTAAAATGGCAGTCCTCATCGACGAAAACACCAAGGTCATCTGTCAGGGCTTCACTGGCTCGCAGGGCACATTCCACTCCGAACAGGCCATCGCCTATGGCACCAAGATGGTCGGCGGCGTGACCCCCGGCAAGGGTGGCCAGACCCACCTGAACCTGCCGGTGTTCAACTCCGTGCACGAAGCCAAGCACGTGACCGAGGCGAATGCCTCCGTGATCTACGTGCCACCGCCCTTCGCGGCTGACTCCATCCTTGAGGCCATCGACGCCGAAATGGAGCTGATTGTCTGCATCACCGAGGGCATCCCGGTTCTGGACATGATGAAGGTGAAGCGCGCGCTGGAAGACAGCAAATCGCGTCTGATCGGCCCGAACTGCCCCGGCGTCATCACTCCAGATGCCTGCAAGATCGGCATCATGCCCGGCCACATCCACAAGCGTGGCTCGGTCGGCGTTGTGTCCCGCTCGGGTACCCTGACCTATGAAGCTGTTAAGCAGACCGCCGATATCGGTCTCGGCCAGTCCACCGCTGTGGGCATCGGCGGCGACCCGATCAAGGGCACCGAGCACATCGACGTGCTGGATATGTTCCTGGACGATCCGGAAACCGAATCCATCATCATGATCGGTGAGATCGGTGGCTCCGCTGAAGAAGAAGCCGCAGAATTCCTCGCCGAGCAGAAGAAAAAAGGCCGTTGGAAGCCGGTCGCTGGCTTCATCGCAGGCCGTACCGCCCCTCCGGGCCGTCGCATGGGCCATGCCGGCGCGATCGTCGCAGGCGGCAAAGGTGGCGCAGAGGACAAGATCGAAGCGATGAAATCCGCTGGTATCGTTGTGGCTGACAGCCCGGCCACCCTGGGCGAGGCCGTTCTGAAAGCTATCGGCAAGTAATGCCGAAGGCCGCCTCATATGGCATCAAGGACCAAATCCCGGACGGGCACACCCTGTCTGTCCGGGAACCGAGCGGCTGTCCGGGCCGCTCGTCTTCCCGTTTCAGGGATCCTTTTGCAGATAAGATTGTTACCTCCAGAGGCCGTTCTTATCTGCTGCAGGATTCCGAGGGCGTTTTACTCTTCCGAAACGCCTTCTGATCAGGCTGCAACGCATTGACCCAAGGTCGCACCAAAACCGGTCCCAACCCGCAAGAGGTACTCTCATGACCGACCAGAGCCCTAACGATCTCTTCCATGCCTCCTCCTTCATGCAGGGGCACAACGCGGAGTATCTGGAGCAGCTCTATGCCCAATATGCCAATGACCCCAATGCGGTGGATGCCGCCTGGGCGGAGTTTTTCCGGCAGATGGGGGACGCAGAGCTCGACGTGAAGGCCGAGGCCGCAGGCCCCTCCTGGGCGCGCTCCGACTGGCCGCCTGCTCCCAATGACGACCTGACGGCCGCGCTGACCGGCGAATGGCCCGCCCCGGAAGAGAGCAAGAGCGCCGGCAAGAAGATCAAGGATAAGGCCGCAGCCAAGGGTGTCGAAGTGACCGACGATCAGGTCCAGCGCGCCGTGCTGGATTCGATCCGGGCCTTGATGCTGATCCGGGCCTACCGCATCCGCGGTCATCTTGCGGCCAACCTCGACCCGCTCGGGATGCGCGAGGACGCCCAGCACCCTGAGCTGGATCCGCGCACTTACGGCTTCAGCGAAGCCGACATGGATCGCCCGATTTTCATCGACAATGTTCTGGGTCTTCAGGTCGCCTCGATGCGCCAGATCGTGAACATCGTGAAACGCACTTACTGCGGCACCTTTGCCCTGCAGTACATGCACATCTCAGACCCCGAGCAGGCCAGCTGGCTGAAGGAGCGGATTGAGGGCTACGACAAGGAAATCACCTTCACCCGCGAAGGGCGCAAGGCGATCCTAAACAAGATGGTCGAGGCCGAGGGCTTCGAGAAATTCCTGCACGTCAAGTACATGGGCACCAAACGCTTTGGCCTTGATGGCGGCGAGAGCCTGATCCCGGCGATGGAACAGATCATCAAGCGCGGTGGCGCGCTGGGGATCAGAGACATCGTGATCGGGATGCCGCACCGGGGCCGCCTGTCGGTGCTCGCCAATGTGATGCAGAAACCCTACAAGGCGATCTTCAACGAATTTCAGGGTGGCAGCTTCAAACCCGAAGACGTGGATGGATCGGGCGATGTGAAATATCATCTTGGCGCGTCGTCAGATCGTGAATTCGATGGCAATTCCGTCCACCTGTCGCTGACCGCGAACCCCTCTCACCTCGAAGCGGTAAATCCGGTGGTTCTGGGCAAGGTGCGCGCCAAGCAGGATCAGCTGAAAGACCGCGATCGCAGCAAGGTTCTGCCGATCCTGTTGCACGGTGATGCGGCCTTTGCCGGCCAGGGGGTCGTGGCGGAATGCTTCGCCCTGTCAGGGCTCCGCGGCCACAAGGCAGGCGGCACCATGCATATCGTGGTGAACAACCAGATCGGCTTTACCACCGCACCGCATTTCTCTCGCTCCTCTCCGTATCCCACCGACAACGCGCTGGTGGTTGAGGCGCCGATCTTCCACGTCAACGGCGATGACCCGGAAGCGGTGGTCCATGCCGCGAAGGTCGCGACCGAGTTCCGGCAGAAGTTTCACAAGGACGTGGTTCTGGATATCTTCTGCTACCGCCGGTTTGGCCACAACGAGGGCGACGAGCCCATGTTCACCAACCCGCTGATGTACAAGAAGATCAAGGGCCACAAGACCACGCTGTCGCTCTATACCGAACGTCTGGTGAAGGACGGGCTGATCCCCGAGGGCGAGATTGAGGATATGAAAGCCTCGTTCCAGGCTCGCCTGAACGAGGAATTCGAAGCCGGAAAGAACTATAAGCCGAACAAGGCGGACTGGCTGGACGGACGCTGGTCGCACCTCGACAAGCACGGCGCCAAGTATCAGCGCGGCCGTACCGCCATCAAGCCGGACACCCTGAACGAAATCGGCACCGCACTTTCACGCGTGCCGGAGGGCTTCCCGATCCACAAGACCATCGGCCGTTTCCTTGAAGCCCGTGGCAAGATGTTCGAGACCGGTGAAGGCATCGACTGGGCGACCGGTGAGGCACTCGCCTTTGGCTCGCTGCTGACTGAAGGCTACCCTGTCCGCCTCGCCGGTCAGGATGCCACGCGCGGCACCTTCTCGCAGCGCCATTCCGGCATCGTGAACCAGGAGACCGAAGAGCGCTACTATCCGCTGAACAACATCCGCAGCGGCCAGTCGCAGTATGAGGTGATCGATTCCGCCCTGTCGGAATATGCTGTCCTCGGGTTCGAGTATGGCTACTCGCTGGCGGAACCCAATGCGCTGACCCTGTGGGAGGCCCAGTTCGGTGATTTCGCCAACGGCGCCCAGATCATGTTCGACCAGTTCATCTCCTCCGGCGAGTCCAAATGGCTGCGTATGTCAGGCCTCGTCTGCCTGCTGCCGCACGGGTTCGAAGGTCAGGGCCCGGAGCATTCCTCCGCCCGTCTGGAACGCTTCCTGCAGATGTGCGGCCAGGACAACTGGATTGTGGCGAATTGCACGACACCGGCAAACTACTTCCACATTCTGCGTCGTCAGCTGCACCGCACCTTCCGCAAGCCGCTGATCATGATGACGCCGAAATCGCTGCTGCGTCACAAGCTGGCGGTCAGCAAGGCCGAGGAGTTCACCACCGGCTCAAGCTTCCACCGCGTGCTGTGGGATGATGCACAGCACGGCAACTCCGACACCAAGCTGGTGGCAGACGACAAAATCAAGCGCGTGGTGCTCTGCTCTGGCAAGGTCTACTATGACTTGCTGGAAGAACGTGACGCGCGCGGCATCGACGACATCTACCTGATGCGGATCGAACAGTATTATCCCTTCCCTGCCATCTCCCTCGTAAAAGAGCTGGAGCGCTTTAAGGGCGCCGAGATGGTCTGGTGCCAGGAAGAGCCCAAGAACCAGGGTGCCTGGACGTTCATCGAGCCGAATATCGAATGGGTGCTGACCCGTATCGGCGCCAAGAACAGCCGCCCGATCTATGTCGGTCGCGCCACATCGGCCTCACCCGCGACGGGTCTGGCCAGCGAACACAAAGCCCAACAAGCTGCGCTCGTCAACGAAGCGCTGAGCATCGAAGGATAACACCCTATGACCACCGAAGTTCGCGTGCCCACCCTGGGCGAATCCGTGACCGAAGCCACCGTTGCCACCTGGTTCAAGAAACCCGGTGATGCCGTAGCGGCTGATGAAATGCTCTGTGAGCTGGAGACTGACAAGGTCACCGTCGAAGTCCCCGCCCCTGCCGCAGGCACCCTGGGTGAAATCGTCGCCGCCGAAGGCGAGACCGTAGGGGTCGACGCCCTTCTGGCCACCATCTCCGAAGGTGCGTCCTCCGGCGCCGCAACCTCGGGTGCGCCCAAGAGCGATACCACGCCAGCCGCAGACACCGGTGACAAGGCGGGGGCCAGCACCGATGTGATGGTCCCCACTCTCGGTGAATCGGTCAGCGAAGCCACCGTCTCGACTTGGTTCAAGAAGGTCGGCGATACCGTCGCGCAGGATGAAATGCTCTGTGAGCTGGAAACCGACAAGGTCTCGGTCGAAGTGCCCGCGCCGGTCTCCGGCGTTCTGACCGAAATCACCGCCGCAGAAGGCAGCACTGTGGATGCAACGGCCAAACTTGGTGTGATCTCCGGTGGCGACGCCGGCGCCGTCACCCCCGAGCCGACAAAGGCAGAAACCGCCGGTGGTGCGCAATACACCACACCTCCTGCAGGTCAGGGCGGTCCCGCAAAGGATGTCGCCAATGCGCCCTCCGCAGAGAAAGCCATGGCCGAGGCCGGTCTGTCCGCAGATCAGGTCCAGGGCACCGGTCGCGATGGCCGCATCATGAAGGACGATGTCGCCCGCGCTGTGGCTGCGGCCGCAGCGGCACCGGCGGCTACTGCCTCAGCGCCCGCAGCTGCCGCTCCGGTGCGCGCACCTGTGGCAGCCGACGACGCCGCGCGCGAAGAACGGGTGAAAATGACCCGCCTGCGCCAGACCATCGCCAAGCGTCTGAAGGACAGCCAGAACACCGCGGCCATGCTCACCACCTACAACGAGGTCGACATGACCGAGGTGATGGCCCTGCGTAACGAGTACAAGGATCTGTTCCTGAAGAAGCACGGTGTGAAACTGGGCTTCATGTCCTTCTTCACCAAGGCCTGCTGCCACGCGCTGAAGGAAGTGCCCGAGGTCAATGCCGAGATCGACGGCACCGACATCGTCTACAAGAACTTTGTCCACATGGGCATCGCCGCAGGCACGCCCACGGGACTGGTGGTTCCGGTCATCCGCGACGCCGATGCAATGTCCTTTGCTGACATCGAAAAAGCGATTGCCGAAAAAGGCGCGCGCGCCCGCGACGGCAAGCTGTCGATGGCGGAAATGCAGGGCGGCACCTTCACCATCTCCAACGGTGGTGTCTATGGCTCGCTGATGTCCTCGCCGATCCTGAACCCGCCGCAATCCGGTATCCTCGGCATGCACAAAATCCAGGACCGCCCGATGGCGCTCAATGGCAAGGTCGAGATCCGCCCGATGATGTATCTGGCGCTATCCTACGACCACCGCATCGTCGACGGCAAAGGTGCCGTGACCTTCCTCGTGCGCGTCAAAGAAGCGCTGGAAGATCCCCGCCGGTTGTTGATGGATCTGTAGGATAGCATGCGCGCGCTGTTCCAGATTACGGAGAAGGGCCGGGCGGCTGATGGCCGCCGCCTCGCAGCGCGCGCAACTCTTGTTCAGCTCGCCGTTGTCTGGGGGCTGTTCGCCGTTATTGGCACGCTGGAGATTGCTGCTGGGAATGAGATTGCGCCCTACTCGCAAGCGATGGTAGCGGTTTGCATATTCTATATCTTTTTTCTCTATGCTCTCGCCCGCGATTGGGCGGTAGTGGGCATTCTTTACGGTGGATACCTTCTGCTAGGATTTTTTGTTGGCGGCAATCTTATCGGGTTGGGCTTGCTTTACGCTCTTGGCACCATCGTTTCCAGTATCCTGAACTTCGTGACTCTGTGCGGCATCGTGATCTGGCTGCGAAACCGATCTGCAACCTCTACAAGCATTGTGTAAGGTCTAGATGCCCCCTGAACTCACCGCCCTCACCCTCGCCGCGCTCTTGCAGGTGTTTCAGATCGCCCTGATGGCGGTGCCTGCGAACCTTGAGCTGGGTCAGGGCAAAACGCTTGGCCCGCGCGACCGGGATCGTCTCGGCGGTGATCTGCGCGATCAGCTCTCGACCCGCACCGCGCGTCTACACAGGGCGATGTCAAACCACTTTGAGGGGCTGATCCTCTTCGGAATCGTCTGCCTGGTGGTGTCACTGGCGGACAAGTCAACCGGGTTCACCGCGGCCTGCGCCTATGCCTACCTCGGCGCGCGCGTCCTCTACATTCCCGCCTATGCCTTTGGCTGGGTCCCGTGGCGCTCGCTGATCTGGTCTGTGGGCTACCTCGCAACCACCCTCATGCTGATTGCGGCCCTGACATGAGCCGTCATCTTTCCCAAAATACTCCGGGGGAGGCCCCGACAGGGGCCGGGGGCAGCGCCCCCTTTCCCCATGATCTTCATCGCTAACCCCTCAAGGAGCACATCAATATGGCATCCTATGACGTGATCGTAATCGGCGCCGGCCCCGGTGGCTATGTCTGCGCTATCCGCTGCGCCCAGCTGGGCCTCAAGACCGCAGTGGTCGAGGGCCGCGAAACCCTCGGCGGCACCTGCCTCAATGTCGGCTGTATCCCGTCAAAGGCGCTCTTGCACTCCACCCATCTGCTGCATGAGGCCGAGCACAACTTCGCCCATATGGGTCTCAAGGGCAAAAGCCCCTCGGTCGACTGGGCACAGATGAAATCCTACAAGGAAGAGGTCATCGGCCAGAACACCGGTGGCATCGAATTCCTCTTCAAGAAGAACAAGATCGACTGGATCAAGGGCTGGGCTTCCATCCCGGAGGCTGGCAAGGTCAAGGTGGGCGATGACACCCATGAGGCAAAGAACATCGTGATTGCCTCCGGCTCCGTTCCCTCGGCTCTGCCGGGCGTCGAGGTCGACAATGACAAGGGCATCGTGGTGGATTCCACCGGCGCACTGGACCTGCCGAAGATCCCAAAGAAAATGGTGGTAATCGGCGCTGGCGTCATCGGTCTGGAGCTGGGCTCGGTCTATGCCCGCCTGGGCAGCGAAGTCACCGTGGTGGAATATATGGACGCCGTCTGCCCCGGTATGGACAAGGACGTTCAGCGCAGCTTCAAGCGGATCCTTGAAAAACAGGGCCTGACCTTTGTCATGGGCGCGGCCGTCCAAGGGGTCGATGCCGCCAAGACCAAGGCAAAGGTGAAGTACCAGCCGAAAAAAGGCGGCGACGAAGAGGTGATCGACGCAGATGTGGTGCTGGTAGCGACGGGTCGCAAACCCTATGCGGAGGGGCTGGGGCTGGACGCCCTCGGCGTCAAGATGACCGAACGGGGTCAGATCGCCACCGACTCCCAATGGGCGACCAATGTCAAAGGCGTCTATGCCATCGGTGACGTCATCGAAGGTCCTATGCTGGCCCATAAAGCCGAAGACGAAGGCATGGCCGTTGCCGAGGTGATTGCGGGCAAACATGGCCACGTCAACTACGGCGTGATCCCTGGCGTGGTCTACACCACACCGGAGGTGGCCACCGTCGGCCAGACCGAAGATGCGCTGAAAGCCGAAGGTCGCAAGATCAAGGTGGGTAAGTTCATGTTCATGGGCAACGCCCGCGCCAAAGCGGTGCATCAGGCAGAAGGCGGCTTCGTCAAGCTGATCGCCGATAAGGAAACCGACCGCATCCTGGGCGCTTCGATCATTGGCCCGGCAGCCGGTGACCTGATCCACGAAATCTGTGTAGCGATGGAGTTCGGCGCCTCCGCCGAGGATCTGGCGCTGACCTGCCACGCACATCCGACCTATTCCGAAGCTGTCCGCGAAGCGGCGCTGGCCTGCGGTGACGGTCCGATCCACAGCTAAATGGAGCAGCGCAGGAAACCGGGTGCCCTACCCGGGCTCCGCCTGCTAGATATCTAACCCACACCAGAGCGGCCCATCCATGGTGGGCCGCTTTCTCATGAACCGGAGCCTCTACCATGACTGTCAGCCTGCAAGTGATCTACCCCGCCTCCGCCGACGCGACGTTTGACTATGATTATTATGAGACCACCCACCTGCCACTGGTCGAAGAACATTTTGGCGATCTGATGGAAACCGTCGAGGCATCGCGCGGGATTGCAAGCGGCCCGGATATTCCGCCGGCCTATCTGCTGATCGCCACGATCACCTTTCCAGATATGGACACATTGGACCGCGCGATGGGCGAAAAAAGCGGACCAATCATCGACGACGTCGCCAATTTCACCAATGTGCGTCCGCAGATCCTTGTCGGTGAGGTCTTGATGAGCTGACCCTGATCTGCCACCCGGGCGAACCCTGCTGTGAAAGCCCGGATGGGGCATTCACAGCCGCTCCCGGTTACCAGAGGGTCTTGGCTGCACGGGGCGCCCAGGCCTGGTCATAGGCGACACCGCCCTCTTGCCCTGCGGTCTGCTCGGCCAGGATCTCGCCCATAGAAGGAAGCCCCGCGCTTTCGTCGCCTGAGGTCCAGGTCCGAGCCCGCATCAGCGCGCGGGCGCACTGGCTGTAGATCTCGCCAATCTCGATCACAATCACTGTGCGCGGCTGCTTGCCGTTCTTGTCGAACCGGGCCAACATCGCCGCATCTGCAGTGACCCGTGCCCGCCCGTTGACCCGCACCACATTGTTTGACCCCGGTACCAGAAACATCAGCGAAACCCGGGGGTCCCGCAGGATGTTTCGCAAACTGTCGATACGGTTGTTACCGCGCCAATCCGGCAGCGCGAGCGTTCCGGGATCCAGCTCCAGCACCACCGGACCATCATCACCGCGCGGGCTGTCATCGGTCCCCTCCGGCCCAACGGTGGCCAACATGCATAGTCGCGATGCCATGATCCACTGCCGGTACAGCGGCGTCATCTGCCGTGCCACCTTGCGCAGGGACGGTGTTCCCGGAGCGCCATAAAGCGCCTCCAACTCATCAACTGTGCTGAGAAATTCCATCGACCTTGAACCCCGCTTCCTCCATCAACTTGTCTGAATGTGTCTCCACTTCGCGCTCCAGCGTGGCCATGAAGGCATCGCGGTCCAGTCCCGGGGCGATAGAAGGCAGAAATTCCACAACGCCCAACCCCGGTTTGCGCATGATCCCGGTGCGTGGCCAGAACAACCCCACATTGGTCGCCGCAGGCACACAGGGCTGCTCCAGCGCGGCATAAAGGACGCCAGTGCCGATCTTGTAGGGCCGGTCAACCCCGGGCGCGACCCGCGTGCCTTGCGGATAGATCACCAGCTGGCCGGGTTCTGCGAATTCTGCTGCCACGTCCTTGACCATGCGGGCAATGGCATTGCCTTTCTTGCCACGGTTGACCGGCACACAGCCCAGGCGCTTGGCATAAATGCCGATAATCGGCGTCCACAACAGCTCACGTTTCATGATGAACTTGGCTGCTGGCGTGGCGTGAAAGATAATCAGAATATCCAGAAAACTCTGATGTTTGGCCGCAATGATCACCTCATCGGTCGGGACCTCGCCACGCACCTCCGTACGCAGGCCCAGCATCCAACGCGCGCACCACAGCACATAACCGGCATAGCTGCGACAGGCCACCCGGGCACCGCGCGGCGAGACCAGGGCCCATGGCGCAAAGACCAGACCAAAGATCAGCATCATCACATAGATCTGAATCATGAACACGGCCGAGAGCAGCCATCTAAACGCAGTTATCACGCCAAATCTCCAAGACGTTTGTTGGCCGCACGGGTGGTCGCGGCAAAGGCGACAAGCGCACCAAGCAGAGGGATGCAGAGTGGCAGGAGCCAGCTCCAACCTTGAAAGCCAAGCCCGGTCAGGAACCCGCCCTCGCGGGAGGCTTCGGGCATCAGCCAGACCCCGAGCATTCCCAGCGCCATGCCAACGCTGGCGCCAAATAGCGCGCGCAGGGTGAAACGCCGGATAAAGGCCTGAGCGATATAGGTGTCCAGCGCGCCGACGAGACGCAGCACCTCAATCACCTGGGCATTGGCCGCAAGCGCTGCATTCGCAGCAAGGGTGATCATCGCCGCGGTGGCCCCGCCGATCAACAGGATGGACACCCAGGCCAACCGCCGCAGCGCCTGGGCAGCATCCACCAGCGGCGCCCGCCAGCGCGTGTGATCATCCAAGATCGCACCCGGAACCTCAGCCTGAAGGCGCAAGCGCAGACCGGTCTCATCATAGCCCGGATCGCCCTCGATCACTTCGATCAGCTGTGGGATCGGCAGCGTATCCAGCGGCAGTTTGGTGCCAAACCATGGCGCCAACAGAGCCGCCTGTTCCTCGCGGCTCAGCGCACGAGCCGAGGCGACACCCGGCGTCTGTTCCAGAATGGTCATTGCCGCCTCGGTCTGGGCAGCACGCTGCTCCGCAGGTGCATTGATCCGTAGCGTGGCCGCGCGCGCCAGTTCCTCTGCCCAGCGATCTGCCAAACGGCCGGAGGCCAGCGACAGCGCCAAGGCAAAAACCGCCAGAAACGCCATCGCACCAGAGACAAACAAAGTCAGCTGGGCGGTAAATCCACTGGGCGGAACAACACGGTCAGCCTGGGCATCCCCGACAATCAGGTTGCGCAAACGTGTCAGTTTCATAGGTCCGCTCCGGCCTGCTGAAGCTGGCGGTTCGAAATACGCAGGACTCGTGCCTGAACCTGCTTCTTGGCGGCCCGGATCAACGACAGATCATGTGTCGCGACCAGAACGGTTTTGCCCATGTGATTCAATTCCACCAACAATTGCAGCAGCCGCTGCGACATGTCCCAATCCACGTTGCCAGTTGGTTCATCGGCGATGATCACCTCAGGCGAGAGGATCACCGATCTGGCCAGCGCCGCGCGCTGCCGCTCACCACCAGAGAGCTCCGGTGGGGTGGCATGGGCGCGCTCCGACAGGCCAACCCAGTTCAACAGCTCGCGCAGATTAGCCTCTTCCTGGGTGATATCCCGCCCGGAGACCGTCAACGGCAACGCGATATTCTCCAGCACCGGCAGGTGATCGAGGAACCGGCAATCCTGGTGGACCACCCCGATGCGGCGGCGCAGATAGGCCATCTGGTCACGATCCAGCCCCTTGATATCCATGTTGAAAGCACGTGCGCGGCCTGACGTTGGTGTCAGCGCGCCGTAACAAAGTTTCAACAGGGTGGTCTTGCCCGCGCCCGATGGGCCTGTCAGGAAATGGAACGACCCCGGTGCCAGCTGCACCGACACGTCGCTCAGCAGTTCCCCGCCACCGTAGTTGTACCCCACATTGTCCAGCTCGATCACGGCGGTCCCCTTTTGGTCACCGGTGTTTTGCCCGACTGTGCGCCCAGTTTCAATGGTCCGCGCTGTTGCCACGCCACCCCGGCTGAAACAGTCCGTTCAGATGAGAGCGATTGGCTCTTTCGTGGAAAGACGGAACTGCCTATGATTATTCAACAATCACCCGCCGACAGCCGCCCGGCCCCCCCGGGAGCCACCTCAGGTCCCAAGGAGTGACCCATGCGACTGACATGTCCGAACTGTGCCGCCCAATATGAGGTGCCGGATGATGTGATCCCCGATGAGGGGCGCGACGTGCAATGTTCCAACTGCGGGCAAACGTGGTTTCAGGCTGGCCGTGCGATTGAGGCGGAGGATGACCCGAGCATTTCCCCCGCTGCGGAACCCGGCGACGATATAGCCCCGGTTGAGGACGAAATCGGCGCCCCTGATCCTGCTTCCCTTACGGCGACACAAGACGATGATATCGTGGAAGACGCGCCGGAGGAGGAGACCGCAGAGCCTGATCAGCAGGATGAAATCCAGAATCAACCGCCAGAGATCACAGCCACGTCGCGAGGTCTTGACCCGACGATCAGCGATATTCTGCGCGAGGAGGCTGAGCGTGAAGCCCGGCTGCGCGCCGCTGAAAGCAACAGCTTACAAACACAGACGGATTTGGGACTGGATTCTCTGCCGGAAGAAGAATCCGCCCGCCGTGCCCGCGAAGCCCGCGAGCAGATGGCCCGGATGCGTGGCGAAGATCCCCAGCAGCTCTCCACCTCGGAAACCGAATCCCGTCGCGGATTGCTGCCCAATATCGACGAAATCAACTCCACCCTGCGATCCGGTGAAGGGCCTGCGGCCCCGATCGCACCACCAGTCGATGCACCGGCCCCAAGGAAAAAGCGGAACTTTGCGCGGGGCTTTGCCTTTGCACTGTTGATCGCGCTGGGTCTTGCCATGGCCTATGACAACGCGCCCCTGATCGCCCAGAAGCTGCCACAGGCGGATCCCTACCTCAGCACCTATGTCGCCAAGGTGGACGCGGCGCGGCTGTGGCTAGATACGCAGGTGCGTGCCTTCACAGTGCAGCAGTAGAACCGCAGCCAGACGGTACCGGCGACCGATCGGACACGAACGGTCGCCCCGCAGGTCCACCGCCGTCGTCAGAAGCGATCCAGAAGACGCTCGAGATAGCTTCGCTCAGTCTCGCTACGGCTGCGCTCTCCGGCGCGGCGGCGGATCTCTTCAAGAAGATCCCAGGCGCGGCGATAGGCCTGCCCTTCGCTGAACTGCCCGTCGGAAACACCACCATCACCCTGTTCCCCATTGCGTCGACCAAGCGGATCCATTTGGTTGCCTTGGCTTGAGCTGCTGGTGCGCCCCTGCCCCTGTCCCTGACCCGGTTGCTGCTGTTCGGCCATTGCCTCTCCCAGCGCGCGCATTCCCTCTCGCAGAGCTTCCATCGCGTCGGACTGGCGGTCGATGGCCTCGGCGAGGTCACCCTGCCGCAAAGCCTCCTCCGCCCCATCCATGGCCCGTCCGGCATCATCAAGCGCATCACGCGTCGCCTGACCGCCTTCGCCATTGCCAAGCGGGAGGCCATCCCGCTGCGCCCGCAACTGATCGCGAAGAGCTTGCTGGCGATCAGCCAGCGACCCGGCAGGACCCTGTGTGCCGTCCTGCGGAGTGTTGGCGCCGCCACCCTGCCCGGTCCCATCATTATCAGGCGCGCGCTGTCCCTGACCACCCTGACCGGGCTGCCGGTCACCGCTGGGGTCGCCGGAGCCGGGCCTGTCGCCTTGGCCACCCTGATTGCCCTGACCGCCCTCGTGGGACTCCCCACGGCCCAGGCCGCCATTGCGCCCTTCATTTCCCTGACTTTCGCCGCGGCGTGCACCGGGATTGAACTGCTCCTGCAAATCCCGAAATGCCTGATCCGACAAGCCCTGCTGCTCACGCAGGGTTTCGGCCAACCCCTCCATGCTCTGCTCTCCGGGGCTGCCATCCTGACCTTCCTGCCCTTGGGTGACACGCATGTTTTCCATCATCTGCTGGAACTCGCGCAGCGCCTGCTCGGCCTCGGCCATCCGGCCCTGTTCCATCAGCTCCTGAATACGATCCATCATCGCCTGAAGATCCTGCTGAGTGAGCTGCATGGCGTTCTCATCCGGAGCGCCTTGCGGCTGCCCGTCATTGCCCTGCTCCTGCGCCTGTCGCTGCAACTGACGCAGATAGTCCTGCGTGGCATCGCGCAGCTGTTGCATCAGACGGGCAATCTCTTCATCGCTGGCACCATCGCGCATCGCTTGGCTCAGCTGCTCCTGAGCGCGCTGCATGCGGGCAAGAGCGTCGCCGACATCGCCTTCCTCCAGCTGGATTGCCAAATCCCAGAGCGCTTCAGCCAACGCGTCCTGCTGCTCTGGCCCAAGCGTTCCTGCGTTGCTGTGCTGTTCCAGACGACGCAGGATAGTACGCAGACGCAGATAATCCCCATGGTCGTGGAACACTTCGGCCGGATAGGTCGACAGGGCGCGCAGGACCTGGGCCACCCGTGGCGCATTGGCACGCGCCCAGAGCAGATCGCGCCGCTGCTCTGCCACCGCTGCGGCCATCGGATCAAAGAAACGCCGGGTCACCAACGGCGCCCTGAGCACCTCTGCCTCGGTCTCCTGCCCCTTGGCGTCCTGTGCGACCATACGGTAGCTGACAGGCATGTTGGCCCAGGGGTGTTTGGCGAAGGCCTCGATCACCTGCTCGTCGAAGCTGTGGCGATCACCGGTCAGCGGCAGTGGCAGGTCCAGAACAATCGGCTCCCGCGTATCTGGTTCGGCTGCCAGCCCATGGCTCCGATCAATCTCGGCCATATCCAGCGAGATTTCGACCTGACCAGCCGCCACGCCGTAATCGTCACTGGCGGTATAGGCAAGCGAGGTCGTATCATCGGACTCCAGCGTCGGCTCTCCCACAATGGCAATCGTCGGAGGCAGGTCCTCAATCAGCGTCACATCCCAGCTGCGGCCACCGGTGCCATTGATGGTCAATGTCCCGTCGCGGGTGATCACGAAACTCTGCTCAGCCGCGGCGGCAGAGGGCACGTCTCCGGTGCGTCCCGAGAGGGTTTCATCCAGTGTAAGATCTCCGACCTCACCGTAAAACCGCAGGGTCAGGCGGCTGTTTTCGGGCAGGGTCAGAACCGGCTCGGACTGATCATTGAGATAAAGCACCGGCAGACCGGTGTAGCGCGGCGGTTCGATCCAGCCCTCCCATGTCGGCCCTGCTGCCGCATTCACCGCGCCGGGGGCCATCTCGCCAAGGCTACCAACCCGCCAGATGGAGCCGAAGAGCATGGCAACCGATAGCGCCAGAAGTGCCAGATAGCGCAGCGCAAAGGGGTCAGCGCGCGCGACTGACAGATTGGGTTTAGGGGCAACTGCGGTGGCGGCGCGCGCCTGCATCCGCCGCTGATGCGCCTGCCACAGGGCTTGCGACGCCGGATCATCCGACCCGATGGCCTGCGCGTCCAGCAGCGCCGCAATAGGATGTCCGGGCAGCGTCATATCCAGACGAGCCAGGGCGTCGGACAGACTGGGCATACTGAACCGCCAGCCCCCAAAGCCAATCGCGACTGCCGCAGCCAACACCAGCAGCACGGCCCCCACCCAGACCAGTTCGATCGGCAACTGCTCGTGCAGGCCCAACATCACAGCGGCAAGCGCCAGCATCAGTAGCGAAACCAACGGCCAGAAGGCGCGCACCAGACGTTCCGACAACAGCCCCACCCAGGTCAGCCGCACCGGCCAGCGAAGCCGCACAAGGCGCGGATCTGAGAGCCTCGGGCCTGAGCCGCGACCTGTTGGGATCGGATCGGACGGCAGATCGGAACCGCCGTCTTTCCGCGAGTACCTACCCTCCGCCTGCGGGCGCGCCGGTGAACCCGGCGCGGCGGCAGATGTCGCGTCAGCCTTGCGGCGAAACTTGGGGTCGTTGACCATGCGGGCGGCGCCTCCGATCAGCCCTGCGCCGCGTCAGATGTCGCGGTACCCGTCAGAGCCACTCGGGGATGGTATCGCGGTTTATCATTTCGTCAAAGTCCGGACGTCGGCGGATAACCGCGAATTGATCCCCATTGACCAGCACTTCAGGGATCAACGGGCGCGAGTTATATTCGCTCGACATCACTGCCCCATAGGCGCCGGCACTGCGGAAAGCCACCAGATCCCCCGCTTCCAGGGGCGGCATATCGCGATGGCGCGCAAAGGTATCGCCAGTTTCGCAGACCGGTCCAACGATATCATATGGACGCTGCTCCACTCCGGCGTCGGCTTCGATCACCGGAACAATCTCGTGATGCGCCTCATACATGGCGGGGCGGATCAGATCATTCATGGCGCCGTCGATGATCAGGAAATCCCGGTCCTCGCCGGATTTCACATAGATCACCTTGCTCACCATGATGCCGGCATTGCCGGCAATCAGACGCCCCGGCTCGATTTCGATCTCACACCCAAGATGCCCCAAGGTGCGCTGTACCATAGCGCCGTATTCAACCGGCAACGGTGGCGTATCGTTCGAGCGGGTGTAGGGAATACCAAGGCCACCGCCAAGGTCGAGACGGTGAATCTCATGACCATCAGCGCGCAGCTGCTCGGTCAGTTCCGCCACTTTCTGATAGGCCAGCTCGAATGGGGCCAGTTCGGTCAGCTGCGAGCCGATATGTACGTCAATGCCGATCACCTTCAGCCCTGGCAGGCTGGCGGCACGGGCATAGACTTCCCGCGCCCGCGCAATCGGAATGCCGAATTTATTCTCAGATTTGCCCGTCGCGATCTTGGCGTGAGTCTTTGCATCGACATCCGGGTTCACGCGTACGGTGATCGGCGCCACAACGCCCAGTTCCTGCGCAACCGCGTTGATCACGTCCATTTCCGGCTCGGATTCCACATTGAACTGACGGATACCACCGCTCAGGGCGGTTCGGATCTCGTCCTCGGTCTTGCCGACGCCCGAAAACACAATCTTGTCACCGGGAACTCCGGCCGCCTTGGCGCGCAGATATTCGCCCTTGCTGACCACATCCATGCCGGCGCCAGCCTGTGCCAGCGTTTTCAGGATCGCCTGATTGCTGGCTGCCTTCATTGCGTAGCAGACCAGATGATCCATCTCCTTCAGCGCATCATCAAAGAGGTGGAAATGGCGCAGCAGTGTCGCCGTTGAATACAGGTAAAACGGAGTGCCCACAGCAGCCGCGATCTCGGCCACCGGCACATCTTCGGCGTAGAGAGCGCCGTCACGATAGAGAAAATGATCCATAGATCGCGCTTAGACCAGAACCGGGGCGCGGATCAAATGATTCCGCTCAGGGTCAGACGCCCAGATAGACGCTGAGTGGCCCTTTGTGCAGGCCAAGGCTGCCGCCCGCGTGGACGCCGCTGCTGGACACGCCAACTCCGGCATTGAGCGAGGGTCGTACCGGCTCTCCGTCGACCCCGCAGGCCGCAAGACCCACGCAGGCCACCAGAATACCCAGGATCAGAACGGTTTTCTGCATATTGATCCCTTTCGATCTGGGCGGTTGCGATTGAACCGGCACATCACCGCTTAACCGCAACCGCCTTGCTATCAGTCCGCCAGGAGGCTCTGCCAGCGGGCCACCTGCGCGCGCACCTGGGCGGGTGCGGTGCCGCCGTAAGACATGCGCGAGTTTACCGAGTTTTCGACGCCAAGCACAGTGAAGATGTCCTCGGTGATGCCTGCATGCACGCCCTGCATATCCTCCAGGGAGAGGTCCGGCAGGTCGCAGCCGCGCTTTTCGGCCATCGCCACCAGGGTGCCGGTCACGTGGTGCGCATCGCGGAACGGCACCTTCAGCACCCTAACCAGCCAGTCGGCCAGGTCTGTGGCGGTGGAGAAGCCGGAACCCGCGGCCGCCGCCAGGCTCTCGCGGTTGCCGGTCATGTCCTTCACCATGCCTTCCATCGCCGCCAGCGCCAGCATCCAGTTGTCGGCAGCGTCAAAGACCTGTTCCTTGTCTTCCTGCATGTCCTTGGAATAGGTGAGCGGCAGCCCCTTCATCACCATCATCAGCGCGGTGTTGGCGCCAAAAATCCGGCCCACCTTGGCGCGGATCAGCTCAGCCGCGTCCGGGTTCTTCTTCTGCGGCATGATCGACGAGCCGGTGGAGAAGCGGTCGGAGAGCGTCACGAAACGGAACTGGGCAGAAGACCAGATCACCAGCTCCTCGGCAAAGCGGGAGAGGTGCATGGCGCTGATCGAGGCGCAGGACAGGAACTCCAGCGCGAAATCGCGGTCAGAGACGGCATCGAGCGAATTTGCCGCCGGGCGGTCAAAGCCCAGCGCCTTGGCGGTCATTTCCCGGTCGATCGGGAAGGAGGTACCGGCCAGCGCCGCCGCGCCCAGCGGCGATTCGTTCATCCGCGCGCGGGCATCGCGGACGCGGGACAGATCGCGGCCGAACATCTCCACGTAGGCCATCATGTGGTGGCCCCAGGTCACCGGCTGCGCGGTCTGCAGGTGGGTAAAGCCCGGCATCACCCAATCGGCGCCAGCTTCTGCCTGCGACAGAAGCGCGCGGATCAGCGCCAAGAGGCCGCTTTCGGCGGCGTCCAGCTGGTCACGTACCCAGAGTTTGAAGTCGGTTGCCACCTGGTCGTTGCGGCTCCGGCCCGTGTGCAGGCGGCCCGCAGGCTCACCGATGATCTCTTTCAGGCGGGCCTCCACGTTCATATGGATGTCTTCCAGTGCGGTGGAATACTGGAAGGTTCCGCCCTCGATCTCTGACAATACGGTGAGCAGCCCTTCCCGAATGGCCTCGGCATCATTATCCGTAATGACACCTGTCGCGGCCAACATCGCCGCATGGGCCCTGGAGCCGGCAATGTCCTGCGCCGCCATCCGCTTGTCGAACCCGATCGAGGCATTGATCGCCTCCATGATCGCGTCCGGGCCAGCGGCAAAGCGGCCGCCCCACATCTGGTTCGAGGATTGATCTGTCATGGTGTGGAACCCCGGAGATAATATGCGTCTGTTTCGTCAGCTAACCCTTTATATGGCCCTTGCCCTCGGTGCAAATGCCGCCTTTGCCGCGGACCCCGCAGCCCTTTCCGAGCTCCGCGAAGGTGACATGCGCCGTCTGATCCTCCACCCGGAAGCAAAACCGACCTCCAGCAACAGCTTTGAACTGGAAGACGGCAAGGGCAGCGCCTCGCTTGCCGATTATGAAGGCAAGTTTGTCCTGCTGAACTTCTGGGCCACCTGGTGCGCTCCCTGCCGGAAAGAAATGCCGATGCTGTCCGAACTTCAAAGTGAATTTGGCGGTGAGGATTTTGAGGTCCTGACCCTAGCCACCGGCCGCAACTCGCCCGCCGGGATTCAGAAGTTCTTTGATGAAACGGGCATCACCAATCTGCCCCGCCATCAGGATCCAAAGGGTGCGCTGGCCAAGGAAATGGCCGTATTTGGCCTGCCGATGACAATGATCCTCGATCGCGACGGCAATGAAATCGGCCGCCTGCGTGGCGATGCAGAGTGGAACTCCGACAGTGCCAAGGCAATCCTGCAAACTCTGATCGACGCAGAATGACTGATTGACGCTCATTAAGAAGACCCGCGGCCGTACCGCAGTGCAGCAGCTTTCCCGGGCGTGCGCGGGCGGTGGCCAGATAGCTGGCATCTTTCGGAGCTTGACCCAACGCCACCTTTGACAGAGCCGTCACCCTGCCGCCAATCTGAGCGGCAGGGAGGACGTAATGCCGCTGGAAATCTTGGTGGCGATGGTGCTGATCGGCATTGTTGTCATAGCTATACTGCTTCATGTCACCGGGCGGTCCGCTCCGGTTCTGATGACGCGAGACACCGCCGCCAAGGCCTGGTCTCGTCATGATCCCGATACTCAAATCCTGAACACATGGCCAAGCACTCTTGGTCAGGCGGCCCTGATTGAAACCGATCTCGGGCTTGGTCTGGTCTGGTGTTTTGGCGCCGATACCATTGCCCGGCCACTTGCCGGGGTGCGACTATTGGATCACCCCAAGGGCCTGAAGCTGCGGTTCGCCGATTTTGCTACCCCCTCCGTGGTGCTCCACCTGTCGGATGCCGAGCTCAACGATTGGCGACGGCGCATCATGGGCGACCACAGCGCACCAATCACACCGACCGTGACAGCGCAGACAGAAGGACAGACACATGCCTGATACGATTTCGTACCCTGATGTCACCCAGTGGGCGGTCCCTTTCTTCATCGCCGCGATTCTGGCTGAGTTCCTCTGGATCGCCATCAAGGGACGTGGCGGGCGATATGAAACCCGCGACGCCGTCACATCTCTTGTTATGGGCGCCGGTAGCGTGGCGTCAGGCATTGCGCTTGGCTTCATCGCCTGGGCCTTCTTCATGCTTTTGTGGCAGATCACGCCGTTGGACCTGGGCACATCGGTCTGGGTGATCGTTCTGTGCTTCGTCCTGGACGACCTGCGCTACTACTGGGTGCATCGCTTTGGCCACCGGGTGCGCTGGGTCTGGGCCAGCCATGTCAATCATCACTCAAGCCAGCACTACAACCTCACCACCGCTCTGCGGCAGACCTGGACGGGCACATTCACCTTTATGATGGTGGTGCGCGCGCCGCTGGTTCTCTTGGGCTTCCATCCTGCCATGGTGCTGTTTGTCGGAGGCATCAATCTGGTCTACCAGTTCTGGATCCACACCGAGGCCATCGGCCGGATGCCGCGCTGGTTTGAGGCCGTGATGAACACACCCAGCCATCACCGCGCCCACCACGGCCGCAATCCGCGCTATCTTGATTGCAACTATGCTGGCGTCTTTATCATCTGGGACAAGATGTTCGGCACATTCGTACCCGAACAGGATCACGACCGCCCGGATTACGGCCTGGTTCACAACATCGGCACCTTCAACCCACTGCGTGTCGCCTTCCACGAATGGGTCAGCATCTTCAAGGATGTGACCCAACCCGGGCTGACGGTCAGGCAGCGGTTGCTATATGCGGTTGCCCCGCCGGGCTACAGCCATGACGGCAGCCGCGACAGCTCCGACACAATCCGCGCAAAGCATTTGCAACGTCATCCTGAGGACATCGGCAGCGCTGGCTTTGACAAGACCTGAGTGCAGCTCTCAATTTGGGTAAAATTGTCGCCTTAATCCTAGCTCAACGCTTTTGCGCCAAGGTCCGGTCTGATCCATATTGATCAGACCACCCCAGCGCCAAGGGATATACCCGTGAAGAAGAAGCAAAAGGTCATGGCCGACATGCCAGAAGGCGGCGATAACCCGCTGACCTCTGCGGTTGTATCGCGTGATCGGTCGACTCTCGACATGGTCAGCGACGCGATTCGCCACAACCAGACGATGCTTGCCTATCAGCCCATCATACAGGCTATGCCGCCACAGGGGGTTGCGTTTTACGAGGGGTATATCCGGGTTCTCGATTCAACGGGTCGCGTGATACCTGCGCGCGAATTCATGCCGCTGGTCGAGGATAAGGAAACCGGGCGTGAACTGGACTGTCTTGCCCTCGAACATGGCCTGAAGGCACTTGCCCGCAGCCCCAATATCCGCCTCTCCGTCAATATGTCCGCGCGCTCGATCGGCTATCAGCGCTGGATGCGTGTCCTTGAAAAACATCTGAAGAAAGATGCCGCCGCAGGCGAAAGGCTAGTGCTGGAAATCACCGAGGCCTCTGCCATGGCTGCGCCCGAGTTGGTCATCGATTTCATGGACCGGATGCAGAAACACGGTATCGCCTTTGCGCTTGATAACTTCGGCGCCGGGGCAACGGCCGTCAGCTATTTCCGGCAGTTCTTCTTTGATGCGGTGAAAATTGACGGGCAGTACATCCGTAACATTCATGCCAACCATGACAATCAGGCTGTTGTCCGCGCGCTGGTAGGGATCGCCAAGCAATTCGATATGCTGGTGGTTGCGGAATCCGTCGAAAGCCCAGCTGACGCCGAATTCCTGATCTCCATCGGTGTGGACTGCCTGCAGGGCTATTTGTTCGGCGCCCCCTCGGTCAGCCCGCCATGGCTGGAAGAGCTGCGCAGGAACAGTCGCGCATCCTGACCTCACAGCACGTTGCCTTATGGGTGAATTCGCGCATCTTTGCGCCAGATACCTGCCGCGCAGCTTAAGGGAGAATTTCTGTCGGGAATGATCGCTTGGCAAACGACCGGACCTGCCTCAGAATATGTGCCATAGTATTGATTGACACAGGCTCTTCCTGTGGGACACCTTGCACGTGCTGCAATTGCAGCGAAACACACGGCCTTTAAAAAAAGGCAGGGGGATCCCGGTTGCTGCGGCTGCGAAATGCGGACTGCGCGGTTGGCCTCCCGGGACTATGAATGGCAGAGGACCCTAACTGATGACCAATGTAGTAATTGCATCCGCCGCACGCACCGCCGTCGGCAGCTTTGGTGGCGCATTCGCCAATACCCCCGCCCATGATCTTGGCGCCGCAGTGCTGGAGGCTGTGGTTGAACGTGCCGGGATCGACAAATCCGAAGTTTCCGAAACCATTCTGGGTCAGGTGCTGACGGCGGCACAGGGTCAGAATCCCGCTCGCCAGGCCCATATCAATGCCGGCCTGCCACAGGAATCGGCAGCCTGGGGGATCAATCAGGTCTGCGGTTCCGGTCTGCGTGCCGTGGCACTTGGCGCCCAGCACATCCAACTCGGTGACGCGGCCATCGTCTGTGCGGGCGGTCAGGAAAACATGACCCTCTCGCCCCATGCCGCCAATCTGCGCGCCGGGCACAAAATGGGCGATATGAGCTATATCGATACCATGATCCGCGATGGCCTTTGGGATGCCTTCAACGGCTACCACATGGGCCAGACTGCGGAGAATGTTGCCGAGAAATGGCAGATCTCCCGTGACATGCAGGATGAATTTGCCGTTGCCAGCCAGAACAAGGCCGAAGCGGCACAGAAGGCAGGCAAATTCGCCGATGAAATCGCAGCCTTCACCGTCAAGACCCGCAAGGGCGACATCATTGTGGATCAGGACGAATACATCCGCCACGGTGCCACCATCGAGGCCATGCAGAAGCTGCGCCCCGCCTTCACCAAGGATGGTTCGGTCACAGCCGCCAATGCCTCAGGCCTGAACGACGGCGCCGCGGCCACCCTGTTGATGAGCGCCGATGACGCCGAAAAGCGGGGTATCGAACCGCTGGCCCGGATCGCCTCCTATGCCACCGCAGGTCTGGACCCCTCCATCATGGGCGTTGGTCCGATCTACGCCTCGCGCAAGGCACTGGAGAAAGCCGGCTGGTCCGTGGATGACCTCGATCTGGTTGAGGCCAACGAAGCCTTCGCAGCGCAGGCCTGCGCCGTGAACAAGGACATGGGCTGGGATCCGGCAATCGTCAACGTCAACGGTGGCGCAATCGCAATTGGTCACCCGATTGGTGCCTCCGGCTGCCGCGTCCTCAATACGCTGCTGTTTGAAATGAAGCGGCGGGGTGCCAAGAAAGGCCTCGCCACGCTTTGCATCGGCGGCGGTATGGGCGTTGCCATGTGCGTGGAGCGTCCCTGAGGCGCATTATTCTGACCATATCAAGGGCGCCCGATTGGCGCCCTTTTCTATATGGAGCGCATTTTACGATAGCTTTGTCGAAGAGGGCGACGCAGCGTCGCACTCCGTATCGGCTCCAGCGCCCGGATTCACGGAGCAATATAATTGCGAAATCAAAAACAAAATAGTAGCAAGATTACCAAGTCAAATAACGGAGGACTTTTCCATGGCACGTAACGCACTCGTCACCGGCGGCTCTCGCGGCATCGGCGCTGCAATCTCACAGGCGCTGAAAGCGGAAGGCCATACTGTGGCGGCGACCTATGCCGGTAATGATGAGGCAGCGGCGAAGTTTACCGATGAAACCGGCATCAAGACGTACAAGTGGGACGTTGCCAGCTACGAGGACAGCGCCGCTGGCATCGCCAAGGTTGAAGCGGATATCGGCCCGATCGATATCGTCGTCGCCAATGCAGGCATCACCCGCGATGCTCCGTTCCACAAGATGACACCGGAGCAATGGCAGCAGGTGATCGACACCAACCTCACTGGTGTCTTCAACACCGTGCACCCGATCTGGCCCGGCATGCGCGAACGCAAGTTCGGCCGTGTGATCGTGATCTCCTCGATCAATGGTCAGAAAGGGCAGTTCGCTCAGGTAAACTATGCCGCGACCAAAGCAGGCGACCTCGGCATCGTGAAATCTCTGGCCCAGGAAGGGGCGCGGGCGGGCATCACCGCCAACGCGATCTGCCCAGGCTATATTGCGACCGAGATGGTGATGGCCGTTCCTGAGAAGGTCCGCGAGTCGATCATTGGCCAGATCCCAGCTGGCCGCCTGGGTGAGCCGGAAGAGATTGCTCGCTGCGTGACCTTCCTCGCATCAGAGGACTCGGGCTTTATCAACGGCTCCACCATTTCGGCCAATGGCGCGCAGTTCTTCGTGTAAGACCGCACCGAGCACAGATGGCAAGGGCCGGTCCACTGGGCCGGCCCTTTTCCAATCCCGTAAGGACATGCGCGCTATGCCCAGCGGGAAACCCCGGCACGCAGCCGCGTGGCGCGACGCGGTGCGAATATACGCGCCCACAGCGCACGTACGACCTGGCCGCGCTCCTCATGTGCGCGTTGCAGGGCGAGTTTTACGGTAGCACTGGCAGAATATTCCATCGTTTCGGCCTCCATTCAGATCAGTGTTGCTAACTTGACCTAGATATGCGCCTTTTCGTGACAACAGACAAACGAGACTTCTCAGCACTTCACTTAAGTATTACTTATCTCACATGTCTGATCGCCTGCCACCACTGACCGCCCTGCGCGCCTTTGAAGCCGCCGCCCGCCATATGTCCTTTGCCCGTGCGGCACAGGAGTTGAACGTGACCCCGGCAGCGCTGTCATTTCAGATCAAATCCCTGGAAGAGCATTTGGGAACACCGGTATTCCGCCGCCTGAACCGCGCCGTCGAGCTGACGGAAGCAGGGGCTGCCCTGGCGCCCGGGACGTCTGATGGGTTTCAGGCACTGACGGCAGCCTGGCGCGCGGCAATCCGGCTACAGGACGATGGGGTCCTGACGGTCACGGCCGGCCCTGCCTTTACCGCGAAATGGCTGGCGCCGCGCTTTTACGAGTTTGCGCGCGCCCACCCTGAAATCGACCTTCGGTTCTCGGCCAGCCTGCGCCGTGTTGATCTGATGCGCGACGACGTCGATGTGGCGATCCGTTTTGGCTACGGCCCATACCCAGACGTCTATTCAATGCCGCTGCCTGTGGAGTGGGTGATGCCGGTCATGACACCTGATATCGCGCAGCGTTACCCCACCGTCGCCGCGCTGAAAGACGCGCCGCTAATCCACGACGATTCACTGAACTTTATGTCACCGCAGCTCGACTGGACCGCCTGGTTCAAGTTGATGGGTGAGGAGTTCAACCCCACCCATGGCGCCCGCTTCAGCAACGCCGACCACGCGGTGGATGCCGCTTTGGCAGGGGCCGGGGTGGTTTTAGGGCGGCGCGCGCTGGTGGTAAAGGATCTTGCCGAAGGGCGTCTGGTTGCCCCCTTCAAAACGGCGCTAACCGGCAAGGCCCGATTTAGCTTCCTCTGTCAGAAAGGCGCTGAAACGCGCCCGCAAATCGTGGCATTCCGCGACTGGATCCTGGCCGAAATCGAAAAGACCGCCGCTGTGTCAGATGGGCTGACCATCGTGTCGGTAGACAGTCTCACATGACCAGGAACCGCGCAACGGCAACCGGCTTTGTCGCGGTATTGCTTTGGTCGCTACTGGCTGTTCTCACCGTTGGCACTGCGCCGACCCCACCGCTCCTGTTGAACGCCTTGTGTTTCACAATCGGCGGCTCATTGGGCCTCATATGGTGTTGGCGCAGTGGTGGCCTCACGGCACTGCGACAAGTGTCATGGCGGGTCTATCTCTTCGGCAGCCTTGGTCTCTTTGGCTATCATGCGCTTTACTTCTCCGCGCTGAGGATGGCCCCCGCAGCCGAAGCAGGGCTCATTGCCTATCTCTGGCCATTGCTGATTGTGCTGTTGTCCGGCCTGCTGCCCGGGGAAACACTGCGCGCGGGGCATTTGCTGGGGGCCCTCCTCGGCTTCGCCGGTGCCGCAACAATCATCACCGGTGGCGGAGCCGAGTTTGATGCCGCGGCACTGCCCGGCTATGGGCTTGCGCTACTCTGCGCACTGACGTGGTCGGGATATTCCGTGCTTGCGCGACGCCTGGGGACAGCCCCCACCAGCACGGTTGCCGTATTCTGCCTGATCACTGCGGCAGCATCCTGGGGCCTTCATTTCGCGCTGGAAGAAAGCCATTGGCCCATCGGCATCAGCGGTTGGGGAGCGACAGTCGCGCTGGGTCTGGGGCCGGTCGGCCTTGCGTTCTATGTCTGGGACATCGGAGTGAAACAGGGTGACATCCAACTGCTCGGCACCAGCTCTTATGCAGCACCTTTGCTTTCAACACTGATCCTTGTTGTTGCAGGAATTGCGCCTGCGTCATGGACGCTGGCGATTGCAGCCTGCCTGATAACAGGCGGGGCGCTGCTGGCCGCGCGGGCCAATGCGACGCCCTGAAGCATCCATCTACCGGCGCATCCCTCCCCAGGGCCGCAACAGAAAATCCCGCGCCAGACGCAGAAACAAGAAGGGGTCACCAGCCGTGCTGATGACCCCTAACAACCAATCGGTTCTGCCTCAGGCACCGCAGCGACGGGACTGCGGTCACCTCAGATCAGACCACTCTCTCAGACGGCAAGTTCCTCCGTCGAGAGACGTTTAATTTCTTCTTTGAGTTTCAGTTTCTGTTTCTTCATCGACGCGATACGCAGCCCGTCGGTCGCGGGTGAGCGTTGGGCGTGTTCGACTTCCATGCTCAGATGCTCGTGCTTCTTCTTTAGTTCGGTCAGATGCGAGCTGAGGCTCATGTCATTCCTCCTTCTTTGAGCGTGTTGCGTACAAAGTGAGTGGAACACAAGATTATTGCTCTGTCACGCTGCAGAAGCATATATTTTGTCATGAAACCGTCATTTCGGCATGTCCTCGCCGAATGAGAGCCGATTCTCCGCGAGTCTCCCGCAAATATCAGCTTGGCCAGGGCAACCCATGGCCATCACGAAGAACAGCCCGGATCTCCGCCTGGTAGTTTTCGGCGTCACGCAAATGTGCTTCACCGTTGTGCAGGATCAGCGGCGCATGCAGCCTGAACCCTGCACGGCCACCCTTGCGCGCCCGCAGCAGAACCAATTCGGCGCCACGACCGACACGGGCGGCCAATGGCAACACCTCAAGTGAGCCCAGACGTCCAAAACAGGCCCCAAGCATTTCCGGCAGGCGATCGGCCCGCTGGATCATGTGCAGATATCCCTTATGGGTGAGGCGTCGCGCTGCGGTATCGAACCAGACGGTCAACTCCGTCGCCCCGCCGAGTGCAATCTGCCGCCCCACGTCCTGCGCCGGACTGTGCGCACCGGCGCGATAATAGGGCGGGTTGGCGATGACATGGTCAAACTGGATCTGGCGCAGATCCACCGGCAGTGCTGCCAGATCAGCCTCGACGATCGTGATATCGACTGCGTTCAGCGCGGCATTGCGTCGCGCCAGATCGGCATAATCGGCCTGAAGCTCGACCCCGGTCAGGTCCAGATCCGGGACCCGCGCAGCCAGACATAAGAGAGCCGGACCGCCTCCGCAGCCCAGCTCCAGCACCCGATCACCAGGCTGTGCAGGAACGGCTGCGGCCAGCAGGACAGGGTCGACCCCGGCGCGATACCCCTGCTTTGGTTGCAACAACTGTACCCGCCCACCCAGAAACGCGTCCTGGCTAAGAGCGCTGTCCTCAAATCCCGACATCAGCGCAGCGGAATATCATTGTCACGCATCACGCGCTCGGCAGCGGCATGATCATCGCTGCGCACCATCAATCTGCGCGGGAATATCCCGATACCACCTTCAAGGATGCTCATATTTACGTCCATTTGAAAGCAGTCTATATCCTCACCCTCAAGAAGGGCGGTGGCAAAGGCCATGACAGTTGGGTCGGTGCTGCGCAAAAGTTCCTTCATAGGGATGGATCTAAGGGCAAGGGCTGCGCCTTGTCGAGCCTTGCAAGCGGGAAAACGATGAATCAAATCCTGACGCAAAAGCCGCATGACATGCTGGCCGCGACACTCAGCGACGAAATGGCAGCGGTCAATACGCTGATCCAGACACGCATGGCCTCGAAACATGCGCCGCGCATTCCCGAGGTAACGGCCCATCTTGTCGAGGCCGGCGGCAAGCGTTTGCGCCCGATGCTGACCCTCGCGGCAGCGCGCCTGTGTGGCTACAGCGGTGAAAACCACGTGAAACTGGCAGCGACCGTTGAATTCATTCACACCGCCACCCTGCTGCATGATGACGTGGTTGACGAAAGCGGACAGCGCCGCGGTCGTCCGACAGCCAATCTCTTGTGGGACAACAAAAGCTCGGTTCTGGTCGGCGACTATCTCTTTGCACGCAGTTTCCAGTTGATGGTGGAAACCGGCTCTCTGCGGGTGCTCGATATCTTGGCCAACGCCTCGGCGACCATTGCCGAGGGTGAAGTTCTGCAAATGACTGCGGCCAGCGATCTTGCCACCGATGAGGCCGTGTACCTGCAGGTTGTGCGCGGCAAGACAGCAGCGCTGTTCTCCGCCGCAACTCAGGCCGGTGGCGTTGTCGCCGGCGCACCCGAAGCTCAGGTAGACGCGTTGTTTGCCTATGGCGATGCGCTTGGTATCGCCTTCCAGATTGCCGACGATCTATTGGATTATCAGGGTGATAGCTCCGCGACGGGAAAAAACGTCGGCGATGATTTCCGCGAACGCAAGCTGACCCTGCCGGTGATCAAGGCCGTTGCACAGGCCACCGCAGAAGAGCGCGCCTTCTGGGTTCGCACCATTGAAAAGGGACGTCAGGATGAGGGCGACCTCGACCATGCGCTGTCCCTGATGGACAAATACGACACGTTGGCCGCGACCCGCCGCGATGCGATGGAATGGGTTGCCAAGGCACAGGACGCCTTGACCTCCCTGCCAGAGGATCCGATCCGCCAGATGCTGCATGATCTGGCCGACTATGTTGTCGCCCGCCTTGCCTAGGCCTAAAGAATAACCGGATTAACGCCTGAGAGGCCCGCACCGCTGCGCAGGCTTTTTTGGCTGTGCGCCGGTCATGCCAGCAACCGGCCCGCGCGCACCCACCAGTCAGGATGTGCCGCCTGCAAGGTGGCAGCCGCCGCCTCTGCCGTCGCCTCGTCGGCAAATAACGCGTAGCAGGTCGCACCTGACCCCGACATCGCGTGAAACAGCGGGGCCAAACCCGACAGCGCGTCGAGAACCGCTCCGATCAGAGGCTCGAGCATGATTGCCGCCCCCTGCAGATCGTTGCGCTGACCCGAAAGCCAGGCCGCCAGCTCCTCTGCGCTCTGCCAAACGGGTAGCCTTTCGGGCATCGGTGGGTTGTCACGTTTCTCCATCGAACGAAAAATCGCGGGCGTGGCGACTGACACCCCCGGATTTGCCAGAACAATCGCGCAGTCGGGCAAGGCTGGCAGCCGCTCCAGCTGCTCACCGATACCACGCATCCGCTGGGCGCCCGGCTCCATGCAAACCGGCAGATCCGCTCCCAAGGGGAGAACCTCTGCAACTCCGGGAAGAGGTACCTGCCACAGCTCGCACAGGACCCGCAACGTCGCCGCCGCATCGGAGGACCCGCCCCCGATGCCAGAGGCCGGTGGCAGCTGCTTATCCAACCTCAGCTCCGCCCCCCGCTCGACCTGTAAAAGCTCAGCCGCTTTCATCATCAGGTTGGAGCTGTCGGTCGGTACACCCTTTGCCATGGCGCCCCCCACCCGCAGGCTCAGGGCGTCGGCAGATACAGCCGTGATCCGGTCCCCGATGTTAGCAAAGACCACAAGCGAATCCAGCAGATGATAGCCATCTGTGCGCTGGCCGGTCACATGCAGGGTCAGATTGATCTTGGCCGGGGCAAATCCCTCAACCGTCATGTGCCACGTTCAACGGCGCCGCACCCTCTTCGGCAAGAACGGCATCAAGCCCGCTTTCCAGCTTGCGGCGAATGCGCTCAGGGTCGGCTTCACTGTCAGTATCTTCGGGGTCGATGAACGACAGCGCGCGCTTCCACTGGAACTCAGCTTCCCGCGCCCGCCCGACAGCCCAGTAAACATCCCCGAGGTGGTCGTTGACCACAGGGTCGACCGGCATCAATTCAACCGCGGTTTCCATATGGCCAACCGCCTCTTCATAGCGACCCAGCCGATAGAGTACCCAGCCGAGGCTGTCGACGATATAGCCCGCGTCAGGGCGCGCGGCGACAGCGCGTTCGATCATCGACAGCGCCTCGTCCAGTTTGATCTGCTTCTCCACCAGAGAATAGCCGAGATAATTCAGAACCTGTGGCTGATCCGGGCGAATTTCGAGTGCGGCGCGGAAATCCGCCTCTGCCTGCTCCCAATTTTTCAGCCGCTCGTGGCAGATGCCACGGGCATACAGCAGGAACCAACGTCCCTCCACGCTTTCATCCATCAGCCCCAGCGCGGTGTCATAGGCAGCGACGGCGCCGCTGTAGTCCTCCTGCTGCCGCAACAGATCACCCAGATTAGTGTGGACCGGTGCCTCTTTCGGGAAATCACGCGCCAGCTGCTGCAGGACCTCGGCGGCCGCATCAGGTTTGGCGGCGCGACGCAATGCTTCGGCGCGTCCCAGTTCTGCGGCGTGGTAATCCGGATGCTCGCGCGGCACCTGCTTGTAAAGCTCGATCGACAGGGCGTAGCGGCCCAGCTGGTCAAAGAGCTCCGCAGCCAGCAACAATGCGTCCACGTGATCTTCGCGCAAGGCAGCTGCGACACGGGCATACATCAGCACATAGTCATCGGCCATTTCACCATTAAGGGCAGCCCCCATGGTGAAGAACACTTCGGCAATGCCCTGTGTCGGCGTGGCCGCCAGCGTATAGGGAAGGGTTTCGCCGTCCTTCAGCCGTGCGGACAGCGCTGCAAGCCCCGGATCCAGCTGCCCATTGAAGGCGTCGGACAGCACATCGAGCGCCTGTTCATTGCGCCCCAGCTGCGACAGAATCTCAAGCCGCGCGATCACCGCCCGACGCGAGGTATTGGTCAGCTGGCCCTCCTCGGCGGCAAACAGGGCCTCCGCCCCCTCGTAATCCCCGACAGAGGCCAGCGCCAGCGCCCGGTGATAGCGCGCGAAAAGGCCAAGCCCCTCTTTTTCACCCAAGACGTCAAACTGTGTCAGCGCATCGGACACTGAACCGGCGCCCAGATGTGCCCAGCCCAACAGCAAGCCATCCACCAGGGCATTGATCTCATACTGCCCCTCTTGCTGAGAGGTCACGCGTTCGATGATGGTCTGATAGTCCTCGGTCAGGACCAGGTTGGCAGTGGTAACGATATTGGCGACCTGACTGCGCGCGCCCATCTCCGACAGGCGGGCGGCGACCGGCGCGGCCCCTTTGATATCACCCAGCGCAAGCCGGGAAAACACGACATGCTCCATGAGCAGCGGGTTCTTCGGGTCGCGCACCAGCGCGCGGTTGTAATAATCCGCGGAGGCGCGAAAATCACTATCCAGGGTAGCAGCCCGTGCCGCCAGATACGCACCCGCCAGCCCATCTGCACGCACCGCATCGGCCTGTACCAGTATCGGCAGGGTGGTCGCCACGGCAAGAGCCGCTGCGCTTGTCAGGCTGCGAAAGAATGGGACGGGCACGGGGGGCCTCCTCGTTGGTGACTGGTCAAATACTGCCTCGCCACAAAGCGTAGAACGCCGCCCCTTAACACGCAATGGGGCAGCCCGCAGGCTGCCCCAATTATTCCGGCAAATACCTGCCGAAACCGATCACATATTCGGGTAGTTCGGCCCGTCACCGCCCTGCGGCGTGGTCCAGGTGATATTCTGGCTCGGATCCTTGATGTCACAGGTCTTGCAGTGGACGCAGTTCTGGAAGTTGATCACGAACTCCGGCTTGCCGTCCTTCTCCACCACCTCATAGACACCCGCCGGGCAATAGCGCTGCGCAGGCTCCGCGAACTTTGGCAGGTTGACGCTGATCGGCGTGTCCAGATTGCCCAGACGCAGGTGGCAGGGCTGGCTCTCTTCGTGGTTGGTCGCCGCAAAGGCAACGTTGGTCAGGCGGTCAAACGAGAGCACACCATCGGGTTTGGGATAGTCGATGGGTTTGTGCTTGGAGGCTTCCTCGGTTGCCTCTGCGTCATTTTTACCGTGACCCAAAGTGCCAAACAGCGAAAAGCCCAACGTATTGGTCCACATATCCAGACCACCCAGCATCAGCGAGGCGGTGAGGCCCCACTTCGACCACATCGGTTTGACGTTGCGCACTTTCTTCAGGTCGGCACCGATCGCGCCGTCGCGGACACTGACCTCATAGTCGGCAAGTTCGTCGCCCGAACGCTCAGCCTTGATCGCGTCATAGGCGGCTTCGGCGGCTGCCTTGCCCGACAGCATGGCGTTGTGGTTGCCCTTGATGCGCGGCACGTTGACCATGCCAGCCGAGCAACCCAAGAGCGCCACGCCGGGGGCGACCAGCTTCGGCATCGACTGATAGCCACCTTCGGTGATCGCACGGGCGCCATAGGCCACGCGCTTACCGCCTTTCAGCAGCTCAGCCACCATCGGATGGTGCTTGAAGCGCTGGAATTCCATGTAGGGGTACAGATGCGGGTTCTTGTAGTTCAGGTGAACCACGAAACCGACGTAAACCTGATTGTTGTCGAGGTGATAGATAAAGGATCCGCCACCCGCGTTGGACCCCAGCGGCCAGCCCATGGTGTGGGTGACAGAGCCCTCTTTGTGCTTGGCAGGATCAATTTCCCAGATCTCTTTCATGCCAACGCCATATTTCTGCGGCTCCTTGCCGTCAGACAGGCCATATTTGGCAATCACTTCTTTGGAAAGCGAGCCGCGCACACCTTCGGAGAGGAAGACATATTTGCCGTGCAGTTCCATCCCCGGCTCGGTGTTCGGACCATAGGTACCGTCGGATTCCAGACCAAAGACACCGGCAACCACGCCTTTGACTTCGCCATTGTCACCATAGACCAATTCGGAACAGGCCATACCCGGGAAGATCTCGACGCCCAGCTCTTCTGCCTGCTCAGCCATCCAGCGGCAGACATTGCCCATCGAGACGATGTAGTTGCCATGGTTGTTCATCAGCGGCGGCATCGGGAAGTTCGGGATGCGGATCTGCCCCGCCTCACCCAGCATGTAGAAATTGTCGTCCTTGACCGGAACGTTCAGTGGCGCGCCTTTTTCTTTCCAGTCGGGGATCAGTGCATCCAGCCCGCAGGGGTCCAGCACCGCGCCGGACAGGATATGCGCACCCACTTCAGAGCCTTTTTCCAGCACCACGACCTGCAGGTCGCTGTCCAGCTGTTTCAAACGGATCGCCGCAGACAGACCAGCCGGGCCTGCCCCAACGATCACAACGTCGTATTCCATTGCTTCGCGTTCAATCTCGGCCATCGAAGGCTCCTTAGGCTATGGCTCAGGACCAGCCCGTGTAGGCTGTGCGTCCTTGGCGCAATTTTCTTTCGCGGTTGCTTAGCGGGTGCCAGAGGCTCTGGTCAATCCAAACTCTACGTTACGATGATCTAGAACCCTCAATTGCGACAAATGGTGCGTCAAATATCGTCATTTGGCGCGCCGTTCCCGTCTTTGGCCAGATCCGCTGGCCGGTCCCCCATCAGATAGCGCGGCCCCTGCCCCTTGGAAGCGGCAGCATCATCCGGATTGTACAACTTGCAATTGGGCAGCGACAGGCAGCCACAGCCGATGCAGCCATCCAGATTGTCACGAAGCCGCTCCAACGTTTCGATTCGGGCGTTCAGGTGCTCGCGGAACTGCGCTGAAAGCCGCGTCCAGTCAGCCTTGGTCGGGGTGCGCCCACCCGGCAGGCTCTTCAGAAACCCCTGGATCTCAGGCAGGGAAAACCCAAACTTCTGCGCGATCATCACAAAACTCAGCCGCCGCAGGTCCGCCCGGTGGAACCGCCGTTGTCCTCCCGCATTCCGCCAGGGCTCAACCAGACCCTGCGACTCATAATAGCGGATAGCAGACACGGCGAGCCCGGTTCGCTCCGCAAGATATCCGATCGACACGCCAGCTGACTTTGCCATAACCCCTCCATCATTCTGATAAACAACTGAAAAATAATAGGTTTACAGATTCACCTTCAAGGTAAAGAAAAACCTTGATCTAAAGTTAGGTTGAGAATTTAGCCTACAGGTAATCGATCCAAAATGACAAGCATCGGAGCCTGATATGACTGTACGTCTTGAACATGCAAACATCACCGTTTCTTCCCCTGAAGCCACCGCCGCCTGGATGCAGGATGTGTTCGGCTGGCGCATTCGCTGGCAGGGTGAGGCTATCAACGGCGGCTACAGCCTGCATATCGGTGGTTCTGACAGTTATCTTGCGCTCTACTGCCCCCCGGAACCGCTGGCCAAAGCCCCGATCAGCTACGGCATCACCGGAGGGCTCAATCACATTGCCGTCGTCGTTGATGATCTGAGCACGGTCGAGACCCGTGTACGGGATGCAGGCTTCACCCCAGGTGAGCATCACGACTACGAGCCGGGTCGCAGGTTCTACTTCCGCGACCGCGACAATATCGAATTCGAGGTGGTGGAATATGATGCTTGATCTGCTCTGGCACGCCAGCCGCCCGCGCGCGGTCCTGCCTCCGCGCCTCATCACGCCTGACGCCGAACGCTCGAAGCGGCAACCTGTGATACAGCCACGCTTCGGGCGGGAAGAAACCCTGCTCGGGTACAGCCGTCTGCTAAAGCTGCTGCGGCAACTGGATCCGCGCCCGCGGGTGCCCCGTCACAGCATCACCGGCAAGACGTCCACCACGGCGCAGGTTCGCTGACCTTACTCCGTAACGGCAGGACTGCGAGGCGCCCGCCCGTCGTCCCGCCTGTCCATGACGCGTTTGCCGCCACACCGCGCCCCGGACAGGCGCAAAGCGGACAGGCGTAAAAAAGCGGAGTTTTCCGCCTGTTGGCATGAAATCGCTGTGGACAGCCCCTGCCGCCCTCTTGCATTCGGCGGCAGGATTGGGTCAGGTAAATGAGACATAACCGGTTTGTCCCGCTGTCAGTCTGGCAGTGGGACAAACCGGTTTTCCTATAGACGCGAACCGCCACGGCCGGTGGCAAAACCTGACACGATATCTGGACACAGACATGGAAAAGATCCCGATGACCCCTGCGGGTCACGCCGCCCTAGAAGCTGAATTGAAGACCCTGAAGTCGGTCGAACGCCCGGCCATCATCAAGGCCATTGCCGAAGCCCGCGAACTCGGCGATCTTTCGGAAAACGCCGAATATCATTCCGCGCGCGAAAAACAGTCCTTCATCGAGGGCCGCATCAAGGAGCTGGAAGGCATCCTGTCGCTCGCCGATGTGATCAACCCGGCCAAACTGTCCGGCGCGATCAAATTCGGCGCCAAGGTCACCGTCGTCGACGAAGACACCGATGAGGAAAAGACCTGGCAGATCGTCGGCGAGCATGAGGCCAATATCGAAGCGGGCCTTCTGAACATCAAATCCCCGATCGCCCGCGCTCTGATTGGCAAGGAAGAAGGCGACAGCGTCGAGGTCCGCACCCCAGGCGGCGACCGCGCCTATGAAATCCTCAAGATCGTCTTTTCCTGATACGCATTACCGGCTCGGCGCCAGTCACCGGCGCCCCGCCATGTCCATCTCGCCGCCGCGCCATGCGGCATATGCCAATCTCTCTCGCCACCCTCTGTTTCGAGCAACAGTATGACCCGCACCAGTTCCACCGCTGCAAAGCCGCCCACCAGCGCCCTCGACGCGCCGCCGGAACGACCGGTCTTTGGCCTGATCGAGGCTGCGGCGCTTGCGTTGAGCGCGTTGTGGCTGCTCGTGGTTGTCGCAGTTTTCGTGCTGGGTGGTACGCCTGACGCGACGCCTGCGGCGGGATGGTCGGATATCCTGCTGCGGATCGTAGCTGTGGTCCTGCCTGTCCTCCTGATCTGGGTCGGTGCTATCGCCCTGCGATCCGCCCAGGTGATGCGGGATGAATCGCAGCGCCTGCACGCTGCCATCGACGGAATGCGCAACGCCTATATCGCCCATGCGCAGCAGGCGGCTTCGGTCTCCGAACCCTCCGTCACACGCAAGTTGGACGAGATTGCCGCCGCGACCCGCAAGACGGAAACCGCCCTCGCGACATTTCACACCAGCCGCCGTGATCGACCCATGCCGGGCATATCCACCACCGCGGCGACGGGCGGCGACGCGACCGATCAGGGACTGCTGGCGCTTGGCACGCCCGCCGAGGATTTTGCAGCGCCGCTGCCTGCTCCGCAATTGATCCGGGCCCTGAATTTTCCTGAAACCGCCGAAGACGAGGAAGGCTTTGCCGCCCTGCGCCTTGCCTTGCGGGACCGCAAAGCCGCCCAGATCATTCAGGCCGCGCAGGATGTGCTCACCCTGCTCAGTCAGGATGGCATCTACATGGATGACCTGCGCCCCGATATGGCCCGACCAGAGATCTGGCGACAGTTCGCCCAGGGCACACGCGGTCGCGCCGTTGCCGCATTGGGTGGCGTGAGGGATCGCAGCTCACTTGCCCTGACAAATGCGCGGATGAAACAGGATCCGATCTTTCGCGATGCCGCACATCATTTCCTGCGCCGCTTTGACCAGATGCTGGCGGAATTTGAACAAGAGGCCAGCGACGCCGAGATATCATCGCTTGGCGAAACCCGCACCGCCCGCGCCTTCATGCTGCTGGGGCGGGTCGCTGGCACCTTTGACTGACGGTTTCCGCCCGCGCTCCGGTTACATGCCAAAACTGGCGTAGGGAATAAAACGGACGGGATCCCCCGGCTGAATCACCGCAGCGCCATCCGCCAGTTCCACCAGACCTTCGGCCCAACTCAGCGAACTGACACGGCCCGACCCTTCTGATTTGAAGACCTCGACCTGACCGTTGCGTACACGGGCGCGCAAATATTCTCGCCGTCCTGGCTTTTTGCGTTTCTCAAAGGCGGCTGGCAAATCAAACCCCTGCGGCTCAGCCCAGCTTGCCCCCGCCATCAGCCCCATCGCAGGGCGGGCAAAGATCAACGTGCAGACCATCGCGGCCACCGGATTGCCCGGCAGACCGAACACCGGCGTTCCCTGCCAAATCCCCAGCGCCAGCGGTCGGCCCGGTTTCAGGGCAATCCGCCATTGCTGCATGGCCCCGCTTTCGCGCAGCAGCGCCGACATATGATCCTCATCCCCGGCAGAGGCACCGCCACTTGTCAGGATCACATCCACCGCCTCAGCCGCAGCGTCCAGGCGACGTCGCAGCGCGGCGCGATCGTCGGCAGCTTTGCCCAGATCCACAGCGTCGAACCCCATCTTTGCCAGCAGCGCGAGCAGCATCGGGCGATTGGCATCGTAAATCTGCCCTGCCGCAGCCGTCTCACCCTGCTCGACCAGTTCATCTCCCGTCGATAGCACACCCACCCGCAGCAGTTGCCGCACCGGTAGCTCAGACAATCCCGTGGCAGAGGCCAGCGCCAGATCCGCAGGGGTCACCACGCGACCCTTGGTTAGGATCCGATCGCCGACGGCGGCATCTTCGCCAGCCCGGCGAGTATTGGCGCCCAGTTTAAGTGGTCCGTGAAAAGCAATCTGCGCACCATCGCAGGTTACGTCCTCTTCAAGAATGACGGTATCAACCCCCCTAGGCAACGCCGCCCCTGTCAGAATGCGGATGGCCTGGCCCGGAGCAACCGCGCCTTCATGGGCCAGCCCCGCCGCCGCACGCCCCTCGCTCAGCTGCATCACCTGCGGCCCCTCTCCGGCGGGACCCGCAAACCCGTAGCCATCCACGGCCGTGTTCGCCTGTGGCGGGTTGCTGCGCGCGGCAAAAACATCCTCAGCCAGAACCCGCCCCAAAGCCTGCCCCAATGGCAGAACCTCTGCCGCCGTCACTGCCGTGAGATTTCGCCGTAAGTGATCCAGCGCGTCATCCACCGGTGTCCAATCGACGCCTGCTGGAAGAGCAAAGCAATCATTACGCAGGGGTGGCGGGGCAAGGCTCATATCTGGTCCACTCCCAGGATCCAGCCCTCTTCGGGCGCTGTGACGGTCAATAACTGGTCCAACTCTGCCATGTGCAGGCCCGACAATTCTAGGGACACCTTATGCACCTGCCAGGCATCCTTGATCCAGTGATCCGGCGCGGGGCCTGCCAGAAGGGTCGGCCAGATCTCCACCAGAGCCACCGGCGTGTCCAGGGATTCAAACGGCCAGACAGCGACCTGCCCGGCAAAACGCTTTCGCAGGCGTGACAGAACCGGCAGGCCCATCATCACCTGGCTGCCCACGGCACCTGCCCCGGCCATCTGCCAGCAGGTAAAGCTGCCCTTGGCCCGATGCTCAACCGCGCGGCGGTCCGGGAACGGGTTGCGATAGCGGTCCTTGCGACGCGGCAAACCGTCGATGTCGCGGGCTAGCCCATTGGCCCAGAATGGCCCTTGCCCACCAAAGCGGCGATTGATCGCCCCCGCCAGATCAAAGCGGTTGTTAGACTTTGGCGCATCCTCAATATGTGTCTCAAACCAGTCCCACAGGCCAAGAGGATCATCCGAACCCGTGATTGCATCGCAAAACCCCGCCGGATAGCCAAAGGGGAAATCAAACCCAAGCATCAGGCGACGCCCGGCGGTCAGTTCTGCCTCGACCAGCTCGGTGAGCCACAGCTCCGCCAGCTGCCGATTGCGCAGATATACTGGTTCATCCGCTGATCTATCGCGGCTGACGCTGGCCCAGATGGCATCCTTGCAAGGGCTTGGCCCGCGGTCGTTGCCGCCAGACCAATCCACCATGGCAAAGCTCTGCCATCCGCTCAAAGGGAAATCTCCCCGGCGATGAAATCGGCAATCGCCACCGTGTCGTCCAGATCGAAAACCGGCCTGTCCAGATGCAGCGGAATGTCACTGGCAACGGCACGAATCGACCGGTCCTCAGGCGCGATGAGCGGCTGGCCCGCCGCTGTGCGATAGGCCTCAATCTTCGGATGCACCTCGCGTTTGAACCCCTCGACCAGCACCAGATCCACAGGCCGCAGACGGGCCAGCAGCTCGGTAAAGCTGGGTTCGGCCATGCCACGCAGTTCCTGCATGATCGCCACCCGATTGGGCGAGGCAAGGATCACCTCGGCGGCACCCGCCATCCGGTGGCGATGGCTGTCAGTACCGGGTTGATCCACATCAGTGCTGTGATGGGCATGTTTCAAGGTCGACACGGTAAGACCACGTCTGCAGAACTCAGCCACCAACCGCTCCATCAGCCCGGTCTTGCCACAGTTCTTCCAGCCGGTGACGCCATATATTTTCATCGCAGCAAGGCCTCTGCCCGGGCCAGGTCCTCAGGCGTATTGACGTTGAAAAACGGATCAAACGGATCCGCCTCAAACAGGGCCTCCTGGCCGCCGTGACGGTCTGTCCACAAAACCACCTTGCGCAGGCCGCCCTCCAGCGCCGCGCGCAGGTCATCGCGCAGGGCAACAGGCCAAAGACCAAAGGTCGGATGCCGGTTCACCCGGCCGCCGCCACCGGATTTCAGATGCTCCTCGCCGGACTTTGGCGTTGTCGCCAGCACCAGCGGATGTTGCTGCCCGGCGGCGCTCTCCTTTAGCCGCAGAACCAGATCCTTTGGGAAGAACGGCGTGTCGGCAGCCACCGTGACAATGCTCTCGGCTCCCTGCGCTGCCGCCCAGTCCAACCCGGCAAGCACGCCCGCCAGAGGACCTGCGAAGCCGTCAATACTGTCGGCGATCACCGGCAACGCAAGATCGGCAAAGCGCGCAGGATCACCATTGGCATTCAGCGCGATACGCTCGACCTGCAGCGACAGACGGTCGATCACATGGGAAATCAGACTGCGTCCCCCAATCCGCAAGCGTCCCTTGTCACCGCCACCCATCCTTGTGGCCAACCCGCCAGCAAGGATGATGCCCAATGGTTTGCTTTGTCTCACGACATCTCCTCTCTGCGCCTGATGCCACATCGTCTGCTGACCATATCGCGGGCGGTCTGCGCCTAGTGGTCCGCACTCTTGCGCCGATGCGCTTTTGCCTCAACCGGCACCTTTGCCGGATCCACATCCCGGATCAGCCGATCCTCTCCCGACAGGCAGATAAACCGCTGCCCCCGCATCCGCCCGATCAAAGTGAGACCCAGCTCCTGTGCGATCTCCACCCCCCATGCGGTAAAGCCGGATCTAGACACCAGCACCGGAATCCCCATCATCGCGGTTTTGATCACCATCTCCGAGGTGAGCCGCCCGGTGGTATAGAGGATTTTGTCGGAGACCTCCGCGCCGGTGCTCTGGATCCAGCCGGCGATCTTGTCCACCGCATTGTGCCGCCCCACGTCCTCCATATAGACCAATGGGCGATCTTCTTGGCACAGAACCGTGCCATGAATGGCGCCAGCCTCAAGATAGAGCGAGGGGGTGCGGTTGATCTTATGCGCCAACGCATAAAGCCAGGAGCTGCGCACCGCTGTCTGCGGCAAGCTCACCCCTTCCAGCCCCTCCATCATGTCACCAAACACAGTGCCCACCGCACAGCCTGACGTGCGGGTCTTCTTTTGCAGCTTGTCTTCGTATGAGGTCTCAACTGCTGTCCTTACGACCACGGTATCCAGCTCTTCATCGTAATCGATGGCGGTGACCTCATCACCGGGATTCAACATCCCCTGATTGCGCAGAAACCCCAGCGCCAGATATTCGGGGTAATCGCCAATGGTCATGGCGGTGACGATTTCCTGACGGTTGAGGTAAATCGTCAGCGGTCGTTCCTCCACGACAGAGATCTCCGTCGCGGTCCCCGTGTGATCAAACCCCTGAACCACCCGTGTCAGCCGTGCATCGTTCGGCGCAGGTGCAATCACATATTCAGCCAGTATCGACGCCAGGTCGGAGCTGTTCTCAACCATCATCAATTGCAAACCTCCGCCAGCAGGCCTATGCCGTTTCAGCAATAACCTAGGACCTGATCATGGCAATCACCACCACGAAATCGGCCTTTTGGAAGGGGTTTCGCGATGGCGCGCCTTTCCTTCTGGTGTCCGGACCATTTGGGCTGCTGTTTGGCGTTCTTGCTGCCGAAGCGGGACTGATTGTCCCTGAGGCCATGGTCTTCTCCCTGTCGGTCTTTGCCGGTTCGGCCCAGTTTACAGCGCTGCAACTGATGCAAGAGAACACGCCTGTTCTGATCATCCTGATTTCAGCGCTTGCAGTAAACCTGCGGGTGGCGATGTATTCGGCATCGCTGACGCCGTACCTCGGCGGCGCTCCGTTGTGGCAACGCGCCTGTGCGGCCTATCTCACTGTCGACCAATCCTATGCGCTCTCGATCGTCCAGTTCGAAACCCATCCGCAGATGACCCTATCACAGCGCATGGCCTATTTCTTCGGCACAAATGGCTGCGTGGCACCGGGCTGGATGCTCGCAACTTATATCGGGGCGTTGGTCGGCACCCAGATCCCGGCCAGCTGGGGCCTCGACTTTGTCCTGCCGCTGGCGTTCCTGGCCATGATCGGCCCAATGCTGCGCACACCGGCCCATGTCATTGCCTGTTTCGCCGCTGTCGCCACCGCGCTGCCGGCCACCGCGCTGCCCTACAATCTTGGCCTGATTGTTGCCGGTCTTATCGGCATGATGGCTGGCGCCCAGGCCGAGCTCTGGCTGGAGCGCCGCAGCATTGCAAAGGATCCGTCATGACCCAGCCCCCCGATCCGACGTTGCTATGGACGATCATCATCGGCCTTGCCATTGGCAGCTTCGCCCTGCGCTTTGCCTTTATCGGGCTGATGGGCGGCAGGACCATGCCCGTTTGGCTGATGCGCCATCTGCGCTATACTGCGGTGGCGATCATTCCTGCGCTGGTGGCGCCGCTGGTGGTCTGGCCGACGCCGACCGGTGGCACCCCCAGCCTGCCCCATCTCGCCGTCGCCGCGGCGGTCTTCGCGCTCGGGTACTGGACACGCAATGTCCTGATCGCCATGGGCAGCGGCGCTGTTGGCTTCCTGCTGCTCTTTCTGTTGGCAGGCTGATCCATCCCGACAAACAGACAAAAGCCGCAGACGATGCTGCGGCTTTTCCCATCTATAGCTGTGCCTGAACGTGGCAGCATCACCCGCCTGCGTTCAACGCCGCATTGTTCTTTGCCAGCCCCTCTTGCAAGTCTGCGCTGTCGTTTTCACGGTAGCGTTCGGTCGTCACCCCCGGCAAGGCGCCAAACTGTTCCGAGAGATTTCCAGGGTAGAAAGTCACATCCAGCGTCTCAAACCCAGGTACCTGCTTCAGGATCGAGGCCGTGGCATTGGCACAGAACGCGCCCGGAACCCGACCGTTTGCCCGTACCAGCTGATAGGCGCGCTGCGCCTGCTCGGGCGTCACTTCGATCCGCTGCACCACCACATGATGGGTGCTGCGCGCATGTGATCCGCGATAGGCTTTCTCCACCCCCGGCGTGATGCCAAAGAGCACATCATCCCGCTCCGGCACCACATCGGCATAGAATGACCCGGCAGGGTCAAAGATCACCCGTTCCGAGGCATTGATCATCAGCGAGGTATGCGCGCCCTGCCCGGTACGATTGTTGATCATCGTATAAAGCGTCAGCGCAGGCGGACCATTATGCCGATAGGCAACCCGTTCCAGCGTGGCGTCATCCGCGTTGGGCTGCTGCTGGGCGGCACAGGCCGAGAGCAGCGCCACACCGGCGCACACAAGCGCAAGCCTTAGCCCGCTCGCAAGGTGCCGGGCGCCACAACGCCCGCTCAGATCAGAACCATTCACGAGGGTGATCAGGTTGCAAAAATCGCGAGGAACACTGCAAAGAGCAGCGCTGCGATGCAGAACCGTGTCGTGAACTTGATGAAGCCGTTGTAGGTCTTTTCCTGAACGGTGATATCCATCGAACCGTGCTTATGGTCAGCCATGTGTCCATTCCTATTCGCGTCTGTTTTCCGCTGAATACTGGATTTCACAGACCCTGTCACCACGTCAATCGGGCGCAGCCAGGGCAAATCACCGGGCAATTCACCGGCCAAACACCGCTTGGCAGTGACCATAGCCGTAGCCCCAGCGCCAGCTCAGCCCGCTGCAAGGCGCGCCACCGAATCGCACCGCAGCATACATGGCGGTTGCGACCGGTGCGGCGATGGCCGCTGTTGGGGACTCCCGGCTGCTGAGTTGCGTCTCTACACAGCGGCGCAGAGCCTGATCCGCGGCCAGTCTTGCCTGCTGGCTGGCGGTGGCCAGATCTTTGTCGCGACCATCAAGGATTCGGCCAGATGATCCGATCCCGTCGGCATCGTGATAGAGCAGGTCATGAGCCACGCAACAGGCCTCAAACGGCGGACCGTCGGCTGTCTCTTCCCTGCCACTGAACTGGCGCCAGATCGCAGACAACCCACCGCTACAGCCATCGGTGGCAAAGGGGGCTGGCCTGCCATCTGCTGCCGCGACCTCCTGCATGAGGCCGCGATGAGCTGCACGCTCCAACATTGCCCAATAGCCCGCCGCAACCGCGTCTTCGGCGGCCGCAACGCTGCTGAGCGCGCCGAACAGAAGTGTGGCAACACCCCCAGCGCAACAGGCTGCCCGAACGTCAGGTCTCAGCCGGATCACTCTCAAGGTCGGACACCAAACGAAAACCGATCCGATTGGCAGGTGCCGCCTCATTCCGCTTCGGCAGGGCCCGCAACATCACGTTGAGCTGGCTGACGTGTTGGACCAGCTGCGTGCGCGCGCCGCTGGAATCGCTGCCGTAATAGGTGATGATATCGGGGTCGAAGTAGCCCATACCCTCGATCCGCATCACACCGGCATCGCCGCCGGCAAACCCCATCGCGACCTCATGCTCGCTATCCAGCTGCTCCTCGAAGTTCTTGATATAAAGGATCAACCGTTCATAGGCCCAGCGTGCGGCGCTTTTCTCGGCAACGGATTTTTGCAACGGCATCTGCACTTTTTCGATACCGGTGCAGGCGTCGGGATCCGCGTGGACCTCGTGAACGCAGGGCAGAACGGCCGCCTCTGCCGCCTCGGCGCTGGTTGCGATCTCATCGGTCATGATCTCTCCCTTTCCAGGGGTCGATCACCCCTTGCGCTGATAAAGCCAAGCCCCGTCCGCACGACGGCTGCGGTCAACCTGACCCAGATGGTACAGATGATTTAAATGGGCCACCGCCTCGACCAAAGCAAGGCCATATTCCCCGGAGCCGATCTTGCGTTTGAACAGCGGCGCAAAACATTCGGCCGCGCTGCGCGGTTCGTCGAGATGCTCAAGAAGCCGCGCCAGCGCCCCGTGATGGTTGTCGATCAACTGGGCCATCCGATGCGGCAGACCGCGAAATGGCAACTTATGCCCGCCCAAAGCCAGCTGATCACCCCGTGTCAACGGTGCCAGACGCTCGCAGGCCTCCAGCCATTCGGCCACGGGATCCGCCATCGGCTCGGTCGCATAGACGCCAATATTGGGACTGATCGAGGACAGGATCTGGTCGCCGCTGATCACCAGATTGTCATCGCGGCTCCAGAAGGTTGCGTGCTCTGGCGCGTGACCATTACCCATGTGGACGTCCCAGTTGCGCCCGCCCATGCGAAACACGTCGCCCTGTTTGATCCGGGTAAAGCCCAGCGGCATCGGATAGACCGTATCGGCGAAATTGAACGGCCGCTCCGCCAGCCGTGCGTCATAGATCGCGGGATCCATGCCCGAGCTGCGGTAAAACGCCAGCGTTTCCTCGGGCCAGCTTTCCTGCACGTCCAGCGTCAGCATTCGAGCAAACAGCCAGGCCGTTCGCGTGGTCACCAGCTCAGCCCCATGCTCAGACTGGAACCAGCCGGCGTTGCCGATGTGATCGGGGTGATGATGCGTGACCACCACGCGCCGGATCGGCTTGCCCTCCAGCGGCCCCGCCATCAGCCGCTCCCAGATGCGGCGGGTCTTGTTTGAGGACATGCCGGTATCGACGATGGTCCAGCCATCGCCATCATCCAGCGCATAGGCGTTCACATGATCCAACTTCATCGGCAGCGGCAGCCGCATCCAGAGGACGCCCTCCGCCACCTCGATCGCCTCACCCTCGGCAGGCGGCGTGTTCCATGGACCGTCGGGTCGCGGGCTGGTCATCCGTCAGCCAATTCATCCAGCGTCAGAGCGCGCGCGCCGTCCGCACCCGCCTGCGCATGAGCCAAGAGCGCGGCGTGTTCCGGCAACATCCGGTTGATATAGAACCGCGCCAGCTTTTCGCGCGGGCCACCGATGTCGGCCATCGCAGCCGCCAGGTGGTAATGCCCGCCCAGAACCCGCGCAAAGGCATGCAGATAGGGAACCGCTCCTGCGAAACGCTCATCCATGTCGCTCTGTGCGGTCAACCACTCGGTCGCTTCGCGCAGGGATTCACAGGCCTGCCAGACGGCCTCGGCCATATTGGGATGAGTGGTTCGGGCGCGCTCGGCCTGCTCCTCGATCTCGTCGATCAGACGGTTGGCCATATCGCCGCCGTCCATCATCTTGCGCCCAACCAGATCCATCGCCTGAATGCCGTTGGTGCCTTCGTAGATCGCCGTCACCCGCACATCGCGATAAAACTGCGCTGCACCGGTTTCCTCAATGAACCCCATACCGCCATGCACCTGCACACCGGTTTCCGAAACACGCATCCCGGTTTCCGTGCCAAAGGTCTTGGCGATTGGCGTCAGAAACGCTGCCCGCGCGGCCCACTCCTGTGCGCCGGTTGCGGTCTGCATGTCGATGGCCTGCGAACAGGCCAGCAGGATCGCGCGCGCTGCAAAGAGATCGGCCTTCATTTCCATCAGCATCCGGCGCACATCCGCATGGTCCACGATGGTGCCGGAGGCGGATTTGCCCTGCTTGCGCTCCAGCGCGTAGGCCAGCGCCTTTTGATAGGCCGCACCAGCAACACCGACGCCCTGACCACCAACGCCCAGCCGGGCATTGTTCATCATGGTGAACATTGCTGCCAGACCGCCCCCCGGTTTGCCGACCACCCAGCCGATTGCGCCGTCATATTGCATGACGCAGGTCGGCGAACCGTGCAGGCCCATCTTATGCTCAAGGCTCACCACCTTCAGCGTGTTGGCCTTGCCGGGGTTACCCTCGGCGTCCGGCAGGTACTTGGGGACGAGGAACAGCGAAATCCCCTTGGTTCCGGGTGCCGCATCAGGCAGGCGGGCCAGAACCAGATGGCAGATATTGCCCGCAAAATCATTGTCGCCCCAGGAGATATAGATCTTCTGACCGCTGATCGCATAGGTGCCGTCGTCCAGAGGCTCTGCCTTGGAGCTAAGCGCCCCCACATCCGATCCGGCCTGCGGCTCGGTCAGGTTCATGGTGCCCGACCATTCCCCCGAAATCAGCTTGGGCAGGTAGAGCGACTTCAGCTCATCGCTGGCGTGATGTTCCAACGCCTCGATCTGACCCTGGCTCATCAGCGGGGCCAGTTGCAGCGACAGGCAGGCGCCCGACATCATCTCATTGACCGCGGTGGTCAGGGTCATCGGCAGCCCCATGCCGCCAAATTCCTCTGCCGCGCTCATCCCGATCCAGCCGCCTTCCGAAATCGCCTGCCAGCCTTCGGCATAACCGGGAGAGCTGCGCAGCACCCCGTTCTCCAGACGCGCCGGTTGCAGATCGCCGCCACGATTCAAGGGGGCCATAACTTCATCGCAGAACTTCCCCGCCTCGGTCAGGATCGCCGCAACCACATCATCGCTGGCCTCTCCAAAGCGCTCGGTAGCGGCGATTTCATGAAAACCGATGATATGTTCGAGAAGAAACTGATACTCGGGAACCGGGGCACGGAAGGTCATGTCTGGCCTCTTTCAGAGAGCTGGTTGGGGCAGCCTTGGCATCATTGCCCCAAACCTTTATGTTGAATGTCTTGTCCGATTACCTAACCGGGCCCTTTAATCAAGCAACCAAAACGCCGCGTCACCAGCCATGTCCAGTCCCACAATCCGCCTCCTGACCGCGCAACCACAGGAGATCAGCACAGCTGCGGACCTTTTGAAAGAGGGCCGGCTGGTCGCATTTCCAACCGAAACCGTCTACGGGCTCGGGGCTGATGCGCGCCAGACCGACGCGGTTGAGGCCCTCTATGCCGCCAAGGGCCGCCCCAGTTTCAACCCGCTGATTGCCCACGTCCACGCGGTGGAGACCGCCCAGCGCTATGTGATCTGGTCCGACACCGCCAGCAAACTCGCCGAGGCCTTCTGGCCGGGCCCGCTGACGCTGGTCCTGCCGCTGCGTGAGGACCACGGTATCTCGCCTCTGGTCACTGCCGGGCTGACCACCCTCGGCATCCGTATCCCGGCCCATCCTGCGGCCCGGGCGCTTTTGTCGGTACTGGATGGCCCAGTGGCGGCCCCCTCCGCAAACCCATCGGGCCGGATCAGCCCGACAACCGCCGCCCATGTCATCGCCGGACTGGACGGCCGCATCGCGGCCGTGGTCGATGACGGTCCCTGCGGCGTCGGCGTGGAATCCACCATTGTCGGCCTTGCAACCGGCACGCCATTGCTGCTGCGTCCCGGCGGGCTGGCCGCCGAGGAAATCGAGGCCGTTCTGGGACACCCGCTGCAGCAGCGCGATGTCGGCGATCCACTGACCGCTCCGGGGCAGCTGCTGTCGCACTACGCCCCGCGCGCCAGCGTCAGGCTGAACGTCACAAACCCAGCAGAGGGCGAGCTCTATCTCGGATTTGGCAAAATGGACTGTGATCTCAACCTCTCGGCCAGCGGCGATCTGCGCGAGGCTGCGGCGCAGCTGTTTGGACATCTCCACCAGCTTGACGCCAAGGCCCGCCCTATCGCTGTCGCCCCAATCCCGGAAATCGGGCTGGGTGTCGCCATCAACGACCGGCTGCGCCGCGCCGCCGCGCCACGCTAGCGGCCTGCTCAGGGCATCGTAAGCCTCCGGTCACGCGTGACCGGCACTGGTGGACAGAGTCAGCGGATCGACGCCGAGGGAGCGCAGCGCCGCCTCCCATTTGGCGAAATCGTCCAGCTCGAACACCACCTCCGGCGTTGCTGTTGCGGTCAGCCAGCCATTATTGGCAATCTCGGCCTCAAGCTGCCCCGGCCCCCAGCCGGCGTAGCCAAGCATGACCATCACCTGCTCAGGTCCCTGCCCCATCGCGATATCTTCGAGCACGTCAACGGTCGCGGTCATCGAAAACGCCTCGGAAACCCGCAACGAACTGACGTTGGATTTGTACTCCGGTGAATGCAGGACAAAGCCGCGCTGCGTCTCGACCGGCCCGCCAAACCGCACCGGTAGCGCGGCCTCTTCTGCACTGCGCGGAGTAATATCCAGCTGTTCCAACAGGTTGGACAAATCAACGCCGGTGGCCGGTTTATTCACGATCAAGCCCATCGCACCATCGTCCTCATGCGAGCATAGCAAGATCAGCGAATGCTCGAACCTCGGGTCACCGATGCCGGGCATCGCAATCAGCAGTTCGCCGGTAAGATCCATATGAATCTGTCGTCCTTTTTTCAAATTGCCGCCACCCGTGACCGGGCAACCTGCCTGCCCTGTCACAATGGCCACCCACAGGCAGAGGTTCAAGACCAACCCGCGCCTTAGCCAATGCTCAACGCCGTTGACCGGAACGTGACTTGGCTTTTCGTGCTGGAATGCGCATGTAAATGGGCATGGTTATGTTCTCCTTTCTCTCGGCGCTTGCGACGCCCCTGACGGCCCGCACCACGACGGCCAAGACCTTGGCGAAATGCCTCTGCGCACCGCTGGCGCTGTCGTTTCTGGCCCTGCCTGCCACGGCCCCCGCCGAGCAGATGTCCGATATTGTACGTATCGAGGTGCTGGACGGCGGCACCACGCGACGCGGCACCCATATGGGGGCGTTGCGGCTGACGCTTTCCGAAGGCTGGAAAACCTACTGGCGCGCGCCCGGCGATGCCGGCATTCCGCCCCGCTTCAGCTGGCAAGGCTCGCGCAATGTCGGGGCCGTCGCAATCCGCTGGCCCACGCCCGAAGTGTTCCTCACCTCAGGATTTCGCACCATCGGCTATCATGATCAGCTGGTGCTTCCGGTCGAGATCACCCCGGCCAAACCGGGGCAGCCGCTGCGGCTGAAGGGCCGCATGGAGCTCGGCATCTGCAAGGATGTCTGCATACCCTCGGAACTGCGTTTCGATCAGGCGCTGAAACCGGACAGCCCGCGCAACCCGGCAATTGTCGCAGCACTGGCTGACCGTCCCTGGTCCGCAAAGGAGGCAGGGGTGCAGGCCGCGACCTGTGCGCTGTCCCCCAGCCGCTATGGGATGGAGCTGGTTGCCCGGATCACCATGCCCAGCGCAGGCGGTGAGGAGGTCGTGGTTGTCGAACCCGGCGTCCCCTCGCTGGTCACAACCGAAACGACGACCAGCCGACAGGGCCACCAGCTGACGGCGAAAACCGAAATCATCTCCGCCGATGGCGGTCCCTTCGCTGTGGATCGCTCGCAGATGCGTATCACCGTACTTGGGCAGAACCGCGCGGTAGACATTCAGGGCTGCACCCGGCACTAACAAGGGATCATCTGCCCGACCGGATCCAGCCATGCCCGCCAATCCCGCCTCCGACGAAGCCCCTCGCCGCCCTGTCCTGGGGGCGTTGGCCGTGGTCTGCCATACCCGGCAGGATGGTGATCAGGTGATCCTCATCCAGCGCAGATCGCCGCCAAATGCAGGTTGGTGGGGCTTTCCCGGCGGCCATGTCGAACTCGGCGAGACCGCGATGCAGGCTGCCGCCCGCGAACTGCTGGAAGAAACCGGCGTCATCGCCAGCCCCCGCGAAGTGCTGACCCATATCGACGTCATGCTGCGGGATGACGCGGGTGAGGTGCAGCGGCAATACCTTCTCGTCGCCGTGCTCTGCGACTACGTCTCAGGCCAGCCCGCCCCCAATGATGACGCCCTGCAGGCACAATGGGTGCAGGTCTCCGATCTGACCACTGGCTTCGACCAGTCTCCTGACCGGATGCTGATTGACCAGGTGGCGGAGGTCGCCGCCCTCGCCCAGCAACAGCGCCGCCGGATGACGGGTTAGCCTTGGGACTCCCGCTCACACTGCATCCATAAAGCCCGGGTCGACGCTCAGAACTGTTGCGCGCTCAGACCCTGGCGCGGCGTGCGCCCACCGCGCGGGCGCAGAGGTAGCCAAACAGGCTCAGAAGCGCAGCACCAACGATGAACAGCAGCGTGGCTGCCCGCACCGGATCCATCGCCGCCAGCACCGGCACAAACGTCCGCAGTAGCGGATGCAGCAGCCCAACCGCCATCGCATAGCCAAGTGTTACCGCGAGCCACAGCAGCTGCGCCGCTCCCAGCCCCAGCGTCAGCCAGCGCAGTTCGCCCGCCCGCGATGTCAGCCCGCGCCGCAGCGCCGCAAAGGGGCGCGCCACATCGGCCTGAACCGCGATCAGCGCCGGTACCACCAGCAGCACCAGGACCATCCCGAAACCAAGACCATAGACCAGCGTAATCACGGTCGGCTTCAGAAACTGCGCCTGCTGCGAACCCTCGTACATCAAGGGCGCCAGCCCCAGCACCGTTGTCAGCGTCGTCAGCATCACCGGCCGCAGCCGGTCAGCGGCCCCGTCAATGATCGACGGTATCAAGCCACGTTCCTGCGCATATTCATCGATCGTGGTCACTAACACGATCGAATCGTTGATAATGATGCCGGTCATTCCCAACAGCCCCACCACCGTGAACATCGACAGCGGCACGTCCCACAGGTAGTGGCCCCAGATCGTGCCAACCAGACCAAAGGGAATAATCGCCATCACCACCAAGGGCCGCGTCCAGCTGGCGAATATCCACGACAGCACCAGATAGATACCGGTCAGGCAGAGTATAAGTCCGGTTCGCGCGTCATTCAGGAACTCGTTCTCCTGTTCGCTCAACCCGGCGAGCTGCCAATCGACCTGCCGTTCGCTGGCGATGCTCGGCAGGATTTCCTCTTCCAGCGCGGTTGCTATGGCCTGAGCTCTGGCCGGATCGTCCTCGGAGATATCGCCCGTGACACTGATCACGCGTACCCCGTTTTCCCGCCGCACTGTCGAAAAACCGGTGCGCTGGCTGACAGAGACGATATCCGCAAGCGGCAGATAGACACCCGCCGGGCTACGCATCAGCGTGCGCTCCAGGAAATCGGCCGTCAGCTCGTCCTTCGGCAGTTCCACCCGGATCGTGGCGCTACGCGGGCCCTCCGGGTAGGTTGCCGCCTCGATCCCATTGAGCCGCGCACGCAGCGCCCGGCCAAGCGTCTCAACCGTGAACGCCAGCGCGCGCCCCTGCGGCGTCAGCTCCAGCACCAGCTCTTCCTTGTCATAGGCAAGATTGTCCTCAACAGCGGAAACCTCAGGATAGCGCAGCAGTGCCGTCTTCAGATCCTCCGATGCGCCTTTCAGAACCTCGACCGCCGCACCGCTGAACTGCACATTCAGCGCATCCCCACCCGGGCCGGACCGCCAACCACGGAAAGACAGCGTCTCCGTCATCGGATGACGGCGCACCCTCTCCTGGATCTCTGCAACAAAGGCAAAGCTGGAATAGGGCCGCAGATCCGCATCAATCAGCTCAATCGAAATCCCGCCCAAAAGATCACTATCCTTGGCATCGACACCGGCCAGACCGCGCCCGGCGTTGCCGCCGATCTCAGCCATAACAAATTCGATGGGGTTGCGGCCATAGCGGTCCTCATACTCCGCACCCAGCTCATCCACCGCACGCTGCATCTCACGCATCATCGCCAGCGTATCGGCCCGCGTCGCACCTTCGGCCATCGCGAAATTACCGGTGACCGAGCCACGCTCCGGCGCATTGAAGAACCGCCATTTGACATCGCCGCCGATGAACAGCGCCAGTTGACTGGCCAGGATCACCAAAGCCCCCGCGAGCACTACGTAGCGTCCGCGTACGACCAGCGCCATCAGCGGTCGGAACAGGCCATCGCGCAGCCTGCGAAACCCGCGATTGACCACCCGGCTCGGCAGATCATACCAATGTTCCTTGGCGCTATGGGCCAGGGCATGGGCCAGGTGATTGGGCAGGATCAGGAAACACTCGATCAGTGACCCCGCAAGCACGGCAATCACCGTCAGGGGGATATCGCGGATCAGCTCGCCGAACCGCCCGCCAATCGACACCAATCCGAAAAATGCGATCACCGTGGTCAATGTGGCCGCGAAAACCGGCATGGCCATGCGGCGCGCGGCGTTCTCTGCCGCCGCAACCGGATGCTCGCCCAGACGCCGCGCACGGAAATCGGCATGTTCACCCACCACGATCGCATCATCCACTACGATGCCCAGCGTGATGATCAGGCCAAACAGGCTGATCATATTGATCGTCAGACCAGCCATATACATGAAGGCCACTGCGGCAAACATCGCCGCCGGGATCCCTGCCGCGACCCAGAAGGCAATGCGTGCGTTCAGAAACAGGAACAGCAATGCCAACACCAGGCCCAGACCCATCAGCCCGTTGTCCAGCAGGATATCCAGACGACCGGTGATCGCCTCGGCCCGGGTTCGGATCAGACTGGCGCTGACACCATCCGGCAGGCTGGCCTGCAAGGCCTCAACCACCCCTTCGACCTGATGCTGAATCTTAATCGCATCGCCCTGATCCGACCGGTCCACCCGGATCGACATCGCCGGATCGTCGCCGACGAAATAAGAACGATTGCGATCCACACCCTCCACACGGATTGTGGCGACATCTCCCACGGTCAGTGCGGACCCATCAGGGTTGGTACGCAGCACGATGCCTGCCAATTCCTCCGGGCTGCGCTTTTCGCTGCCGGTGCGGATCCGGGCATTTGCGCCACTCACATCGCCCGCGGGATTGGCATCAACCTCTGCGGCGATTGCGGCGGCGATATCCGTCATCGCGATATCGTGGGCAATCAGACTGGCCGAGGGCACCTCGACCATGGTCTGCGGTGCGGCGATGCCACGGATCGTGGTTCGCGTCACCCCGACCTCGAACAGGCGCGCGATCAGCTCATCCGCAAACAGCCCCAGCTGGCGCGGCGCGATCGGGCCTGTGATCACCACATCCGTGACTCTGTCACGCCAAGCCCCGCGAAGCACGCTGGGCTCCTCCGCCTCCTCCGGCAGGGTGGTGACGCCGTCGACGGCGGTTTGCACGTCATCGGCAGCCCGCGCCATGTCCCAGCCGGGTTCGAATTCCAAGGAGATGCTGGCCCAGCCTTCGCGCGACGTCGCGCTTGAACTTTCGACCCCATCAACCGCCAGCAGCGCCGGCTCCAGCGCCTGCACGATCGCGCTGTCGATATCTTCCGGGCCAGCCCCCTCCCATTCGATTCCCACCGACACCTGGTCCACGATCACATCGGGAAAGAACTGCGCCCGCATATTAGGGATCGCCGCCGCACCCAGCACCAGGAGCAGGACCAGCAGCAGGTTCGACAAGGTCCGGTGGCGAGTGAAATAACTCAGAACACCGCCAGCCGATCGGGGGAGATTGCGCAGCATCGCCGCTACCCTCCCATCCGCGTTTCGATCCGGTTGATCAGCCCAGCGGGCACCTTGGCCGCAGCCAGCTGTTCCAGCATCCGCGCCTTCACCGCCTGCGGCATCCTGCTGTTGCCTTCGACCATGGCGACGAGCTTGGCTCGACGATCCTCGGTCAGCTCGACCAGATCCGCCTCCGCGGCGGCGCTATCCCCTGCGCCGCTGGCCTCCGCCCCCTGACGGAGCGGGCGCACCTTGATCCCCGCCCCCAGCAGCGGCGTGCGCCCGGTGACGACGTCGCGGCCTTCCAGACCTGCGCCGCGCAGCAGCACGTCATCACCCTGGCGACGCACCAGCGTTACAGGAAGCGCCTCTAGGCGGTCGTCCTCCCCCAGCACCAGAACCGTTCCATCCGCCCCCAGCGCCGAGGCCGGCAGCCGCGCCACCTCTGCCAGCTCCGGTTCCTGCACGTGAACGGTGACAAAATCGCCGGGCTTGAAGCCAAGTGCCGGATCAAGCCGCGCGTAGATCAACCGCCCTGCCAGCCCTTCGCCTGCATCACCGCTGACCCGCACCGCAACACCCGTTGCCTTCAATGCGGCGCCGGTGGCATCCAGCGTGACCTCAACCGGGGCCGCAAGCAGCTGCCCATCGGCATCCAGCAGACGGGCGTATTGAACCGTCGACACCCGGAAAGCCACATCCAGCTGCGCCGGATCCACCAGATCAGCCAGCTTTTCATTGGCCGAAACCAACCGCCCTTCCACCAGGTTCACCGATTGCAGCGTCCCGTCAAACGCAGCGGTGATCGTGGTGTCGGCCAGATTGCGGCGGGCATCCTCAAGTGCGATCTCGGCCCGCGCCAGTCGCGTGACGCTCTGATCAATGCGGGCCTCGGCCAGCGACACCGCCTGCCTGCGAGAAATCACCGCCTGCCGGGCCTGTGCCGCCGCCAGTTCCACCACCTCAACCGTTGCCGCCGATCCGACGCCCCGCGTTTCCAGGTTGCGCTGCCGCTCCAGCGCGCGCGTGCGCAGCTCTGCCTGATCCTCGGCAGCGGCCAGTTCATCCTGCGCCAGCGCCAGCCCGCGCCGGGCCTCTCGGGTCTCGGCCTCTGCGTCCAGCATGTCCGCCTCTGCGCGTCGCAGGGCGGCCTGCGCATCTGCCGGGTCGATCTGCACCAGAAGCGCCCCGGCCTTCACGTCACCGCCATCCTCGAAACCCGGCGCCAGCTCTACCACCCGACCGGCAGCCGCCGTACGCAGCTCCAGCCTGCGGCGGCTCTCGATCCGGCCAAAGGCGGTCAGCCGCGGCTGCACCGTGCCCAGCTCAGCCCGCTCGACATTCACCGCAAACACCCGTTCACGATCCGGCGGCGCGCCACGTTCGTCCGCCATACGGGTCTGAATGGCAGACACCACCATCTGCACCGCCAGAAGCAGCAGCGCCGCTGTCAGCGCCGCAAGAAAGACCCCAATCACCGTTTGCCGCAAAAAGCGCATTCTTTATCCTTCAATCGGCTAAACGAACCGGCCACACCACCACCGCAGCGTTCAAAATGAACACCTTAAGCCGCAAGAATACCAGTTTGTACAAACTATACGAGGTTACACGCAGTCACGGATCAATTCCGTCTCACTTGCGACGCAAATGTTCGTCAAGCCGCGGCATGATTTCCACAAAATTGCAGGGACGATGCCGGTAATCCAGCTGCTTCACCAGAATTTCATCCCAGGCATCCTTGCAGGCGCCCGGGCTTCCGGGCAGCGCAAAGAGATAGGTGCCGCCAGCGACGCCGCCAGTGGCCCTTGATTGCACCGCTGATGTGCCGATCTTCTGCATGGAAATGATGGTGAAAACCGTGCCAAAGGCATCGATTTCCTTTTCATAGACATCCCGGTGTGCCTCGACCGTGACATCGCGGCCGGTCAGCCCGGTGCCGCCGGTCGAGATCACCACATCGACCTCTGGGTCGGCGATCCAGTCACGCAGCTGGCCTGCGATCTCGGCCCGCTCGTCCGGCAGGATCTTGCGATCGGCCAGCACATGCCCCGCCGCCTCCAGCCGATCCACAAGAACCTGACCGGAACGATCCTCCGCCAGCGACCGGCTGTCCGAGACCGTCAGCACTGCAATGCGGACGGGAATAAAATCCTTGCTGTCGTCGAGTTGTGCCATGTTTCCGGCCCCCATCTGAAATATCAGCTGCCTTGGGTCGCGCCCGTTTCCGGCCCGCCCCGTTAGTGGTTGCGTATCACCCGGCGGTCAGCCGCATCTTCACCTCAAGCAGGTCCGCCCAGGCGGCGCGTTTCTGCACCGGCTGACGCAGCAGATAGGCCGGGTGAAACATCGGCATCACCGGTTTGCCCTGCGCCTCATGCCAAGTGCCACGCATCCGGGTGATACCGCGTTTTCCGAGCAGGGCATCACAGCTGATATTGCCCATGGCAATCAGGATATCCGGCTGCACAAGGGCAATGTGGCGCTCCAGAAACGGAGTCATCATGGCGATTTCCGCAGGCAGCGGATCCCGGTTCTGCGGCGGTCGCCACGGTAACACATTGGCAATATAGACGCTGTCCTCACGCGACAGGCCAATGGCTGCCAGCATCCGGTCCAGCAGCTGCCCGGCGCGGCCCACAAAAGGCTTTCCGGCCATATCCTCATCCCGACCGGGGGCTTCGCCAACCACCATCACGCGGGCACCGGGGTGGCCATCAGCAAACACCAGGTTACGCGCGCCCTTTTTCAGCTCGCAATGTTCAAACTGATCCAGCGCATCGCGCAGCGCCGCCAGCGAACCAGCCGCCCCTGCCATCTGTCGCGCCACCGCAACCGGGTCGATTTCGAGAGGTTTGATCGGCGCGGCATCCGCAGCCGTCGCAGCCGCCTTGGGCAGCCGCGCCTGCAGCTCATAGCGATTGACCGGCGCATCGCCGATTGCATCGGTCGCCCCCAGTTCAATCTGCCACGCCAAGAGCGCCCGCGCGCTGTGATAATCCAATGCCGATTCCATGGCCCCAAGCTACTCTGCTCGGGAGCCAAGCAAAACACCTGACTTCACCGCAGCCTTCACCCCGGTCCAGAACACGCCCCGGCTGTCTTGCCGGACGCCACAGCCCTGCTATAAGAGCGCCAAACAGCACGGAGCCAGCCCATGCCCAATGCCCCCACGTCGATTGATCCGATGTCCTTCAACCAACGGCATCTTCTGGGTATTGAGCCGCTGAAGCCGCATGAAATTACCGCCATCCTGGATCTGGCCGACAGCTATGCCGAGCTGAACCGACGCCCTGACAAACACGCCGATGCGCTGTCCGGGCTGACCCAGGTCAACATGTTCTTTGAGAACTCCACCCGCACTCAGGCCAGTTTTGAAATCGCAGGCAAACGGCTGGGGGCAGATGTCATGAACATGGCGATGCAGGCCAGCTCGATCAAAAAGGGCGAGACCCTGATCGACACCGCGATGACACTGAACGCGATGCACCCCGATCTGCTGGTTGTGCGCCACCCGCACTCAGGTGCCGTGGATCTTCTGGCGCAAAAGGTGAACTGCGCCGTGCTCAACGCAGGCGACGGGCGGCATGAGCACCCTACACAGGCGCTGCTGGATGCGCTGACCATCCGCCGTGCAAAAGGGCGCCTGCACCGTCTGAACATTGCGATCTGTGGCGACGTCGCGCATTCCCGGGTAGCCCGCTCCAATCTGATCCTTCTGGGCAAGATGGAAAACCGCATCCGGCTGATCGGCCCGCCGACCCTGGTGCCCGACCATTTCGCAGAGTTCGGTGCCGAAATCTACGACGACATGCGCGAAGGGCTGAAAGACGTGGATGTGGTCATGATGCTGCGCCTGCAAAGGGAGCGGATGGACGGTGGCTTTATCCCCTCCGAACGCGAGTATTACCACCGCTACGGGCTGGATGCCGAGAAGCTGGCGCTGGCCAAACCCGACGCCATCGTTATGCACCCCGGCCCGATGAACCGGGGCGTTGAAATCGACGGTACGCTGGCGGACGATATCAATCGTTCGGTCATTCAGGAGCAGGTCGAAATGGGTGTCGCCGTTCGCATGGCGGTGATGGATCTTCTGGCCCGCAATCTGCGCGCCAGCCGTCAGACTGCCATGGCGCAACCGGGCGTGGTCTGATCAATGACCGAGCCGGTAACGCAGCCCCTGACCATCCCCGCAGGCGAGCAGCGGATGATCCATGTCTTTGATCTCGACATGCGGTCGGAACAGGCCCGTTTCCTGCGAGAGCCCGGCGCATTGGCACAGGTTCTGGGGATTGAGTATGTCGACCTCGATCATGTCGAAATCTTTCCGGTAAGCGATCTGGAGGATCTGGGGCTGATCGGTTACCTGCGCGACGGCTGCGGCATTCCCGCCGAGCAGCTGCAAGCCGATGCCCAGAGGCTGATGGCAATCGACGGCTATGTGCTGCTGCTGCGGTCGCGCGCATTTCGGGGCGAGGAAACCCGCCTGATCCCGGCGCATCAGATCCGCCATATCGGCGATTACAGCGAACTTGGTGCGGATTGGGCCAGCCTGCCGAGCAATCCCGACGAAACCCCTGACAGCGCCAAACCCTATTCGGCTCCACGCCCCTCCCCGCGCGCGGCACGCTCACGCGCCCGACGCATCGGCGCGACCATCTTTGCCATCGTGATGGCACTGATCCTCCTCGTCGTGCTGTTGCTGGCGAGCTAACATCATGGCCGAGACCCGCTTTTCCCCGGACCGCATGGCCTACTGGCGCAGCCACGCCTGGCTCGCGGTCATCGCCATGGTTGGCGCGATGGGCATTCTCTGGGTGATGGGGAACCCATATGTCTGGACTGGCGCCATTGGCGGGCTCGCCGCGATCGGCCTGCGTGGTGGCTATCTGATGTCGGATGAGCTGACCCGGGTCTGGGCTCTTGGCGACACATCGGTGATCGGCCCGGATCACCAACAGATTCCGCTGGCCAATATTGCCCAGGTGAACCAGCTCGGCAGCACTGTGCAGATCGTCACCCGCGACGGCCACAAATACCTGATCAAATACCAGCCCGACCCGGCTGCGACCCGCACCGCCATCGAAACCGCCCTCTCTGACCACCCGGAAAGTCCACGCGCATGACCCTCTTGTTCACCAACGCCCGACTGATCGACCCCGAAGCCGGCACCGACAGCCTAGGTGCGGTTCTGGTACACTCGGGGCGCATCGCAGCGGTTGAAAAGAATGGCACCGACCCTGACCAATTGTTTCGCACGCGAAACATTGGGGCAGAGGATGTGACCCTTATTGACTGCCACGGAAAATGTCTTGCGCCGGGTATCGTCGACATCGGAGTCAAGGTCTGCGAACCCGGGGAACGTCACAAGGAAAGCTATAAATCCGCAGGCCTTGCAGCAGCGGCAGGGGGGGTTACCACCATGGTAACGCGGCCGGATACGACGCCCGCCATCGACAGCCCCGAGACACTGGAATTCGTGACCCGTCGCGCGCAGGCCGATGCACCGGTGAACGTGCTGCCAATGGCCGCCCTGACCAAGGGGCGCGAGGGCCGAGAAATGACCGAGATCGGCTTTCTCATGGATGCAGGTGCGGTTGCCTTTTCCGATTGCGATCATGTCGTCGCCGACACCAAGGTGTTCTCCCGCGCCCTGTCTTATGCGCGCAGCTGCGGCGCGCTGGTCATCGCCCACCCCCAGGAGCCGGGATTGAGCAAAGGGGCCGCCGCAACCTCGGGTAAATTCGCCACGCTGCGTGGGCTGCCCGCCGTCACCCCGATGGCCGAGCGGATGGGACTGGATCGCGATATCGCCCTGCTGGAAATGACTGGAGCGCGGTATCACGCAGATCAGATCACCACCGCGCGCGCCCTGCCCGCCCTTCAGCGGGCCAAAGCCAACGGGCTGGACATCACTGCCGGAACCTCGATCCATCACCTGACCCTGAACGAGCTGGACGTTGCCGACTACCGCACCTTCTTCAAGGTCAAACCGCCGCTGCGATCCGAGGAGGACAGGCTGGCATTGATCGACGCGCTGCGCGAGGGGCTGATCGACACAATCTCCTCGATGCACACACCGCAGGATGAAGAAAGCAAGCGCCTGCCGTTTGAGGAAGCCGCCGCCGGGGCTGTCGCACTGGAAACACTGCTGCCCGCGGCCTTGCGGCTTTATCATGCCGAACAGCTGGACCTGCCAACGCTGTTTCGGGCCATGGCGCTGAACCCGGCCAAACGACTGGGGCTCGACTGCGGTCGCCTGGCCGAAGGCGCACCGGCTGATCTTGTGCTGTTTGACGCCGACCAGCCCTTTGTAATGGACCGTTTTTCGCTGCACTCGAAATCGCAGAACACCCCCTTTGACGGGCAGCGCATGCAAGGTAGGGTGCTGGCAACTTATGTGGCCGGCGAACCGGTCTATCGGAGAGACTGATGCCGCCAATTGAGACTGCCGCCCCATTTCTGCTGCTTTGGGCCGTGATCGGTTATGGTCTGGGGTCCATCCCCTTTGGCCTGCTGCTGACCCGGATCATGGGCTTGGGCAATCTTCGCGCCATTGGATCTGGCAATATCGGCACCACCAATGTGCTGCGCACCGGATCGAAAAAGGCCGCAGCGCTGACGCTGCTGCTGGACGGCGGCAAGGGCGCGGCGGCGGTCCTGCTGGCCCGTGTTCTGGCCGGTGAGGATGCAGCACAGCTGGCCGGTCTCACCGCGTTTCTGGGTCACTGCTTCCCGATCTGGCTGAAGTTCAAAGGCGGCAAAGGCGTCGCGACCTTCCTCGGCCTGATGCTGGCACTGGCCTGGCCGGTGGGCATCGCCTGCTGTCTCACCTGGCTGGCGGCAGCCTATCTGAGCAAGATTTCCTCGATGGGCGCTCTGGTCTCAGCCGTGGCCGCACCGCTGTGGTGCCTGCTGCTGGGTGTCCCGATGATCACGGCACTGGCCGCGCTTCTGGCGCTGATCATCCTCTGGCGGCACAAGGAAAACATCACCCGGCTGCGCATGGGCACCGAACCGAGGATCGGCCAGAAATAGCGGCCACCGCCATATAAGCACTTATTTTCAAAGAAAAGCCCTCATCCACATCGGATGAGGGCTTTTTTCATCACGCGAATGTGCCAGCGCTCCGGTGCAGAGTGACTGTGCATCAACACACATACAAAAGGAGTTGTTTTGAACGTGATCGGTAGAGCCCTCATATCGGTGTCGTGACCAGGACGGTCCAATTTCGAACACCGACATTTTGATGACGCACGCCTTTTATCATTCCAACTCCGGGTGCCACGGCATCCGACAAATCGAAAGGTTCACACCGATGAACACCGTAAAATCCCTTCTGGGCGGGATCGCCCTTTCCGTGACACTGGCAACCTCGGCACTGGCAGCCGGCGTGGATGTCAACGCCTCCTCCACCGGTCTGGCAATGCAGGGCTACGACCCGGTCGCATATTTCAACGCCGGAGAGCCGACCAAAGGATCCTACAAGGTAACCGCGACATTCGATGACGCCACCTACTGGTTTGCCACCGAGGAAAACAAAGCACTGTTTGAAGCCAGCCCCGAGGCCTATGTCCCGGCCTATGGTGGCTACTGCGCCTTTGGGGCCGCGATGGGCTTCAAATTCGACGGCGACCCGAACGAGTGGAAAATCGTCGACAATGTGCTTTACCTGAACCTGTCGAAGGACATTCAGGAACGCTGGAGCAAGGACATTCCCGGCTTCATTGAAAAAGCTGATGTGAACTGGAAAGAAATCGCCGACGCTGAACCAGCCGAGCTTCTGCAGTAACCTTCCCAGCGCGCGACGCTAGATCATGAATAATGGGCGGCAGGATACCTGCCGCCCATTTGTATTACCGCAATGCTGGGACCATCGCCCCAGCCGACAATAGTTACTTTGAAGCCAGCCGTTCGATCGCATCAGCCGTCCGCTTGGTGTTGTTGTAGATCCCCACCGCCAGATACAGCGAGCCACCAATCAGTACGACGTAGAGACCGCCGACCACCAGCACGCCAAGGGCTGCGAGGATACCGCCGCCAACGGGCTGCAGGGCCGCAAGCACAGCACCCCCTGCGACGGCGATCAGCAGCAAAACCATGAATACGCCTACAAGTTTTTCAAATGCAGAGATAAAGAAATTGCCCATTTCAACACCTTTCAGAGCTATAGAATGCGCGCTCTTCTAGGGACCAGAAAATGAGTGAGCAAGGTGTCATTTAGGGGGAAAACCAGCTGGATAGCGCCAGTGAACCCACCGGTGAACGCCCCTGCGACACCCAGTCATAGCGAGCAGGTATCAACCGGCCGCCATATGAAAAAAGGGGCGCCCCGATAGGCACCCCCTGAGATTGGTCTGAGGCGATCTTGAGCGTTCCTCAGTAGCTGTATTCCGCGTAGATCCGGCTCAGATCGCCGTTCCAGTCGCCATTGTAGCGGTCGAGCAGCTCATCCGCCGGGACCTTGCCGGTTTCAATACTGTCCTTCAGCGCGTTGAGGAAATGCGTTTCATCCGGCACCAGCCCACCGGCGCCCGCGCGACCGCGGGATTTGAGTCCCGCCTCGGAAATCGCAACCACTTCGCGCGCCAGATCGTGCATCTTGATATTGCCCACCTGTGCCTGCAGCCCCTGCTCCGAAGCGGCGACACGCAGGGCTTCACGGGTTTCCGCGTCCCAGCCCTTGGCCAGATCCCAGGCGGCATCAAGGCTGGATTGATCGTACATCATCCCCACCCAGAAGGCCGGCAGGGCACAGAGGCGACGCCACGGGCCACCGTCGGCGCCCCGCATCTCCATGTATTTCTTGATACGTGCCTCAGGGAAAGCCGTCGTCAGGTGATCGGCCCAGTCGCTGAGGGTCGGGGTTTCACCCGGCAGTGCGGGCAGTTCCCCGTTGAGAAAATCGCGGAACGACATGCCAAGTGCATCAATGTACTGGCCGTCGCGGTAGACAAAGTACATCGGCACATCGAGGGCATATTGCACCCAGCGTTCAAAGCCGAAGCCCTCTTCGAACACGAAAGGCACCATGCCGGTCCGATCTGCATCCAGATCGCGCCAGACCCGCGAGCGCCAGGATTTGTGGTTGTTCGGTTTTCCCTCAAGGAAGGGAGAATTGGCGAACAGCGCAGTGGCAACGGGTTGCAGCGCGATGGCCACCCGCATTTTCTGCACCATGTCGGCCTCCGATCCGAAGTCGAGATTGACCTGCACGGTACAGGTCCTCCGCATCATGGTCCGCCCCATGGTGCCGACTTTGCCCATATAGGCGTCCATCAGCTTGTAGCGACCCTTGGGCATCAGCGGCATTTCTTCATGGGTCCAGATCGGAGCCGCGCCCAGACCGATGAACCCGACGCCGATCTCGTCGGCGATATCCTTCACCTCGCGCAGGTGGGTGTTCACCTCGTCGCAGGTCTCGTGGATGGTCTCCAATGGCGCACCAGAGAGTTCCAAGGCACCACCGGGTTCCAGCGAAACATTGGCGCCATCCTTTTCCAGACCGATCAGATGCCCCCTTTCGCGCACCTCGGACCAGCCATGGCGGTCGCGCAAGCCCTCAAGCACGGCAACGATGGAGCGGGTGCCCTCAAATGGCAGCGGTTTCAGGGAGTCCTTGCAGTAGCCGAATTTCTCGTGCTCCGTACCGATCCGCCACTGGTCACGGGGCTTGCAGCCGGAGGCAAGATATTCCGCAAGCTGCTCGTGACGTTCGATCGGCCCACCGCCGGATTGAGGAATAGACATCTGGGGCTCTCCGTAAGGTTGATCCGTCTTGCGTTGCAAGTCGTGGTCGGTATTTCCGGTGGTGTCAATGCAGCCTGTGCACGGTCTGACGTGTTGGTGCACGCTCCCAGATCACGACCTGGTGAGCGCCGGATTTATGCAATTCTGCCAGCATCCGCTCCATACGCAACCCCGGCAGGGTCGCAAAGGCATCAAAGAGCGCATCCGTGTTGGTCGCATTGACCGGAATCGCCAGCGCCGCCTGCCCCGGCTGATCCAGCAGCCAATGGGGTGGTTTCGCGGCGTGGTCCAGTGTCAGCCGCTCCAGTTCGGATAGCGCAACGGCCCCACCGGTCAGCGGACCGAAATAGGCGATCTGGCCTTCGTCGACCTGAACCACGCCGGGGCCACCTCCACCCAGACGGAACCGCATCCGCTGCATACCGATGACGGCAATGATCACCCCAAGGCCCAGCAGAGCCCAGCCGATCAGCGCCTGAACCCCGTAGCCACCAAAAGCCCAGAACAAGCCGAGAGCCCCCAGCACGGCCGCCGCGATCATCTCGCGCCAGCGCCAGAGGGACCGGCGGGCTTCGGGTCGGATGAAGCTCATGTTGTCAGCTCTCCCGCGGTCACGACGGTCTCGGGTTCCCGATCGAACAGGACAAGCGAATAGCCCCCGATGGGTTGGAACCCGATGGCACGATAGGCCCGGACTGCCGCGTCTCCGGCTGCAAAGAGAACCGCCTTCTCGACCCCTGCGGTCTGGACCTCTTGCAGGTGGAATGCCAGAGCGCAGCGGGCATAGCCGCGACCGCGTTGCTCTTGTGGCGTATAGACCCCGCCAATCTGCACGACCTTTGGCAGCTGGGCGTTGAAGCCGGTCATCGCAACCCAATGGCCCGCCACCTCAAGCACCCTATGGCTGTCGCGCAGCAGATAGCTGTCGATATCGCCGGCCGCGACGGCGACGGCCTCTGATGCCGGAGTGCCCAGAGTTTCCTGATGGTAGGCGGCCCGCCACTGTACCAACATCGGGCGGGGTGCCGCAGATAGCGGACGCAACACCGCGCGCCGCAGCTGCGGACGATCAAGGCTGCTCCGATCCAGATCGGACAGGGTCAGCGCCAGCCCCGGCTCATCGCGGTCAAGGCGCTTGGGCCGCTGATCAAGGCCAGTGGCGGCGAGGTAGCGGCGCAGCTGGGCGGTCTCCCCCAACACGCCGACCTGCTGTTGCGACGCTGTCTGCGCCAGTCGGTGATCCACCAGCTGTTGCAGCTGCCGCCAGTCCTCTGCGGTGGCGGCGCCCGCCTGGATCAAGAGACTCCCATCATTGGTGAGCCCGGCAACACCATCCTCTGCACGACCGCGCACCCAGAGCTGCACCGCCTTTGGCGCGGTGCCAGCCAGCCCGTGATCACGCAGGTTGATCAGCAGAAACATGGAGCTTTCGATATGGCGATGCAGCAGATCCTGAACCGCCGGGAGATCATTGTCCTGTGCCGGGCGCCAAGTCATTACCAATCCCCATAGCGTTGCTGCCAAACGGTCAGCGCCGCCACCGCTGCGGTATCCGCGCGCAGGATGCGGGGACCAAGGCTCACGACATGGGATTGCGGCAACGCGTGGAGACGCTTGCGCTCTGCCTCGGAAAACCCGCCCTCGGGACCGATCAGGATGGCCCAAGGTACCTGTGCCTGTGCCTCGCTGGCCAGTGCCAATGCGCTGCCGACCTCTGCTTCGTCACAAAACATCAGCTGGCGCTCTTCGGGCCAATAGTCGAGCAGCCGCGAGAGTTTCTGAAGATCCGCGACCTCCGGCACGTAGGTGCCGCCACATTGCTCTGCGGCCTCCACCGCATGGGCCTGAAGTCGATCCTGCCGGATGCGGTCGGAATTGGTGAAATCGGTCTGCACCGGCAGGATCCGCGCCGCGCCCATTTCAGCGGCCTTCTCCACGATGAAATCGGTTCGCGCCTTCTTGATCGGGGCGAACAGCAGCCACAAATCCGGCGGCAGCACCAATGGCCGCGTCTGCTCCTGGCAGATAAGGACACCGCTGCGCTTGCTGGCCTCGGCCACCTCGACGCGCCATTCGCCGTCCCGTCCATTGAACAGCAACAGCTGCGCCCCCACCGTCTGCCGCATGACGCCAAACAGGTAATGCGCCTGATCGCGGTCCAGAGGAACCGATTGCCCTGCCCCCAGCGGGTGCTCTACATACAGTCTGATCTTTGCACTCATGAGGCATACATATGCAAGGCGGGACGCCAACACCAGATGGACAGGTCGCAGATGCGGTCAAAGGCAATTGGGTCGATCACTACGCCCCGGCATGGAGCCGTCCCTATCTGCGGCTGAGCCGCGCCGATCGCCCCATCGGAACCTGGCTGCTGCTGATCCCCTGCTGGTGGGGACTGATGCTGGCGATCCTCTGGGATCAAAGCCCGCGCTGGGGTGATCTGTGGATCTTTGTGGCCTGCGGTGCCGGTGCCTGGCTGATGCGCGGCGCAGGCTGTACCTGGAACGATATCACCGACCGCAATTTTGACGGTCAGGTCGAACGCACCCGCTCGCGCCCCATTCCATCCGGTCAGGTGACCGTTGGCGGTGCGGTGATCTGGATGGGGCTTCAGGCGCTTGTCTCCCTTGGCATCCTGCTGACGTTCAATCAGGCGGCCATTGCCATGGGAATCCTCGCGCTGTTTCCGGTGGCCATCTATCCCTTTGCCAAGCGGTTTACCTGGTGGCCGCAGGTGTTTCTTGGCCTTGCCTTCAACTGGGGTGCGATGCTGGCCTGGGTTGCCCATACCGGCACGCTGAACTGGCCTGCGGTTATCCTGTATCTGGCGGGCATTGCCTGGACGCTGTTCTATGACACGATCTACGCCCATCAGGATACCGAGGATGACGCGCTGATCGGCGTGAAATCAACCGCCCGGCTGTTTGGCACGCAAACGCCGATGTGGCTGCGCCGCTTCATCGTGGCAACGGTCAGCCTGATGGGGATCGCGATCATTCTTGCGGTGCAGCCGCAGGGATCGGTGCTGGCGCTGGTGCTGGCGCTGGTGGCTCCTTGGGCGATGGGCTGGCACATGACCTGGCAACTCAGGGTGTTTGATGCCGAAAACGGCGAGCGCCTGTTGCAGCTGTTTCGGCTCAATCGGGATACGGGCTTGATTCCGCTGATCTTCTTTGCCGCAGCTCTGTTCGCATGATTGAACCCGCCGCCGCGCCCCTGTAAGACAGACAAAAGCCGTCTCGGACGGATGCCCCAACGGAGACCAGTCTGCCCATGCGCCTGTCCTCGCTTTTGATCTCTGGCCTGACCTTTGTCGCGGCTGCCGCGCTCAGTCTGGTTGTGGCCGGGTTTGCAGTGACGGGGATCGAAGCAGGCAGCGAAACCGCCGTGCGGCGCGCGTTGGACAAGGCAGGCTACACCTGGGCCGAGGTGACCGCCGACGGGCTGCGGGTGATCCTGAACGGCACCGCCCCCGATGAGGCCACACGCTTTGGCGCGATTTCGCTGGTGGGTGGCGTGGTAGATGCGGCGCGCGTGATCGACGACATGCAGATCACCCCGTCCGAAGGGATCGCCCCTCCGCGATTTTCGGCTGAGATCCTGCGCAATGACAGCGGCATTTCGATCATCGGACTGATCCCTCGCGTCACGGACCGTGACACGGTGATCACGCGGCTGAATACGATTGCGGGCGCCGATCAGGTCGCCGATCTGCTGGAGACCGCCAATTACGCCGCTCCGAAGGGCTGGATGTCTGCGATGGATTACGCGCTGGACGCGTTGAGCCTGCTGCCCCGGTCCAAGATTTCGGTTGAGGCCGAGGAAGTTTCGATCACCGCGATCTCGGACAGTATCGAAGCCAAGGAACAGATCGAGAAACGCCTGACACGGATGGCGCCGGCCGGTCTGCGCCTGTCGCTGGATATCGCGGCCCCGCGTCCGGTCATTACTCCATTTACACTGCGCTACAGCATTGATGGCTCTGGCGGGCGCTTTGATGCCTGTTCTGCCGAAAGCGAGCTGAGCCGCGACCGCATCCTGCGGGCCGCCGAGAAGGCCGGGTTTGACGGCAAGGTTGACTGCGTGATCGGCATGGGCGTTCCCTCGCCCAATTGGGCGCGCGCCGCAGAGCTGGGGATCGCGGCACTGGCCGAGCTGGGCGCTGGATCCATGACACTGGCCAATGCCGATATGACGCTGGTCGCCGCCGAAGGCACCGCAGCGGCGCTGTTCGACCATGTCGTGGGAGAGTTGGAAAGCGCCCTGCCGCAGGTCTTTGCGGTTCACGCGGTCCTGCCGCAACCCGAAGCCAACGCGGGCAATGGGCCGCCTGAGTTCACCGCAACCCTGAGCCCGGAGGGCCAGGTCCAGCTGCGCGGGCGCATTTCGGATGAGGCGCTGCGTCAGATCAGCAGCAGCTATGCCAAGGCCCGGTTTGGTTCCGACAATGTTCACAGCGCCACCCGCGTTGTCGAAGACCTGCCTGCCGACTGGCCTGTGCGGGTGCTGGCCGGGCTGGAGGCGCTGTCCTTTCTGCAACGCGGTGCGGTCTCCGTGACGCCGGATAGTCTCACACTGAGCGGGATGAGCCACCGCGAAGACGCCCCGGCTGAAATTGCCAAGCTGCTGTCGGCCAAGCTGGGCGAGGCGGAGAGCTATGAGCTGAACGTCTCCTATGAGGAGCCGCCAGAGCCTGCGGACAAACCGATGTCGCCGGAACTCTGCGAAGCCGAACTGGCAGCGGTGCAGACCGTTTCGAAAATCACCTTTGAGCCGGGGTCGGCAACCGTCGCCGCGGGCAGCCGCGATACGCTGGATCAGATCGCCGATATCCTGTCGCGCTGTAACGGTGTGCGGCTGGAGATCCAGGGCCATACTGACAGTCAGGGGCGCGAGGAAATGAACCAGTCGCTCAGCCAGTCGCGAGCCCAATCGGTTCTGAACGAGCTGCGCGGACGGCGGCTGGTGACCAGCAGCTTTACCGCCAAGGGCTATGGCGAAAGCACACCAATTGCGACCAATGATACCGAGGAAGGGCGCGAGGCCAATCGCCGTATCGAATTCCGGCTGATCCGCCCGGCCAATGACCCGACAAGCGAAACGACCCTTGATGAGGCCGCCGCCGAAGAAGCCGCCCCAGACAGCGAACAGGAGACCTCCGGACAATGAACAGGACAGAGTTCATCATCACCACTGCCATTATCCTGTTTGTCGCCTTTGCGATGGGGTGGTTTGCCAATTGGCTGGTGCATCGTTTCACCCGCGTGCGGCAAAGCGATGTCGCCGATCTGGATCGGATGAGCCAGGAGCTGCACGAAGCGGAGGAAACCCGCGATCAGGCGATCACCTACCTGCAACAACGTGAGGCAGAGCTGTCCAATCAGCTGGTTCAGACCGAGGCCGAGTTGCGGGCTGCCATGGATGGGCTGCGCGATGCCCGTCGCGAGGCGGAAGAACTGCGCGGCCAGCTGCACGGTTAATACCGGAATCAGAAACGTTCCAGTCTGGCTGCCCGCTGACCGGGCGCAGAACGCCGGGTCAGTCCCAGCGGGTCAGGGCATCTTCATCGCTGTCTTTGGCCTCGACCCAGTTGCCCGAACCGTCCTGTGTCAGCTCTTTCTTCCAGAAGGGCGCGCGGGATTTGAGATAGTCCATCAGATATTCCGCCGCCTCAAAAGCATCGGAGCGGTGGCGTGCGGCAGTGGCGACCATCATGATCTGCTCGCCGGGGACCAGACGTCCATGGCGGTGGATCACCAGCGCATCGGCCAGAGACCAGCGCCGCAGCGCCTCCTCCGTGATCTGCCCGATCGCACGCTCGGTCATGCCGGGGTAATGTTCGATCTCCATCGCCACCATGTCGCCGCTGTCCGACCCGCGCACAACGCCGGTGAACGTCACGATGGCGCCGGCATTGGCGCCGGACGTCACAACATCTGCCGCAAAGCGCTGGCTCTCCTCGCCGAGATCAAAGGTGGCGTCCTGCACTGCGATCCGCATGGCTCAGCCTCCGGTCATCGGCGGGAAGAACGCCACTTCGCGCACGCCCTCCAACGGGGCATCGAAATCCGAGAGGTCCTGATCCAGCGCCACACGAAGCGCCGACAGGTCGGCAAATGCGGCCGCATAGCGCGGATCCCGGGCGCTCAGCTCGCCCACCAGCTCGCGCACGGTGCCGGCAGTTGTCTCGATCTTTTCCTTCGGCAGGCCGATACGTTCGCGAACCCAGGCGAAATAGAGGATATCCATCAGCGGGTCTCCTTCAGATGTGGCAGTGCCTTGCGCATGTAGTCAGCGCCGGTGATCAGGGTCAGCGCGGCCGCGATCCAAAGCAGCCACAACCCGAGTCGGCCGGTCCAGATCATGCCCTCGAACTTCCAGCGCAGGCCGAATTCGTCGCTGATCTCCCCCATCATGATCTGATCCACAATCACCTGATCCATGCCAAAGGAGGACATGACCAGATAGTGTTCAAAGATCCCTTGCGAAAACAAGGTGGCGATCGCGATCATCTGCGCCGTGGTTTTCCATTTCGCCAGTGACGTCACCTTGAGCGTGCCAGCCGTATCTCCAAGAAATTCGCGCAGGCCCGAGACGAAGACTTCGCGAAACAGGATCACCGTTGCAGGCAGGACCAGCCAGGGTGTCCAATGCTCGGCAGCATATCCAACCAGGATCATCAGCGCGATCACCACCATTGCCTTGTCGGCAATCGGGTCCAGCATCGCGCCCATCTTGGTCTCCTGCCCCCAGGAGCGTGCCAGATAGCCATCAAACCAGTCGGTGATGGCCGCGCTGACAAATAGGATCAGCGCAAACCAATCGGCATAGGGGCGCGAAAAATAGAGGAACATGATCGCGAGCCCCGGGGCTGCCACCAGTCGCAGGAGGGTGAGGATATTGGGAACAGTCCATTTCATGGCTGCACACTAGCCCGCAGTTTCACGGGTGGAAAGCGGAACAGATGAATTTTCCGTCGCGAATGGTCACATCTACGAGGCTGTTTTTTGACCAATAAGTCAGGACCTTGCCCGGCCCAACGAATGACTAGGCGCCGATAGCACCGGACGGCCGGTTTACGTGGCTACTCCTGCCCGTGAAAGTAATCATAGATCCGCTGCGCCAGCGCTGCCGAGACCCCCTCGACCGCTTTCAGGTCCGACAGGTTGGCCCGGCTCACCGCCTTTGCGCTGCCAAAATGGGTGAGCAAGGCGCGTTTGCGCGCGGCACCAACCCCCGGCACCTCATCCAGTGGGGTCGCGCCGATGGCTTTCGCCCGTTTGGCACGATGGGTCCCGATGGCAAAGCGGTGCGCCTCATCCCGCATCCGCTGCACGAAATAAAGCACGGGGTCATTGCGCTGCAAAGCAAAGGGCGCTTCGCCGAGACGGTGAAACTCTTCCTTGCCGTGATCGCGATCAACCCCCTTGGCGACGCCGATCATCGGGATGTCTTCGACGCCGTGGCGGGCCATGATCTCGGCAACGGCGCTGACCTGACCGGCGCCACCGTCGATCAGCAATAGATCCGGCCAAAGACCTTTGTCACGGTCGGGATCTTCTTTCAGCAGGCGTGAGAAACGTCGGTTCAGCACCTCTTTCATCATGCCGAAGTCATCGCCGGGGGTCAGTTCGTCACCTCTGATGTTGAACTTGCGATAAGCGTTTTTCATGAAACCCTCGGGACCTGCGACAATCATGCCGCCGACGGCATGGCTGCCCTGAATATGCGAGTTGTCGTAGACTTCGATCCGCTGGGGTGGCCCATCAAGGCCGAAGGCTTCGGCCACGCCGCGCAACAGTTTCGCCTGCGTCGCGCGTTCGGCCATGCGGCGGGCCAGAGATTCGCGAGCATTGCGCACAGCACCGGCGACCAGTTCCGTCTTTTCCCCGCGCTGTGGCACCAGAATTTCGACGCGACGCCCGGCCTTGTCGCTGAGCGCCTGTTCCATCAGGTCGCAGTTCTCGATCTCATCCGACAGGATCAGCTGCCGGGGCGGTTCCTTATTGTCATAGAACTGGCCGATAAAGGCTTCCATCACCTCCGCCGGGGAGACATCGCCGCTGGTGCGGGGATAGAAATCCTGATTGCCCCAGTTCTGATTGGCGCGGATGAAGAACACCTGCACGCAGGCCTGTCCGCTGTCGAGATGCAGGCCGATCACATCGGCCTCTGCCACACCACGGGGGTTGATGCCCTGGGACGTCTGCACCTGAGTGAGCGCCTTGATCCGGTCGCGCAGGGCAGCGGCGCGCTCAAACTCCATGGCCTCGGATGCTGCGGTCATCTGCTCGGCGAGTTCCTCCTGGATCTTGGTCGAGCGACCGGACAGAAAACGTTCGGCGTCCCGTACGGATGCGGCATAATCCTCGGCCGATATCTCACCGGTGCAGGGCGCAGTACAGCGCTTGATCTGATATTGCAGACACGGGCGGGTGCGGCTTTCGAACATGGCATTGCTGCAATTGCGCAGCAGAAATGCCTTTTGCAGCTGATTGAGCGTCCGGTTTACGGCGCCCGCACTGGCGAAAGGTCCAAAGTAGCTACCTTTCTCACGCCGGGCACCACGGTGTTTCTTGATCTGGGGAAAGGCATGATCCTTTGCCACCAGAATGTTCGGAAAGCTTTTGTCGTCGCGCAGCAGCACATTGTATTTTGGCTTCAGCTGCTTGATCAGGTTCTGCTCCAGCAGCAGCGCCTCGGTTTCGGTCCGGGTTGTCAGGAACATCATCGAAGCGGTCGCCGCAATCATTCGTTCAATCCGCGGCGAATGGCCGGGACGAGAGTAATTCGACACCCGCGCCCGTAGATTGCGCGCCTTGCCGACATAGAGCACGCGGCTTTCGCTATCCAGCATCCGATAAACACCGGGCGAGTGGTCCAGTGTCTTCAGGTACTCCTGAATCACGGCATACCCCGTCAATGCCGGGGAAGATGCCGTTTCGGATGGGGTGTCGGGCTGATGGTCTGTCATGTTTCGAGATCTATGATTCCCGGGGCTGGTCTGCAATGTTAGCGCATCGGGATCAACAGCGAACAAATCCACCGATGCTGTGGATAAGTCTGGTAGTATCTTATGGCTATCCGCGATTTTTCCTTATATTCGGCTGATTTCCAGCGTTTGCCTAATAATTAGGCAATATCATAAGTTATTGATTTCAATCGTAAAATTTTCCAATTGCTGACAAGTTTATGATTCCAAAAGGAATTTTGTAACGGATTTACGACGCGTTGACGCTACGTGCACAACTTCGCCGCTACCACTTTTGAACCAGGCCGCAGAGCCCCTTATTCCAACCCCACAACGTCGGGTGTTTCCCAGCTGAGATGCTGACCGCTGTCGATGCAGATCAGCTGCCCGGTGACCGAGGGTGCGCGCAGGAGATAGGCCAGAGCCGCGCGGATATCGGCCGGGTCAGCGCCGCGCTGCAACGGTGTATTTGCACATTGACGGGCAAATTGGCTCTCGCTCTGACGCGGGCCTTTCAGCGTTGGGCCGGGACCGATCCCGTTTACCCGGATGCGCGGGGCGAGCGCCTGTGCGCTGGTCCGCGTCAACGTCCAGAGGGCGGATTTCGCCAGCGTATATGTCATGAACTCCGGTGTAAGCTTGCGCACACGCTGATCGATCAGATTGATGACAGCGGCAGAAGCCAGCGGTCGCCCCTCATCGTCCATCTGCTGGGGCAGGTCCTGCGCGGCCAGCTGCTGTGTCAGAATGAACGGCGCGCGCAGATTGCTGTCCATGTGACGATCCCAGCTGCTGCGGGTCGCCGTCTCCAGGCTGTCGTGCTCAAAGATTGACGCGTTGTTCACAAGGCAGGTGATCGGACCGCCCAGGGCCTCTGCGGCGGCGGGCAGCAGGGCGGCTGTCGCCGACTCCTGCAGAAGATCGGCCTGCAGGGTAACAGCCATGCGCCCCATGGCGCGGATCTCTTCCGCCGTGCGTTCCGCCGCATCTGCGGAACTGGCGTAGTGAACGGCGACGTCATAGCCGCTCGCAGCCAATTCAAGTGCCATCGCGCGGCCAAGTCGCTTGCCCGCGCCGGTTACCAATGCCCGCATCTTGCTCTCTCCTCATCTGCCTGTTTGGCAATGAGTTAGAACAGCTGCACTAGGTAGACCACATAAACCGCCGATAAAATCACACCCCAGGTGCGGGTGATGTCCATTTTGAGAAAAACAAACGGCACCAGCAGCAGCGATGAGGCCAGCATCACCCAGAGATCCACCCGCAGAAAGGAGGGATCAACGCTGATCGGGCCGACAAAGGTGGCAACGCCGACAATTGCCAGCAGGTTGAACATGTTGGAGCCGATCACATTGCCCAGTGCCACATCCGCCTGCCGACGCAGTGCAGCCATGACGGTGGTTGCCAGCTCCGGCAACGAGGTGCCTATGGCCACCAGCGTGAGACCGATCACCGTTTCGGTAACGCCATAGGTCCGCGCGATGATCGACGCGTTGTCGACCAGCAGATCGGCCCCCAGCGGCAATCCGACCAATCCGAGGAACAGGTAGATGCCGATCCGCCAATAGGGCATATCGGGATCCGCCTCATCAATCTCGTCGAGGTCACTATCCTTGCCGTTGCGGCGATGGGCGCGCGCCTCGCGGAAGGCCACGCCCAGAACAACCGACAGCGCGCCCAGCAGGATAAGGCCAGACCAGACCGTGAAGGTTCCGTAAAACGCCAGCGCAATGAACAGTACCGATGCGATCAACATGAACACATAGTTCTTGCGGGTATCGCATTCGCTGGTGTGAAGCGATCGCATCAGCGCCGGGATGCCGAGAACCATGAGGATATTTGCCGTGTTCGAGCCAACAACGTTGCCAAGAGCGATGCCGTCCGCATTGTCTCCGACAGCCCGGATGGAGATCAGCATCTCAGGCGCCGAGGTGCCAAAGGCAACGATGGTCAGGCTGACGATCAATGCGGGCACGCCGATCCGCAGGCTGAGGTTCACCGCACCCCGTACCAGCGCATCCCCTGCCAACAGCAGGATGACCAGCCCAAGTCCAGATAACAGCCATGGCATCATTGCCGAGGCCCTCCATTCTTTTTGCAGGCACAGGGGCCTTTTCCGATCTTGAAGCGTCCGCAGCTGGCGCAGCGCCGCGAGGCCAGGCGCTTTTGCCCGGGCATCCGCAGCTTGCCGAACATCGCCAGCACAGCCATCACCACAAGAAACAGGGAAACGATTTTGAAAATCACGTCAGAGGCCAAACCGCGCATATTCAGCGCGTTCCTCGATACCGTTCAGCGCATCCTGCGCCATCTGCATACCGATCCGGCCCAACAGGGGTTTTTTGATACCATAGCGGCGGAACCGCACCTTGTCGCCGAAACGGGCCTGCATCTTGGGGCGCAGATGGCCGATGCCATCAATCAGCCCCAGCGAGACCGCACGTCGTCCCAGCCAGATTTCACCGGTGTAGAGATCTTCGCTGGTGTCCAGTTTATCGCCGCGGCGATCTTTGACATGGGCGATGAAATTGTCGTGGATGTCCCCCAGAAGCTGCTTCAGACGCTTCACGTCCTCAGCGTTTTCCGGGCGGAAGGGATCGAGCATCGATTTGCTGCGGCCAGCGGTATAGACCCGCCGTTCGACACCCTGGCGGGCCAGAAAGACATGGGCGCCGAAGCCAGCCGATATCACCCCAATCGATCCGAGGATCGAGCTTTCGTCGGCCCAGATCTCATCCGCCGAGGCGGCCAGCCAATAGCCCCCGGACGCGGCGACATCTTCGACGAAAGCGATAGTGGGAACCTTCAGTTCTTCGGAGAGGCGACGAATGCGGGCACCAATCAGGGCGCTTTGCACCGGCGAACCGCCGGGCGAATTGATTTCAAAGGCGACCGCTGCCGGCTTTCCCTTTCGAAAGGCGCGCTCCAACACCGGTCCAAGAGTGGCATCATTCAGCGCACCGCGACCGGCCATGCCAATGGCGCCATTGAGGCGCACAACAGCAACCAGCGGAGGCTTGTTCAAGAAAGGCAATCTCAGGTTCATGGCGCCGATGTAGAATGCCGACTGCCCTGAAACAAGGGATGGCACCGGAACGAGGCGAAAGCAGCAGCAAAAAAGCCGCGCACCTTGGGTAAAATTGCAACGTTCGCCACATACGTGCGGAATTAACCGGGCTTACCTTCCCTTGGGGCAGCGATGTTGCGGCTGCCCCAAAGCCGCGCGGCGGGCGGGTTATGGCCCTATTCTGCCGCGCGGTTACTCAGGGTCAGGCGCGGATCCGCCAGCCGGTTTTGAAGATCCACCAGATCACCGCCAGGCAAAGCGCGGTAAAGCCGCCGATGGCCAGAAGGCTGAGCCCGACCGGCACGTCAGAGGTTCCGAAGAAGGACCAGCGAAAGCCGGAAATCAGATAAACCACCGGGTTGAACAGGGTGATTTTCTGCCAGATCGGCGGCAGCATCGAAATCGAATAAAAAGACCCGCCCAAGAAGACCAGAGGCGTGACAATCAGCAGCGGCACCAATTGCAGCTGTTCAAAGTTTTTCGCCCAGACCCCGATAATGAATCCCAGCAGCGCAAAGCTGACGCAGGTCAGCACCATGAACAGCACCATGGCGAGCGGATGCGCAATGGTCAGATCGACAAAGAGCGAGGCCGTCAGCAGGATCACCACACCGATAAACAGGGCCTTGGTGGCGGCGGCGCCGACATAGCCGATCACGATCTCAAGGAAGTTCACTGGCGCCGATAGCAGCTCGTATATAGTGCCGATGAACTTTGGGAAATAGATCCCGAAAGAGGCATTGGAGGTGGCTTGCGTCATCACGCTGAGCATGATCAGACCCGGCACGATGAAGGCACCGTAAGGCACGCCTTCGACCTGGTCGATCCGGCTACCGATGGCGGCACCAAACACCACGAAGTAAAGCGAGGTTGACAGCACCGGCGACAGGAAGCTCTGCATCAGGGTGCGAAAAAATCGCGCCATTTCAAAGCGGTAAATGGAGGCGATTGCAGTCCAATTCATGTCGGTTCTCCTGAGACCAGCCCGACGAATATGTCCTCGAGGCTGGATTGCCGGGTCTGCACATCCGCCAGCGTCAGACCCGCGGTAGCCACGTCGTTCAGCAGGGCAGTGATGCCGGTCCGCTCAGCGTTGGTGTCATAGGAATAGATCAGGCCTCGGCCATCTTCTGTCAGGGTCACACCATAGCCGCTGAGACCTTCCGGCACGGCTGTTAGCGGTTCTGTCAGCTGCACCTCCAGCTGCTTCTTGCCAAGCTGCGCCATCAGCTTGTCCTTGTCCTCGACCAGCAGGATCTCTCCGTTGGTGATGACTCCGACCCGATCCGCGATGGCTTCGGCTTCTTCAATGTAGTGGGTGGTCAGGATGATGGTGACACCGCCGCGTTTTAGCTCTGCCACGACGTCCCACATATCCTTGCGCAACTCCACGTCCACCCCGGCAGTCGGTTCATCCAGAAACAGGATGCGCGGCTCGTGGCTGAGCGCCTTGGCGATCAGCACACGGCGCTTCATGCCGCCGGACAATTCCTTGATCTGGCTCTTGCGTTTGTCCCAGAGCGACAGCTTGCGGAGAATATCCTCAAGCAGCGCATCATTGCGCGGCTTGCCAAAAAGCCCCCGCGAAAACTTGATCGAATTCCACACCGTCTCAAACGGCTCAAGGTTGATCTCCTGCGGCACCAGCCCGATCAGGCTGCGCGCGGCCCGAAAGTCTTCGATGATGTCGTGACCGCCCACCGACACCTTCCCAGAGCTGGGGGTGGTGATGCCGCAAACGGTCGAAATCAGCGTCGTCTTACCTGCGCCATTCGGCCCCAGAAGGGCGAGGATCTCCCCCTTCTCGATCTCGAGCGAGACCCCTTTGAGCGCCTGAAACCCGCCTTCGTATGTCTTTTCCAAATCACGGATAGATAGGATGGCTGACATTGCTGCCTCCCTTAAAAGTAAACTGATCAGTTCAGTGCACATTAGCGTCCAGGTCATCGGATCGCCAGCGTGGAATGCAGGCCAAATGTTTGCCTGCGCGCAATATTTTGTGCGTTTTTGCACTGCACCAAATATCTTGACGTGAAGGTAAATAATCAATACCCACTATCTTGATATCAAGATAAAAGGTTTGAAATGGATATTCTTCTCTTTGGGGCGACCGGCGATGTCGGGGGTGCGACCCTGCAACAGGCCATCGAACGCGGCCATACCGTGACCGCCGTCGCCCGTCATCCGGAACGGTCAGGCCATAGCGGCGACGCCCGGGTCACCGCCGTTGCGCTGGATGTTCTGTCCAGTGCAGACCAGCTGGCGGGGCTGGCCCGGCAACACCAGATCATTATCAGCGCCCTCCGCCCGCTGCCCGGGCAGGATGCATTGCTGGTGGATCTGACCAGGGCGGTCCTGAATGCCGCCCGCTCCGCCGGCATCCCTGCCCTCATCACCGGTGGCGCCGCTCTGTTGAAGCTTGCAGATGGCAGCGGCGAGACCGTGCTGAGCGCACCTGGTTTTCTGCCCGAAGCGGTGCGCCCGATCGCGGAAGCCTGCGCTGCGCAGGATCAGTTACTGGATTCCACACCGGATGTGGATTGGACCTGCCTGCGCCCGCCAGCGATGCTGCAAGAGGGACCGCGCAAGGGGCGGTACGCTTGGGGAACCGACACTCTGGTCACCGATCACGAAGGCCAGTCACAGATTTCCTTTGCCGATTTCGGCGGTGCGCTTATGGATCTGGCGGAACAGGACCACCGGCCGGATAAACGGCTGACAGTGGCCTGGGGTAGAGCCTAATAAGGCAGGCCGACATAGTTTTCCGCCAGAGAGGCCTGGGCCGCATCGGAGGAAAACAGATAGTCGAGATCGGCCTGTTGCAATCGTACATCCGCCGGCGACATGTCGGGGAACCGATGCAGCAGGTTGGTCATCCACCAGCTGAAGCGCTCCGCCTTCCAGATCCGCGCCAGTGCGCGCTCTGAATAGCTGTCCAGCGCGCCGTCATCGCCGCGCTGGAAATGATCCGACAGCCCCTCGAACAGATAGTAGATATCAGATGCCGCTAGGTTCAGCCCCTTGGCCCCGGTGGGCGGCACGATATGCGCCGCATCGCCTGCCAGAAACAGCGCGCCGTAGCGCATCGGCTCTGCGACGAAGCTGCGCAGCGGGGCGATGGATTTCTCAATCGAGGGGCCGGTTTTCAGACTGTCTGCAACATCCGCAGGCAAGCGCCTCTTCAACTCCTCCCAGAATTGCGCATCGCTCCAATCCTCGACACGGTCGGTCAGCGGCACCTGAATGTAGTAACGGCTCAACTGTGCATTGCGCATCGAGCACAGGGCAAATCCGCGTTCATGGCGGGCATAGATCAGCTCAGCCGTTGCGGGCGGCGTCTGTGAGAGCACGCCAAGCCAGCCAAAAGGGTAGACCTTCTCATATTCACGCAGCACATCCGCTGGAATTGAGCGACGGCTGACGCCATGAAACCCATCCGCCCCGACGATGAACTTGGTATCGATCCGGCGGGTTTCGCCCTGCAACTCATAGGTGACATAGGGTTGATCCGACTGGATATCATGAAGGGCGACATTCATCGCTTCGTGAATGATCTGCCCGCCCATGGCATCGCGGGCGTCGTAGAGGTCGCGCGTGACCTCGGTCTGGCCATAGACCATGACGGTTTGACCGGCGGTTCTGCCCGAAAGGTCGATCCGGTCCAGACGACCCTGATGAGCAATGTGAAATCCGTGATGAACCACGCCTTCGCGGTCCATACGCGCATTGGCTCCTGCCCGGCGCATCAGGTCCACAAACCCATGTTCCAACACACCGGCACGAATGCGACCAAGCACATAGTCGCGGGTCTGACGCTCAAGCACAATCGTGTCGATACCGGCCCGGTGCAGCAGTTGCGAGAGCAACAAGCCAGACGGGCCGCCCCCTACAATGACCACCTGTGTTGTCTGGTTCGGCATTCCGGTTCTCTCCTGTTCGCATCTTTATCTTGCCCGGAGAAGGCAGGGTTGCGAATAGACCCTACCGCCGATTTCTTGTATATTTCGCACATGAGCGAAAAATGCGCTATCAATACCTACTCCCTGTTTGGAGAGCATGGGGAGCTGGCAGACCTTCTGCATATCGAGAGCATCGAGGCGCGTTCCTCGCTGCATGATTGGGCTTTGAAACCACACCGCCACGCGCGGCTTCACCAACTGATCGTGCTGATGCGGGGCAGCGGTGAGGCTACCCTGGATGGCATCGTTCAACAGTTGACACCGCCTTGCGTGATCAACGTGCCACGCAGTGCGGTGCATGGCTTCCGCTTTAACAGTGACACCTGCGGCTGGGTGTTGACCCTGACATCAGACCTTATTGATCAGGTACTTGATGACATTCCCGATGTCCTGACCACGCTAGACCGCGCAACCATCACCCCGCTGGATGCACCTCTGGAGCGCCTTGTCGAGAGTATCCGGGACGCCTATGAAACCGATGGATTTGCACGCCGCCAGATCCTGCGCGGGCTTGTCGGCGCGCTTACCGGCACTGTCGCGCAGTCTATCGGCGCCTTGCGATATCGCAACGCGAGCCCCAAGGCGCACCAGCTGTTTGCGCGGTTCGAAACACTGGTGAACCGGGATTTCCGCAAACGGCGTCAAGTGAGCGACTATGCGCGCGAACTTGCCGTTTCGACAACACACCTCAATCGGATCTGCCATCAGGCTACCGGTCAGCCAGCCTCGCAACTTATCAGTGAGCGGATGCTGCGCGAGGCACGGCGACTTTTGATCTATACCGCGCTGAGTGCGGCAGAAATCGCCTACGAGCTGGGCTATTCGGACCCGGCACATTTCAGCCGCGTCTTTACCCGGGGCACCGGGCTGCCCCCACGCCGGTTTCGTCGCGATATCATTGCGGGAAAACCGCCCCGCGCGTGAGCCGCCCCGCCCTGGCCAAACCCCATTTGCGACCGAGCTGGTCAAACTGAAACCGCCCCGGAACAGGTCCGGGGCGGTTATCATGGGTCATATCTGCGAGGTGGTGTTTACTGCTGCTCCGGCCCCAGCTTCGACAAGCCTTTCAGAATGTCGATGGCATAGGCCAGCTGATAATCCTCTTCGCGACGTTCGGCAGCGGCCTCGGCCTTGGCGCGGTCTTCTTCGATCTGGCGGATTTCATCCTCGGAAAGGCTATCATTGTTCAGACGTCCGCGCAGGTCGGCCTCCGAACGGGTCCGGCGTGCTGCGGAGGCCTTCTCGTCCTCCTCCTCGGTATCCGGGGTGCGTCGAGGCTGTTCCACGACGATATCGGGTGAGACACCCAGGGCCTGAATGGAGCGCCCGGAGGGTGTGTAATAGCGCGCCGTGGTCAAGCGCATTGCACCCTCCCCTTTCAGCGGCATCACCGTCTGCACAGACCCTTTGCCAAAGGATTTGGTGCCGACCACGATCGCGCGGCGATGGTCCTGAAGGGCACCTGCAACGATTTCCGATGCAGACGCCGATCCACCGTTGATCAGCACCACAATCGGTTTGCCGTCCACAAGGTCGCCCGGCGTAGCGTTAAACCGCTCGCCGTCCTCGGGGTTACGACCGCGGGTCGAGACGATCTCACCGCTGTCGAGGAAGCTGTCGGCCACCTTGATCGCCTGTGTCAGAAGGCCACCGGGGTTGTTGCGCAGGTCCAGCACGATCCCGTTGACGTTATCCATACCACCGGCTTCTTCGAGCTGTTTTTTCAGCCCGGCTTCCAGGTTCGGCGTGGTCTGATCGTTGAATGTGGTCAGTCGCAGCACGACCGTGTCGTCTTCGGTCCGCGCCCGCACCGCTGTCAGCTTGATCGTGTCGCGGATGATCGAGACGTCAAACGGCTCCGCCTCGCCTTCGCGCACAACGGTGATGATGATTTCGGAACCAACCGGCCCCCGCATCAGCTCAACCGCATCGTCCAGCGAAAGGCCAAGAACACTTTCGCCATCCACATGGGTGATGAAATCACCGGCCTCGATCCCGGCTTCATCCGCCGGTGTTCCATCGATCGGAGAGACAACTTTGACAAAGCCCTCTTCCTGCGTGACCTCGATCCCGAGACCGCCGAATTCACCACGGGTCTGCACCCGCATCTTGGTGGCATCGTCGGGCGACAGATAGCTGGAATGCGGATCCAGCGAGGCCAGCATTCCGCCAATGGCGGCTTCGATCAGCTCGGTCTCATCGACGTCTTCGACATATTGCACGCGGATGCGTTCAAAGATGTCGCCAAAAAGATCCAGCTGTTCATAGACGCTGGCCTCTCTGCTGCCTTCCTGAGCCAGAAGCGGCTCAGCTACATAGGTGGTGGCAAGGATTCCTGCCAGCGTGCCGCCCACCGCGGCCATCGCAAATTTTCTCATGAACTAATTTCCATCCTTGTCGGTGCGGAACCAGGTTTCGGGGTCCACCGGACTGTTGTCCATTCTCACTTCTATATAGAGCGTTTCTGTGCGGTCAGTTCCAGCCCCTTCACCGCTTAGTGACAAAATGGCACCGATTTCGGGGCTTTTGCCCCCCATCAGGCCAACCGGGGTTCCTGCCGGGATGACCTCGCCCATGGTGCCGTAAACCTCAGTCAACCCGGAGAGTACAAACAGTGTCTCCGGCTGTGGTTCAAGAATGACCACATTGCCAAGATCCAGAAGCGGCCCCTGATAGCGGATCGTTGCCGCCGTGGGAGAGACCACCAGCGCGCGCGGACGTGCCGCAACAAGCCAGCCGGGCCGGGCGATGCCTGCGGCGTCTTTCTCGCCGTAGCCGCGCAGAACCAGCCCTTCGACCGGGATCGACAACTCACCCCGCAGGGCGCTGATATCAGCGTCTGTCGTTGCAATCTCGCCTTCGGCGATTTCAGCAAGCCCGCTGGCAAATCCGCTGAGGGTTTCAGTGGATGAAATCAAAATAGCCGTCCGCACCGGGTCCTGGGTAAAGCGGCGCGGCAGGTCGGTCCGGTCGGCGATAGCGGCAGACAATTGCGCCCTCGCCTCCTGCACACCGTTAAGCCCCTCCTGCAACGTATTCGCCGCGTTCTGCTGCAACAGGCGCAAGGTCTGGACCTCCTCAAGGTCGCGACGCAGTGCGGTTGCGCGCGATTGAAGCGCCGGTGTCACCTCTGCCAGTGTCATGGCGGAGCGCGCCGCGCCAAGCGGGCCTGAGGGGTGCAGCATCAACACCGGCGGCGGCGAGGTTTCAATGGTCTGCAACACGCCGAGAAGATCCGCCACATCGTCCTCGCGTGCCTTCAGCTGGGCCGCCAGCTGGCCCTCGCGCTGCGCCACACGACGCAGCCCATCGCGCATCGCAGCAAGACCCGCCTCATAGGCACGCACCGTCTCTGTCAGCGCGGCAACCCGGTCTCGCGCGCTTTCGGCGTCCTGCAAGGCCAGCGTCGCGGCTTCCAGCTGGTTGGCGGCCTGCTGCGCGGCAGCGGCGGGATTATCCGCGGCCGCCGCAGTCCCGGCCAGGATCGGCAGGACAAGCGACGCCGCCGATATCAGCAGGGCGCGCCGGATTACCGACAGTCCAGTGATGCCAAACGCAGGCCTCATACGAGCAGGCTCTCTCCAGTCATTTCATCCGGTTTCGCAAGGTCCATCAGCTCCAGCACGGTTGGGGCCAGATCCGCGAGCCGACCGTTGCGCAGCTTTGCGCCTGTCGGCCCACCAACCAGCGCGACTGGCACAAGATTGGTGGTATGGGCGGTGTGCGGCCCGCCTGTTTCGGGGTCCACCATCACCTCGCAATTGCCGTGATCGGCGGTGACCAGCATGACGCCGCCCGCCGCCGTCAGCGCGGCCACGACCTTGCCAAGACCCTGATCCACGGCCTCACAGGCCTTGATCGCAGCGTCGAGATCACCGGTATGGCCCACCATATCCGGGTTCGCATAATTGGTGACAATCAGGTCATACCCCGCTTCGATAGCCTCGATAAAGCGCTCCGTCACCTCTGGCGCCGACATCTCCGGCTGCAAATCATAGGTCGCCACCTGCGGCGATTTCGGCATCGCGCGATCTTCGCCGTCCTCGGGATCCTCTTTGCCACCGTTGAGAAAGAAGGTCACATGCGGGTATTTTTCGGTCTCGGCCAAACGGAACTGGCGTTTGCCCTGTTTTGCCACCCATGCCCCCAGGGTGTTGACGATGGCCCGTTTGGGAAACACGGTCTGCATATAGCTGTTGTGGCCTTCGGAGTATTCCACCATGCCAAGCAGCGCCGCAAGATCCGGGCGTGCGCCGGTGTCAAAAGCATCAAAGCTCGGCTCGCCAATCGCACGCAGGATCTCGCGGGCGCGGTCGGCGCGGAAATTCAGGCAGAACAGGCCGTCGCCATCTTTCACACCATCATAGCCCTCGATCACTGTCGCCTTGATGAACTCGTCGAACTCCTCGCGGGTATAGCTGGCCTCAATAGCAGCCTCCGCTGTCGCTGCCCGGTGCTGGCCTTTGGCATGGATCATTGCGTCATAAGCCTGGCTGACCCGCTCCCAGCGATTGTCGCGGTCCATGGCGTAGTAACGGCCTGTCACTGTTGCGATGCGCGCGCCAGCCGCCAGTTCCGATTGCAGGGCAGCGACGAAACCGGCAGCAGATTTCGGGGCCACGTCGCGGCCATCCGTCATCACATGCAGCCAGACAGAGACGTCGGCATCGCGGATCGCCTTTACCGCCGCAATGATATGGGTGATATGGCCGTGCACGCCACCGTCCGAAACCAGCCCCATCAGATGGGCCGTGCCGCCGGTCTGCTTCATCTTCGCAATGAAGGCTTGCAGCGCGTCATTGTCAAAGAATGAGCCATCCTCGATTGCGAGATCAATCTGGCCCAGATCCATCGCCACCACGCGACCAGCACCGATATTGGTATGCCCCACCTCGGAGTTCCCCATCTGCCCGGTCGGCAAGCCGACGTCCGGCCCATGCGTGATCAACCGTGCTGTCGGGCATGTCTTCGCAATCTCGTCCAGCGTCGGCGTCTTGGCCAGATAGGGCGCGTTGGCGGTTCCCGGATCGGCGCTACCCCAGCCATCAAGGATACACAGAACAACAGGTTTGGGCGTCGACATGGTTTCAGGCTCCGGCTCTGAGTGGCGTTACCGCCTTCTACAGATTTGCCGGGGCTTGGGAAACCGCCGATAGGCCTTTGCTGGGCATCCGGGCGCCCTTTCCCGCCCTTACTTGCAGGATCTGGCGGTATGCCGGACGGGCGCGCGATACTGCCGCTCGATATCCAGCAGGCGCTGTTTGCGCCAAAGACCGCCGCCGTAACCGGTCAGCGACCCATCAGCCCCGACCACCCGGTGACAGGGCACCACCAGCGCGATCTGATTGGCACCATTGGCGCGTGCAACAGCGCGGGTCGCCTCTGGACGTCCGATCTGGCGCGCGATCTCCGAGTAGCTACGCGTCACGCCGGGCGGGATCTGGCGTAGGGCATCCCAGACCTGCTGCATGAAAGGTGTCCCGTGATAGGCCAGCGGCGTTTCAAACCGGGCGGAGATCCCGGCAAAGAACGCATCCAGTTCCGCACGGATCTGCTCTCCGGGTGGTGTCGGACCAATACCAAGATCGCCCTTCACCGCCTTTTGCAGCTTGTCCAGCTCGCCCTTCAGCGCCTTGCGCTCCACAAATTCCAGCAGGTGCAACTCAGTCCGGCTGCTGACTGCGATCATGTCGCCGAGCGGTGTCGGGATCCAATCGGCCAGCAAAAGGCCTTCGCGGGTCAGGCTGCCGGGCGCCCTGCCCAGCAACCGGGCAAAGGCCGCACGAAACGCACTGGGAGAGTCGAATTGCGCATCCAACTGTGCCTCAATGACCTTGCCGCCGTCTGACAGCACGGTGAAGCCTTCGCGAAGACGGCGCTGGCGCGCCATCTCAAGAAAGGTCATGCCGAACTGCCGCTTGAAGCTGCGCCTGACCGTCGAGAGATCAAGACCCATGCGGAGGATATCGCCCTCGCTCCAGCGGTGCTCCGGGCGTTGATCCAAGGCGGCCAACAGGCTGGCCACTGCCGGATCGGCCTCTGCCATCGGGCGCAGCGGGTGACATCGTTTGCAGGCCCGGAACCCGGCTTCGATACATTCGCCGACGCTGCCGAAGAACTGGCAGTTCTCCCGCTTGGGCTTGCGTGCCGGACAGGTCAGGCGACAGAAGATGCCGGTCGTGGCCACGCAGACATAGGCCTGCCCGTCATAGCGGTCATCGCGGTTCAGCAGCGTCTGATAGAGCGCTTCGTGGTCAGGAAGATCAAACAACATGCGCCCTGTTTATCACGCGACAGCAGACCTGCCGCCGATAATCAGGCGTGTATTTTAATACCGCGGGCGTATAGCACCTCAGGGCCTTGACCGGCCGGACACATGCCGCCCGGTCAATGGATCAGGCCAGTGTCGGCATCAATCGAGCGCGACGCGGCACCAAACGGCATCATGATCAGACAGCGGGCGACCATTCTGATCAACCGAAGACAGCAACCGGCTCTCGGTCGCGCGCATATCGCGGGTGCAGAACCAGTCTAGCTTCATCTGCCGATCAGGATGCGGCGTGATGAGACTGGGGCGGGTGGTGACACCATCCGGGGTCGCGCTCCAGTCGTAGCCGTGGAAACGGGCCAGATCGAACAGCGTCTCGCGCTGCCAGTCGAAATCAGGCGGCAGGTGATTGCCTGTATTCAGATCACCGCCAATCAGTACCGGCATATCCGGCGCAAATGCGTCGATGGCGCGGAGCAGCCTGTCAAACTGCTGATGCCTATGGGCTGCGTCGGCGTTGCTCTCCAGATGGGTGGAAACCACGCAGATCGGTCCAGCCTCAGTCGGTAGAACCGCGGCAATCGCCATGCGGCCACCAAGGCGCGGCTGGTCCGGGTCAGCCGGCACCTCATGCGAGGCGAACCAATGCCCGTGATCATCCAACCGGATCAGCGTCACCCGTTCCGGCGGGACCGCCGACAGGATGGCATTGCCGTGCCAGCCGAACAGATTGAAATCATCGGTGCAAAACGCCTGTTCGGTAGGCCCACCCAGATCCAGCTCGTGAAATTCCACACCAAAGACATAAGCCATGTCGAGTGCGGCAGCCATCTCCTCGGTGGTGTGGCGCTGACCGGTACGCGCCATGCCATGGTCGACCTCTGACAGCAGGACAACCTGCGGCGCCAGCGGGAGGATGTGGCCGGCGGTATCCTCAGGAAAAAGGCAGCGCTCGACGTTCCAGGCCACAACCGACACCGAGGAGGCCAGCGCCTCCAGATGACCCTTACCACCGCCTTGCAAGGCGGCCATCGCCGGCACCTCTGCCATGAGCGCGCGGTGCGCCGCTGCAGTGCGCGGCGCTGCCTTGATCCGGGCCTGCATCTCGGGGGAAACCGGCGGCAGACTGTCCAGAACCTCGGTCATCTGCGTTTGCCGCTTTCTGCGTCAAACAGGCAGATCGCCGCCGGATCCACCGAGATCTGATGGGGTCCGGGTTCAACCGGAATGTCCTTCAGGACGTGGATTGTGAACGGCTGCCCGCCGAGCTGGCCATGCAGCAGGCGATGTGCGCCCAGTTCTTCGATCAGTTCAACGTTGATCGAAATACCACCTTCGCTGACCAGCTGCACATCCTCGGGGCGGATGCCGAGCTTGACGGCACCTGATGCAGCGCCATCCAGTGCCCCCATCGCCACACCATCCGGCAGGGTGACCTGACCATCGGAGATCGTGGCATCAACCAGGTTCATCGGTGGCGCGCCCATGAAGGAGGCGACAAAGACAGACGCCGGATTGTGATAGATCTCAGACGGGGTGCCAATCTGTTCGATCCGGCCACCGTTCAGGACAATGATGCGATCCGCCATGGTCATCGCCTCAACCTGATCGTGGGTCACGTAGATCGAGGTGACGCCCAGACGGCGTTGCAGGGCCTTGATCTCAATCCGCATCTGGTTGCGCAGCTTGGCATCAAGGTTCGACAGAGGTTCGTCAAACAGGAACAGCGCCGGATCGCGCACGATGGCGCGCCCCATGGCAACCCGCTGGCGCTGGCCGCCGGACAGCTGCGAGGGTTTGCGGTCCAGATATTCCTCAAGGTTCAACATCTTGGCGGCCTCGGCCACCTTCTGCTTGATCTCAGCCTCGGGGGTTTTGCGGTTCTTCAGGCCATAGGCGATGTTCTTGCGCACCGTCATATGCGGATAGAGCGCGTAGTTCTGGAACACCATCGCGATATCGCGATCCGCCGGATCGACATTGTTGACCACCCGGTCGCCGATTTCCAGCGTGCCTTCGGTGATATCCTCCAGACCGGCAATCATGCGCAGCAACGTGGATTTGCCGCAGCCCGATGGGCCGACCAGGACGACGAATTCGCCATCCTCGATCTTGAAGCTGGAGGAAGTGACGGCCTCGACCCCATTGGGGTAGACCTTGCGTACAGAATTCAGGGAAACCTGAGCCATTATTTGAAGTCCTTACTTATCGGATTCCGTCAGGCCCTTGACGAACCAGCTTTGGAAGAAAATGACGACTGCCACGGGCGGCAGGATGGCGATCACGGCGAGAAGATTTGCGCGACCGAATTCGGGGACATTGGTGCCTTCGAGGGTCTGGGTGATCTGTTTGATCCCCCGCACCAGCGTATACATGTCCTCTTCGGTGGTGATCATGGTGGGCCAGAGATACTGGTTCCAGCCAAAGACAAACATGATGATGAACATGGCCGCAATCATGGTCCGCGACAGCGGCACCAGAATATCGATGAAGAACTTCACCGGCCCAGCCCCATCAATGCGCGCAGCCTCGACCAGCTCTTCCGGCACAGACCGGAAAAACTGGCGGAAGAAGAAGGTTGCGGTTGCAGACGCAATCAACGGGATGATCAGACCCTGGTAGGTGTTGAGCATGCCCAGCTGCTGCACCACCTCATAGGACGGCAGAATACGGACCTCCAGCGGCAGCAGCAGCGTGGTGAAGATCACCCAGAATGCCAGCGTGGCAAACCGCAGGCGGAAATAAACGATGGCATAGGCCGCCATCATCGCAATCAGGATCTTCCCAAGCGCAAAGCCGATGCCGAGAACAAAGGAGTTGAACAGCATCCGCGTGCCGGTGTTGGCCCCGGAAAAGCCGGAGGCCTCGAACATCGCCTTGTTGAAGTTCTCGTCGAACTGGTCGCCGATCTTCAGCTGCGGTCCGTATTTGATGATATCCACATCCGGCACGGTTGTGGTCATCACCACCATGATCAGCGGCACCAGCATGAAGAGCGAGCCGAGGATCAGAACGGTGTGGTCGCCAACGGCCCCCCAGTTGATGGAGCGGCGCGGCGTTTGAACGGGTGTTTGGTCAGCCATGTCAGCCCCCTCAGGTATAGTGGATCCGACGGTCAATCAGCCGGAACTGGAAGACCGTAAGCGCGAGGACAAGAACCATCAGGATCACCGACTGTGCCGAGGAACCGCCAAGGTCATTGCCACGGAAACCATCGACATAAACCTTGTAAACAAGGGTCATCGGATTGTTGCCCGGCTCGCCCTTCACCAGTGTATCGACAATTCCGAAGGTGTCGAACAGGGCATAGGTAATATTGATGATCAGGAGGAAGAAGCCCGTCGGCGCAAGCAGCGGGAACGTCACATCCCAGAACCGGCTGGTCGCCGATCCGTTGTCGATCAGAGCCGCCTCACGTACGGAACGCGGGATGGATTGCAAACCAGACAGGAAGAAGATGAAGTTGACCGGAATCTGTTTCCAGACCGACACCAGAACCATGGCGGCTGCGGTATCGTTGAAGTTCACGCCCAGAACAAAGTCCCAGCCAAAGAAACCGGCAAGCCGCGTCAATGGTCCCCAGCTCTGGTCGAACATGATCAGACCAATGAAGCCGGCAACCGGCGGGGCGACCGCATAGACCCACATCAGAAGGGTCCTATAGGTGCGTGCGCCGCGCAGGACATTGTCCGCCTTCACCGCCAGCAACAGTGCAATCGCAAGCGAGAAGAAGGTCACCAAAACCGTAAATACAAGCGTGAAAACCGCAACGCGGCGATATTCACTGTTCCCCATAAGATCGGTGTAATTTTCCAGACCGACAAAGGTAGAGCCAAACCCGAACGGATCCTGCAGGTAAAAGGACGACTGGATTGCGTGCCAGGCGGGCCAATAGAAGAAAATAGCGATAATGACGAGCTGCGGCATCAGCAGCAGGATCGGCATCCACTTGGTCGAGAATCCGGCGCGTTTCACGGTGTGCCTCTTCGTTGTAATGCGTGACGGCCGCAGGGGCTGCGGCCGTCACAGGTAAGGGGGAATTCCCCGCGATTAGCCTTGGGTCTTGGCGAAACGGGCCAGCAGGTTGTTGGCTTCGGACTCAATCGCCTTGAAGGCGTCTTCAACCGAGGTTTCACCAGTCAGGATGCGACCGTATTCGCGGTTCATCACGTCACGGATCTGTACGTAGAAGCCCATGCGATAGCCCTTGGTGTTGTCACCAGCCGCCAGCGACAGCTGCTGGATGCCGACCTCGGCCGCAGGGGCGCGGTCATAATGGCCGTCCGCCTTTGCCATCTCATATGCGGCTTCGGTGATCGGCACATAGCCGGTTTCTTTATGCCAGAAATACTGAACCTCGGCGGAGGTCAGGAAGTCGAAGAACGCAGCAGTTGCCTTGTTTTCTTCGGCATCATGGCCCGCCATGGCAAACAGCGAGGCGCCACCGATGAAGGTTTGCGTCGGCTCTGTTGTCACGGCTTCCCAATAGGGCAGCATGGTCGCGGAGAAATCAAACGGCAGGTCTTTCTTGCTCAGACCACCGAAGGAGCCGGAGGAGCCCAGCCACATCGCAACCTTGCCTTCTTCAAACGGCGTCTGGTTGTCGCCCCAACCTGTGCCGAACCATTCGAAGTAGCCGTTTTTCTGCCAGTCGGTGACAGCTGTGAAATGTGCCTTGATCGCGTCGTTGTTCACCAGGATCTGGGTGTCGACCCCATCATAGCCATTGTTGTTGGTGGCAAACGGCAGGTTGTGGCGCGAGTGGAAATTCTCGGTGAAGATCCAGGGCAGATGTGACTGCGACAGGGCGGTATAGCCTGCCTCTTTCAGCGCTGGTGCAGTGACGGTCTGGAACTCTTCCCAGGTCTTGGGCGCGGTAACGCCCGCTTTTTCCAGCGCCTGGATGTTGTAATACATGATCGGCGTGGAGGAGTTGAACGGCATGCCGATCATCTTGCCATCGCTGTCGGCGTAGAAATAGCGCACGCCGGCGATGTAATCATTGATGTCGAATTCAACACCATTGTTGGCCAGCAGATCCTGAACCGGAATGGTCGCGCCCTTGGCGCCGATCACGGTTGCGGCGCCAGCATCAAACACCTGCATCACATTCGGCTGTTCGCCTGCGCGGAAGGCAGCGATACCTGCGGTCAGGGTCTCTTCATAGGTGCCCTTGAAGACCGGGGTGATCTTGTACTCATCCTGGCTCGCGTTGAAGTCGGATGCGATCTGGTTGACGGTGTCGCCCAGCGCGCCACCCATTGCGTGCCACCAGGTGATCTCGGTTTCGGCAAACGCAGCGTTTGCAGCAAAAGCCAGCGTCGCAGCGGTCGTAAACGTAATACGCTTCATCATCAGTCTCCGGTCTGCCGTTGCCCAATCGGGCCAACGATTCAATTGTCCAAGGCAGCCGAAAACGGCCACCGATGGTGTTTTTTGAAATGGCCTCCCCTAGGCCTGTGCGGCTCGCTGCGTCTTTCCGCCCTGTGTCTTTTGCCAGGAGCTTGTCCGTTGCACCAGAACTGCACACGTGTTCATATAGGGGCGCTATGTAACGGTTGTGTCAAGGGTTTCGGTGTCTCACAAAAAAAACATCACGCCCGAAAGGGACGACAGATGAAGCGACAAGGGTCAGCTGGCGGTAAACGCCAATCCCGGGTGACAGCCGCAGATGTGGCTGAAATCGCTGGCGTTTCGCGTTCGGCTGTTTCTCGGGCTTTCACCGAGGGCGCCTATCTGGATCAAGAAAAACGTGAACGGATCCTGCTGGCGGCACATGAACTCGGCTACCAGCCCAATGCGCTGGCCGCCAGTCTGCAGGGGGCGCGCTCCAATCTGGTTGCGGTTTTCGCCGGTGAGATGCGCAATGAATACGACAAGGAGGCGACCTCTGCCCTGATCGCCGGCCTGAATGCCGCGGGCAAATGGCCGGTGGTGATCGCCGGTGGTGGCGACCATGCCCGCGATGCGGTGACCCAGGTGCTCCGCTATCCGCTGGATGCGATGATCCTGCGTAGCGGCAGTCTTGCGACCGAAATCGTCGAACTCTGTAGCAAACTGCATATCCCGGTCATCGCCTCTGGCCGAATCATCGCAGCAGAGGGCGTCGACAACATCTGTCTGCGCAACCACGAAGCCGCACAGATGGCGGCGGATCTGTTTGCGCAACGCGGCCGTCGCCGGGTTGCGATGGTGGGCGGTCCGGGGGAATTCGGCGCGACCGCTGAACGCCGCAGCGGACTGCTTGCCGGGTTGACGGCCAAAGGCATCACACTGGCGGGGGAGATCACCGGAACCTACACCACCGAGAGTGGATATTTCGCCACCCGCAATCTGCTGGAACAGACGGATTTCGATGGGATATTCTGTGCCAATGATGCCATGGCCATCGGCGCACTCGGTGCGCTGCGGGATGCCGGTCGGGTGGTTCCCAACGACGTCTCGGTGATCGGTTTTGATGACATCGAAATGGCCCGTTGGCCGACCATACGACTGACCACGTTGCGAAACCCTATTGACGGCATGGTTGCCGCCGTATTGCGCTGCCTGGAGCGGCGCTTGGATTACCCGCAGGCCCCCGAAGAAACGGTGAGGCTGGACGCAGAAATGATCCTGCGCGACACCCACTGACCATGTCCATACAGCGGATAGGCTGAGACGACTGCTACCCTGCTGCGGCGCCGGATTGAAAGCTGTACCGCGGCGAATACATTGCCTGCCAGCCGCCTGTCTCGGCCCACTGCTCAGCGGGCGGGTGCCGAGATATGTCACCGATCAGCCAGGGCACCAGGTCTCCGGCGCGGGCCAGTGATTGCACCTCCCGGCGTGTCAGAACGGGCAGAACACGAGGCCCATAAGCCTGCTCTACCGGATGGAGGATCAGCTGCGGCAGGCATTTAAACAGTCCCAGGCGATCTGCCGGGCCAAGCGTGGAGACCGCCATAGGGCCGGGATAAAACGTCTCGCTGGGGATTCCGTTCGACAGGATATTCTCGTGCTTTTTCAGTAGTACATGAACATAGGTAACCTGCGTCACCTCCCGTGCGAACGATGCAAATCCGGTTACCTGTGCCAGATGCTTGGCGCGCACATGCACCGGGCGCCCGCTACTGCGCTGTTTCATCAGGACGCAATGCTGAGGCGAAACAAGCAGCGCCCGCTCACCTCCAAAGGCGTCCGGGTCCAGTCGCACCGGCATCAGCGCCTCCGATAGGCGCTTGCGCGTGGCGGTGAACGACGATGCCCCAACCCATAGGATTTGCTGGGCACCCGCCCCCATTGTGCTGACACGATCACCGGGGCTGAGGTCTTCGACCTTGACGCGCCCGGTTGGCGTCTGGATCAGCGTCCCGGCCGTAAAACAGGGTATGCCCATCGCGTGCATTTCGGGCCCGTTGTCCACCTGCGACCGCTGCACCCCGACCAATGTGATGCTCTCCCCATTGGGGAAGGTCATGATCGCATCGCCGGTCCCGTCACCATTGGTATCGGTCACCACGACATCACCGATTTTGACTGGATCTCCAGCCAAATTGGTGAGCCCTGAAACATCCAGCTGATCAACCGTGGTCCCGTCACCGCTGTCCGTCAGATCGAAATCATAGATCAGATCGGATCCCGCCCCATCGGCCAACACCAGCTGATCGCGATCTGCATCCGCAGTCAGCCGAATGGTGTCGTCGCCAATGCCGCCAACAATCGTATCAGCACCAGCCCCGGCAACGATGGAATCGCTGCCGCTGCCACCCTTGATGGAATCGGCCCCCGCGCCGCCGGTTATGGTGTCGTCACCGCCTCGAGCATCTATATCGACCCCGGCACTATCCGCGCTGGCATTCACGACATCGGCCTGCTCGGTCAGGTTCAGACGCTCGATCTCCGAGAAACTGACCGTATCGGTTCCGTTGGTGATCGTCCCCATCTCGTCGCCGGTATAGGTCACAGTCACTGGCCCGGTCAGGCTCGACATGGAAAGCGTATCGCTGTCGTTGCCCCCTTCACCACCAACAATGGTGTCGTTGCCGAAGCCATCCTGGAGAAGGATGAGGTCCGCGTCGTCCCCGGCATCTATGCTGTCAGCGCCGGTTCCGCCCGCAATGGTGTCATTCCCGGCACCGCCATAGATGACGTCTGCGCCGGCACCGCCAATGATGCTGTCGCCCGAGGTATCCGTGTCACCCGGCAGAGCATAGTCGGCATCTACCCGGGTTGCGGTGACGTTTGAGTAGCCGACAACAACACTATCAAGCGAAATACTCTCGATCGTCTTGCTGGTTAGAAGAACGTTCTCGGCGTTGTTCGAGGCTTCCGGCATCATGTAGACGTGGCCGTCCGTGGTCTGGATGACCACAGCCGTGAACGTCCCGGTGGTGCCGTCGGTGAACGTTACCGTTGCGTTATAGACCATGCCGGTGTCGACGAGCTTGTCTACACCGTTGATATTGATCGTTTCCGGCGCGGCTTCGTCATCGAAGTCGATGCGCGTATTCGCATTATCGTCTGACGCGATGGCAGTCTGGAAGTTGTTATATAGCTCTGCCCCCGCGCTCCCGTATGTCCCCAGTAGAGCGTTCGGGTTTTCGTTGGCGGCGTTCCCCTCGACGCTGTCGACCTCGGACGCCGCCCCAAGATGAATGACCGTGTAGGTGTTCCCTGCGGTATTGCTTCCGCCGACCGAGGTTGCCGGGTTTTCACCCCCGTAGATCGTGTCGTCGCCCAAACCCCCATCGATGGTGTCAGACCCTTTGCCGCCGTAGATGAGGTCGTTGTCGTCCTGACCAAAGAGCCTGTCGGCCCCGGCGCCGCCGTCAACCGTGTCGGCCCCTACCCCGGCCCAGACAAGATCGTCGCCTGCGCCGCCGTCGACCACATCCGCTCCCGCGCCGGTCGATATCGTGTCATCACCAGCCCCACCCGTAACACTGTTGGCACCGCTGCCAGTTTGCACGTTGAGCGCCGAAGTCGCCGCAGAGCCGTCCAGCGTGTCGTCTCCCGAATGGAGATAGAACCGCTCAAACTCCCAGAAATAGGCCGTCTGCCCCGCAAATGTGACGGTTCCGTCCCCATCGCCGGTAAAGGTGACGTTGACATCAACACCCGCATAATCGCCGTAGACCTCAAGCATATCGCCCAGGGTCTCTCCGGTTTCGCCACCGTAGAGCGATTCGCCATCCATGTTGTCATAGATTGCAACCCAGTCATCTCCGCCCTCACCGTAGAAGGTGTCATTGCCGGTATCGGTATCGTAGTTATCGTTCCCCTCGCCGCCGAAGATAATGTCATCGCCCGAGGAGCCGGTCAGGTAGTCATCACCATCACCGCCATAGATAACATTGTCATTGGCGTCGCCGTTGATTGCGTCATTACCCGATGTGCCCGACATCGAATTGGCAGGGATCGTCGTCGCACTGCCGGATCCGCTGGTCGTGTACCAAGTATCTGGAACAAAATAGACATTCCCGTCACTTCCATAGTGATAGGTGCCAGTGTCACTGATGTTTGAGTAGGTCTGACCGTCGCCCTGATAGACACCGCTCCAGGTCCAGCTGCCAGTCCCGATGACGTCGGCTGAAGTAAAGTTGGATTGGTTCGCAGAAATCCCGTCGCCGGCATCCAGTGTGCCGTCGCCAAGAGTGACAAGATACCCAACCGTCATGGCCAGCCTCCGAGTCTACCGTTCCTCGAGTGCGCGCCGGTGGGCCTGCCGCGTCTCGACGGGTGCATCAGGTTAGGCTGTTATGGTTGAAACAAAATGAATACAGGGCTTGCAACGGTCCGAAAATCGATACTGCTTTGTAAAATATATTAAAATTTAAATAGTATTTGCCTCTTATCCATTCTGATTTGACGAGCACCAGAGGCATTCAGCACGGATATCGCAGCTGAACAGAGCGAGACTACAACCGTAGAGCGCGCCTCCCCTCGGTCTTCACCTAAAGACGAATATGCCGCGAGGTATCAGTTGGCCACACCGAAACGCCGATTGTGGCCGGAGAAGCCAGACCCTCAAAAGCATCAAAATATGTGGAAAAATGGCTGGGGTGGTAGGATTCGAACCTACGATCTTCAGTACCAAAAACTGTTGCCTTACCACTTGGCCACACCCCATCGGTGAGCGGGTGTCTAATGCCAGATTTCAGCAGGTGCAAGAGGGTTTTTGGAAAAAAATGCAGTTTTCATGCTTCCCTTTGGCTGGTCTGTTCTGACCCGGAAATACTCAGCTCTGGTGCTGGGTTTCTCAATCTCTTCCGGTCCTTACAAGGATGGAGCCGGCGCGATGCCCCCGTTCGACGGCGTGATGCGCCTTGGCGGTGTCGACCAGATCGAAAACCTCAGCGATGGGCAGATGCAACGCCCCAGCGGCTGCCGCATGTTCGATACGTTTGATCGCTGCACGACGGGCCACGGGCGGCAGCAGATAGACCAGCATCATCTCCAGCGTCACCGATTTGAACATCAACGGGTAGAACGGCAGCTGCGGTGTCATCTGCTGTGCCGACCCATAGGCCGTTATCCGACCATTTGGTGCAATGACCTCGGTGTCGACGGCACAGTTCGCACCAAACTCAACCTCTACGATATGGTCGACGTGGCGACCATCATTTGCCGCCAGGATCTGCTCTGCCAAGTCCCCGTCGGCATAGGCCAGGGTGGCGTCAGCTCCGGCCTGCCGGACCCGGTCCGCCGCGTGAGATGCGCAGGTCGCGATCACCCGCGCCCCGCCCCATCTGGCCAGCTGCACGGCCAATAGACCAACGGTGCCGGCACCGCCCTGAACGAGCACCGTTCGATCGGTGACATCCCCACCCGAGAACACCGCATGAGCAGCCGTTAGCGCCGGGATCCCCAGAGCCGCGCCCTGTTTCAGGTCAAGCCCTTCCGGCAGCGGAACAGCCTGCTCAGCCGGCAGCGTTATGGAGGTGGCGGCGGTCCCGAACGGCCGCTGCCACTGACCGTTCCAGATCCAGACGGCCTCCCCGATACGCGCCGGATCGACACCCTCGCCGACCTCCGCAATCACGCCCGACCCGTCACTATGGGGAATGATCACCGGATAGGGCAGCTCAGTCACTCCAGCGCGGGCGCCGGCCCTCGCCTTCACGTCAGAGGGGTTTACGCCGGAATAGGTCAGTTCCACACGCAGCTCACCTGGCCCCGGTGCGATATCGGGCAGGTCTTCCAGCTGCAGGACGGTTTCTGCCGCTCCAAACGCGCGATAGGTGACTGCCTTCATGATAGGGACCTCTTCGTACTGGCGAGCGCGATGCACACCCTCTGCTGCCCCCGTAGATGAGCGAAGACACGGCAGGCCTGCAAGCCCCCGCGTCTCCACCGCTCTCACCGGGTCGATGGTCCGCCCGATGGATTTTTACCGCTCAGGCAGGCACACCCGCGGACCGCAGCGCCTTGCTCCAATCCTTGCCGAAGGGGGCATTGGATGCCGCGTGATCTTTTTCGTAACGTGCAATGTTGAACCCCGGCTGCACGGTGAGCAGCGATTTCACGACCTCCCGCGCCTTGTCCGATTGCCCCAATGCCTGCAGGGCGATGGCTTTGGTCCGTAACGTTGCCGGGAAGGTCGGGTTGGCCTGCAAGGACCGGTCTGCCAGGTTGACTGCACGCTCGTAATTCTGCGCGCCCAGATTGGCCGTCGCCGAATATGAATCGAAGTAATAGCGCTGCGGTCCCAGCGGAGAGAGCCGCCGTGCGGCATCCGTCAGCCTTACCGCATCCTCCGGCTGGTTCTGATAGGCAAGGGTTGTGCCCTTCAGCAGCAATGCCAATGCTTCGTTCGGATTGTCCTTCAGTGCGAGATCATAGGAATCCTGCGCCAGATCGAACCGGAACATCAGGTGGCTGGCGATCAGCCCCCGTACCGTCAGTGCCAGAGAGAACGTCGGATCCTGGGCGAGCGCCGCTGCCACCAGCTGGTTGGCGAGATGCGCGTCAAGCTGACGATCCGTGGAGAAACCTTTCTGCACGCGCATCACATGCCACATCGCCATCCACGTCAGGGCAACCGGGTGCTGCACTTCACGTTCCAGCAGGACTGCGAGGATTTCCTGCGCCTGGTTGAACTGCGGCATCTGCATGTCCTGCATCAGCGCGATCGCCGCCATCAGCAAGGTATGGCTATCGTGTTTGGACAGCGGCCTGAAGCCAACCAAACGCACCGCTTCACCGACCACGGTCCAGCCGATCTGCGCGGTAACCTCTCGCAAGGCCATGCTGCACCCATTGGTCAGCATCGCGAGGGTTTCGGTGAAGTCTCGCGACCAGATGACCCGCTCCCGCTCGGCGTCATGCAGGTCAACCTGCAAACGGTAGGTCTGGCCCGTAACATTGACGGTCCCCGATACAAGATAGCTGGCACCCGCCATCGAATAGACTTCGCTAGGGCGGATCTGATGCGGATCGAACTGCCGCGACGCCAGATATGACGTGACGCAAAAGGCATGGCTGCGCGACAGGTGGCGCACCAACTCCTCCGAGAGCAATGCCCCAAGCGGAGATTTTGCATCCCCCGGCGCGCGGTGCACAAACGGCAGAACGGCGATCGGCGGCAACAGGCTGTCCAATACGGCGCGGCTGTAGTCACGCAGCATGCCCGTGGCGGCCCGATTGCGGGCATCGGCGCGCGTCAACTCATTGCGCTGCTGTTCCAACCAGACCGCAAATGTCGTTTCATGCGGCAGCTCAAAGCCTTCCATGAAATCGCCCTTGGCAGGGTCTGCATCTACTTCGATTTTCGACAGATCCAGGACCACGCGCTCTCGATTGGCGGACAGAAAGGACGCACATTCGCTTCCAAGATGCCGACGGAGAGTCGAGAGCGCGGTTCGCAAACTGGCCTTCGCCTGCTCTGGCTGGGCCAGACTCCACAGGGTACGCTCCAAAAACGCTCGTGTTCGCACACCGCCTTCTGCAGTAGACAAAAGTGCCAACAGTGCCTGGTGCTTTGAGCCGAGGAGAAGACTGTCTCCGTCGGGCAGAAAAACTCCAAACGCGCCAAAATGGCGAATTCTAAGTTTATTTTCCATATCCCAAACCCATTACCTCTAGCAATACAACCGGAACCTATAAACCCCAACTCCGACCGAATTGATTACCCACCCATTAACCATCTCACAAGAATCAATAAAAGTCACCACAAATAATACAACCTAAAGGATTTCAGTATGTTTGGATAACGCACACTTGTGGAGTATTCCCTCCAGCATCCAAACCACTGATCGGCATCCAGCTATTGACCACGGCTGACTGAGACGACAGCCGCAATATATTGTCTCCTCCAGATGGAGAAACTGCACATCCGGTGTCAGGACAGCCGAGCCGCGCAGGCGGAATAGTCGTCACATCCGACGCCGTTCTCTAACAGTCATTGATCGGGAGGCCGGATACGGATGCGAAATAATGCACCCTATGATTGTTTTGATTAATTTTCAGATATAAACCGATACCCGCTGCCGACAGTATCGACACGACCCACGCCACCATTCGGTAGGTGATACCCTACAACCATCAGCTGCTCAGATGACAGCCGCTGCAACAGCTTTTGCCGCATCCTGGCCGCGGCGGCCGGGAGTTGATCGGATGCGATTTCCCAGCCCGGCTCGGAGAAGCTGACATGTGCGTTGGTGATCGCATCACCCAGCACCATCACGTTATCCGTCCCACCTGAAATTTCAAACGACATATGGCCGGGTGAATGGCCAAAGGTCGCGTGTGCAGCAACACCCGGCAGGATCTCGGCGCCATCATCGAACAGGGTGACACCATCGGCAAGGATCTCCAGACGTCGGCGTGCGCCAACCGCCATGGACTCACGCGCCGCGCCGATTGACCCCACGGTTGCAGGATCAAACCAGTAGTCCCATTCCTTGCGCCCCATCATATGTTGAGCGTTGCTAAAGAGCGGTTCCTCGAAATCATCCAGAACACCCCAGAGATGGTCAGGATGGCAATGCGTGAACACCACATGCGTGACATCCTCCGGGCTGATCCCCACGGCAGCTAGCGCATCGGGCAGCTGTCCAGTCCCATCCTGAAAGGCGGGCCCCGCACCGGTATCAAACAGAATGATGTGATCCTTGTCGCGCAACAGCGTGACATTCACCTCCGGTGTGAGCGGCTCATCAGGAGACATCCCATGCTCCGCAAGGACACGCGCAAGCGCAGATGGCTCCAGATCCCCATACAGAAAAGAGGGCGGCAACTGCATTCGGCCATCTGAGAGGCTGAGCAGCTCCGCTGCGCCGAGCGACACTCTGGTTTCCGCCCAAACACGCCCGAAGGGCACCAGCGCGAGCCCGGCCCCCAACCCCTGCACAAAATGCCGTCTTGTTACTGCCATGGTTCGACTCCCTCTTCCGCAAGAGTAATAATATTCAAATATGTGCATAAAATGAAGCCCAATACGCCGGATAGAGGGCCTGACCCAAGAATAGCAAAAACCGACAGATAGAAACCTGTCGGCTTTTTCCTTTTTGTTTTCGAGGCGGTCGCCTATTTCCGGCTCAGCTCTTTCCAGACGCCATTCTCTACCACCGAGATGACAATGACATCGGCGCCCCTATGGTCATCCGGCCCATAGGTGATCTGGGTATCGGTCAAGGCATCAAAGAAATCGAGGCTTTCCATCCCCTTGATAAAGCTTTCATGAGTCAGATCGGGGCCTGCGGCCTCCAGCGCATTCACCACGGTATTGGCTGCACTATACCCGAGCATGGCAAAGCCACCGGCGGGCTGGCCGAACTTTGCTTCGTAATCCGCCATAAACTTCGCCGGAACGTCGTCCTCAGCCCGCGCGATCAGGTCAGCCCAGCCAGCCGCAGCATAGAGACCCTCCGTTACGCCGCCGGGCACCGCCGCCACCACCTCAAGAAAACCGGCGGAGGTGTTGAGGAATTTCGCCTCAGTCCAGCCCAGCTTCTTGGCGGTGCCAACCACGGTAATCCCCTGCCGCACGCCAAGAGCCATGGTGATGATATCGCATCCTTCGGACTTCAGTTTCGTCAACGAACCGACGAAGTCCAGCTCATCCGGCTTATGGGTCGTCTCGGCAGCGAAACTCAGCCCTAGTTCGGCAGCAACATCCTGGCTGCCCTCCTTGATCTCCTTGCCGAAATCCGACGGGATATACATCGAGCAGACTTCTTTCGCATCGAATTCTTCCGCCAAATAGGTCACACCGGCGCGGACCTGATCGTAATAGCTGGAAAACCCGATGAACTTATTGTCGATCGGCTCCTGCAACATCTGACGCGCAGCTGTCAGCGGGCTGATATTGGGAATGCCTTTCGGATCCAGCAATTTGAACCCTGCGATATTCATGGGCGTTCCCAACGACAGGAGCATTGCAAAGACCTGATCGCGATTCAGAAGCTTATTGTAGCCCTGCATGGCCCGCGGAATCTGATAGCCATTGTCTTCGACCACGAAACGAATTTGGCGGCCGTGAATGCCGCCATTGGCATTGGCCTCGTCAAACCGCAAATTGGCGCCATTTACGGCCGGCACACCAACAGCGGCAAATATTCCACTCAGGTCATTGACCGAGCCGAGCACAATTTCACTGTCGCTCACTCCTTGGGTCTGCGCCATCGCCTGAGGCGCAAGCCCCGCCGCCAGTGCGGCCCCGATAAAGCCCGCTGTCCATCTCTTCATCTGCGCTTACTCCCTTGTGTCCCCCGGCGCGGATGCGCCTGTTTGTCAATACATCTGGTCGATCAGGTTCTTGTGCTTTTTCTCCACCAGCCCACGTTTCAGCTTCATGGTCGCGGTCAGCTCGTCATCCTCGGCCGTGAGCAAAACGTTGATCAGACGGAAATCCTTGATCTGCTCGACACGCGCGAAATCACGGTTGACCGCATCGACCTCACCCCGGATCAGATCAACCACCGGTTCCGCAGCACAGAGCGAGGCAAAATCACTAAACGGGATTTTCCGATCCTGGGCAAATTTCTCGACGTTTTCCTGATCAATCATGATCAGGCAGGTCAGGAATTTGCGCCGGTCACCGATCACCACTGCGTCGGAAATATAGTGGCTGAACTTTAACCGGCTTTCGATTTCAGCCGGTGTGATATTCTTGCCGCCAGCGGTGATAATGATGTCCTTGATCCGCCCGGTGATGGTCAGGAACCCATCTTCGTCCAGCCGCCCGACATCGCCAGTGCGCAGCCAGCCGTCCTCGGTATAGGTCTCAGCCGTTTTTTCAGGCTTGCGCCAATATCCCTGGAAATTGTTGAGCCCCCAGAGCTGAATTTCCCCATCCGCCGCGATACGAATATCAACGCCCGGCACGGCCTGGCCAACAGTGCCCGGCCGATGCGACAACACCCGGTTTGCCGCGGTAAGTCCTGCGTTTTCGGTCATCCCGTAGCCCTCGATCAGCGGCACGCCAATCGACCAATACCAACGCAGCAGTTCAGGCGAAATCGGTGCCGCCCCGGTGCCGCCCCGGCGCAGCCGGTCCAGCCCGAGCATTCGGCGCAGATTACGCAGAACCAGCATATCCCAGATCCGATAGCGCAGGGCGATACCCGCAGGGACGGGTTTTGCGGCCAGCACATACTCGGCCCGCGCAGCCCCCGCAGCGACCGCCCGACCAAAGGCCCAGCGCCCCAGCCAGGTCGCCTCCTGCGCCAGGACCAGAACGCGGGAATAGACTTTTTCCCAGACACGCGGCACCGCAAAGAAGGTGGCCGGCGACACTTCCTGCATATTGTCGAAAACGGTTTCCGGGCTTTCGGCGAAATTCACCGTACTGCCGGCCGCCATTGGCAGGTAGACGGAGACGTTGCGCTCAAGGATATGGCAGAGCGGCAGGAAACAGAGCTGCTCATCCGTGGCGTAGCATTCCAGTGCACGCGCGCCTGACTCCATCGTCGCGAGGATGTTCTCGTGACTCAACATGGCGCCCTTGGGCAGGCCAGTGGTACCCGACGTATAGATGAGCAGCGCGGTTTCATCTGGCCGCGACCGGGCCACCGCGTCCTCGAAAGCGGTTGGATTTGCCATCTTGAAGGCCGCGCCCTGATCATAAAGCTGATCGAGAAACAGGCATCTGTCATGCTCCAGATCATGCAGCCCGTCGCGCTCCAGAATGATAACCCAGCGCAGATGCGGGACCTCGGCTTCGATCTCTAGGAACTTGTCCAGCTGCTCGTCGTTTTCCACCACCAGAAACCGGCTGCCGCTGTCATTGATCAAATAGGCCAGCTGCTGGGCGGAATCTGTCGTATAGACGCCAGACGCAATGGCCCCGGCGCCCTGGATGCCCATATCGAGATAGAGCCATTCCTTGCGGTCTTCGCTCAGGATCGAAACAACTTCACCTCGCTCAAGCCCCAGCGCCATCAGGCCCAGGCCGATCTTTTCCGCATGGTCCCAGTAGTCCTGCCAGGAATAGGCATTCCAGATGCCCATATCCTTTTCGCGATGAGCCGTCCGTTTGCCCAGTTGATGACAGCGCAGCGAAAACAATTTTGCCACGGTATCGCAGCCATCGACCATGACGGGCCGCTGCCCCGGCGTGGCATTGTAGCTGGCGCCGTTCAGTTCAACCTGAGGAAGCGGGGCCGCATCGCCGCCCGCCTGTGTTGTTATGTCTGCCGCCGACGCTGTCTGTGTCACCGCTGTCCTCGCATCCATTCAGGTCCCTAGTTGATCTCAGTCGCGCCGATCAGCGCCATGTCTTCTTGCGCTTCCAGCGTTTCTCGCTGCGCTGCCCGGCCTCCTGATGGCCGAGGTAAAACGCTTTGATATCCTCGCTGTCCATCAGCCGGTCGGCGCTGCCATCCATGACGATACGCCCGATTTCCATGACATAGCCGACATGCGCCAACTCCAGCGCGATCCGCGCGTTCTGTTCCACCAGCATCATGGTCACCCCCTCATCGCGGTTCAGCCGCTTCAGGATGCCAAAGATTTCCTGTACCAGCAGTGGCGACAGGCCAAGGCTTGGTTCATCCAGAAGCATGATGCGCGGACGGAGCATCAACCCACGCCCGATCGCCAGCATCTGCTGCTGACCGCCTGACAGTGTGCCAGCATCCTGATGGCGCCGCTCAGCCAGGATGGGGAAATAGTCAAACACCATCTGGCGGTCGCGCTCGATCTCGGCCTGATCACGGCGGGTATAGGCCCCGAGGGTCAGGTTTTCGTCAACGCTGAGCAACGGAAAGACCTCGCGCCCCTCGGGCACATGTACGATGCCCCGGCGGACGATCCGATGCGGTTCCTCACCTTGGATTTCTTCGCCGTCGAAGCTGACCGTGCCCTTCTCAGGATCCATGATACCCGAAATCGTCTTCAGCAGGGTAGATTTTCCAGCGCCATTGGCGCCCAGAACCGTGACGATCTGCCCGGCCTGAACCGATAGCGAAACACCGCGGATGGCCATGATCGGCCCGTAGAAACTCTCAAGATTGCGAATGTCCAGCAAGGCCGCGCCCATCACACCGCCCCCGCGCCCAGATAGGCTTCGATAACAGCCGGGTCGGCCTGCACTTCAGCCGGGGTGCCTTCGGCCAGTTTCGCGCCATCGGCGAGGGCCAGAACCCGGTCCGACACGCTGGACACCAGACCCATGTCGTGTTCCACCATCAGGACAGTGATCCCCATCTGTTTGCGGATATCGTCGATCCACCAGCGCATATCCTGGGTTTCCTCCACCGACAGGCCGGAGGCGGGTTCATCCAACAACAAAAGCCGCGGCCCCGAGGCCAATGCACGGCCAAGCTCGACAACCTTGCGGATGCCATAGGGCAACCCGGCAATCATCTTGTTGCGGTAGGCTTGCAGATCCAGGAAATCGATGACCTCCTCAACAGCAGCCCGGTGCAACCGTTCCTCGCGCCGGACACGTGGCGCAAAAAACAGCTCTTCAATCAGGGTAGTGCGCCGATGACGATGCCGACCGACCAGCAGGTTCTGCAGCACCGTCGCATGATCGAACAACTCGATATTCTGAAACGTCCGCGCAATGCCCAGATCCGCCACCGCATCCGCGTTGCACTGCAACAGGTCACGCCCATCAAAGCGGAACTGGCCGGAATGTGGTTGGTAGAACCTGGAAATCAGGTTGAATACGGTGGACTTCCCCGCCCCATTTGGCCCGACGATGGCATAGACCTCACCTTCCTCAACCGAGAAGCTGAGATCATTCACCGCCACAACGCCACCGAATTTCAACGTGGCATGTTCAATCTCCAACAGGCTCATCTGAGGCGCTCCGTCTTGAGATAGGATTTCTGACGCCGGAACATATCCTTGCGTGCGAAGGGGAACAGCTCAAACCAGATGCGAATCTTCAGCCAGCGTCCATAGAGGCCCATCGGCTCAAACAGAATGAACAGGATCAGGATCATGCCAAAGACGCCGGTTTCCAGACCCGGAATGGCAACCCCGCTGCCGAGCACGCTGTCTTTCAGGATCGACAGCCCCTGCGGCAGAAAGGCGACCACCACCGCGCCAAAAAACGCGCCATGTATTGATCCCAGCCCGCCAATCACGATCATCATCAGCAGCGTAATCGAGATCACCAGAGAGAAGGTCTCATTGTTAAAGGCACCGGCGTAATAGCCCATCAACGCCCCGGCCCAACCGGTGATCATGCAGCTTAGCCCAAAGGCGGTTGCCTTGGTCCGGGCGATATGTACGCCCATCGCGGTGGCGCTGACTTCACTGTCGCGCACCGCTGCAAAGGCCCGGCCAAGCGGTGACCGTAATAGATTGCGGTAAAACAGCGTTGAAATCACCGTGACACCAAGAACCAGATAGTAAAAGCGCACCGGCATGGTCCAGCGTTCAATCTCGATCCCAAATAGACGGATCACGTCAGGAAATTTGCCCGACACACCACCGGTCCAGGGTTCAAGCAGAACGATGATGTCATCGGCCAGGATCGACAGGGCAATGGTAGCAATCGCCAGATAGATCCCGTGCAATCGCAGGGCCGGAATGGCGATGATGGCCCCAACAACCCCGGTCAGGACCCCTGCCAGCGGGAACGCCAGAACAAAGGGCACACCCTGTTCAATCAGGATGGTATTGGCATAGCAGCCAATCGCCAGAAACGCAGCATGGCCAAGGCTGGCCTGTCCCGTCTGGCCGGTCAGCAGCATCAGCCCCAGCCCGGCAATCGCCCAGATCAGAACATTGGTGACCTCGCCGATGTAGAATTCGTTGATCAGCAGTGGCAAAGCCAGCGCCAGCACAATCAACGCACCATAAACCAGCAGGCTATGACGGTCAGGAAACAGGCGGATGTCGTGGTCGTAGCTGGTTTTGAACTGAATCCGCATCGCCTTATACCTTCTTTGTGCGCACTTGGCTGAACAGACCATGCGGACGGAAGACCAGCACCGCCAGCAACAGCACGTAAGGGGCAATCTGCGAATAGCCAGCCGCCAGGTAACGCGCGGCAAAAGGCTCGATAACGCCGACGATCAACCCGCCCGCCAACGCACCCGGAAGCGAGCCGAAGCCACCGATCACCGCCGCAGCAAAGGCCTTGATGCCCAGCAGCCCGGCATTTGGATCAATCGCGCCCTTCGACGCAAAGAGGATGCCCGCAACAGCCGCCGTCGCTCCCGAGAGCCCCCAGATGAGCCCCTGCACCCGCCTGACCGGAATGCCCATGAAATAGGCCGCCATCTGGTTTTGGCTGGCCGCCTGCATGGCCAGACCTAGCTTGGTGCGCTGAAAAAACTGGTAGAGCGACCAGGTCAACAGCACCGTGACAACAATCACCGCTATATCGGCCAGCCCCAGAACGACGCCGGCAAGCTGTACATCTCCCAGCGCCAGCGGGCTCTCAAGCGTCTGTGGCTCATGGCCCCAGATCGCACCGGCAAAGAAGCGAATGACAAAGCCCAGCGCGATCGTCAGGATGACAACCGCCGTCTGGTTCTGCCCAAAGAGATGACGTAGGATCAGCAGGTCAAGCAGATACCCAAGCCCGGCCATGATTGCGATCGACAGCGGTGCCGCGACCCAGAAGGGTAAGTCCAGATATTCAGCATTGGTCAGTCCCAGCGTAACGAAGGCGCCAAGCATCATGAAATCGCCCTGAGCGAAATTGACCGCCTCGGTCGCCTTGTAGATCAACACGAAGCCAAGCGCGATCAGACCGTAAACACAGCCGTTCGCGAGCCCGCTGACCAGCAGCTGCACTCCGTCCAAATTGTCCTCCCCCACCCGTTCAAGGCGGCTTTTCTTTTTTGCGCAGGTCCTATGCGTTTCAGACCTCCTCAAGCCAAAACGCCGCTGCGATTAAACCCAGAGTAGAGAGGTTGAAATTCACCTGTCAATCCGCGCGACACTGCGTCAGCGCCAGAAAAACAGGCTACCGCATTCGAAAAATGCCTCTACCATTCGCGGCGCAATCTTGGGCCGAACCGGTGCGCGAGGTGACCAGTCAGCCGCAGACGCTCTTTAGCGCAGCGCAGAATCTCGCGGCCGCTGCCGACAAGCGGTGCTCACTCCGCAGGCAGAGCCCGACCGGCCCAAGAGTGCTGTCAGTGTCCAGCGGCAGCTCTACCAGGGCGCCGCTGGCGAGGTCAGATTTCACCACCCCATGGCTGATGATCCAGACCGCCTGATGTGCCAATGTGAACTGGCGCCCAAACGTCGACGAGACTGTTTCAATGGCGGCCTCAGGCATCGAAATGCCCTGTTCCAGGAACATGCGTTCAACCGAAGGGCGAATAATTGACTTCGGCGGCGGCATCAAAACCGGAAACGCGCCGAACAGCGCATAGGGGAGATCCTGCGGTGCCAGCTCCGTCAGCGGATGGCCCGGTGCGACGACCACGGTTACCCGCTCACGGAACAGCGGATCGAAATCCAGGCCCACCATATTTTCGGGTGCCGGTAGTCGCCCTACGACCACATCCAGCTCTCCGCGCCGCAACAGATCCAGCAGATGCTGATTGTCTCCCGACATGACGGAAAACCGGTTGCGCGCGCCCTGCGTCCAGATATTGGCCAGCGCCTCCGGGACAACGGTTGCCGAGACCGTCGGCAAAGCCCCAATCGCGACCTTGGATCCTGCGGCCTCGTCCAGCCCACGTAGCAATTCGACACCGTCGCGTGTCAGGGCCAGACTGCGCCCCGCATAGTCCCTGAACATCTCACCATAGCTGGAGAGTCGAATGCCGCGACCGTGTTTCTCGACCAGAGGTTTATCGCAGACGGCTTCCAATTCGCGCAGCGCCCGCGTCACTGCCGGCTGGGTCATGCCCAGGCGCTCCGCCGCTTGGGTCACGCTCATCTTTCTGGCAACCTCGACAAAGACCTCCAGATGTCGGAGCTTCAGCTGAGATGAAAGGCGCATATCATTTTCGACATAAAAATATCCACACAAGGGGATTATACAGACCATTTACGATATGAGATAAGGGATAATCCATGGAGGAGCATATGCACAAGCCGCAGTATGACGCAGGGATGAAGGTTCGTCGCGAGGTATTGGGCGAAGCCCATGTGGCCCGCGCAGATGCTGCGACAACAGCGCTGGATGCACCTTTCCAGTCCCTGATTACCGAAGCAGCCTGGGGGACAGTCTGGGCCTCTGAGCAGATCAGCCGACGCGAACGCTCGATGCTGACGCTGGCCCTTCTTGCGGCACTCGGCAATTTCGATGAGATCCCGATGCACATCCGCGCAACCGCAAATACCGGTGCAACGCCCGAAGATATTGCTGAAGTTTTCCAACATGTTGCCATCTACGCGGGGGTGCCGCGCGCCAATCATGCGCTGAAGCTCGCCAAGAGGACCTATGCCGAAATGGCCGCCGAAGAACGAGGCGACGCCACCCCCGCAGGAGACAGCTGTGACGCCCCCTGATTATTTTACCCGCGACCGCCGCTGGCACCCTCCTGCCTTCACGCCGGACTACAAAACCTCGGTCAGCCGATCCCCGCGATTGCCGCTGCTCAGCCTCGAAAACACTGCCAGCGAAATCACCGGCCCGACGTTTGCGCCCAGCGATATCGCGCCCGGAGACAATGACCTTCTGACCAATTTCGCCCACGATGGCGGCAGTCCGATCGGCGAGCGCATATTGCTGCATGGGCGTGTTCTGGACGAAAACGCACGTCCCGTTCCCAATACACTGGTCGAGATCTGGCAAGCCAATGCCTCGGGCCGCTACCGCCATAAAAAGGACGGCTATCTGGGTGCATTGGACCCCAATTTTGGCGGCTGCGGTCGTGTTCTGACCGATGATCAGGGTGCCTATGCCTTTCGCACAGTGAAACCAGGGGCCTACCCCTGGCGCAATGGCATAAACGACTGGCGGCCTGCACATATACACGTTTCGGTGTTTGGCCGCGCCTTTGCTCAGCGGCTGATCACCCAGCTCTACTTCGAGGGCGATCCGCTGATTGCCCGCTGCCCTATCGTTAGCACCATCCCCGATCCCGCCGCCGTTCAGCAACTGATTGCGCGGCTCGACATGGACGAGACGCTGCCGTTTGACATGATTGCCTATCGCTTTGATATCGTGCTGCGCGGGCGTCGCTCTACCCTGTTTGAAAACCGGCCGGAGGGGAACTGATGGTGCCGCCACTGAAGGAAACCCCGTCTCAGACCGCAGGCCCCTATGTGCATATAGGCCTAGCGCCCGGTGCCGCCGGGTTTGAAATCTATGAGGCCGAGCTGGGTCAGGATATCGCCGGGCCTAATGCCGGGGGCCAGCGCATTCGGGTTCAAGGCCGGGTCTTCGATGGCACCGGCGCAGCTCTGAAGGACGTTTTAATCGAGGTCTGGCAGGCCAATGCCGACGGGCGCTATCCGCATCCGGAGACTCCAACATCCGATGATGCGCGCGGGCCCGTCGAACCCGGTTTTCGTGGCTGGGGCCGCGCGATTTCTGATTTCGACACCGGGGACTGGCAGTTCGAGACCGTGAAACCGGGAGGTGTCTGCGGGCGTGATGGGAAGACCATGGCACCACATATCAACCTCTGGATCGTGGCGCGTGGCATCAACATCGGGCTGAATACCCGGCTCTACTTCGACGATGAGCCGGAGGCCAACGCCAGCGATCCCATCATGGCGCTGATCGAGCAGACCGAGCGGCAAAAAACCCTGATCGCCCGCCGCAAGGATCACGGCAGGGCGGACGATGCGCAGGCACCCGTGACCTATCGCTTTGACATTCACCTGCAAGGGCCGGACGAAACCGTGTTCTTCGATATCTGAGGGCTGATCATGACCAATCCCTGTATCATCTGCGTCGCGATAACCGGCTCTGTGCCGCGCAAGGCCCATAACCCGGCCGTGCCGATCACTGTTTCCGAACAGGTAGAGAGCACACAGGAAGCCTATGAAGCCGGTGCCAGCATCGCCCATTGCCACGTCCGCCAGGACGACGAAACACCAACCTCCGATCCCGACAGGTTTGCTGAACTGATGGACGGGATCCGGCGGCACTGTCCCGACATGATTGTCCAATTCTCTACCGGCGGCCGCTCCGGCGCTGGTCGCGAACGCGGCGGAATGCTGTCTATACGGCCTGATATGGCTTCGCTCTCGGTGGGCTCCAATAATTTTCCAACCCGCGTCTACGAGAACCCGCCGGATCTGGTCGATTGGCTGGCTGCGCAGATGCAGGCCTACGACGTGAAACCGGAAATTGAGGCCTTTGACCTCTCCCATATTCATCAGGCGGTGGCGATGTCGCGTGACGGCCGGTTGAAGGCCCCACTCTACGTCCAGTTTGTACTGGGCGTGAAGAATGCAATGCCGGTGGATCGTGATGTGTTTGACTACTACGTCGAGACCATGCAGCGCCTTGCCCCGGATGCGCAGTGGTGCGCGGCCGGGATCGGAGCCGGACAGATCGAGGTCAACGAATGGGCCATCGCGGCAGGCGGGCACACCCGTACCGGGCTGGAGGATAATCTGCGACTGGACCGGCATACGCTTGCCCCCTCCAATGCCGCACTGGTGCGCCGGACGGCGGATCTGTGCGAACGCTACGGGCGACCCGTTGCTACCGCTCATGAGGCCCGCAGCATTCTGGGCCTGCGCGCAGCCAACGGCTGAAACGGGGCGACCGGCTATCACCTGTCAGCGCAGCAATAGGCCGACCCAAGACACCTCTTTCGGCTGTTTCATGCCCAACCCAACGGACGCGGCGTCAGCCAGCCTGACCCCCTTGTCTGCGCGCATATCGCACCCTATCTCGAGGATGCGCGCGACGCATTCGCAGCAAGAGCCGCTCCTCCCTCGGCTGCTGTAGCCTGATTGCCTAACCCTCCCGAGTTGCACAGGGCTTGGAATGCGCCGCGCGTTACCATCCCTCGCATCCCATTGGCCATGAGATATGCCGCCAAGCCTCCTCAATCCGCGACGTCTTGCTGCTCCGGGATCTGCGACAGATCACGCAATATCGGGCAGTCCGGGCGATTATCGCCGGAACAGCAGGTGACCAGTTCCGACAATGTGTCCCGCATCGCTTCCAGATCCGCGATCTTGAGGTTGATCTTGTCCAGATGTTCTTGCGCCAGTTGTTTGACATCTGCGCTGGCACGGCTCTCATCTTCGTAAAGCGCAAGAAGCGTGCGGCAGTCCTCAATCGTAAACCCAAGCGCGCGGGCACGACCCAGAAACGCCAGCTTGTGAAGGTCGGTCTCCGCAAAACAGCGATACCCGTTTTCGCTGCGCCGCGGTTTGATCAGCCCAATGTCCTCATAGTATCGAATGGTCTTGGCCGGTAGGCCGGAGCGGTTCGCCACATCGCCTATATTCATGGTCGCACCTCTGCCAATTGCTGCGCGCCTCGCGCGCTTGGAAACTTTCCTAAGGGATCTATTTCAGAACTCATCCGACGCAAGCCCAGGCTGTTGCCGAGGCCGGCCACCTTAACGTTCAGTTTTCTGACACGCGCCTGTTCCATGGCTCGCCCCTTTCGACATCTGATCATCCCCTTTTGCGGCAGATATGAGGCTTCCAGTCAGGGGAAGGTCAAGGGCAGATAGCGCAGGTTTCTCGAACAGATGATGTGGCCATACTTACGCCCACCGGACCGGCAGGTGACGGGAACGAAGAGGCCCTCGTCGTATTCTTCTGAGGCGCAGCCAGCCGAAGCCGCTAGTGTGGTAGCGCAAGAAATACACATCCCGCGACGGCCGATGGTTTACGCCCCCCCAATAGGTCTGCCAATATGCCGCTCAGCGCAATTGGCGCCTGCCGTCACTGACAGAACAAAGGAATTTCGCAATGATACGCACTCGCGCCGCTGTGGCCGTTGCCCCGGGCAAACCGCTTGAGATCATGGAAGTGAACCTCGAAGGCCCGAAAAAGGGCGAGGTGCTGGTCGAAATCAAGGCAACCGGCCTCTGCCACACGGATGAATTCACCCGCTCCGGGGATGACCCAGAAGGGATCTTCCCGGCCATCCTGGGCCACGAGGGCGCAGGCGTCGTGATCGAAGTTGGCGAAGGCGTCACCAGCCTTGAAGTGGGCGATCACGTCATTCCGCTTTACACCCCCGAGTGCCGCGAATGCGAGTATTGCCTCAACCCAAAGACAAATCTGTGTCAGGCGATCCGCTCTACCCAAGGTCAGGGCCTGCTGCCGGACGGATCCACCCGTTTCTCGATGCTGGATGGGACACCGATCCACCATTACATGGGCTGCTCGACCTTTGCCAATCACACAGTGGTGCCTGAGATCGCCCTGGCCAAGATCCGCAAGGACGCCCCCTTTGACAAGGTCTGCTACATCGGATGCGGCGTCACCACCGGCATCGGCGCGGTGATCAACACCGCCAAGGTCGAGATCGGGTCGCGCGCGATTGTCTTCGGCCTTGGCGGCATTGGACTCAACGTGATCCAGGGTCTGCGACTGGCAGGTGCGGATCAGATCGTCGGCGTCGACCTCAACCCCGGCAAGGTTGAGATGGCCAAGAAATTCGGCATGACCGACTTCGTAAACCCCTCAGAGGTAGAGGGCGATCTGGTGGCGCATCTGGTTGAGCTGACCAAGGGTGGCGCCGATTACACATTCGACGCGACGGGCAATGTGCAGGTCATGCGGACCGCGCTTGAAGCGGCGCATAAAGGCTGGGGTGAGAGCATCATCATCGGCGTGGCTCCGGCAGGCGCCGAGATTTCGACACGTCCGTTCCAGCTGGTCACAGGCCGCAGCTGGCGTGGCACCGCCTTTGGCGGCGCCGCCGGGCGTACCGACGTGCCCAAGATCGTGGACTGGTATATGGACGGCAAGATCGAGATCGACCCGATGATCACACACAAACTGTCGCTGGACGAGATCAACCATGGCTTCGAACTGATGCACGAAGGAAAGTCGATCCGCGCCGTGGTCGAATTCTGATCCACCCGCATACCCGAGATCATGACGCAGGCCGCAGGGCCTGCGTTTTTTTTTGCACTTCATCTGCCTGCATTCGGGGAACGTCCTGCCAGCAAGGGGTGGCGAGCCGCGTCAACCAAAGGCATAATTGCCCGGCACCTACCCCGCTTTGGTTGAGGACCTTGCTTGAAACTACAAGCCGTTGACATCTCCCGGACCGAATCCGCCGCGACGATCATCTTTCGCACCCTGCGCAAGGCGATCATCACCGGTGAGCTGTCGGATGGAACCCCCCTGCGGCAGGATGAAATCGCCAAGGCCTTTCACACCTCGCGCTTTCCCGTCCGCGAGGCGATTGCCCGCTTGGAACAGCAGGGGCTGGTCACCTCCCAGCGCTACAAGGGTGCCGTGGTCGCAACCCTGTCGATGCAGGACGCCTCAGAAATCTTTGACCTGCGCGCCAAGCTTGAAGCGGATATCATCCGCGCCGCCGTCCCGAACATGACCATGGACATCCTCGCACAGGCGCGCGCGCACCTGGATGCCTTTGCCGCCTGCGATGCGCCAATGCAATGGGGGCCGCTGAACCGAAAATTTCACGGCACGCTCTATAGCGTCAGCGGCTTGCCCTATCACGTCGAGATCGTCGAAACCTCGATGGACCGGATTGATCGCTACCTTCGCGCGCAGCTTGTCTTGAGCGACGGCATGGCCCGCAGCAGCAGGGAGCATCGCGCGATACTGGCGGCTTGCGAAACAGGTGATGCCGATCTCGCGGCCCAGCTGACAGCAGAGCATATTCTGGCTGCCAAAACCTCGCTTGAGGATCAGCTACGCGCGCAGATCCCCTAACGCCGCACTGCCGCCCTACCGCACCTCTAGGATCCGGCGTCCACCGCCTCAAGGCTGACATCGTAGCCCCACAAGCGGCGCAGATGCTTCAACACCTCGTCGCGGTCATCCTCCGACAGGTGAATGCCGTCGCGCACCGTATGGGTCAGCTTCAGCTCGCGGTCGCCTTTCAGATCGGCATCGGTGACCTGAATATCAGGCTCTAAATAGGCCAGATCGTAGGAATGCGCGAGATCGCGCCGCACCGAGCGATAGCCGCTGCGATTGTGGATCTGGCTCACCACCAGATGTGACTGCTCGGCGTCATCAGCGAGGGTGAACAGTTTGAACTTGCGGATGAGATGCGGCGACAGGAACTGCTGGATGAAACTTTCATCGCGGTAATTGGCCCAGGCATCCCGCATCACCCGGCGCCAGTCGGGATCACCCGCGAAATCCGGAAACCATTCGCGATCTTCATCGGTCGGGTTCTCGCAGATGCGGCGAATGTCCTGCATCATCGCAAAGCCCAGCGCATAGGGATTGATGCCAGAATACCGCGGGTCGTCATATTCCGGCTGGAGCACCACATTGGTATGGCTGTGCATCATCTCCATATAGGCGCCTTCGGTCAGGCGGCCCTGCTCGAACAGCTTGTTGATAATGTAATAATGCACAAAGGTCGCGCAGCCCTCATTCATAACCTTGGTCTGTTTCTGGGGGTAAAGATACTGCGCCAGCATCCGCACGATGCGCAGGATTTCAGATTGCCAGGGATCAAGAACCGGGCTGTGTTTCTCCAGAAAATACAGCAAGTTTTCCTGCGGCAGATTCATCAGCTTGCGACGGGCACTATAGGGCTCGTCCCTGATCTGCTCCAGCTTGTCGCCCCCCATGGTCGCATCGGTCCAGATATCCAGAACACTCTGACCGCTTTCATAACCTTCACGCACCTTCTGCATCGCTGCCAGTTCTTCGGTGGTGGGTTTGGGCGGACGGCCATAGCGAAAGACCCCCTGCGATTGCAGCGCATGGGCCGCGTCCAGGATCTCCTCTACTGCGCTGAGCCCGTAGCGCTCCTCGCAGGCGGCGATGTAGTTCTTGGCAAAGGCCAGATAGTCGTGAATGCCGGCCGCATCGGTCCATTGCTGAAACAGGTAGTTGTTCTTAAAAAAATGATTATGCCCAAAGGCCGCATGGGCCATGACCAGCGTCTGCATGGCCATGGTATTTTCTTCCATATTGTAGCTGATACAGGGGTTTGAGTTGATGACGATCTCATAGGCCAGCCCCTGCCGCCCGGTCCGATACAGCGCCTCGTCGCGGGCGAAATGCTTGCCGAATGACCAGTGCTGATACATCAGCGGCAGACCGACGCAGGAATAGGCATCCAGCATCTGCTCGGCCGAGATGATCTCGATCTGGTTCGGATATACATCAAGCCCCAGATCATTCAGCGCAATATCCTCAATCGCGTCCCGCGCAACTTCCAGAAGTTCAAAGGTCCATTCCGGCCCCGTGAACAGTGGCTTCGCGATAGTATCACCCGCCTGCATTCTGCGCCCCTTTTGCCTTGGGGAGGAAGAACTCCCTGAAAATCGGATAGATATGGGAGGGTTGCGACACACGCTGCATCTCAAAATGCGGGACCTGAGCCTTGACCTGCCGGTAGTTCTGCCAGAGATCCTCACCCGCCTCGGGATTGCTCAACAGCATCTCGGCGTTCTCATCGACGATTTCGACATAGGCGTAGTACTGGCAGACCGGCAGCAGCTCTTCCAGAAGCAGCGCCTTGCAACGCGCCGAGTCATTGCCGAAATTCTCCCCATCAGAGGCCTGCGCCCCGTAGATGTTCCACTCATCCGGCGGGTAGCGTTCGGCAACGATCTCCTTCATCTTCTCCAGCGCGGTCGACACGATGGTGCCGCCTGTCTCGCGGGCATAGAAGAAGGTTTCTTCATCAACCTCCTGCGCGTGATGGGTGTGACGCACAAAGACCAGTTCGGTATGCTCATAGCTGCGCGCCAGGAACAGATGCAGCAGCAGGAAGAACCGTTTGGCCAGATCCTTCTCCCGCTCCTGCATGGAGCCAGAGACGTCCATAAGGCAGAACACGACCGCACGGGAGTTGCGGATCTTCTCCGGCACGTGGGTGTCATATCGCAGATCCAGCGGGTCAATATACCCCACCACGCGACGTTTGCGCTCCAGAGCCTCCAACCGGAGGATCAGCTCTTCAAGATAGGCTTCCTGTTCGGTGCTGCGTTCCGCCAGCGCCTGAAGCTCCTCGATCTGTTTTTGCAGCTCGGCTATGGATTTGGCAGTCGGGCGTTGCAGTGCGATCCGACGTCCCAGCGAATTGCGCATCGTCCGCACAAGGTTGAGGTTGTTCGGCGTGCCCGCAGTGGTCAGCCCGGCACGGCGTGTCCCGATGGTTTCAGTCTCTACAGAGGCTTTTTTGACCAGATCTGGAAGCTCAAGACCATCAAACAGGATCTCAAGGTATTCGTCGCGTGTCAGGGTAAAGGAAAATTCATCCGCGCCATCGCCATCCTCGGACGCCTGTTTGCCCCCCTCTCCGGCGCCCCCCTGCGGTCGCTTGAGCGTGTCGCCGACAACAAAATCCTTGTTGCCGGGCAGCACGTGACGGCGGCGCCCCCCCTTGGCGGAATGGTGAAACCGGGGTTCTTTCAAACCCCGTGAGGGAATAGTGACCTTCTCACCTTCGGCAGGAATACCACCACCATCCTTGATCGATTTGTCGCGGACCGATCTGTCCACGCGCTCCTTGATGCTTTCGCGGGCGCGTTCGAGGAACCGTTGCCGGTTCCCCAAACTCTTGCCCTTGGGATTGGCGCGCCTGTCGATAAAGTGATGCATTTGCCACCCACCCTTTGCTGTTAGCCCGCCTTATTTACGCGCATGTACCATTCCACCAACCTGCGAACCTGCCGGTCGGTATAGCCGTGGCTGCGCATCCGTTCGACGAACTCCTGATGTTTGCCTTCGGTCTTGCTGTCCTTCTTCGATCCGAAGGAGATAACCGGAAGCAGTTCCTCGACCTGGCTGAACATGTGTTTCTCGATCACATCCCGCAGCTTCTCGTAGGAGTTCCATGCCGGGTTCGAGCCGGTATTGGCGCGATGACGCAGGGCGAATTTGACCACCTCATTGCGGAAGTCCTTGGGGTTGGCGATGCCTACCGGTTTTTCGATCTTGCTCAGCTCGGCGTCCAGAACCTCGCGGTCATAGAGCTGGCCGGTGTCCGGGTCCTTGTAATCCTGCTCCTCGATCCAGGCATCGGCATAAGAGATATAGCGATCGAACACGTTCTGCCCGTATTCGGTATAGCTCTCCAGATAGGCTTTCTGGATTTCATTGCCGATGAATTCCTCATAGCGCGGGGCCAGTTCCGTTTTGATGAAGGCAAGGTATTTCGCCTCTGTCTCCGCCGGGAATTGTTCGCGTTTGATCATCTGCTCCAGCACATACATCAGGTGCACCGGATCCGCCGCCACCTCATCGGTGTCAAAGTTGAAGGTGGTCGACAGCACCTTGAAGGCAAAACGGGTCGAAATCCCGTTCATCCCCTCGTCGACACCGGCGCGATCCTGATACTCCTGCACGGTCTTGGCCTTCGGGTCGGTGTCCTTCAGGCTTTCGCCATCGTAGACGCGCAGCTTGGAATAGAGATTTGAGTTTTCATGCGGTTTCAGCCTGGTCAGCACCGAAAACCGGCTGAGGATCTTCAGCGTTTCAGGCGCGCATGGGGCCGCAGCCAGCTCGCTGTGTTCGATCAGCTTGTCGTAGATCTTAGCCTCTTCGGAAACCCGCAGGCAGTAAGGCACCTTCACGATCGACACACGGTCGATGAAGGCCTCGTTGTTCTTGTTGTTCTTGAACTGCTGCCATTCACTCTCGTTGGAATGTGCAAGGATCAGCCCGGTGAAGGGGATCGCGCCGAAGCTCTCGGTCCCCATGTAATTGCCTTCCTGCGTCGCCGTCAGCAACGGATGCAGCATCTTGATCGGCGCCTTGAACATCTCGACGAACTCAAGAACGCCCTGGGTCGCACGATTCAGGCCACCTGAGAAACTATAGGCGTCGGGATTGTCCTGGCTGTAATGTTCCAGCTGGCGAATATCGACCTTCCCGACCAGCGTGGAGATGTCCTGATTGTTCTCATCGCCCGGCTCAACCTTCGCAACGCAGATCCGGCGCAGCCGCGACGGATAGAGCCGCACCACCGAGAATCTGTTGATATCGCCGCCGAACTCATCCAGCCGCTGGACCGCCCAGGGCGACATCAGCCCCGGCAGCCGGTGTTGGGCGATGCCATATTCATCGCTCAGCAATTTGCCCATCCGCACCGGATCGAAAAGGCCAAGCGGGCTCTCGAAGATCGGCGACAGCTGATCGCCAGCCTTCAGCACGTAGATCGGCTGCTCCTCTACCAGACGTTTGAGACGTTCCGCGAGCGAGGATTTACCACCGCCGACCGGACCCAGCAGGTAGAGGATCTGCTTGCGCTCCTCCAGCCCCTGCGCGGCGTGGCGGAAATAACCCACGATCCGCTCGATCGTGTCCTCCATGCCGTAGAAATCTTTGAAGGCAGCGTATCGCTTGATGGTGCGGTTCTGAAAGATCGGACCCAGTCGCGCATCTTTTGACGTATCAACCAGCTCCTCTTCGCCAATCGCCTTGAGCATACGTTCGGCGACATTGGCATACATGCTGGGATCATCGCGACAAGCATTCAGATAGTCCTGTAACGACATCTCCTGCTCGCGCGTTTCGCCGTATTGTTCGGCAAAAATTTCGGCAATGTCTTTCATCTGGCTCTAGCCTCCTAGTTACTGCGCGCCGGTCCTCCTGGGGTCCAAGATCGCACACGGACAGAGGGCGCCCAGCGCGAGGGCCAAGTAATGTCCGCGTGAAAATATTCGTCTGAATTCTGCTCGGCGCCGGATCCGGCGATACAAGACCAGCGGGTCACTCTGAGCGGTGACATTCCAGCTGTGGCCTGGGTTTCGGCGTCGTGTACTTAGGATCAACTCTACACCAATTATGTCCTTCAGCCTATCTGAAACTGGTGTCTTTTTGGTTAATTGCCAGTGCGTTTTAATAGAACGCTTGTTCACACATTGGCGATATAGACGTGACCCGAACAGCCGAAACCGGCCCCCTTTCTGACGGCTCTTCAGCCTGCGGACACATGGAACCACCATAAACAGAAGGCAAATAAACGCAGCGCCCATCGCAAATGCACCGCAAACCCACCGCAGCCACCTCCCTAACGTCAACCAGAGGGGATCATTAACAAAAACCGACGGATAAACTTCGATGCAAATTGAATACAAATTAGCCACACCCTGATCTTTTCGGTAAAAATCCGCTCATCAAAACCTAGACAAGGCCGCTGGGAAGGCAGCAATATGGCGGCAATATGGCCGCGGAGACGGCTGATGGGCAAAACAATGCAGGCTACCTGGGCGTCACGGTTTCGGCGCTTTGGTCTTTTGACGAGCGGTATATAAAAATGAGTACGGTTGGATACATCGTCCGCGACATGGCGGGCACCAAGCAGCATGGTACATCTGCTGACACCCCCCAGGCGACAATTGCGACAGCAACCGCGAAAGACATTTCGCTGAACCTCGGACCCTCCGATGTCGAAAGCTACGCGCGGCGGGGCCAGGACCTGCATATTACGCTGATCGACGGTCAGGTGGTGGTGCTGGACGATTTCTTCAACACCGATGCGACAGGTGGCAAGAACCTGTTCCTCAGCGAGGAAGGCAACTTCATCGAAGTGGTTCTGGAGGACCGCACCGATGGCATGCTCTATGCCAGCTACGAACCTCTCGACATGAGCGGCAAGTGGAGCGCCTACGATGACATGGTGTTCCTTGACGTGGACCGCATCGAACCGGTTGTAGCCCCCCTTGTGGCCCCGCTGATCGGCGGCCTCGGCACCGCAGGCGCCGCAGCTGGCGTCGTTGGCGCGGCGGCCATTGTTGGCGCAGGCGGCGGTGGTGGTGGCGGAGGCGGCGGGGCCGTCACGCCAACCGTCGACAATCCCGATGCGACCTATCCGGTTGCAGGCTCGACCACCGAAGATGTGATCGTCAGCGGCACCGGCGCCCCCGGCTCCACCGTGGAAGTCACGCTCGGCACAATTACCGAAACCGTCACGGTCAAGGATGATGGCACCTGGGTTGCCAACTTCCCGGTGACCAACCTGCCGCCGGATGGCTCCTACGAGACCACAGTTTATGTAAAAGATCCGGCCGGTACCGAATTCAATCTGGATGGTCCCTCGGTCATCATCGACACCACCCCGCCGCCAATCGACGTCAACACTGTCGAAGGCGACGATCACATCAACTATATCGAAGTGGCCGACGGTGTTGTGATCAACGGCACCGGCGAAGCAGGGGCCAGCGTCAGTGTTGTGTTCCAGGGTGTGACCCGCACAACCACCGTGGCCGATGATGGAACATGGTCGGTGAACTACAGCGTGAACGAAGTGGCGACGGGCATCTACAGCTCCACCATCGAAGTCACCAGCGCCGACTCCTTTGGCAACACAAGCACCACGACTCACACGGTCGACGTCGACACCGAAACCCGGGTCACGATCAACACCCAAGTGGGCACTGATCACATGATCAGCGGCGCGGAACAGGCAGCGGGCATTACCCTCACCGGTACAGCCGAGGCGGGGTCGAGTGTTGTGGTGACCTTCCAGGGGGTCAGCCGTACCGTAACCGCAGATGCGCAGGGTAACTGGTCGGCCAGCTATCTCAGCTCTGAAATTGCAACCGGCACCTATGACGCAAGCGTCTCTGCCGTGGCAACAGACACCAGCGGCAATACCAGCTCCACCTCCACCAAGATCCCGGTCGATACTGAAACCATGGCGTCGCTCGACGCGGTTCAGGCCGGCGACAATGTGATTTCCGCGCCGGAAGTCGCCAGCGGCGTAACCCTGACCGGCAAGGCCGAGCCAGGCGCCAGTGTCGCGGTGACGCTCGAGGGAACGACACGCACGGTCACTGCCGATGCGCAGGGCAACTGGAGCGCCGATTTCACCAGCAGCGAGATCCCGACCGGTGAATATGACGCCAATATTTCGGTGACAGCAACTGATGCACTGGGCAACACTGCCTCCACCACCGGCACCGTCCGTGTGGATACCGAAACCGATATCACCCTCAGCAATCCGCTGGCGGGCGACAATATGATCAATGCGGCAGAGGCTAACAACGGTCTGGACCTGACCGGCACCGCCGAAGCGGGCGCCAGCGTTGTGGTCCAGCTGGGAACAGCCACCCGCACTGTGACAGCCAACGCCCAGGGGCAATGGACGGCCAGCTTCGCCGGGTCGGATATCGCCGATGGCACCTATGACACAACGGTGACCGCAACAGCGACCGATGCCTACGGCAATACCGCCTCGACCAGCAGCCAGATCCGTGTGGATACCACCACCAGCGTTGGGCTTGATAGCGGGCAGGCCGGTGGCGACGATGTGCTGAACGGTGCCGAAGCCGCAGGTGGTCTGACCCTGACCGGCAGCGCCGAGCCAGGCGCCTCTGTCGCGGTGACCTTCCAGGGCATCACCCGGACCGTCACCGCCGACGCACAGGGCCGCTGGAGCGCGCCCTACGCAACCAACGAAATCACCCCCGGCGAGTATGACGCCCCGATCAGCGTCACCGCGACCGATGCGGCCGGCAATAGCGAGAGCACCTCCGGCACCTTGCGTGTCGATACCTCGACCGCTGTCAGCATTGATGCCACCCAGGCAGGCGGCGACAATATCGTCAACGCAGCAGAGGCGCAGGCCGGTGTCACGCTCACAGGCAACGCCGAGCCCGGCTCCGTGGTTTCGGTGACCGTTGCAGGCGTGACCCGCAGCGCAACCGTGGCTTCAAATGGCAACTGGAGTGCGCTGTTCGAGCCCGGCGCGCTGGCTGCTGGCGAATACAATACCTCGGTCACAGTGTCGGCAACGGACGCGGCGGGTAACACCGCTTCGGCCTCCTCTGCCCTGCGGGTGGACACCGTTGCGGGCACTGTGACGCTATCTCCCGACCCGATCGAGATCGACGATGTGATCAACGCTGTCGAACGCGCCGACGGTGTCGAAATCAGCGGCACCGCGACGCCAGGCCTGACCGTGACCGTTGGCCTTGGCACCGCAAGCCGTCAGGTCGTCGCCGATGCAAACGGCGACTGGGCGACCACCTTCCCGGCGGCCCAGATCCCGACCGGCACCCGCAACCTGCCGATCACCGCCTCCATCATCGATGACGCGGGCAATACCGCGAGCGTTTCAGATAGCGTTGCGCTCGATACGCTGGTGACGCCGTTAACGGTGCAACCGAACCAGACCTCGGACGACATCGTGAACAAGGCAGAGCAGCAGGCGGGTGTCACCTTCAGCGGAACTGTCGAAGCAGGATCGACGGTGGTGATCAACGTTGAAGGCAAAGAGCAGACTGCCACAGTCGACGCCCTCGGCAACTGGACGGCGACGCTCGACGACGCAACATTGCCGGACGGTGACCGCACCGTGACAGCCTCCATTACCGCGACCGACGCTGCCGGTAACGAACGCAGCATCACCGAGCAGTTCGACATCGACACATTGGTTGATCCGGCGTCCATCTATGCGCTGAAAATCACTGGCCAGGGCATTCTTGAGCTGGAAACCAAGGACGCGACCGACAATTACGCGGTCAATACGCTGAACCCGGCAGGCACTGTTGGCTCTCCCGCGGCGACCAAGACGGTCGACCCGCAGGATGGCACCGAGTTTGCCTTCGGCACGCCGATCCCGGATGGCACACATCTGGTCCTGTCGCGCAGCGATGATGTTGGCAATACCTCCAGCACCTTGGTGATCTTTGATGACAACGCAACCAACAGCGGCACCATCAATCACGCCGGGCTGGGCCAGTTCAACATCGACCATCTGGACCTGCAATTTGCAAACGATGTGCACCTCACACTCAATGAAGCTGACATCAAGGCACTGTCGAACAATTCCGACACCCTGACGATCCACGGCAGCGACAATGACAACGACCAGATCACCCTCACCGGCGGCAACGCCGCGAGCGCGGGCACCCGTGTGGTCGATGGTGAACTCTACAATGTCTATACCATTGGCAACGATGGCACGACGCTGATCGTCGATCAGGACGTTCAGGTGGTCTTCTGATCCACAGCGATCACCCGGGGGCCGTTTGGCGCAAACCAACGGCCCCCGGCAAAACTACCCGGCAACAAGGGTAAGGGCACAGGCGATGCGAGGGGGCAGAATGCAATTGGGACGACCCATTGGCGCGGTGGCACTGTTGTGCTGCCTGTCGGCCTGCATGCAGTCCCTGCCCTTTGCCAAAACCGGCGAAGGCGCCGAAACCGATGTCAATCGGCGCGCCAGCAGCTTTGCCCAGCCGGATGCCAAAAACCCCTCGGTGGTGATCTCAACCCTGATGCAGCGTCAGTCCCTGCTTGAAGACGGCAGTGTCTATGACGTTGTTGCGCAATCCGCGATTTCCGCCTCTGCCCGCGCTGCCGAGGCCGAGCTGACCAGCGCCAAACTGCGTGCGGAGGCCAAATCCAAGAACTGGCTGCCGACGCTTGGCCCCTCTGTCAGCCTCACCGATCTCGGGGATCTGGTGGCGGGTATCCTGATTGAACAGGTGTTGTTCGACAATGGACGCCGCAAGGCCGAGCGCGCCTTTGCCGCCGCCGATGTCGAAGTCGCAGCGGTCAACCTCTCGATTGACATGAACAGCCGTGTAGAGACGGCCTTGGGCCTCTATGTCGCGGGCCTGCGCGGTGCTGAGAAAGCTGCGATCGGCACCCGCGCCCTGTCGCGGATGTATGAATTTGAACGTATCGTGAAGGGGCGCGTTGATGGCGGCGTGTCGGACCGGTCCGACCTCAACGTAGTGCAGAGCAAGATCAACGGCATCCGCTCAGCCGTGGCCACGGCCAAGGACGCCACCGCCACCTCAACAGCCGAACTCAGGGCGATGACCGGTCAAAGCTTCGACGGGACGCCAAGCCACCTGCAACTGGCGACCCCGCCGGAGGCCGGTGCCTATCTCACCGTTCTCAAAGCCGAAGCCGAGGCCACCCGCAGTGTCGAACAGGCCAAGATGGAGCGCGCAGGTCTGCTGCCGCAGGTCTCAGCCGCGGGCAATGTCACCAGCGATGGTTCGGGCGCCGGACTGACCCTTGATCTGGCGCAGCCCTTTGGCCTTGGCACGCCTGCGGCGCTGAAAGCGATCGAAGCCTCCAAGGAAATTGCCAAACGGCAGGTATCCGAGGCCGAGGAAGATGCACGCCGCGATTTCAGTCGCCAGATGCAACGCCTCGCCTCTTATCGTAGGCAAGAGGCCGAAGCGGCATCCCTGGCGCAGACCAGCCGCGAGACTTATCGCCTGTTTCAGGCACAGTTTAAGGCCGGGCAACGCTCGGTCATGGATGTGGTATCCATCTACGAAGAGGTGGTACGCCGCGAACACGCCCATATCGACGCAAAATACGAAGTCGTTCTGATCCAGCTGGCGCTGGCAAGCGATATGGGACTATTGGCCGATGGGGACCGGATTTGAGCAATTCCAACCGCCCGACAGATGACACCGTGCTGCGGACCGTCCCCCCTGCCCCGCGCGACACTGGGACGGCAGGACGTGCCAGTGGTGGCAAACCGGTGCTGCGCGCCATTGATACCCAGTCGACGCCACATCTGGCGCCGGCCGCGGCCGCCCCTGCGCCGGCCCCCGGTCCCGCGACCCCACCGATGCCCGATGTCGATCTGACCGGCCTGCTGGAGGATGGAAACGTGGGCGAGGTCAGCGCGCTGATCGAGGACGCAACAGCGCGTATTCAGCATCGCGCCGCGCTCATCGCGACCTTTGCAGCCCTTAAAGGCACGAATGTCGCCCTCAGCGACCTTGCCGAACATATGTGGCGCAATGATCCGGGCGATGTCTCCGTCGACTCGCTTGCCCGTGCGCTTCAGACCACGGGGATGCAGGCGCAGATCAATCATCAGGTGCCGCTCATCCCCGAAAGCTGGCCCGCGCTGGCCATGATGAACAATGGCCAATGCGTTCTGGTCTTGTCGCAAAGCCGGGATATGCTGAGCGTCTATGACACCACTTGCACAGATAATCGCGCGGATGTGCCAGTGGCCGAGTTCGGCCCCTATTTCACCGGCACAACGCTGGGCGCACGCAATTCCCTGAAACAGATCGCCGCCCGCCATACACCGCAGCTGGAAAGTGATCACTGGTTCTGGGGCGAGTTCCCCAAATACCGCCGTCAGGTCGGCGAGATCATGCTCGGCTCGCTGGTTGCCAATATTCTGGCCGTCTCAGTCGCGCTGTTCTCGCTGCAGGTCTATGACCGCGTGGTTCCTCACCAGTCCCATGCGACGCTCTGGGTGCTGGCAATCGGCGCCTTCCTTGCGATCATGCTGGAAGCACTGCTGAAGCTGGCCCGTGCCCGGCTGACAGATGCCGCCGGACGCCAGATCGAGCTGTCGGTGCAGAACAACCTGATGCGGCGGTTGATCGGGATGCGCTCTGACAAGAAACCACTGCCCCCGTCAGGTCTGTTTGCCGCGATGCGCGATTTCGGATCGGTGCGCGAGTTCTTTACCTCCACCACGATTTCCACACTGGCCGACATTCCGTTCATCGCCGTGTTCCTGCTGCTGGTGGCATCGATTGCGGGCCCGATCGTCTGGATTATCATTGCAGGTGGCATCCTGATGCTGCTGCCCGCCTATTTCATGCAGAAGCGCATGATCGCGCTGACACGTCAGACACAGGGCGCAAATGCCAAAGCCGGACGCCTGCTGCATGAGGTCGTGAACGAGCTGGACACGCTGAAGAGCCAGCGCGGCGAAGACCGGGTTCTGCGGCTCTGGGATGAGCTGAACACGCTCTCCACTCATGCCGCGACCGAGCAGCGCCGCCTTGCCAGCGCGCTTACCCACTGGTCGCAGGGGGTCCAGCAGGCCACCTATATCGGCTCTGTCGTGGTGGGCACTCTGATGGTTTTCGCCGGTGAGTTCACCGTCGGTACCATCATCGCAACCGGTATTCTGACCAGCCGCACGCTGGCACCTCTGACCCAGTTTGCCGCCACGCTGGCCCGCTGGAGCAACGTCAAAGGTGCGCTGGAAGGACTGGACGCCATCGCCAACTCCGCTCAGGAAAAAGAAGACGAACGCTCTTATCTGCGCCGCGACAGCCTGCAAGGCCGGTTCGAACTGCGCGAAGTGATGTTTCGCTATGACGAAGACGGCGCCCCGACGCTGGACGTGCCGGGCGTTGCCGTTACCCCCGGCCAGCGGGTTGCGGTTCTTGGCGTCAACGGCTCCGGGAAATCGACGCTGTTGAAACTGATGTCGGGACTTTATGCGCCGGACCGTGGACGGGTGATGATTGACGGCACCGACATGACCCAGATCGACCCGCGCGACCTGCGCCGCCATATCGGCTATCTCAGCCAGGATGTGCGGCTGTTTGCCGGGACGCTGCGCGAGAACCTGAACCTCAACCAGCTGGAACGCGACGACGACCGGCTGATGACGGCGCTGGATTTTGCAGGTCTCGGCGCCCATGTGCGCAATCACCACAAGGGCCTCGATCTGGAAATCTTCGACGGTGGCGGCGGGCTGTCCATCGGGCAGCGCCAGTCGATCGGCTGGGCGCGCCTGTGGTTGCAGAACCCGTCAATTGTGCTTCTGGATGAACCCACTGCCGCACTGGACCAAACGCTGGAACGCACATTGGTCAGCCGTCTGGAAACCTGGCTGGAGGGTCGCACGACAGTGATTGCGACACATCGGATGCCGATCCTGTCGCTGACCAACCGGACGCTGATCCTGCAATCCGGGCGCATGGTGGTCGACGGACCGCGTGATCAGGTTCTGGCACATCTTGCCGCAGGTGAGGGCAAATGACCTCGACCGGCTACGATCTTCGCGAAACCTCGCGTGGGGCGAGCCGCATCATCTATCTGGCGGCGGGCGCTCTGGTGGTGTTTCTGATCTGGGCCAGCTTTGCTTGGGTCGACGAAATCGTTCGTGCCGACGGCGAGGTTGTGTCCTCCTCGCGCTCTCAGATCGTGCAGAACCTGGAAGGCGGCATTCTTGCCGAACTCCATGTGCATCAGGGCGACACGGTGAAGGCCGGGCAGATCCTCGCCCGTCTGCAGGATACCAAGTTCCGCGCCGCCGCTGATGATCTGCAGGACCGGATCGACGCGCTGGAAATCAAACAATACAGGCTTGAGGCCGAACTGGAGGGTGCGTTTGATTTCAATGTTCCCGACGATCTGGCCGAACGCTCCCCAGGCATCTACACCTCGGAGCGTGCGCTGCTGAATGCCCGGCAGACCGATTTCACCAGTCGCCGCGCCAGCGCCCGCGAGATCCTCGACCAGCTGAAGGACGAACTGGCCAATATGCAGCGTCTCTACAAGAAAGAGATCGTGGCGTTGATTGAGGTCAACCGCGCGCAAAAGGCCGTGAGCGACGCACAGGCCAAATACAATGAAATTGGCACCCAGTCAGAGCTGGAGCTGGCGGAGGATTACTCCAAAACCCTTCGCGAGCTGACCTCATACCGGCAGGAGCTGCGGCTGGCGCAGGATCAGCTTGACCGAACCGTGATCACCTCGCCCATGGCCGGGATCGTCAACAGCCTTGCGGTCACCACCATCGGCGGCGTGATCCGCCCCGGTGAGGAAATCGTCGAGATCATCCCGCTCGGCGAGGAAATGTTTGTAGAGGCACGGGTGAAGCCCGAAAACATCGCCAGCGTCCAACCCGGCCAGGATGCCACGATCAAGCTTTCAGCTTATGATTACACCATCTACGGATCGCTGCGCGGCAAGGTGGATTTTGTCTCGCCCGATACCTTCGAAGACGAGCGCAATCCCCGTGCAGAGCCGTACTACCGGGTGACGGTGAAGGTTGATCGTTCCGAATTTACCGAACGCCAGCAGGCCATCGAGATCCGCCCGGGGATGCGCGCCACCGCTGAATTGCAGACCGGCAGCAAAACGATCCTGAACTACATGCTGAAACCGCTGTATAAATCCCGCGAGGCCCTGCGCGAACCCTAAGGCAACACATCCAGAAACCCCGCGATCCAATTGGATGCAGGGGGGCTGTCTAAGGGGTTGATCGCTTGGAGAAAACCGGCGTGTATCCGCGGCCGTCAGCTGGTTTCCTCGGATCGGTGCTGCCTAAAGATCCTTCGCAAGATGGATGAACGGGGTCTGCTCGACCGGTCTGAATGCCGGTTTGTCCCCGTATCGTACCATCAGCTGGCGGACCGCATCATCGCCAGTACGGTCTGATCAAACGAAGTTCCGATTGAGACCCGACGATTGCCCATCGCCGCTTTGGCCGAGATAACCGAGACCAGTCGCGGCATCCGGCCCGGAACGACGTCAAAGACAGGCGCGCCTGACGCACCGAAATCAACCCGGCACGTCATCACCACGACCTGCGCCTGTCGCGCCAGAACGTGGCAGTTCTGTTCCAGATTTGGACGGTTCTGCTGCGCCATCGAATAAGACAGCACTTCAACCGACGCCCCGCGCGCCGGACGATTGGCCAGTTCAAAGGGCTGGATCATGTTGCGGCTGATTGGCCGATCCAGACGCAGGATCGCAATATCGCTGCCCAATTGTGAATCGCCGAGTGGCTGATACTCGTAGCTCGGGTGGACAACCGCCTTGGTGACAGACCGCGCCGCCTTGGCATGTCGCCCGTTCAGCCCCGCTTCGAACCGGATGCTGGTCGGATCAATCTGGCGGCCGGTGTCGGGGTTGTAGACGCAATGCGCCGCCGTCACGACCAGATCGGGTGCCACCAAGGCCCCGGTACACATATTCCGTCCTGAAATGTTCAGCCGACCCACGGCTTCCCATCCAATAACGGAGGTGATGCTCGACTGCGGATCTTCCGCAGCAGAGCTATCAGGCATGCCAAACAGGAGGCATGCCGCAAAAGCAGCAAAAATGCGTTTCATCGCCCACTCCAAATTCCCACGCTCACACCTTGGTTCAAGCGTGCGGCTGGAATGAGACGCAAAACTGCCCGACATGGCCGAAACCATGCGCAAAATAAGTCTCTCTACACAAATCAGGACCCCCCCCAGGGTTTTGATGCCCCATCATCGCAAAAAAACCGCAGAGCGCACACAATTTCTCGGGTGTTTTATTAACTTTTTAGTAAACCTTTGTGATCGCTTAATAAATTCTCACGGTGGCAAATCAGGCTGCAGCCGGTCGCTGGCAGCTGACGATGGCATTACGGCCACCGTGCGGCAGGGTTGCCACATTGCCGCAGGCGCCGCGCGGCAGGTCGGTCGACAGAGCACAGGAAGAGCCGTTTTAACTTTCAAATAACCAAAACTCCGCCTTAACCTTCCCTTAGGGTTTATCTGCAATATCTTAACGCGCGGTGGTGTGATGCTGCCAATTCGACCTATCTGGAGCGGCGCAGCCCCCTGATCGGCTCAAGAAGAATCGCATAGAGCCGGGGAATCAGGGCCCACATAGCAGCGCCAATCGCCAGGCAGATCAGCAGCACAGCCGCCGCACGAAACATCTCCAGAAACCCCAGGGTCGCAATGCCGGGTATGCTGACGGCAGGCGACAGGATCTGTCCCAGGAACACCGATGCCATCAACGCGCCCGCCACAACGCCGCGCCGCGAGGCGGGTGACAGCGCCAAGGCCAGCGCAACGAAATTCGGCATCACCGTGGCCAATCCGGAACCGATGGCGACCATCGCCAGGCTTTGCCACAGGGTGCCGCCCCCCGTCAGCATCAGAAACCCGCTGCTCATCAAGGCATATCCCAATGCGTAGGCGCCCGCCGCACCGAGCCAGCGATTGATGCGCAGGTAAAGAAAACCTGTCATCCCGCCAGATAGTGTCAGCACCCCCAACAGAAGCCCAGTTTTTGCGGAATGATCGCCAGCCTGCGTCGCCAGAAAAAATGGCAGCTGTGTCGGCATCATGAAGAAAACCAGACTGGTTATCATCTGCAACGATGCCAAGCCGACAAGCAGCACAGGCCAAGCCGAACGGGCTGCGCCCTCGGTTGATCCGGTTGCGGTTTCGCTCCGCTGGGCCGGATCCGGCTCTGCCAGGTAACGCCAAACCAGCGGCAAAAGAAGGATCGCAACCGCGTAAATCGCAAAGGGAAGCCGGGTTGAGATCACCGCCAGCGCCCCAGCTGAGGTGATGAAGATCAGCCCCCCGAAGTTGCGTGCCGATGTCTGCAAACCCATCATAGAACGCCGCGCGTCGCCGGTGAAATAATCGCCGATCAGCGCTGTCTGGGCAGTCATGATCATCGCCACCGCCACGCCCAAGAGCAACCTGCTGATCATGATCGCCGTCAGGTTCGGCAGCACCGCCCCTGCGGCGCCGCTGACGGCAAACAACGCAATACCCAGCAGCAGCATCCAGCGCCGCCCGTATCTATCCGCCATCCACCCGGCGAGCGGCGCGCAGATCAGAACCGACAGCGACGGTGCAGAGACCAGGAACCGCGTCAGCAAGGCCGCATTCGGTGTATCGGCGAACTCGGCCTCAAGCCCGGGAAGGGCCGGGCTGATGGTGGCGTTCGCCATAATGGTCAGGGTTGCGGCGAATAGCAGGGCCAGCGCGCGCGGATCCTTCCAGACTGCATCAGAAATCGGGGCTGCCGGTACAGACATGCCAGTCTCCTCTTGTAGGTGTGAGCATTCTGGCGCAGCCTGCAACTTCAAGTTCACTTTAGGTCAAGAGGAAAGAGCGATGCGCCTGTACGACATCGGAGAAGTAGCCGCCCGATGTGGCGTCACCCCCGCCACATTGCGGTATTACGAAGAGCTCGGCCTTATCACCTCGCTCGCGCGCAAGGGATTGCGGCGGCAATTCGGGCCTGAGACCTTGTTGCAGCTATCGGTCATCGCGCTTGGCAAGGCAGCCGATTTCTCGCTGGCGGAAATTTCGGGGATGTTTGGCTCGGATGGGCGGCCGGACCTGCCACGCGATGAGCTGCACCAAAGGGCGGACAAGCTGGATCAACAGATCCGCAACCTGTCGACGCTTCGTGACGCGATCCGCCATGTGGCCAACTGCCCTGCGCCATCGCATATGGAGTGCCCAACCTTTCAACGGCTCCTGAAGGTCGCGCGACGGACCCGTGGCTGAAACCGGGCCACCTCCTCCTTCGGCGACGCTTTCTGGCGGCAATTGTATGTGATCGTAGACTTCTGCGCCCGTTGCCACATATCGCAGAGGATATCGGAACAGCGCGAGGCGGAGACTGAAATGGGTTTTGCAAATTTGACGTATAAGCTGACGGCCGGGTCTGAGGCTTCCGATCCCAAAGCCGCCCGCCGGGTTGCGACCCATGTCACCGCCCTCACTGCGACGAAGCTGGCCGATGGTTTGATTGATCCCAAACTGGTGCTGGCCTGGCTGATGAACGCAATCGGTGCGCCGGGCTATCTGATTGGGGTGCTGGTCCCGGTGCGGGAATCAGGATCGCTCCTGCCGCAGCTCGTCCTTGCCCAGCGGATCGAACAAAGCCGATATCGCAAATACTATTGGGCTGCCGGATCGGCGCTTCAAGGTCTCGCTGCGCTTGGCATTGCCGCCGCTGCCCTGCTGCTACCAGGTGTCATGGCAGGCTGGGTCATTCTGGGCTGCCTTGCCATGCTGGCCCTAGCGCGGTCGGCGTGTAGCGCCAGCTACAAGGACATCCTGGCTCGAACCGTGGACAAGGGCAAACGGGGGTCCGTCTCGGGAACGGCGGGAACCGTCGCCGCCAGCGGTGTGTTTCTGTTTGCGATTTTGCTCAGCACCGGGCTATTGCCCCGCAGCCCGATGGCCATCTCGCTGGTTGTTGCCGTATCAGGCCTGCTTTGGCTCGGTGCCGCTGCCGTCTTTGCACGATTGAACGAGCCAGAAGCCGAGCCTCAGTCCGAAGAAGGATTCAGCCCGCAGGAGCTGTTGCGCCCGTTGCGGCAGGACAGCGAGTTGCGGCGTTACATCGGCACCCGGGCGCTGCTGATCTCAACCGCCTTGGCGCCGCCGTTTCTGGTGATGCTTGGTGGACGCGACGCCGAAAGCGGCTTTGGCAATCTCGGGCTGCTGGTGCTGGCCTCCTCCATTGCTGCGATTGTCTCCTCCTACATCTGGGGCAAGCTATCGGACCGATCAAGCCGCCAAACCCTGATGGTGTCGGGTGCGCTGAGCGCTGTGACGCTAGCGGCGGCGGCGGCGTTCGGCTGGGGTGAGGGCGTTGTTGCCAGTGCCTTGGTGGCCTGCTTCGTCTTTGTCGCCCAGATCGCCTATCAAGGCGCGCGCGCCGGTCGAAAAACACATCTGACCGATATGGATACGGATGGTCACACATCGGTCTATACCGCACTTTCCAACACGATGATTGGCGTGCTGTTGCTGCTGGGTGGGGGCTTTGGGCTGCTGGCGGATGCTGTTGGCGCAGCACCGGTTCTGGCGCTCCTCGCCCTGCTTAGCGGGCTGGGAGCGGCACTTGGCTCACGGTTGAGCGAAGTGCAGGAGGATGCCGAAGGCTAACACCCCAACTGGCCCGCGTCATCTCCCTGTCGCCTCCCCCGATCCCATCGCTCCGTTAGGCGGCGTGGGGAGCTGACATGCGATCCGCTGTCAGCTTGTCTGCACGTGGCGCGTCACCCGGTACAGAATGGCCGGTTTCCACCACAGCGCGGCGCTCGGCATCAAGCCCGGCCCCGAACAGGATCACAAAAGCAGACAACCACATCCAGGTCAGCAGAACGATCACCCCCGAGAGGGCGCCAAAGGTCTCGTTGTAGCTGCCGAAAGCTTGCACATAGAGGCTGAACCCGATGCTGCCGACGACCCAAAGCGTACAGCTCAGTATCGCGCCGGGCGTGAACAGCTGCCAGCCATCCCCCGACCGGTCCGGTCCAAATCGATAGAGCGCCGAAATTCCAGCGATGCCGACTGCGAACATCAGGGGCCAGCGCAGGAGTTGGGTCACCATCGACAACAACGCTGACTCGCCCAGGAGCGCAGCCGCGGCGGGTATCGCTGCAACGACCAGCAGCAGGACACATCCGCCAATAATGGCCGTGAAAGTAATGCCGACAGTCATCGCCTTCAGAACGATGAAACTGCGCCCCTCCCGGGTGCCAAAAATCACGTTCAGCCCCTGGATCATACTGTCGGTGCCACGCGATGCGGACCAAAGCGCCAGAGCAGCGGAGATTGCGGCGGCCCAGCCCAGCGACTCTGGGCGCGCGCCCGCTACCTGCACCAATTGCTGATTGACCAGATCCGCAGCCGACGGTGGCAACAGCCCGGTCAGCCAAGCAGCCTGTGCAGTGATCAGGGTTGGATCCGCAATCAGACCAAACAGAGCAACCGCTGCCGTAATGCCTGGAAAAACCGACAGGAGGCCGTAAAAGGCGACTCCGGCGGCGAGCAGCCCGCCGTTGGCCTGTCCCATCCGGCCCCAGGCCCGCCAGAGCAGTTTCGCAAACGACGCCAGTTGCGCAAGCGATCCATCCTGTGTCTGCCCGCTCCGGTCCCGTCCGGGGTCACTCGGTGGACCGCTGCGGTCGAGGTTGGGGGCTGTTTTCGACTGGTCGGTGGTGGTGGTCGTCCCCGACTTGGAGGTTGAGCTGTGATCTGACTGTTTTGGCATGAGGCTGTCTCCCGCGTTGCCAACTCAACGCAGCAAGATGGCGTTTTGTTTCTTGGAACTTAGCCTTTGCCCGCGAGTTGAGGTTTTGACGCAATCCAATTGGAGACAACCATGAGCCACTTCACCCATCACCCGGCTGCTTCCCACGATCTGGTGGTCATAGGAGGCGGTTCCGGCGGGCTGGCGGCCGCCAAGGCGGCAGCGCGGCTGGGGGCCTCGGTCGTGATGATCGAACAGGCTGAGCTGGGCGGAACCTGCGTCAACCGCGGCTGCACCCCGAAGAAGCTGATGTGGAAAGCCGCGGCCCATCGCCAGAGCCACCGTGATATGGCCAAGGTTGGCCTGACGGCCTTGCCCGACTTTGATTTCGCCGCGCTGCGCCGTCGCTCCGATGCCAAGATTGACCACCTCAACCACCACTTCGAGGATCAATTGCAACAGGCCGGTGTGCGCCTGCTGCGCGCCACTGCCGAGATTGGCGAAGCGGGCCAGATTCACGCCGGTGGTGAGGTTTTCCAGCCCGGAAAACTGTTGCTTGCGACCGGGGCGCGCCCGCGCGCGTTGGATATTCCGGGCGGTGATCTGGCCGCCACAAGTGATGATGTCTTTGGGTGGAGTGATTTACCGGGGCGGCTGCTGATTATCGGCGGCGGCTATATCGGATGTGAGTTCGCCAGTATCTTCGCGGCTTTTGGCAGCGAGGTGCAGCTGATGACCGATGGCGACAGACTGCTTGATCAATTTCACGCACCGGCGATCGCCTGCGTGCAGGCCGGTCTTCAGAAACAGGGCGTCACCATCGGCTTTGGCCGCAAGCCGAAGCAGATCGACTTCAACGGGACAATGTTCAAAGTCAGCTTCGACGATGGCAGCATCCAATATGCGGATCAGGTGATAGCCGCCATTGGGAGAGTACCAAACACCGACACCCTTGGGCCAGGGGTGCAGGGCATCGTCCATGCGAAATCCGGCGCGCTGGCCATTGATGAGCATTTCCAAACATCCATTCCCGGCATCTACGCGGTCGGCGACGCTGCCGACCGTCTGCCGCTTACCCCTGTGGCGACGCGAGACGGCGCTTGTTTTGCGACCCAACACTTTGGCGACGGCGCCGCACAGGTAGATCTCAATCTGGTGCCGCAGTCGGCCTATACCATCCCGCCGGTCGCGCAGGTCGGCCGGATGGATCAGACAAACACCGGCGGTGAACAGGTGTCTGGCCTGTCCAGCGATGTGCTGGACGACGGCACGGCTGCCAACTCGTTCTTTGACAGATCGTTCAACGGCCCCCTGCTGAGCGGCGTGGCGCTGGTCGATCACGCAGCACCGGAGCTGATCGCCCCCTTCGCCGCGTTGATCGCAAGCGGAGCCACCGCAGACGATCTTGACGCAGTCGTCGGCATTCACCCCAGTTTTGCAGAAGAGACGGTCGGCCCGTAAGATACCGCGGACAAAAAAAGACGCGATCCGCTCTGGGTCGCGTCTTTTTTTGTCTGCTCTTATCGGAGGCGTCGTCCGGTCAGTCGCATAGCGTCCGATCGATGAGCGAAAGCCCCAGCAAGAACATTGAAATCAGGAATACCACGTTGGCAGCAAATGCCGCCCCTGCCGCGACACCACCAAATGCCAGTACTGCCGAAGCAGCTGCAACCAGAGAAAAAACCAGTGGCCAATTCATCATCGATCATCCTCGTCTCTATCCGTTATGGTTCTGCAAACACAACGTTTTTGACAGGAAAAGGTTCCGAGACTTGGCCGGTCCTACGCCTGACTGGCGCGTACCGGGTCTGAAACAGACGCCTATTTCTCGTCAATCTCAGGCTTGATCTGCGCGTAGGTCAACACGGTGAAAACCGCTGTCCCGCCGATGATATTGCCCACCAAGACCGGCAGGAAAAAACCAAAGACAGCCTGCCCCAGAGGCAGCATCCCCTGCACCATCAGAAACGCCATCTCAACCGAACCCGCGACGATATGGGTGAAGTCCCCGGCGGCAATCAGCCAGGTGAAGATGACGATCAGGGGGATTTCGCTATGCTGCGCAGAGGGCAGCATCCAGACAATTGCCGCAATCAGGATCCCCGACGGGATACCGCTGATCATGCCGATAAACGGAGGCATTCCGGTGGCGTGTTCGCTGATTTCCACCATGGAGGCGCGCAGGGCCGGGTCCAGCACTGGGGTCAGGGCAAAGAACGACGCAATCAGGAAGGCCCCGACGACATTCGCAGCCAGCACCACCGACCAAAGCCGCGCGGTGCGCAGCAGGCTGGCCTTGTCCCCGCGCAACATGACCGGCACCACGGTGGTAATGGTGTTTTCGGTGAACAGCTGCATTCGGCCAAGAATGACCATCAGAAAGCCTAGTGAATATCCAAGGTTCTCAACAAGCGGGGACCAGCTGGCATCTGGCAGATGGGTCTTGAAAACGGCCTTGCCCAACACCGAGAAGCTGATCAATAGCCCGGCAGCGATGCCAGACCACCACAGCGCCCGCACGGGTCGCTCCAATTCTTCCTCACCGTTGCGACGAATGGTTTCAAAGATCAGCCTTGGAGACAGGCCTGTTGCCTCTTCGACGGCCTCATTCTCGGACTCTTCCTGGATGAGGTCTTCGCCGGACGTCTTGGCCTCGATCATCTGCAACTCCTGTTTTCCGTATCCAGTTCAACGCCCAAGCGTCCCAGTCGGTTCCGCCGCGCGGAACCTTTTTCACGCCGGAGCGTTAGCCCAGAGACCTGTAACGGGATACGCCGATGACTGCCGAGATCAGCGCCACACTGATGGACCAATTGACGAGGTGGCTGGAAGGCGCCATCGATGCGCTACCGCGTCTGGCCGTTGCCATCATCGTTCTGGTGCTGACAGCTGCGCTGGTCTGGGCGGCAAAAACGATCATCCGGCGGCTCAGCAGCCAGCTGAAACTGCGACGCAATCTCTGCGACGTGTTACAGCTCCTCGCCAGCGTCCTGCTATGGCTTATCGGCAGCCTGATCGCAGTCACCGTTGTTTTCCCCACGATCACGCCGGGCAAGGCGCTGACCACCCTTGGCCTTGGGTCGGTGGCGATTGGCTTTGCCTTCAAGGATACCTTTGAAAACTTCCTGGCTGGTATTCTGCTCCTCCTGCGAGAACCCTTTCAAATCGGCGACTTCATCGAATGCGAGGGTGCCGAGGGCAAGATCGAGGCGATCACCGTGCGCGACACCCGGATCCGTCAGACAGACGGCCAGCTGGTTGTCGTTCCCAACGCGCAGCTGTTCCACAACGCCGTCACCGTGCGCACCAACCGCGAGCTGCGGCGCGCCACGCTGATCTGCGGCGTCGCCTATGGCGAAGACGTCGATACCGCTCGTGATGTCATCTCAAAAGCGGTCAGAGGCGTCGATTTGGTGCGCAATGACGTGCGCGACATTCAGGTCTTTGCCAAGAGCTTTGGCGCGTCCTCCATCGACTTCGAAATCACCTGGTGGACCGGGTCCGAACCGGTGGATATCCGCGCCAGCCGGGATCAGGTTGTCGGTGCAGTGAAATCCGCCCTGGACGATGCGGGTATCGAGATTCCCTTCCCCTACCGAACCCTGACGGTCAACGCGCCGATCCCGGTCGATATTGCCGCGGCGCAGAAACCCAGTGCGTGACCCACACCCCTGTGGCCGAGCGCTGGACCACTGTTTGCGATCATCAAACGCTCCTAGCCACCAGGCCGCAATTCACTCTACCATCGCGCTGGGATGATGGCGATTTAACTCAACCTTTGATTGTATTTCATGCTATTCAAACCTCCCTGAAACGGAGGAGTACTTGCTATGAATCTCGGTTTACTGGAAGAGAACGCTACCGCATCAGCGACGCAGAAGCTGACCTATGCTCTCAAATGCGCGGCCTATGACGACGCCTATCTTCGCATGGATGGCAGCGGTGTCGACGCGCCCGCCCCTGAAGGCGCCGGAACGGTCAACGCGCAAATCGGCGCAAGTTCATGGGAGCAGTTTATTCTGACACCGCAGGACGACGGTACAGTCGGCCTGCTCTCAGCGGCATGGAACAATTGCTACGTGCGCATCGGCACCCCATCGCCGGGAGAGATCAAACCGATCAACTGCCAGTTCGGTTGCGGCGGGCTCGAGCGCTGGATACTGCGTGTCGTCGGCGCCAATTATTTCGCCTTCGAATGCTCGACATTTGCTGGCTATTATCTGTCGCTCAACACGGAGGGCGCAACGACGTTCGGCAGCAACGGCGTCGGCGTCGCCCAGGGCATCCAGGTGCTGAACGACAATGCCACATTCGAGCTTGTGTCAAACGCTGGCTGACGCTGTATCCCGGCCACCTCCCCGTCGTGGAGGGGTGGCCGATAACTTGTTTCTATTGCCAGAGCATCTGTCGACGATCACATCTTCGGCCGGGTCGCCCAGCCTCTTGAACGCGCGCCACCATATCCTCAGCCCTCGGTGCTGACCGGCAGGTCCATGCCGTGTTCTTTCAGCAGGGCGTGGCGGCGGGCGGTTTTGAGGTCTTCGCGCACCATTTCGGCGCACATCTCCTCAGTGGTGATCTCCGGCTCCCAGCCCAGTTTCTGCTTTGCCTTACCCGGATCGCCCAGCAGCGTCTCCACCTCGGCGGGGCGGAAATAGCGCGGATCGATGCGCAGCACCACATCGCCCACCTTCAGCGCCGGGGCCATATCGCCCTCAATCGCGGTCACGGTGGCAATTTCCGCTTCGCCTTCGCCCGAAAACGCCAGCGTCAGCCCCAGCTCCTGCGCCGACCAGGTGATGAACTGGCGCACCGAATATTGCTTGCCGGTGGCGATGACGAAATCCTCGGGCGCCTCCTGCTGCAGCATCATCCACTGCATCCGCACGTAATCCCTGGCATGGCCCCAGTCGCGCAAACTGTCGATATTGCCCATATAGAGACACTCCTCGAGGCCTTGCGCGATATTGGCGAGGCCGCGGGTGATCTTGCGCGTCACAAAGGTCTCGCCCCGGCGCGGGCTCTCGTGGTTGAACAGGATGCCATTGCAGGCATAGATGCCATAGGCCTCGCGGTAATTGACCGTGATCCAGTAGGAATAAAGCTTGGCCACCGCATAAGGGCTGCGCGGATAAAACGGCGTGGTCTCGCGCTGCGGAGTTTCCTGCACCAGGCCGTAAAGCTCGGATGTTGAGGCCTGATAGAAGCGGGTCTTTTTCTCCAGCCCCAGGAAACGGATCGCTTCCAGCAGGCGCAGGGTGCCGATGCCGTCCACATCGGCGGTATATTCCGGCGCCTCGAAACTGACGGCGACATGAGACTGCGCGCCGAGGTTATAGACCTCATCCGGTTCGATCTCGCTCAGCAGCCGCGTCAGGTTGGAGGTATCGGTGAGATCGCCGTAATGCAGCTTGAAGCGGGCATGATCCACATGCGGATCCTGATAGATGTGATCCACCCGGCTGGTGTTGAACGACGACGCCCGCCGCTTCAGCCCATGCACCTCATAGCCCTTCTCCAGAAGAAACTCCGCAAGGTAGGACCCATCCTGACCCGTCACACCGGTGATGAGGGCTTTTTTAACACTTGGCATTTTGCTGTCCGTTGTTTCTGGAAATCGCCATCGGCCGCAGCTCAGGCTGCGCGGTCATGAATGCTCTTGGGACGCGCAACCGCCTTGAACGCGTCGGTGACGCAGGTCACATCCGCCGTCGACAAATTATGGTGGTTGGGCAGGTAAATCCCATAGTCGTGAATCAGATCTGCGTTTGGCAGCACCTGATGCCCGTAATGCCGGATCCAGAACGGATGGCGCGCGATATTTCCGCAGATGAGCGGTCGACACTCGATATCCTGGTCCCTGAGGTGCTCGAATACCTCCATCCTGTTCTCCACCAAGGTGCCATAGGCGAAGGAGGATAACAGCTCAGTCTCGCTGTCCTGACGATAAAAACCCCGCAACTGCGCGGCGTAGATGTCAAAATTGCGTTCGCGAAGCCGACAGATATCATCGAGTTTCAGAATTTGCTGACGCCCGATGAAGGCCTGCAGATCCGTCGAGCGCAGGTTAAACCCGGCGTAGTAGAAGGTGTAAAGGTTGCGGAAATCGTCGATATTGTGGTCTTGCTGCAGCTGATCGCGCAATGTCGGGTTGAGATCCCGGCTCCAGCCATGAGACCGCAGCGACAGCATGACCTGATGGAGCTCACTGTCATCGGTGACAACCATCCCCCCTTCGATCGTCGAGATATGATGCCCGTAATAGAATGAGAAACTGCCCGCAGTCCCATGACAGCCGAGTTTTCGCCCGTCGCTGACCGATCCCAGGGCTTCGCAGCTGTCCTCCAGCAAGAGGACATCATACCGTTCGCAGATGTCCCGGATCGCCGCCATATGGTTGGCGTGACCAAGCACATGCACAAGGATCAGCAGGGCCGGAGCCTCCTCCTTGCAGAGCCGTTCGAGATGATCCAGATCCAGCCCGAGATTGGTCGGATCGCAGTCGCAAAGCCGCACATCAAAACCGAACTGGATAAGTGGGGACACCGTGGTCACCCAGCTGACGGCGGGCGCGATCACCTTGTTGTTCCGCAACCGTCCGGCTTCGCGCGCGGCATATATCATCAGCAGGTTTGCAGACGAGCCCGAGTTCACAAATACCGCATGTTTGCAGCCCATCCATGCCGCGAACTCGGCTTCGAAGGCGGTTGTTTCTTCCGCCTTTGTCAGGCGATTCCCCGCCATCATCCAATCGGCGGTCTGCTGGAGTTCCCGCCGCGAGATGGTGTCCTGGGCCAGGGTGATCGGCCGCGGTGGCTGAAAATTCTTCATGCTTGCGCCCCTCTAACAGCCTGCATCGCCTTTAACTCGACGTAGTAATGTCGCACCTCGTTGTAAGCGGCGGTGATGTTGGCGGCCTTCTTCTGATCTTTCAGCGCGTCGATGGTGATCGAGCCATCATGAGCCCGGAAACTGGCAAGAGGTTCCTTCACAAAGCCAACCTTCGGATATCGCAGCATCGATAGCAGCGAGGCGAAGATATCTGGCCCAACCCCGTGGTATTCGCTGTTTTGCAGCGGTAACCGCCCCTGGTAGAGCGCATCGATCAATACCTGGCGCCGAAACAGAGCCGCGCCGGGGGAGATCAGGGATCCGACGATGTTTTCCTCCGCCAGGCGGTTCTCAAAAATACCCGTATCCGGCAGCCATCCCAAGAACTGCGTCATCATCTGCTTGCCGGTTTTATTGTCGACAACCTCAGCCCCGGTGAAGGCAAAGCCGACATCATCGCTGAGGACAGTCAGGCATTTTTCAATGAAGGTCGGAGCAATCCAGTCATCGTCATACTGCAGGTGGACAAATTCGCCAGATGCATGCAGGACGCCCTCAAGCCAGCAAAAATGCGGGCCGAAGTCCTTTTCCCGCCGGACGTAGATGATCTTATCACCATATTCCGCGGCAACCTGCGGCGTATGATCGGTCGACCCGTGATCTACGACGATCACTTCGCAGGCGACAGTCTGATCAAGCGCACTGTCGATTGCTTTGGGCAGCATATCCGCACGGTTAAATGTGGGAACTACAATGGAAACTCTCTTAGTCATGGCGTTCTCCAAGGATCGCACGCAGGCGCGTGACATCGGCCTCTAGCGTGTCGTTCTGGCCCAGGGGCCGTATGTTCAAAGGGAAAGGAGCAAGGGATTGGGCAAAATCTGCAACCGTCATCGCACACCCGGAGCCGACGTTGACCGGCCCCTCGGCATCCGAAAGAGCGAGTTCGACAATAAGGCGGGCCGCCTGTGCGGCGGGCAGAAAATCCCGCCGACTGTCGGCACCGTAGAGGTCAAACGGCGCCTCCGGCACGGCGGTCTTCAACCGAGTGACAAGCGTCGGGCGCAGATAGCTTCCAGATTGTTCAGGGTCGTGGATCGAAAACAATCTGGCGATGCAGAGCGAGCGACCCGTCGCGGCGCAAATCTGTTGCGCAGCCAGCTCTGCCATCCGCTTGGTCTGACCATAAAGTGAAACCGGTTCGATGGTATCGGTTTCGAAAATTGGCGTCTCTTTGCTCGCATAGACATGGCTGGAGGAACACAGAAGCATCCGGGCATGAGTATTGCCAAGCGCAGCCAGAAGGTTGATCGTGCCGCCTACGTTCACAGCAAAGGCGCCGCCGGGATCACCCTGCACCGCCTTGACCGGCACCATGGCAGCAAGGTGGATGACCAGATCAAGCGGGCCCGCCGTGTTGATAACCTGGGCAATCTCATCGGGTTTTGTCAGATCTGCGGTGTTTCTGATCACAACCGCATCAGGCGCAAGCTCTGCCAGAGCAGCCATGGCGTGGCGGCCAACGATACCGCCGCTGCCGGTTATGAAGATACGTTGCGACATGGTCACTGCATCGAGATGCTTTGGGCCGCGCCATGCGCTCTCAACCCCATTGAACGAAATTTCGCGGCCAGCTCCGCACTGGCTCGTTCGATTTTATTCAGCGCGACAGGGTCTGGGACACCAGCCGCGGGAGCAAGGCCGGGCCATTTGGAAAAATCTCCCGAGGTGATGAAATCGGCAAAGGAAGCGCGACTGATCCCGTGATCACGCAGATACTCATTGTCCTGGTGCGGGCGGAATTCGGCCTGGGATGTCTCGTCAGAATAGTACCGGCCGACCACCATCGGGATCCGCGTGAACTTGCGATTATTCTTGGCAAGGACCTGCCAGAAGATGGCATCGCCAATCGATTTGATCGGTGTCTGGTTGCCGAAGTAGCTCGGATACCACGGGCCGACCTGCTCCAGGCTCCACAGTGTGGCAGGTCCATATGTTCCCCGCTCAGCCGTTCCGCTGCCAAGCCGCAGATTTGATTGTTTCTTCGGCGGCCAATCGGCAGCGAAGCAGGTATCCCAGAGGTCTTCGACAGCAAACTTTTGGTCGAGGTGACTTTCATCAAAGCTGACGAGCCATTCACCACCAACCAATGCGGATTTGGTCGCAATCGCTGCGGCGACCATCGCCTGAACGGCATTGGTGGCCAGGCGATCATCCATATTAAGGTTCATGATATATTTGGTACGTGCCAGTGCAGTTGCTGCGGACCAGGCCTCGTAGATTGTGAGCGGCTCGTCAAAACTGTGCCAGGGCGCGTCCAGCCACTCGGGGGCAACATCACCATTGTCAAAGATGTAGCAAGGCTCAACCGGGATCGACTGTGCCTTCAGATTCTCCCAATGAGATCGCAATAACTCGTGCTTGTTCGGCTGCTTATGCCAGACGGCGCAGAAAACCGTCACCAGAGGACGATCGTCTGTATCTGGATCAGGAGCATTGAAAGAGCGAAACTGCATGTGACCGGTTCTCCAGCAAAGCACGCGCAACGAACTGCGCTCACGATCCCGAAGATACGCCCATAAGAAATAAATTTGAGTTAAGTCGCGTCCGTTTCTAAAAGTCCCCAGCGACAATAGCCTGAATCCTAGTGGAAGAGCAGGACCGCGACGCGGCCTCCGGTGCAAAAGATCGCAAATGCTAAGGACCTGTTAGGGCTGAACGAGCGCTTGCAGTATCAAGGTCGCCCTTTCTTCGGATCGCGCCCGCCGTTGCGGTCAAGCGGGCTTGCGGCGGGGATTTCCGCGCTGAAGTGTACCGCTTTGGTTTGGCGCGCCTCGTTTCATGACTGGTATGATAGCTGTAGGCGCTGGGGCGCTATTTTACTTCGGTGTT